>CAJTQV010000042.1 GCA_910578385.1 uncultured Muribaculaceae bacterium | reverse complement strand
GTCGGTCATCAGATTCATGAAAGTCTCTTTTCCCATCCGTCATATCTTTTTATTCCTTGCTAAATTACAAAAATATCATCATATTACCAAATTCAATTTACATCAACGTGTGATGCGGGGTGGGGGAGGGTGGAGGTATAAAAGAAAACCGCAGGTTGGTGTTACCTGCGGTTTTGAAAGTGTCCAGGATGAGACTCGAACTCACACGACCAAAACGGCCACTACCCCCTCAAAGTAGCGCGTCTACCAATTCCGCCACCTAGACATTTTTATTGTTGGCTTCCTCTCGTGGAAACCGTTTGAGGTTTGAGCGAAAAACGGGACTCGAACCCGCGACCCCGACCTTGGCAAGGTCGTGCTCTACCAACTGAGCTATTTTCGCAGTTTGCGATTTTGAGCGAAAAACGGGACTCGAACCCGCGACCCCGACCTTGGCAAGGTCGTGCTCTACCAACTGAGCTATTTTCGCAGTTGTTTACGGGGCGAACCCGCAACCCCATCGTTTCCGGCCTGGGGCAAGGCCGTGCTCCACCAATTGAAATGGTATCGCAGTAGTTAATTTGGTGTCCAGGATGAGACTCGAACTCACACGGCCAAAACGGCCACTACCCCCTCAAAGTAGCGCGTCTACCAATTCCGCCACCTAGACATTTTAACTGTTGGCTTCCTCTCGTGGAAACCGTTTGAGGTTTGAGCGAAAAACGGGACTCGAACCCGCGACCCCGACCTTGGCAAGGTCGTGCTCTACCAACTGAGCTATTTTCGCAGTTTG
>CAJTQV010000041.1 GCA_910578385.1 uncultured Muribaculaceae bacterium | reverse complement strand
ATAAATACGGTCAAGGTGCTGAAACTTTGAGTAAACTTTCCGGAGTACCGGTTGACGCTCCTGCTCCTTGGTACGAGGACTTTGCTCCCGGCATCAACCGCTTCCTGAAAGAGCATCTTTTCGCAGATATCTTTGGTCGGGGTGTGCTTCCTTATGCTGACCGTGAAATAGCAACAGTCTCCATGCTTACCGCACTCGGAGGAGTCGAGCCGATGGCAACCGGCCACATCGGTATATGCCGTCATCTCGGAGTCACCACACCGCAATTAAACTCGCTCTTAGACATCATCGAGTATAATATCGGTCCGTCAAAAACAGAATCCATCCGCAAGATTGTAAACAAATGAGGAAGTTAGTAACTCTAATAATATCAGCTATGGCAATAACATCATCTTTTGCCGAAGGCATTGTAATAAAAAAACAAGGACAGTTCCCAGTCGGGGGTACAACGATTGAACGTCCTGGCACTTTCAACCCCGACACGTTTGTCGGCTGGGCTGAGCAAGACCAAGCCGGACAAAGTTATCGTTGCGATCATGCGTTTGCCCGCTACCAGATACCTGCCAATGCTAAAAATATGCCATTAGTATTCGTGCATGGTTATGGCGGTGACGGAGTGTGCTGGGAAACTACGCCTGATGACCGTCCCGGTTTCGCAACACTCCTGCTTGCCGAGGGTTATCCTACTTATGTTCTCGACCTCCCCGGTCGCGGACACGCTTCCCGCACAAGCTCCATTGTTACGGTCGAGCCGGTTGCAGACGAAATGTTCTGGTTCGACATCTGGCGCATGGGTATCTGGCCCGAATGGAATGAGGGGATCCAGTTCCCGAAAGATTCGTTGAGCGTCAGCAACTTCTTCCGTCAAATGGTTCCCGATCTGAGCAATCATCAGCTTGATGTTCCGGCACTCG
>CAJTQV010000040.1 GCA_910578385.1 uncultured Muribaculaceae bacterium | reverse complement strand
TTATAAATTATTTGCAATTTTAAAATATTATCAATATCTTTGCCTTATCATCCCAACGAATAGCAACATTTTTTAAGATAAAGAGAGATATTACAAACAAATTTGAACGGGTGATAGAAAAGAATTCAGACTTGTCATCGCAAACGACAGGACAAAGCAACAAATCAGATATAAGTTTAACCTTAAAAATAGACAGACATGAAAAAACTCTACTTTCTACTCGCAGCAGCAAGTTTGACACTCTGCGCCTCAGCCCAGCTGAAAGTCACTGAATCCGGCCAAGTACGCCTCGGTTCGCTCACAGAGGATAGCAACAAAGCCAACTCCGATACAACCTCCAATCTTAGAATAGGGGGTATCGGGCCTAATTTTTCGGGTGGGCGCCTCTCGTTCGGTACCGGTTTAAACTTCATCGAGCATCCCATTCAATCATCATCATCAAAAGGAACTCTGAATTTCTACACGGGTACAGGCTTCTCTTTCATCAGCGGCGGCAGCACGGTGCTTGATTATTCCACGTCATATTCAATTTCAGGTACAGGCAACACTCTCAAGAGCAATGTTCCGGTGTCAGCGCCCAAGTATCTGACAACATCCGATGCACGCGCAAAAACAGACATACAGCCTCTCGGGAACATGGGGAATTATCTCGGAGAAATCGTGCCCATCAGTTACATACTCTCCTATAATACCCAAGAAAATGATTCCGCAAACGACGGAAGGCAAAAGAGCAAGACATCTTCAATGCAGCATCAATACGGATTTCTCGCGCAAGATGTACGTGAAGTATACCCGGACCTCGTGTATGAGGATTCAGAAGGTATGCTCAGCATAGACTATACCGGATTCATTGCGATTCTTGTAGATGCGGTGCAGAACCTGCAGGGACAGGTCCGCGAGCAAGCTGAGATGATTGAGACACTTCGGAACGGCTCGAAAGAAGACACTCCAGTCGAGAACGATGCCGTAGTGGCGAGCCTGTCGCAGAACCGTCCAAATCCGTTCCGCACATCGACAGTGGTGAGCTGCGTGCTTCCCGACGATGTATCGAGCGCGTTCCTCTGCGTCTATGACCTGAACGGAAATCAGAAACTCCGCAATAACATCACCGAGCGCGGCAATGTGGACATAACCATAGAGGGCAATACCCTTACGGCAGGAATGTACATCTACACCCTGATAGCAGACGGCGTGGAGATTGATTCCAAAC
>CAJTQV010000039.1:861-1770 GCA_910578385.1 uncultured Muribaculaceae bacterium | reverse complement strand
GACTTCTGCATGGGTATCTGGCATTACTCCAGGAATGAGCTGAACATCGGCACCGGCACACCCGGCGGCGAGGGAGCGGTTGACGAGAACGGCAACCATACCGAGGACGCTGACGATAACAACGGCAACTTCCGCTTCGCCGGCTTCCGGACGCTCTACTTCTACGTCTACGGGGTGGAGGGCGAGCGCAACGAGCGGTTGCATGTCCGCACGCGTTCGTTCTATCCGGCGGAACCGGTGGAGGGTCTGCACTTCGTGGCATACGGCAACGACGCAAAAGACGCGCAAGGCAACTACCTGCACCCCGAACGCCAGCAGTCGGCATACCGCACACGCACCTACACCCGCTACCTCGCCGGAGTCAGTGGGTGGACTTGGAACGCGGACAACATCATGTCGCAGTTCGGCGACCTCTCCGGCCTCAGGCTCAACGGCGAGGACATGTCCGGCTACTCGGCCTACCTCAACAACGTCTACTTCTCCGGCGTGATAAGGCAGGTTGACGCTCCCCTGCGGCTGTCATACACCATGCTCGGCGACACCTACATAGGCTATCGCGGGGATGGTGCGGCTGATTCATGCGTCATACAGCTCACCGCGATGCAGGGAGTGGTGGATGCCACACCTGGCATGACCGTGACATGCCGCGCCGCAGACGGTGCCGCACTTGCGGCGGGGGCGGTCAGCATCGGGAGATACAGCGAGACCACCGGCACACTCAACGTGCAGGTCAACCCGCAGTTCATATCCGGATATTCGGAGCGGACGCTTGTCATAACGGCCACATACACGCCCAAGCCGGGAGCGTCAGCGGTGACGGCCACGCAGAGCGTGCTGTTCCGCGACGTCGCCCTGCTGAAAGGCGACAAGGGAGACACGGGCGAGTCAGGCAAGGACGGCTCCTCCTAT
>CAJTQV010000039.1:0-852 GCA_910578385.1 uncultured Muribaculaceae bacterium | reverse complement strand
TGCTGAAAGGCGACAAGGGAGACACGGGCGAGTCAGGCAAGGACGGCTCCTCCTATTCCCCCAACATGCTTACCGGAACAAAGACCCTCCCCTCCTCATGGGGGACGGACAACTCCGGAGACTGCAACAAGACCGTCAGACCCAACTCCGACGGATTCGTGGAGTACACCGACACGATAACCTCAGCTTCGGCACAGCACACCGGATACGCATGGATACAGGACATGGTGGAGGGCGGCATGTCGCGCTTCGTCAACGGCAGGACATACACCCTGAGCTTCGACTACAGGTCGAGCCGTGAGTTCCGCCTCGGCCTCCGCTTCCGTGACGCTGACAACAGCACGGCGACGCAGGTGCACTGCACCGGAACGTTCGCCGGTTCGGAGACATGGAAGCGCGGCAGCGTGACGTTCACGCCGGAGGAGCTGACGGCGGAGCATACACGGCTTCTGCTGCTTGAAATCATCGACAACACGTCAGCTGGCGACACCGTGTCGCTGCGCAAGTTCTGCATCACCGAAGGCAGCTCGGCGGCATGGTCTCCGGCGGAGAGCGAGATGCTCGGCAAGGATGCCGTCACCTACGAGTGGCAGGTCAGCCCCGGGGTGATACGCTGCAACGCCGACGGCACACTGCCCGGGGGAACAGCCTCTGTCAACGTGCGCTGCTTCCGCATAGAGGGAGACCAGCGGACGGAGCTTACGATACCCCAGCCGCCGCTCATACTCGCGAATACGGTGGAGAGGATACAGTACAGCATCGCATGGAAAGACGGGAAGACCGAGTGGAAAGACATATCGTACGGACAGACAATAGACTTCAACGACAGTGACGGACGGGACACATACCCGA
>CAJTQV010000038.1 GCA_910578385.1 uncultured Muribaculaceae bacterium | reverse complement strand
GGTTATTATGTCAACAATTTCCAGAAGATGCTCACTGACCCCAATTTCACATCTGCGGAACTGTCGGCCATCGCCTCCGGCTACACAAGGATACTCGAAGATGCCAACGGTGTGCTGAGCGACTTGAAGCAGGTAGTGAACATCACGACACTCTCCATGACCGACAAGGATCGTATGGACGTGGTCGATGATTGCTACAAGGAGATGAAGCGGTTGAAGAACCTCACGGCATACTACACCAATAAGAATATCAGCGTGTCATATCTCCGCGCCAAAAAGAAAGCAGATACAGAGCGTGTGGTGGCTCTCTACGGTGACGGCTCAGAAAAATACTGGTAAGTTATGCTTTGCGCGATAGATTTTTCAAATCTCCACTCCATTCTGCGGTCGCTCTATGATGAGATGATGCCCTTGTGTGGCGACATGGCAGGAGTGGCACAAGGTATCGCCGGACTCGGTGCGCTGTTCTACGTCGCCTACCGTATATGGCAGTCACTGGCAAGAGCCGAACCGATTGATGTGTTCCCGTTGCTCCGTCCTTTCGTGATTGGCTTCTGCATCATGTTCTTTCCGACTGTCGTTTTGGGCACTATCAATAATGTGATGTCGCCGATTGTTCAGGGTACGGCTTCAATGTTGGAGGGCCAGACCCTCGACATGAAGAAGTACCGCGAGGAAAAAGACAGGTTGGAGCATGAAGCGATGATGAATGACCCATCCACGGCGTACCTCGTCGATGATGCCGAGTTTGACAGGCAGATTGATGAATTGGGCGTGACCGAGATAGGCACAGCCGCCGGAATGTATATCGAGCGTGGAATGTATAAGGTCAAGAAAGCCATTCAGAATTTCTTCCGTGAATTGCTGGAAATGCTCTTTCAGGCTGCGTCGCTGACAATCGACACGATAAGGACTTTCTTCCTAATAGTTCTCGCCATTCTCGGCCCGATTGCCTTTGCCCTCTCAGTGTGGGACGGTTTTCAGTCAACGCTGACACAATGGATCTGCCGATACATCCAGACATATCTATGGCTTCCGGTCGCAGACCTGTTCAGCACCATACTTGCCAAGATACAGGTGTTGATGCTCCAGAACGACATTTCGGAGTTGACAAACAACCCCAATATCGACTTAGACGGCTCAAACACAGCATATACCGTCTTTATGATAATCGGCATTATCGGCTATTTCACTATCCCGACGGTAGCGGGCTGGATTATCCAAGCCGGAGGAGCCGGAAACTACAACCGTGCTGTCAACAACACCGCAATGCAGGTAGGCTCAGGTGCTGCCAGTGTCGGAGGTGCGGTAGCCGGAAATGTGGCAGGTCGAGCCGGTAAATTGCTCAAATAATTTTCAAACAGTATTCTAACCACAATTAAATGGAGTTCAAATCACTTAGAAACATAGAGTCATCATTCCGTCAGATACGTCTGTTCGGGATAATATTCGTGGCGATGTGTGCCGTGGTGGTGTCGGTGGCTCTGATTTCGGTTTTCAATTTCGCCGAGAAGCAGCGAGAAAAAATCTATGTCCTTGACAACGGCAAGTCGCTTATGCTTGCCTTGTCGCAGGATATGAAGCAGAACCGCCCCGCCGAAGCCCGCGAACACGTCCGACGTTTCCATGAACTGTTCTTCAACCTTTCGCCCGACAAGTCGGCGATAGAGCACAACATCAACCGTGCGCTGATACTCAGCGACAAGTCGGCTTACAATTACTACACCGACTTTTCGGAGAAAGGTTACTACAACCGCATAATCGCGGGGAATATCAATCAGGTGGTGCAGGTTGACAGCGTGGTGTGCGATTTCAACACCTACCCGTATTCGGCAACCACCTATGCCCGGCAGATGATTATCCGCGAGAGCAACGTGACCGAAAGATCGTTGCTTACCAGATGCCGCCTTTCCAACGTGTCACGTTCCGACGACAACCCCAACGGCTTCATCATCGAGGGCTTCACAATTATTGAGAACAAGGATATAATCACAACCAAACGATGAGTTTACTGACCAACTTACGCGCCGCGAGAGGCACTGTATATAACAAGGTGTGGCGCAACCC
>CAJTQV010000037.1 GCA_910578385.1 uncultured Muribaculaceae bacterium | reverse complement strand
AGCGGGATAAAACGACTATCTTTGTCTCCGGAGAGATGTCAGAAAGAACTTGTCGCTCTGATATCTCCCTCGATCGGGATAAATATAAATTACATTGTGAATTAAAAGACTGTATTTCCTATTTATACGGAAATGTGGGTCTCATTTTAGAGTTAAAAAATATAATGAGATATCTTAAAAAAGGTTTTGTAATCACCTTATTGAGTGTGTTCTTGTTTTGTGCGAGCGCACGTGCGATGGATTTCCTTGGGGTAGACTTGTGCGGGTCTAACGCGGATGCAGTAGGCATTGCATTGGAGGAAAAAGGATATAAATATATAGGAGCAAGTGAATCTGCATGGCAATTTGCGGGTTTGTTCGCGGGATATGATGCGCAGATATCCTTATATGTTCAGGATGGCCAAGAAGATGATCGGAAAGAGGTTGGTATGATGTTTTTGTCCGTCAAACATCAGCCATGGGAAAATATAGAGCATCTTCGGGCTCAGATTTTGCAAAAATTAGTGGCTAAGTATCCGGATTTTAAGCATGAAGAGAAGCCTGAGATGGATGGGGAGATTTGTCATCATTTTTTAGGTCCGAGTGAAATGGTTATTGTTGACGTAGTGCCGGAAGATCGAGCTGATTTATGGGAATTGGTTCTGATGTTTGGTTGCAATGTGGTTTACGATAACTAAGAATCAAATGCCGTAATGAAAATTGCGAAGTTATAAGATACGTTCTATACAGTTATAAAAATGAACACATGGCCTTGTCTGTCATTTGACTCGGCCATGTGTTAGCTTTTTTATTAATCTCAATACTGGTGTTATACAATTTGTGTCCATCCTCTCCATGTCCCGCTGAGCTTTATGCGAGTCCATATCTGCATCGGGTGCGAGAACGTGTGGAACTCCTGAAGGATATTGCTCGCTGAGAATGTCGTTACGGTAAGCCGTCCGAACTTCGAGGCCGCTCCTGTCGGCAGGTTCATGGTGTGATCGCCGTCGGTGACATATACCGACACTCCGAGCCTGTCGCGGAAGCAGGTGTTCGCATCGGTCACGTAGCCGACGGTCGCGGGGAACGGCTCCACGTCGTATGCGCCGGTCTTGCCTTTCATCCTCACTCCCTCGGCCTCGGTCACGCGGAGTCCGGACTGCTGCCCGGTTGAAATCTCCATGCCGAACGTGCCGTTGTCGATTCCGGCCTTGAAGTAGTCCTGCGTGGAGTTCGAAACAAGAAGTCCGTTCGCGCCCAGGAACGCCTTGGGGTCGGATCCGGCCTTGATGTTGACCTCTGTCGCGCCGAACGAGACGGTGGCCGAATGACGGATTCCCGTCACCGGGTCGAGTCCCATGTCTGTCAGTTCAGATTCGGCCTCGAACGTGTATGTACCAGCCTCGGTGAGCGACACGTCT
Source organism: uncultured Muribaculaceae bacterium (assembly GCA_910578385.1). GTDB lineage: Bacteria > Bacteroidota > Bacteroidia > Bacteroidales > Muribaculaceae > Lepagella. Next base: position 779 of record CAJTQV010000037.1, on the reverse strand, counting down.
ATCACGATGGCCTGGTCAAGTCTCGCGTCGGACGTGTCCTCCCCTTGCGATATGGATGTGCTCGCGCACCAGCTTGTGGTGTATTCCTTCCATAACACGCCGTTCCTGAATATCCGGAACTTTCCCCGGCACTGGCTCTGTCTGACAAGTCCGGTACCTGTACCCGTGGTCTCCTTGCGTGAGGTACACATGAGTGTGACGGGTACGGTCATGCGGAGTGTGGCCGTTACTTTTGCGGGAAGCTCCAACTTGCCGGGATAGGGATAGGTCTTGTCGGAGGTGAACGACAGCGCGGTCAGGGTGCGCGATATGGTGTTGACGATGCCGTATGCGCCCCCTATCTCGTGGGCGGTGCCGTCGATTGCCACGACCTCCTTTCCGTCTGCGGTTCCTCCGGCGGTGTACGCGCATATCCTCGCTCCTCCGGTCGAGCCGTAGTCAGGCCATATGCGCACGTGGCTTTGGGCGAACTGTCCGTAGCGTGTGTATCCGGTAACGTCGAGCAGGTAGGTGGCGTTGTCGGTCTGCACATTGTCCTGATCCAGCTGTCCGGTGTACATGACCGCGCCGTTGCCGGGCAGCGGGCTTCCGACGCGTCCCACGATGTTGCCGGATGAGTTGACAAAGACAACCTCGCGGGTGGTGAGGTTGTTGATGAACGCACGGTTGGCTATCAGCACGTCGGCCATCATGTCGCCGAGATTGCTTATCGCGCCCCACCATGAGCTTGAAGCCGAGGGACGGTTGGCTGATGACGAGGTGTTGCGTCTCGTGCAGCG
>CAJTQV010000036.1 GCA_910578385.1 uncultured Muribaculaceae bacterium | reverse complement strand
AACTTAAAATCTAACCCCTAACGCCTAAAAACTGACGGATAAACCGGCAGTTTGCAGTTGCATATATCAAATTTTATACATAAGTTTGCACTGACAATATCGTCGTAATTCCACTGTTTTTGTCTGCGTATAATTATATGTGCTTGGTAATCAGATGAAAATGGTGGCATATTTAATGACAAAATTCCATCTTATGAAAAAATTACTATTTCTGATGTGTTTGGTTGCTGCATTTGCTACGGTTGCCGAAGCAGCTGTATCTGTGCCTGAAGCGCTCTATATCGTAGGAGCTTTTCAGAAAAAGCCCTGGACACAACCTTACTTAGGGGGAACAGATTTGAAAATGACAGATCCTGACGGAGATGGAATATTCGTCGGAGAGTTTGACATTCCGGCAGATATGCCGCGGGTGCAATTCCTTATCAATGCCAATTCAGCCACAGAAATTAAAGACGCGGGTATTCATTACGGATTCGCCGATTTTGGCATTGGCTACATTGATTTCCCATTGTACGATGATATTGATTTTACTGTTAATATTGACAAAATCATTAACAATTTTAATCCTGAAGGATCTGGGGAGTTGTTTTATTTTTCAAATTGGCAGGGTGGTACACTTAAAATAAAAGTTGACTGGAACAATATGACAGTTACTTTCAAAGGATCCAACCAGCCCAATCATCCTGATTATCCTGCTGAAGCGTGGTTGATAGGAGACTTCAATTCATGGCGTGTGCCGAAAGGTAATAAAGATAATGGTGCCTTGGCGTTAGGTGAGCCTATTTTGGGGCCATTCGGAATTACTTTCAAAGGAAAGGTCGAGGTGCCGGCAGAAGCAAATGAATTTAAGATATACACTGTGTCGAGTGATGGTGTCAGCCGCTATTGGGTAAATCAGGATAAATTCTGGTTGACCAATTGGCATAATCCGGTCACGAATGTCCATGAGGTGGGTGTTAAGCAACTTCGTATCGAACCTGGGGAATTGGTAGAACATGGTTGGGACGGACCGTTTTCAATTACGAATTGGAAAGGTGGCACCATGAACGTTAATCCCGTTTTTCTCTGGGAGGATCACTGGGATTCCGTCGTTTCAGTCTGGTCGGAAGATGCACCGGAATCTCCATTCTCAGATAAACCGATATACCTTATCACTGAAACTGATGGTGGAAATAGGAAGATTCAGGAGATAAATGCGCCTGAATATTCCATGAAAGTTGAAAAGAGTGTAGAGGGAAGGGAATGTACGGTCATATTGTCGACTGAAAACAACCTTTATCCGGCTCAGGAAAATTGTTATGGCCTGTCAGAGGACTCACACCTGAGCGATGTGCCGGATGATGAATGGGGTTATTCTTATCGAGAACAACATTTAGCTTTAGAAAAAGGTGGCACACCTTTCTCTTGTAGATTTCCCGGAATAGGTGAGATGGATGTTTATTTTGAACTTGTGACAGGAGATGTCACAGTATCACGGAGACTTCTGGATGGTGGGGGAGTTGAGGAAACAGGTGTGGATGACGCAGATAATGCCCCAGAGGAATATTTTAATCTTCATGGAGTTCGCGTGACCTCCATCACCCGTGGAATTTACATCGTTCGCAAAGGTTCTAAGACCCGAAAAGTTCTTGTAGAATGATATGGCGGTCGCGGTTTTATGACAGGCTCGCCATTGCTATAGATATGTGAAACAAGCCATACTCCCGTCCGGCCAGTGCTTCTGACCACGCAGCCTGACCGGGCCCTATCTGACCCCGAATAAACAAGAGGCTGTGCCAACTTAAAATCTAACCCCTAACGCCTAAAAACTGACGGATAAACCGGCAGTTTGCAGTTGCATATATCAAATTTTATACATAAGTTTGCACTGACAATATCGTCGTAATTCCACTGTTTTTGTCTGCGTATAATTATATGTGTTTGGTAATCAGATGAAAGTGGTGGCATATTTAATGACAAAATTCCATCTTATGAAAAAATTACTATTTCTGATGTGTTTGGTTGCTGCATTTGCTACGGTTGCCGAAGCAGCTGTATCTGTGCCTGAAGCGCTCTATATCGTAGGAACTTTTCAGAAAAAGCCCTGGACACAACCTTACTTAGGGGGGACAGATTTGAAAATGACAGATCCTGACGGAGATGGAATATTCGTCGGAGAGTTTGACATTCCGGCAGATATGCCGCGGGTGCAATTCCTTATCAATGCCAATTCAGCCACAGAAATTAAAGACGCGGGTATTCATTACGGATTCGCCGATTTTGG
>CAJTQV010000035.1 GCA_910578385.1 uncultured Muribaculaceae bacterium | reverse complement strand
CTACCCTGGGCTTCTAAAACCTAACGCCTGACATCTGTCAGATAAACCGGGATTTTGAGTTAGGTCGGGTGTGGTCTCTTAATTTATGTTACAGTTGATTAATATATGTTATGTTGGGGTGTAAGGCTTGGTGGTTTTGATAATTTGGATTAGTTTTGTGCATAAGGTATGTCACATTATCTCGCAGACTGCCGTTATCAAGAGGTAACCGGGAATAACATCAAGACTTATGAATAACCGACAGATTTTTCTCACTCGTGTTTCCGTTTTTATTTCAGTCGCGGCTGTATTGGCTTCGGTGTCGTCTGCCTATACCATCAATCTGACACCTCAGAACCGGCGCACGGGTGTGATTGACTCGATACCGTTTCCGGAGAGGGTGGCGGAGCTGCCGGAGGTGATTGTGGAGTCGAAGAAGCATCAGGTACTGCATCTGATCGGCTACGTGCGCGAGTATTCCACGCTCTCCACCTATTCCGACACCGTGCTTCTCTTCCGCGAGAAGACCGTTGACTTCATGGTGCCCATGCGGCGCACAAAAGGTTACGAGGGCTGGACAAGCCCCCGGTTGCTCGCATCGCGCTCCTATTACCATTTCACCAACGCCGACGGGCTCGACAGCGTCAGCGACCATTTCCGTCAGCACTATTCATGGTCCGACTGGGTTGACATAGTGAGCTCGCAGCCCATCCCGGCGGCGTTGCGCAACAACCGCGAGGCAACCGATACGACCTACGGCAAATATAGCGCAGCCACCATATGGCGCCGCAACGACGACATCATACACCTCGACCTCGACCTGCTCGCCGACCGCGCCAACCGCGTCTGGGTGCCGGAACTGTTCGAATACTTCGGCAACAAGGTGGAGTTCACGAAATTCACCATGAAATATCTCTTTGACCGGACCGAGAACGATGCCGTCTATGCCGACAACGTCACGTGGATGTCGTTCAACATCGAGTCGAACGGCCGCGGCCGCAACCTGCGCGAGATTTTCCACAAGGATGACCCGATTTACGTCAACACATATGCCGAGGTCTACATCACAGACCGCGAGTACATGACCGTAAAAGAGGCCGGCAAATGGGAGAAGAAGCCGCCGAGAGGGGAGGAGATAGGCATACGTGCGCCGCGCGAGGCCGCTCCTCTGTCGCCCGCGATTGCATCGATAGTTGAGCGAGTCAAGGCCATCGACCCAGAGGCGTTGCGGCTTGACGATATACCCGACCCGCGCTATGTGGGCCGCGACCTCAGCAAGAAGAAGACTGTCTGGGGACGCATAAAATCAATTTTCGGTTGATTCACCGAATTTTTAAATTTTTGAGCCGACAGTGGTCTTGCCATTTCCGAATTAATTTGTTATATTTGCATGTTGCGGCCACGCAGACATCCGCCTGATTCGGGCAGGGTGCGTGGTCGGAATACTATACTGTTGAATATCAATACAATAAGCATATACCCATGAGATTTAATGTAGAAGGAAAGGCTTTTCAGCAGCAGTTGCAGGCTGTCAGCAAGGTCATCAGTTCCAAGAATACCATCAAGATTCTCGACAACTTCCTGTTGCGTATCGAGGGCGACCGTCTGAGCATCACGGGCAGCGACTCCGAGAATGTACTCACCGCCTATGTCGCGATAATGGATGTAGAGGGAGAGGGTGCCATCGCGGTTCCCGCCAAGCGTCTGCTTGAGATCACCAAGGAGATCGACAACCAGCCGCTCCAGTTCTATATCAACGACGAGACCAAGGAGATTGATCTCCGCTTCCTCAACGGTCACTTCAGCTTCATGGGTGTTGATGCCAACGACTATCCGCTCTGCCGTGAGCTTCCGGCCGACCATCTCCGCCTTGAGTTGCCGTCGCGCATGGTGCTCCGCGGTCTGGAGAACACTTGGTTTGCCGTCAGCACCGAGACTTCGCGTCCGGTCATGACCGGTATCTACTGGGACATCCACGAGGGCGACGTGACTTTCGTAAGTTCCGATACCCACAAGCTCGTGAAGTATGTCAACAGCGAGAAGGCTCCGGGCATGACGGCCTCGTTCATCCTGCCGGGCAAGACTTCCAACATTCTCCGCTCGCTTCTGCCGAAGGATGAATATGATATCCGCATATCGTTCGACTCGAAGGGTGGACTCTTCGAGTTTGGCGACTATTTCCTCTACTCCGTCTTCATCAACGGCAACTATCCCAATTACAACCGTGTGATTCCCACCGAGAATCCCTTCTCGCTCGTGGCCGACCGCGCTTCGCTCATCAACGCTCTGCGCCGCATCAACCTCTTCGCGCCCAAGTCGTCGAGCCTTGTGGTGATGAACCTTCAGCCCGGCGAGGTGATTCTGTCGGCACAGGACCTTGACTACGGCACATCGGCCGAGGAACGCCTCACCTGCGAGTACGAGGGCAACAGCATGGTTGTCGGGTTCAACGGCGTGTTCATGGTGGAGATTCTCTCGAACATGCAGGACGAGAACATCCTGCTCCGTCTCTCCGACCCCGCCCGTCCCGGCCTCTACTCGGGCCTTGAGCCGAAAGAGGGTGAGGAGCTTGTCACAATCCAAATGCCCATGCAGGTAATATGAAACTGAATCTTAAACGACCGCTGGTCTTCTTCGACCTTGAGACCACCGGTACGAGCATAACCCGCGACCGCATAGTCGAGCTGAGTTATATCAAGGTCAATCCCGATGGCACGGAGGAGGAGAAATGCCGCCGTATCAACCCGGAGATGCACATACCCGAGGAGAGCACCGCAATCCACCACATCACCGACGAGGATGTGAAGGATGCCCCGACTTTCCGCCAGATTGCCAACTCGCTCAACGAGCAGCTGCGCGACTGCGACATTGCCGGCTACAACAGCAACAAGTTCGATGTGCCTCTGCTCATCGAGGAGTTCGCGCGCGCCGGAATCAACTTCCAGGTGGCTGACCGCCGTTTTGTCGACGTGCAGAACATCTTCCACAAGATGGAGCAGCGCACCCTGATTGCGGCCTACCGCTTCTACTGCGGCAAGGATCTGACCGACGCGCACAGTGCCCTGGCCGATACCCGTGCTACCTATGAGGTGCTTCTCGGCCAGCTCGAACGTTACGACACGCTTGAGAACGACGTCGAGAAACTGTCGGAGTTCTCGCGTTCGGGACGCGCCGTTGACCTCGCTGCCCGCATCGTGCTCAACGACAACGACGTGCCTGTCTTCAACTTCGGCAAGCACAAGGGTCAGCCCGTGAAAGAGGTTTTCCGCAAGGAACGCTCCTTCTACAGCTGGATCATGCAGGGTGACTTCCCGAAGAACACCAAGGATGTTCTCACCGGACTCTACTACGAGGTTTATCCTCCCAAGAAAACACTTATCTGAGAACCGCGGTGAAGGGAAAGCATATAGTACTCGGAATCAGCGGCGGCATAGCTGCCTATAAATCGGCTCATCTTCTGCGGTTGCTCGTCAAGCAGGGAGCCGAGGTGCAGGTGGTCATCACCCCCAACGGAAAGGAGTTCATCACTCCGGTCACTCTCTCGGCTCTCAGCGGCAAGCCGGTGGTCAGCGAGTTCTTCACGGCCAATTCGGGCGAGTGGCACAGCCATGTGGACCTCGGCATCTGGGCTGACCTGATGGTGATTGCGCCTGCCACGGCCTCGACCATCGGAAAGATGGCAAACGGCGTGGCCGACAACATGCTTGTCACCACCTATCTCTCGGCCAAGGAACATGTGATGGTTGCACCGGCGATGGACCTCGACATGTGGGCGCACCCCTCGACGCAGCGCAACATTGCCACCCTCGAAGCCGACGGCGTGGAGATAATCTATCCCGCGTCGGGCGAGCTGGCCTCGCACCTTGTCGGGAAAGGACGCATGGAGGAGCCGGAGAACATCGTGGAGCGTATCCGCGAATACTTCGGCCGCGCCGGTTCGCTGTCAGGCAAGAAAGTGGCGATCACCGCCGGCCCGACATACGAACGCATAGACCCTGTGCGTTTTATAGGGAACTATTCGAGCGGAAAGATGGGATTCGCGCTTGCCGAGGAATGCGCGGCACGCGGAGCCGAGGTCGCTCTTATTGCGGGTCCTGTAGCACTCGATGTCAAGTCGCCACGCATACGCCGCATAGATGTAGAGTCGGCCGTGGAGATGCGCGATGCCGCCCTGCGCGAGTTCGCCGATGCCGACATAGGAATTTTCTCGGCAGCGGTAGCGGACTATCGCCCTGAGACAACGGCCGGTTCCAAGATCAAGCGTGAGAAGCGCGACAACATGACGCTGGAGCTGGTGAAGAATCCCGACATAGCGGCTGAATGCGGCGCGGCGAAACGTCCCGGACAATTCTTCGTGGGCTTCGCGCTTGAGACCGACAACGAGCTTTCGAACTCCCGGTCGAAACTGGAGCGCAAGCACCTCGACATGATAGTTCTCAACTCTCTGCGCGACAAAGGTGCAGGATTTCGCACCGATACCAACAAGGTGACGATAGTCACCCGCGAGGCAGAGAAATCCTATCCGCTGAAGTCCAAGCGCGAGGTAGCCGCCGACATCATCGACGCAATCCAGCTCTGACAAGTCAGACAAGTCCGACAAGTCTGACGAGTCCGACAGGTCCGACACACCTTAAAAAGAAAGAAAAATTATGAGAAAGTCAGCAAGAATATTAGCAGCAGCCGGAATGCTCGCCGGAGTGGCCTCAGCCGCCTCGGCCCAGGAGTTCCGTTGCAATGTGGAGGTGAACGCCCAGCAGATCGAGGGCACGAACAAGAGCGTGTTCGAGACCCTGAAGGAGCAGATCACCACCTACATGAACGAGACTAAGTTTTCCGACGCGACTTTCTCGGCCATGGAGAAGATTGAGTGTACGGTCTATCTCACGGTCGGCGAGTACAACGACGACCGCATGAAGTGTGACCTTCAGTTGCAGCTCATACGCCCCGTCTACAACAGCACGTACACCACCACGCTCTTCAATTTCAAGGATACGCGCGTGGAGTTCGACTACCGCGAGGGTGATCCGCTGACCTATAATGAGACTCAGCCCGAGAACAACCTCACCGCGATTCTCGACTTCTACGCCAACCTCTTTCTCGCTCTTGACTTCGACTCTTTCTCGCCCAAGGGTGGAGAACGCTTCTACGAGCGTGCGCAGACCATCGTGCAGCAACAGCAGTCGAGCGGCGAGATCGGATGGCGCACATTCGAGGACACGAAAAACCGTGCCGCCGTGCTCAGCAGCTATACCGACGGCAACACTTCGGGCATACGCAACCTTCTCTATAATTATCACCGTAAGGGACTCGACGAGATGGTCACCAGCCCCGACAAGGGGAGGGGTGTCATAACCGAGTCGCTCAAGGAAATCAAGACAATCTACGACAACGCGCCCATGTCGGTCGCGCTGTCGATATTCCGCGACTCGAAACTCGACGAGCTGGTCAACGTCTACTCCAAGGCTCCCGAGACGGAGCGCAAGGATGTCTACGACCTGTTGCAGCCGATATATCCCACCGAGTCGCAGCGTCTCGACAAGATCAAGAACCCCGACACGAATTGACGCCGAGCCGGGAATTGAAATAGAAACCAGATACCATTTGAAGTTGACATCTCTGACACCGGGAAGTAGAAGCCGGATATAAGCCATGCTCAAGAATCTGATCATACGAAATTACGCTCTGATTGAACACCTCGACCTCGAATTCGGTCCGGGTCTGACAATCATAACCGGCGAGACCGGTGCCGGAAAGTCGATAATGCTCGGTGCGCTCTCGCTCGTGATGGGGGGACGCGCCGACACGAAGGTCATTTCCGACGGCGGTTCCAAGTCGGTGGTAGAGGCTCTGTTTACTGATGTCGATGAGGAACTGATTCCCTTTTTCGAGGAGAAGGGTATCGACTGGGTGGCCGGTGCCGACGGTGTGTCGGAGATGACAATCCGCCGCGAGCTCACGGCTTCGGGCCGCTCCAAGGTGTTTGTCAACGATACTTCGGTCACGCTCCAGACTCTTGCCGTGATTGTGCCCCGGCTGATAGATATACACTCCCAGCACGCCAACGCGAAGATCAACGACCCCTCGGAGCGTCTGCGCATAATCGACGCTATGGCAGGCAACGATGAACTGCGTGCCGAATACCTGTCGCTCTTCAACGATTATGTCGAGGTGCGCCGCCGTATCAAGACCCGCAAGGAACTGTTGGCCCGCTCGGCCGAGAATATCGAGTTCCTGCAGTTCCAGCTTGAACAGCTCGACAAACTCAACCCGAAAGCCGGAGAGCTGAAAGAGATAGAACGTCGTTTCGAGGTGCTGTCCGATGCCGACGAGATAAAAGGCCGGCTCTCCATGCTCGCCTCGATGCTCGGCGACAGCGACAGGGGAGTGCAGTCCATGCTTGCCGAGGCTTCGGGACTGGCCGACAAGATTGACTTCAATCTGCTCGGAAGTGAAACTGAAGGTGATGGGGAGAATGAACCTGCCGACAGCTCGTTTTCCGATGCCGCTTCCGGAATCACGGCGCGTCTCCGTGCGCTGATTGTCGAGGCAAAAGATATTTATGAGACGGTCGATGACTACAATTCGCGTATAGACACCGACCCCGCCGCTCTCGCCCGTCTTTCCGATCGCATGAACCTCTATTACGAGACTGTGAAGCGTTTCCGCGTAAAGGATGCAGACGAACTCGCCGCGCTCCATGCCGACATTCGCCGGCAAGTGTCGGAAGTGTCGCTGGGTGATGACGAGATTCCGGAGATGGAGCGCGAGGCGCGCAGACTGGCACATGAATTGAAACAGAAGGCTGATCAGCTGACGGCTACGCGTGTGAAGAGCGCGGAAAATTTCTCGCGCAAGCTGTGCGACACAGCGCGTCCGCTCGGTCTTGCCAATATTAATTTCGAGGCTCGTGTCAGCACGCGCAAACTTACCGCCACCGGCCAGGATGAAGTGGATTTCCTCTGCTCCTTCAACAAGAACGGACAGCCGAAACCGATCGGCGACATAGCCTCGGGCGGTGAGATAGCCCGCATGATGCTCAGCCTGAAATCAATTCTCGCCGGACACATCAATCTTCCGACCATCATCTTCGATGAGGTCGATACGGGAGTCTCGGGAGAGATTGCCGACAAGATGGGCAGTATGATGCACGATGTGGCGCAGAACATGCAGGTGATAGTCATAACGCACCTCCCGCAGGTGGCCGCCAAGGGTGACATGCACTTCAAGGTCTACAAGCAGGATGGCGACACGCGCACCGTCACGCATGTGCGCCAGCTCACGGTCGATGACCGTATCCGCGAGCTCGCCGCCATGATTTCAGGCAGCGAGGTATCAGAGGCCGCGCTTTCGGCTGCAAGAGCGCTCCTGAGCGCCAACGTGTAGGGCCCATAAGGCCCATAAGCCCTATAGGTCCTATAAGCCCTATAAGCCCTATAAGACCTATAAGCCCCATAAGCCCTATAAGCCTTATAAGCCTTATAAGCCTTATAAGACCTATAAGACCCATAGACCCTACAAGTCATTTTAAATTCAATCACAGAAATGAAACCCAATCAGACAGAATATATATTTGGAATCAGAGCGGTCATCGAAGCTCTCGAATCAGGTAAAAGTATCGACAAGGTTTTGATCCGCAAGGACCTCGGGGGCGACTTGGCGCGCGAGCTTTTCGCGAAGCTCAAGGAGTACGACGTGCTCGTGCAGCGTGTGCCCCAGGAGCGGTTGAACCGCATCACGATGAAGAACCATCAGGGAGTGATTGCCATGATGTCGCCCATCATCTACCACAAGCTCGAAAACCTGCTGCCAACTCTCTACGAGGAGGGTACAAACCCTTTCCTGCTCGTGCTCGACGGTCTGACCGACACACGAAATTTCGGAGCCATAGGCCGTACCGCCGACTGTTCCGGCGTGAACGGCATCATCATACCGGAGCGCAACAGTGTCTCTGTAACACCCGATGCTGTCAAGACCTCTGCGGGAGGACTCTTCTACGTGCCCGTGTGCCGTGAGCGCGACTTGGTTTCGGCGGTACGTATGCTGAAAGACAGCGGGGTGAAGGTTGTGGCCGCCTCGGAGAAGGCAGCCCGCGATTACACCGAGGCCGACTACACCGTGCCCGTAGCCATAGTAATGGGGAGCGAGGACGTAGGCATCTCCAACGAAGTGCTCCGCCTCTGCGACGAGTTGGTAGCCATCCCGATGCTCGGCAACATAGGCTCGCTCAACGTCTCGGTAGCCGCCGGCGTAATGATGTACGAAGCCGTCCGCCAACGCCGCCCCGCCCAGTCTGACCATTAGAATTCCGCTTTATGT
>CAJTQV010000034.1 GCA_910578385.1 uncultured Muribaculaceae bacterium | reverse complement strand
ATCCTGAGCCAGGATCAAACTCTCCGCTGTTAGTTATATATTTCTATATATCTTCTTTAGATTTTGTTTGTCGGTTCAGAATTCCTTCTTGAATCGTTTAGGATTGACGGGACATCTTTTGTTATGTCCCTGTACTCTAAAACAACTTTCGCTGCTTTGTCTTGTAGCAATATTTCAATGTTCTCTTGCTCATCGGTTTCGCTTTCCCACTCAGCCTTTCGGCTTAGCTTTCGGCGTTGTCATTTCCGATTTGCGTTTGCAAAATTAGTGCAAAAAACCGCCGTGTGCAAATTTTGTTCGAAGATTTTTTCAAAATCGCCACCCTTATCCGTACATCTTGTTGAAACTCAATTAAATCAATAAATGTTAAAATATATTTCGATTTGTTAATTCAAGACTTCAAAACTTGAAATTTCATCGCGGTTCACCCGAAATTTTTCAATTCATCACGAGTTTTTCCCGAATCTTTAGGTGATTTTTTCGATTCTCCATGAAAATTTCCCTGTTCAAAAGGCCAAATTTTCGATTTCCGAGACGATTTTTCCCGATTCCCCATGAAAATTTCCCGGTTCAGAGAGCCAAATTTTCCATTTCCGGGACAATTTTTTCCGTTTCAACCTATAATTATCCCCGTCATTGATGTGAATTTCTCTGCTCATTTACGAGTAAAAGCAGTTCGTCTCGCACGTCCGGGGGCAATTCGAGATGCCTTTGGGTGACACTTCTCGCCCATCCGGCCACGTCTTCAGGGCGCAGAGTCATCAGCACATCGCGAAATTCCTCCTCTTCCTCGGCAGAATATGAATCAGGGGAACGTCCTATAAATCGGTCGAGCTCCTCATCGTCATAATATAGTATGTCATCGCTCATGGGCGAAAGTGAGTCTTTCTCGCAGACAAGGTGCAACCCGCAGCACTCCTCTCCCGCCGCATCAGTACCCGCTTCTCCGTCCGAGCCAGAACCCGCATCACCGGATACGGCTCCATAATCCACACCTGAACCGGCACTATTATTGTCTATACCCACAGTACCGGCTCCGGAACTTCCGGAAGCATCGCCTGAGCCGGGGGCACCACTTGCCACATCGCCGGCACCCCGCGCCTTATTCTTACGCCGCCAGCGAAGTTCTCCTATATATAGGACAATTCCCACCACCACCATGAACACACAAATCCAGAATGCTCCAATCATAACTTTAAAGAGTTGATATAAATAATGGGAGAGGCCACCAAGGCTCCTCCCATTAATCAACGTTCACGGCTCCGTCATATTTTAGATAATGTCAACCGAGTGTGCCATTACCATAAACTATTTACGGAACAGCTCCGTCTGTCCGGTCTATCCGCACGGATTGCCCGGATTTCTCAGGCTCCCCTTATGTAAATCAAAAATCTTCGTGTGATATAAAATTGCAGATACGTCAATCAATCTATAAATAATAGGGCAAATACTGTACTCTTCTTTAAAGGGAACCAAATAATTCACATTGCGCTGCAAAATTACTGGTTACCATCCGCAAGGACAAATATTCAATGCCCGTTTTTGTCCTGATTCATAATTCAAGACATCAAAATACTTGTTTTAAGACATATTCAATATTTCCGCACCACGTCAAAGGGGAGAGTGTCTACATAACACCCTCCCCTTCCGACTGGATAGCCTGACAATATCAGAATCAGAAAATCACTTTTTCTGTATGGCCGTCAGCGTGACGAAGCACATAAACCGAACCTTTCTGCGGATTCTTCACGCGGCTACCGTTCAAGTCAAAGTAAATCACGTCATCACATGTATCGATGAGTATACCATCAACTCCCGATTCCGGCAGATCGGAATCCATTACTCTTACATTGTCGATATAGAGTGGACGTTTACTGTCGGTCTTACCGAGGAATCGCAGTGTCACATAACCATAGTTCATGAACTGTCCGAGATCTATCACATGCTGCTGCCAACCCTCTTCGGCTTCGATATCCTTGAAGTTGATTGAATTGCATGTATGCCATCCATCGGCAAAAGCCTTGTTGACCTCGGGCAAGATAAACGAATCTGCGCCCGGATAAAGATAATAGTCAAAGATGAGTTTCGGTTTCTTGGCCTGACTCATTGAAATCTTACCGAAATATATGTAACTCATATCTCCGTCGGCACCGGCAACAAATTCCACGGATCCTCCGTCATTGTCTGAAGCCTTGGTCGTAGAGGGAAGCCAACCTTCACTACCGCTGTTCGCACGGTACCACATGTCATATGAAGCCTCTCCCCTCGGCCAGCTCTCGGCAAAAGGATAGTTATATGGCAGACCGACAACCACTTCCGATGACTGGCGTATGCCACCCTCGCCAACACTATTCTGTGCGGCGACTCCGTAAAGAACCAGTTGCTGCTTAGATCCATAGTAATCGGGATGATTCTCTATTACAAGTTCTGTATCCTTTATGCCGGTCAGATAATCCACAGCATATCCACCATTGACCTTATATACATTGTATGTGAGGTTGCCCGCATCGATATAACCACCGTTGGCACCCTCTTCAGGAGCTTTCCAAGTAAGTTTGAGACCACCTTTTCCGGTATCCGTCAACACGATATCAACAGGAACTCCGGGTACGTCAAGGCCAAGATACACTTCTGTTTCAAGACGTTCCCCGACCCCATGCTCATTATATGCCACTATCGAATACGAGGTAAAACCTTTCGAACCCTTATTATCGACAATCCGCACCTGCTTGCCCGGCACAGTAACTTCCTGCGAAGCCACAAGTTCCGAACGGTTACGCCAAAGTTCAACCTTGGTGAGTGATTCAAGTTTCTCACCCTTGACATTCTTTGTCGGAGCCTTGAATGTGAATGTCACCGGGGCTGTTCCCTGCGATGTCTTGACCGAGAGATCCGACACCTGGGCAGGAGCATTTTCATTGGCAAGAACATCTACATGAATGTCATCGATATTCATGGCAAGACCTCTCTTGCAATTAGATACGGCATGGAAACCAATATGGTAATAGCCATCTGCTTCCGGAACAATCTCTACCTCATGAAGAACCCGGCCTGAGATATCATACACGTATTTACTCTCGACAACCTTATAGTTCTCAGTATCGATACCAAGGCCGAAAGCTACCTCAAGATAGTCCTCGAACTGACCCGGATTACCGGCATTACCTCCTGTATAATAGGACATCAGATAGCGGCTGCCGGCACGCATGTCAAGTCCCGGTGTAATCAACCAGTCATCCTGATCGCCATCGGCATCGGTGCCTGTGAATATATAAGCTGTTTTCGTAGAGAAATGCGACCACTTCCAAGTGCTGCCGTCGCCGTTGCCATCTATAATGTAGAATAGTTTCAAGTCATCGGAAGAATTGAAAGCATTGTCATAAGGCATCTCGAAACCACGGCCGAAAGGACTATGGTTCGACTCCGCAGCCTCTGATTCCCGCCAGTCGTTGCAGGCAACAACCTCATAATACAGGTCTACGGGTGTCTGAGGCTCCTCAAGTGTCTCTGTGAACGATGTCTCTGTCAGACCGGTCGCTGCTTTGCGGGCACCGGGATAAGCTATCACATTGTATGTCACCTTGGCAGGGTCCACATACCCGCCGTCGATACCGCTTGTAACGGCATTCCATGTCAATGTCACTTTTCCGGTCTTCTCGTCAATTTCAAAACGGACTCCTTCGGGCGATTCCGGGTAACCCTGACCAATCCAACGGGTCAGAGCAGCCTCGGGACCGGCACCTTCGTCGTTCGAGCATACAACCGATACAACCACAGAACCCTCCGGCAGTGTGACTTTCTCGGTAACATCGGCTCCGGGAAGTGCTTCTCCAGACTTGACCTCATTGCCGTTGGCCATGATCTTCCATGACACTTCACCGGCCAGAGGCTCACCCATATATGTGTACGACGGCATCACGAAACTTACCTTTGCAGCTGTAGATGCCTTGTCTGTCTCAACAGCCAGACCGGTGGCATAGCCGGGAGCACCGTCAGCTGCAATTGCCGGCATCACACCAAGACCCATTATCTCCTGATTGTCGTTGAATGTCGTCACAAGAGTCGCGGCTGCCGTAGCAGTATCAACCTTGTAAAGAACCGAAGACTGTGCACCGGCATCAGTGTAACTTGCCCAGTACAGGTCTCCGGTCTTGAAGTCTATGGTCATACTCTGTGCATAGCTCGGTGTTATACCTGTCGAGCCTATGCGCGAGGCTGCGGCTGTATCTTTGTTTATGCTGAAAAGCACGCCCGAAGCATCAATTCCATAAAGCTGACCCGCCGCATCGAACGCCAGTCCGTAATACATGGGACACTCAGCCACCGGAGTGAGTTGCTGCTGCTCATAGTCAACAATGCAGAGCTTGCGCACACCGTCTACCGTGAACTGGCCATAGATCTGTCCGCTCACCGGATCCCATGCCTTGTCAGCAATCGAGGCCAGCTCACCCGACACTACGCCGTATCCGGTGAAGTTACCTGTTATGATATTATATGAATAGAGCTGGGCTATATCAAAGCCCGATGCCCCGGTCGGATCAGTCTGTCTCCATATATACCAGTATGTATCACCCGCAAGAACCGCTCCACCGTTACAGTGTGAGCTTGCCTTGCCAATCATGCCGAATTCCTCAGGCTGGGCACCCGGAGTGGTCTTGATTGAATATATGCCCATCGGAGTGTACTCGTTATCAGGCAGATTCTCCCATGATGAGGCATAATACACAAATCCGGTCAATACAGTCTCGTAAGAAGCATGTCCCGGAGCTTTGAAGGGTGCGTCCTGTTTCTCCGGACGCAATATATCTGACCTCAGTTCCCGCGTCCGCTCAAATTCGACGGCCTCTGCCGACGAAGCGACAAGAGCTGCGGCTGCCATCAGTGTAGTCGCTATTGTTTTGTTACACATTTCGTTTTCCGTATTATTTTGTTAAGATTAATAAGGCGAGGCACAAGACCGGAGTCCATGCCCCGCCTCTTCCATCATGAAGCACAACTTATCTTACAAATTTCACACTCATGGCTCTGTCGGCGAAAATCGCACGTGCCACATAACTTCCGGCAGGAAGCGCCATGACTGAAACTTTCTCACCATCGGCGGCTGCAACCTGACTTCCGTCGGCCGAGAACACTAAGATCCGCAAAGCTCCTTCGGCAACTGCATATTCACGAGTCACATAAAGACCATCGGCACAACCGACCCCGGCAATGCCTGTGCCATTGCTCACATGAAGTGTGCTCTCGCCCACTGTACTGCCGGCATCATCGAGAAGTCTGAACAGGTATTCGCCTGTCTTGATGTCGGGTAAGGTCTCGGTGAATATTGCATCACCCTCCTCACCACGAGCAAGCTCAACCGGCACCTCCTGCGACTCGAACAGGCCCGTCTCTCCTTCGAGAATTGTGAACCGCACATGACCATCATAGCGGAAACCCGTGTTCTTCAAGGTGTATGTCAGCTCATTGGTCTTTCCGGCCTCGACCGGATCGGGATTTGCTACAAGCGATTCAACCGCAAGAACCGGAGCATCGGCCGTGAAGAGAAGACCCTCCCGCGAACCTATCTCATTTTTCTCACCGTCGAGAAGCGTAAGCACATAATCGTCAGCTGTCGGCAGCTCGAAAGTCTCGGTGAAGTCAACAAGCACACTCTCATCTCTCGGGATGCTTACATTCTGCGATGCAGACACATGAACCTCCTGGTCTCCTTTCTTGACCACAAACGATATGGGGCCATTGTAGTTATAGCCTGTGTTGGTCACGTCAAACTGAACCGATGTCGGAACGCCGGCTACAACCTGCTCGGGAGCAAACCATATTTCCTGAAGCGACAGATTGGCTATTTTCTCAACCGGTTCTCCAACCGTAACTTCAAGGGCGTTGTAATATGAAGGAACCATCGCTTCATTCTCAACCGGATCTACAAGGCACAACTCATATTCCTGACCAACCTGAATATTATCGGGGAACACTCCACCTGTAAGTGTGACCCACTGCTCGCACTCGCCATCGATTGACACCTCGTCAAACTCAACATACGCATCAGGGGCTCGCCAGCTGTCGGGGTGCCATACCTCCATGCGGAGCTTACCGGTCCAGGGACCTCCCTCGTTTTCTATATATGCCTTGACACACAGGTCATTCTTGGGAACGACACCACCTACGGCAGTAGTGGCAATCATGTCATCGGCCAGACTAAGTACCGGAGGCAGTGCCGGGCCCTCGATTGTGAATCCTTTCTTGGAACAGAGGTTCTTTGCCGACTGCCGATAACCATCCTCATCAAACAATCCCTCGTTACCCCAGAGACGGAAAACATAATTTGAACTTCCGGGGACCTCAAGCTTTTCCTCAAATTCAAGTTCTGAATCACCCTCGGGAATGCTGACCCAAACAGGCTTCTTCGGGAAATCGGTCTTGCCGAATACCTTGTCTTTGCCATCTATAAACACGCGGAGCTGTACCGGGCCATAGAATTCGCCGCCGTCGTTGTGGAGCTTGACTGTGAATTTGGTGCGCACACCGCTCTTGATACCATCTGTGTCGGGCACGACATCAACCATAGTCAGATTGTACGCCCCATTTGTAGAATACACTATGTTCTTGTCGGTTACAACTGCCGTATAATATGATACACGGCCTGTCGGAATCTGTATGAGATGATCCGCATAACCGTCGGCCTCTACCTGATATGCGGGACGAACAGTATATGTGCCGGCTTCTATATTGTCAGGAATAAGGAATGCACATGAGAGCACGCTCTCTCCATGCTCAACACCATATTCCACTTCCTGCTTGACCCATTGACGGTAGACAATCTCCCCTGCCTCATTCACAAGCACAAAACCGAGATTGGCCTTGACCGGTGTAGCAGAGCTGTTCCAAACCTCATTAGCCTTTAGCGATGCCGTGCCTTGACGGCTCACAGTCTTGCTGAAACTGGTTATATAGTCTGATGCGAAGTTAATCTGCTCTTTGCTTCCCTCGACAGGCTTCTGTATGCCGATAATCATGTTCTGCGCATAATGGAAGGCGTTGCCGCTCTCCGCACCTCCGATTCCCTGTGAGCCGGGTTCAAGAAGAGTCAGACGGTAATAGCCATCCTCCAGGCCGCTCCAACCCCAGTTCACGTGGTAGTAGCCTTCTGTGT
Source organism: uncultured Muribaculaceae bacterium (assembly GCA_910578385.1). GTDB lineage: Bacteria > Bacteroidota > Bacteroidia > Bacteroidales > Muribaculaceae > Lepagella. The sequence goes on along the minus strand of CAJTQV010000034.1, from coordinate 3,241 downwards.
CAACTCCGTCGAGCACAAAGAAATGACCTTCTTTTTTCTGTGTCACACCTCCGTAGGCGATAGGACGGCCATTCTCGAACTCATTGAGAATCTTTCCGGCCCACTCCTCTTCGGTATAGAATTCACGACGAAGGTAGCTGACTCCGGCATCATATCCGAAATATTTCTTGAGAGCGGGCGCAACCGATACGTCTGTCGCACCGGTCGAGGCTCCATATACCGATTCAAAAGCCGCGCCGACATGATAGAGCAGTGTCGAGACTGCATCAATAGCTTCAGCATCGGAATTCTTGGCAAGCGACGGCAACATCTTATCCCAGGCGTAACTGTAGCCCTCGAAATCGACTGATACCTGTACAGTATCATCAGAACCTTTAGAGGTATAACTTACTGAACCGCTGCCGGTCTCGGGCCACTTGTGATAATACATGATCTGGCCGAGAGCTGTTGCCACACATCCTGTGGCAGCCGGTCCCGTACCATTCGAATCCCCAAACTGATTATATTGAGTCACCACCGGACACTGACGGTTGTAAGGATCGCCCTGGTCCCATTTTATTTCACCGAGCAGAGGCTCAATGGCTCGGTCCGGCTTCTGGGGCGCGAGTGTTCTGGCATCGGGGTGCTCGATAAGCCAGGCGATCTGATTGTTCCATGACTCGATCATGGACTGCATGTTGACAGGCATACGGGCCGGATCGAAACTTCCGCTCACCGAATAGCCGATTACCTCTGGAATACGGTCATCGGCGGCGACAAGCACGTAACCGGCATCCGTACCTCGGTTAAAGACATAGATGGCATCCTGGTCTCCCTTGGCAATTTTCTCACTGTGGGCAAGCGTGAGATCTGCATTCACCTTGCCTGACTTGCGCATCTTTCCCTGAACGGAAGACCGCTTCATGAACGCCTCGGCCTTGGCCTTGGCTTGCTCCGGACTTACCGGCGCCGCCTGGGTCACCGTCCCTGCAAGTAGGAAGGCCCCGAGCGCGAAGAGTAGTCTTTTCTTCATAAGAGCTGTTATTTGTTGAGTAATGTGTATTCTCGATCTTAAGGCAACTATGCTTACGGATTATTTCTATCAGCGGCATTTATGCATTGGACCGTCCGCAAAATTATCAACCAGCTTTTTTTGCTCCTAATTTTTTGCCCGGTTCTTGGTTCTGTTTCATGATTCGGAACAAAAAACAGCAGTGCGCCCGAATCAAAAAGACCGGACGCACCTTATCATTCAGGCTATCAATCAGCGTATTATACAATCATATTAATTTTATTGAAAAATATCTGTCTTTCAGTTCCCGCTGCGGATGTCTTCGCGTGCATTACGCTGGAATTCCGACGGAGTTATGCCGACAACCGCCTTGAAAGCCACCGAAAAATTACTGCGCGACACGAAACCGACGCTCTGCGCTATATGCTCTATGGTATAGCCTCCGTAATTTTTCCCGTCGACCAGACGGCTGCACGCCTCCTTTATACGATGCTCGTTGAGAAGTGTCTTGAAGTTCTTGCCAAGCGACTCGTTTATGACCTGCGACACCATCTTGTATGAATATCCCACAGCATCCGACAGCTGGTGCAAAGAGAACTTCGGATCCGATATGACATCATTGTCTGAAAGCACCTGCTCAATCTTCTCCGTTATATCCCGCACCACATCCAGGGGAATGGTCGAGTTGCTGTAACGCTCTTTCGGCGGAGTCTCCGCAGCCACATCTGCTGCCGCCTCTTTCTCCTGCTGACGGAAAGATTCGAGCGACTCTCTCAGAACCTTCTCACGTTTCTCCGATTCGAGCGCATCCATATATTTACGGTATATCTGCTTGGAATAGTCACGTAGCTTGCGGTTGCTGCTCACTACTCTGACCAGATACAGTACCAACAGGAGGATAAACAGCACGGCCACGCATATTCCGATCAGCACCCGCTGTTTTTTCTCCCGCTCCAGCTTGATTTCCCTTGCCATGTTGTTGATCTCGCTCGTGAGCGGCATACTGCTCAGATTCGCAACCTCTCTCTCAGAGACAATCGAGTCTTTCTTTGAATAATATGATAAGAGATACTCCTCGGCCTTCCCGGTATCGCCCAGTGCATAATTGTATTGCGACAATTTATGAAGAGCACGGGCCGCCTCGTCATCATAATACTCTCTCCGTGACACGGCAAGTATTTTCTCGGTCACTTCTATGGCCTCTGCATAGCGGCCGAGACCTGACAGCGCATCCGCAAGGGCAGTCCATGCGATGCACCGGTATCGTCCCGCCTGCATCTCGTTGTCGGGTATCAGTCCCTCAAGTGTCTGGAACTGACGTAATGCCGCCTCATAGTCGCCCGAGACATATGCCTTGGTTCCGGCCAACAGTCGCGAGGTATATTCTCTCATCGGTGTGGCCGGCGGAATATCTGCCTTCTCAACCCGTGAAGCTGCCACAAGAAACTTATCTTTCCGGGGGTCTTCCGGATACAGCGAACAGATATTTGTTATAGAGACTAAAACCACCTGCCATGCACCGGACTCCACTCCGGCGGTGATTGACATGTCGAGGTATTTCCATATCTCATCGGAAAACAACCGGTTGCCATATATCTGGTTACAGGCCAGATATACACCGCCCATGTTCAGATAGACATACGCTAAGTTTTCAGTATATCCCATGGACTTTGACTTTTCCGCCGCCGTCTGCAGAAGACCCAGAGACTTGCTGTAGTCAAAGAAATAAGACCCGTATATATACGCAAGGTTAACCAGAGAACGCACATACACGCGCCCCTCCTCATCGTTCATTTTAGTATCGGTCAACCGGTCAGACACTATCGAATAGCAGACAAGGGCACTGTCCGGACTATCGGCAAGGTCAAAATCGCGTCCCATATCCATAAGTCTGGCTGTCGGCATGTCGTGCCACCGCGCGTAAAGGGTCTGCACATCAGCTGCAGCTCGACCGTACGAAATCGGGCCGACCACAACCGACGCCACCAGACACAGAACGAGAGCCACCGCCCTGAGATAACCGTTCCTGCCAAATCTGCAATCACAAATCCCATTCATATTGTATCAAAACGATTTCTCCCCCAATTTATTACACCCTCCACAACGCCACACGCAAATCTCCAAAGCACTTCAGCACACGATATAACGTCCCGACACATCCACGCCCGAAGTCTCGGTAGATTGAATATGGCAAAGAGGCTGTCTAACAAGTTTAGGCAGCCTCTCTTTTGTATGGTTCATCAACCAAAA
>CAJTQV010000033.1 GCA_910578385.1 uncultured Muribaculaceae bacterium | reverse complement strand
GGATATAAAATATTATCTCTATTTACACGGGTGAAAACGGGGACAAGCCCCGTTTTCACCCGTGCCTACCGCCGTGCCGCCGCTATCGCGGCTTTGACGTGTCTGATACACCTAAATCTGAATTCTATAGCCTAACGCCTAAAACCTAAAGCCTGTTGGATAAACCGGGATTGGTCTGACGGATGTACCTGCGCGGAACGGGGAGGCAGTTTAGGCTTGCGGGGCGGAGGTTTATGTTCGGAGTCAAAAAAATCGGTTTTATGCTGAAAAACATATGGCGGGACGATTGCAGTTTGCCAGTAATATTGTAAATTTGGCGCGGAATCGGTTCCAAGGCCGTTGACAACTCCGCCGCAGAACCCCCGACCATGAAAACGAACAACTCAAAATCTAATACATTATGAAAATCGGAATTCCAAAAGAAATTAAAAACAATGAGAACCGCGTTGGCGCAACTCCCGCCGGTGTAAAGGAACTTGTAGGCCACGGCCACACTCTCTATGTGCAGCACACAGCAGGTGAAGGCAGCGGATTCTCTGATGAGGAATATATCGCCGCCGGCGCAACTATCCTCCCCACCATCGAGGATGTTTACGCCACCGCCGACATGATCATCAAGGTCAAGGAACCGATCGCTCCCGAATACAAGCTCATCCGCAAGGGTCAGCTCCTCTTCACATATTTCCACTTCGCATCAGACCGCGCGCTCCTCGACGCAATGCTTGAGAGCGGCGCGACCTGCATCGCATACGAGACTGTGACTGACCGCGACCACCGTCTGCCGCTGCTCATCCCCATGAGCGAGGTTGCCGGCCGCATGTCAATCCAGGAAGGTGCACGCTTCCTTGAGAAGCCCCAGGGCGGACGCGGCGTGCTGATGGGCGGTGTGCCGGGTGTGAAGCCCGCACGCGTGCTCGTGCTCGGTGCCGGTGTGGTAGGACGCAACGCAGCACTCATGGCAGCCGGTCTCGGCGCAGAGGTTACAATCACCGACGTGAACCTCAACGTGCTCCGTCACTGCGCTGACGTCATGCCCAAGAACGTCAAGACTCTCTATTCTTCACGCCACAACATCGAGCAGGAACTTCCGACAACCGACCTCGTGGTAGGTTCAGTGCTCGTGCCCGGTGCCAAGACTCCGCACCTCATCACCGCCGACATGGTCAAGCTGATGCGTCCGGGTTCCGTGATGGTTGACGTTGCCGTTGACCAGGGCGGTTGCTTCGAGACAACCCACCCCACCACCCACTCGGAGCCGACTTACCTCGTAGACGGCGTGGTGCAGTATGCAGTGGCCAACATCCCCGGCGCGGTGCCCTACACCTCGACACTCGCCCTGACCAACGCCACAATGCCTTACGCAGTGCGTCTGGCCGACCTCGGCTGGGTCGAGGCTTGCAAGCGCGACGCGGGTCTGGCCGACGGTGTGAACGTCGTTGACGGCAAGATCACATTCAAGGCTGTGGCCGAGGCATTCGACCTGCCCTACACTCCCCTTGAGCTGAAATAAGAAACATCTCCCTGCGGCACCACAAGCCGCTACCGAAGGTGAAACAGGAATCAACCCTAACCTACTTTCACTAATACTTATGTCCCCATGCCGAAGCTTGGGGACATTTTTTATGCGCGTAAATCCTCACTGCTGACACTACAATGAATATTTTTTTGTAAATTTGCATTTTAATAACCGATTGACGGTGTAGGGACGCACGGCCCGTGCGTCCGGTAATTTATGGAGGGTACCATGCCTGCGGACGCACGGACCGTGCGTCCCTACACCGCGACATAACAAAAATGATATTATGAGCGAAAACATAAATGCGGGCAACCCCCGCAGACGCGACGGCAAAAAAGTGGTGCTCAGCGGCATCCGTGCCACCGGAAATCTCCATCTCGGCAATTACTTCGGCGCGTTGAGCAAGTTCGTGCGTATGCAGGACGACTATGACTGCCGCTACTTCGTGGCCGACCTCCACGCACTCACCACCCACCCCGACCCCAAGATGCTCCACGAGAATGTGAAGGACATCCTGGCCGAGTATCTCGCAGCCGGTCTCGACCCGGAGAAGAACACCATATATGTGCAGAGCGACGTTCCCGAGATTTCAGAGATGTACCTGCTCATGAACATGCACGTAGGCATCGGAGAGCTGATGCGCACGGCTTCGTTCAAGGACAAGGCACGCAAGGCTCTCGGCATCAGCACCGGCCCGTCCAACGGCCAGGAGGGTTCCGTAGAGAACGAGGCTGACGACGAAGGTATCGAGAAGCAGATTATCGGCAATCAGACGAACCAGCGCGTAAACGCCGGACTCCTCACCTACCCCACTCTCATGGCAGTGGATATACTTATCCACCATGCTGACTTCGTGCCCGTTGGTAAAGATCAGGAACAGCATCTGGAACTCACCCGCCGTTTCGCACGCCGTTTCAACTCGTTCTACAAGACTCCGTACTTCGGCGAGCCGGTAAACTTCAACTTCGGCGGCCACGCGGTGAAGGTTCCGGGACTTGACGGCTCAGGCAAGATGGGCAAGAGCGAGGGCAACTGCATCTACCTCATCGACGACGAGAAGACGCTCCGCAAGAAGGTGATGCGTGCCGTGACCGACGAAGGCCCCAAGGAACCAAACTCACCCGTGAGCGAGCCGATCAACAACCTCTTCACTCTGATGGAGCTTGTATCGACTCCCGACACACTGGAGCACTTCCGCAACGCATATGCCGACTGCTCAATCCGCTACGGAGACCTGAAGAAACAGCTTGCGGAGGATATTCTGAAAATAACGCTACCTATCCGCGAGCGCATACTCGACATACGCAACAACGACGAGTATCTGTCGCGCGTGGTGCGTCAGGGTGCCGAACGCGCACGCGAGGCGGCGTCGCAGACTCTCCGCGAGGTGCGCGAGATAATGGGTATCCGCAAGTTCTGAGCCGCCAAAGAAGATGGTTCTCAACTGGATCTGGATTGCGTTTCTCGTAATCGCATTCCTGATGGCGGCGGGGCGCACGCTCGTTGACGGCGACCTGCAGGTGTGGAGCGACGTGATGAACGCGTCGTTCGACCAGGCGGCTTTCGCCTTCGAGGTCTCGTTAGGGCTGACCGGCGTGCTGACCCTGTGGCTCGGCATCATGAAGATTGGTGAGCGAGGAGGCGTGATCGAGTTTTTCGGACGCCTCATAAGCCCGTTTTTCTCACGGCTGTTCCCCGGAATTCCGAAGGGACATCCGGCCATGGGAGCGATATTCATGAATATCTCGGCCAACATGCTCGGACTCGACAACGCCGCGACTCCGATGGGACTGCGCGCCATGCAGGAGATGCAGACGCTCAACCCGAAGAAGGACACGGCGACCGACGCGATGATAATGTTCCTGGTGCTCAACAGCTCCGGACTCTGTCTGATCCCGATCAGCATCATGATGTACAGGGCTCAGGGAGGCGCGGCCAACCCGACCGACATCTTCATACCGATTCTGATTGCCACGGCCATCGCGACACTCGTCGGCCTCTCGGCTCTCTGCCTGAAGCAGCGCATACGGATGGACCGGGTGATCTGCGGCTGGCTCGCGGGCATAGCGGCATTCGTGGCACTGGTCACATGGGGGGTGAGCAGGCTTCCGGCCGACAAGGTACAGCTGTACAGCACATTCGCGGCCAACGTCATACTATTCTGCGTGATAATCGCCTTCATATTCGCCGGCGTGAGGCGCAAGATACGGGTCTACGACGTGTTTATCGAGGGTGCCAAAGAGGGATTCAAGACTGCTGTCATGATCATTCCCTATCTGGTGGCCATACTCGTGGCGATAGGTATGTTCCGCGCCTCGGGTGCCCTGGACATCTTTACCTCGTGGGTGGAAGGGTTAGTAGGCTGGCTCGGTTTCGACACGCAATGGGTCGGAGCATTGCCGACCATGCTCATGAAGCCACTCAGCGGAAGCGGAAGCTGCGCCATGATGCTCGACGTGATGAAAGCCAACGGCCCCGACGCGTTTGTCAGCAAACTTGCGGCGGCTGTCCGTGGTTCTACTGATACGACATTCTACATCCTGGCCGTGTATTTCGGTTCGGTGGGAGTGTCCAAAACGCGTTATGCAGCCGGTTACGCTCTGCTCGCCGACATAGCGGGAGCCGTGGCGGCGGTCATCATCGCGTATTATTTCTTTACATAAAAACAGGGACGCACGTCGGTGCGTCGTCAATGCTGAATCATGAAATCAATAAGAGAATTATACCGTATAGGCACAGGGCCGTCGTCGTCCCACACCATGGGCCCGCGCAAGGCCGCAGAGATTTATCTGGAGCGCAACCCGGGCGCGAAGGCATTTGAGGTGACGCTCTATGGCAGTCTGGCCGCGACGGGCAAAGGACACATGACCGACGACGCCATACTCGACGTGCTTTCCAAAGCCGGAGTGCCGGTCAACATCGTATGGAAACCGGACATCTTCCTCCCCTATCACCCGAACGGCATGAAGTTCGCCACGCTCAACTCGGCCGGATTTCCGGAGGATGAGTGGACCGTATATTCCGTAGGGGGCGGCGCGCTTGAGTACGAAGGTCTGAAGCATGAGACCAGCGGTGAGATCTACAACATGAACTCCATGACCGAGATCATGAACCACTGCGAACGCACTGGACACTGCTACTGGGAGTATGTGGAGCATTGCGAGGGTCCAGGCATCAACGACTTCCTGCGAGAGGTGTGGGAGGCGATGAAAGCGGCCGTTGAACGTGGCATCAACCGCGACGGACGTCTGCCGGGGCCCCTCAATCTGAAACGCAAGGCCCTGAACTATTACGTCAAGGCCGGAGGCTACCGCGACAATCTGAAGAGCCGCGGTCTGGTGTTCGCCTACGCACTCGCCGTGAGCGAGGAGAACGCTTCGGGAGGTGTAATCGTCACTGCCCCCACATGCGGTTCGAGCGGCGTGGTGCCCGGGGTGCTATATCATCTTTGGAAGAGCCGCAATTTCTCGGAGGAGCAGATGCTTCATGCCCTTGCCACGGCCGGACTGGTGGGCAACATCGTGAAGCATAACGCCAGCATATCGGGAGCCGATGTCGGATGCCAGGGAGAGGTCGGCGTGGCGTGTGCCATGGCGGCGGCGGCGGCGAGCCAGCTCTTCGGCGGCAGCGCGGCGCAGATTGAGTATGCGGCCGAGATGGGTCTTGAGCATCACCTCGGCATGACATGCGACCCGGTGTGCGGGCTTGTCCAGATTCCATGCATAGAGCGCAACGCCTATGCCGCAGCCCGCGCACTCGACGCCAACATCTACGCCAGCTTCACCGACGGAGTGCACCGCGTGAGCTTTGACAAACTGGTCAAGGTCATGAAAGAGACGGGCCACGACCTCCCCTCTCTCTACAAAGAGACCGGCACCGGCGGCCTCGCCAAAGACTACGAGCAGATGTAACCCGCACCCTCTGCACACTTCGCGAGACGATTGCCCAATATTTTACTCTTTACAACCTAAACTTATACCGGATTTCCCGTTTCTTCATGAATCGGAAAATCCGGTAATTTTTTCCATTGCCAAACGAATAGGTGTCATGTAGTCGAACAGGTTGCGGCGGCAACTCAGGTAATGCCTGCAATAGGGATGCCTGATGACCTCTTCGAGCATCACCAGTTTGGATTGAATCATTCTCCGGCGTATCTGTTCCGCCCGGTTGGAGAGACTGCCGCGCAGACTGTAAAATCTGCAGGCCGGGTGCATATCGCCGTTTGAGGTCCTGGCCGGAAGCATATGACTCACAAAATAGCTTTTGCCCTGCATAGATTCCACCATGGCGAGTGAAGTTATGTTGCGGTCATTTAGCTGTACGCGTATGGGCTGAAATGTCGCCAGATAAGTAGATGGTGAGATTAGATTTTTTACCGGCAGCATGATAACGGCCGGATCATTGCCTATGCTCACATTTACATAATCGGCCGCTTTGCCTGAAGGTCTGTAAATTATTTCACCGAAATGCACAATAACCATCTGCGTGAGAGAGGGAAACTGTAGCCACCTGGCACGCAACACACAATCCATGAGCGTCCGGTCATCTACCGAATAAGGATTGAAGCGCAACAACTTATCGCCAAGCATCAGCCCGAGCCTGCGACGCGCCTCCGCCTCATCAACCAACAGCTCCCGCGGCCCCGGACCAAAGTCATTTATTCCCCCCATATCTAATGTCTGTTTTATGTCCATATGACTCGGTCGGTTCAGCTGCTATCAGGGTATTGTCGGGCGCGGGGGCATAACTGATTGGCTTCCGGGTTGGACCGACTATTTTTTGATAGAGCAGTTCGAGCGACTCCTCCCGTAGCGCCTTGGTCTTGACCGCGCACTCCCATACGCGTATCACTCTCCATCCGGCTATGCGGAGGTCTACGTTGTTGGCATAGTCACGGGCCATGTTCATCGCTATCTTGTGCCGCCAGAAATCGACATTGGTTTTAGGCAAACGGTAGTACTTGCATCCTTCGTGGCCATGCCAGAAGCAGCCGTCTATGAAAACAACCGTCTTGTACTTTTTAAGTACAATGTCGGGCGAACCGGGCAACTTGCAGTTGTTGACACGGTAACGCAGACCACGTGAGAAAAGATACTTCCGCACAATCATCTCCGGCTTGGTATCTTTACCCTTGATTGCCGCCATACAACGGCTTCGCTGCTCGGGTGTCATCTCATCTGCCATAACTGTATAACAATGCCATCTGATGTTTTATTATGACTCGGCAGGTCTACCGGTGAAGTTATACCGAAGGCATATCTCTACTTAGCCGTGGATACGGACCGATAAAACCGGAAAGATGGAGTTACGTCCGAAGTTTATTGTGCTTTATTTTATTTTGAGGATTATGAAATTGGAGGCGTAAGGGAGTGGTTGACTGTGAAGATACTTGGGAGAGTTTTCGTCGACGTTAAGGCGGTAAAAGCAGTAGTTCCATCCTTGTCCCATGTCTGTATAAAGCGCTTCTCTCACTCCCTGCGAAAGCAACGCCTCTATGAAATTACCGAAGGTCACGATGCCCTGGCTTTCATATAACGCCAGCTCTCCATCTGAATCCTGACATAAGGCTCGGAATACATTCTTATTTCCCAAGGAACGTGTTGTTGTCACCGCTTTCCCGTCATGAATCATCATTTCCTGAGTAAAGCCCATGCCGCCTTCCGCCGCCGCTTTATCCAATGCCGGGCTGTGATTATTATACACAAACCTTGCTCCGGAAACCGGCGACCATGTGAAGGCTCCTGTATTCCGTTTGCAACCATATCCTTTGAATCGGACTCCTCCTGACACATGATCTCCCGCTATATTGAAATGCCCCTTGTCGAACATCGTTCCGGTGAATGCCCCGGCAAATGCCAGCACAATTGAATCGTTATCGGCCGATGGAATCTCGCCACAGACCATATCCATGGTCAAACGCCCCATATCAGGCTTTAGACAAATCAAGTCTCCATATCCGGTTTTGATATGAGACTCCGACATGAAGCCGGATTTCGGCTTGGTGAAGTCGCTGACCATAGACTCCTTGATGTCAGGCTGCAACCCTCTCACAATGTCAATGAAAAGCTTGACTCGGGCAAGGACTTCACGTCCACGGTTACGCCACCAGGATGTGCGCCGCCCGGGAGTGATGGCGTTGAAGCCGATGGCATCTATGCCAAGGTGCTTAGCCTGATACAAGGCTCGTTCATTATGATATTCCTGCGATATGATTGTTATCGAGTCCTGACGATAGACATCACGCATCTTGGATATGGAATTGAGTGTACGCGTACCGTCATAGTCCAGGATAATGCGTACGGAATCAACACCCTGCTTCATCAAAGAGTCGCGCATGGCCACCGGCTCGTCATAGCCGTTTTCCGTGTTACGATAATCGCCGCCACTCACCACAAGCCAGTCAACCTTACCTGCCTTATACAGATCGGCGGCAGACTTTACGCGATGGTCGAAGTAATAGTTCCTCCGGCCGTTCCAGGCAGAGACAGGCGATGTGCCGAGCACAAGCCCCACCTTTCGGTGCGGCACATCCTCCACCTTATCATAAAGACGATTCTTGGCTGTATAGTAAACCATCCGGTCACAAACAACCATAGCACCGACGATAACCACCATTACCGCCCCAATCCAAAAGAAAATTCTTTTTCTCATAAAATTTTTCATAAAACAAAGCGAATCTTTGGTCAACAATTTGATAATACGAAGAGTCCATGCTTTTTATGTATTTTCTCTTCAAATCAGATACTTATGAAACTAATATTTCTCTACTATATTTCGGTTAAACCTATACTTTTAAAATACTCGTATGTAGAATTATAATAAAGAGGTTGGCGTGTTGAATCTTCCGGAAAGCCTTCTGGTGTTTTGTTGCTATTTCCTTCGGGCACACATATTACCATCCCTTGACGCGCTCGTGTAAGGAGAACGCGGTAGGCATTGAGCATGTATTTTTGTGTCTCAATATTCTTTTCTGGAATCCATTGTGTTTTACCGTTGAATTTCCAGAATGACCATTTGCCATTGTCATAGCGCATGTCTGCATCCCATAAAATACAGGCATAATCTACCTCAAGACCTTGGACTTGTATTTCTGTAGCAGCTTCTTCGAGATAGTTTGAAGATCTCACATCGGTTTTATCCTCAAGAAACCAATGCATGGCGTTATCTTCGCTTTGAGGCAAGACATGTACAGCTAACGGTTTGAAACGGGCTGAAACTTTTGAGATCAGTATGCCGGTTTGTTGTGTGCCTCTGGCTTGCTGTCTTAGCCACGCTCGAGCTTTATCCATGCTACGGGTCAGTACGATTGGATAATGATGGCTAACAACATTCTTATACAATTCTTCTGAGTCTGGATTAAATGACAGGAGAGAGTGTACAAACGCGGATAATCTTTCGGCTCTGAAGGATCGGAGACTTACTCCAAGATGTAGCCGGTCGGAATACTCAACATTAGAATTATACTTAAGTAATTCATTTACCTTGCCTTCTGCATATTCCGGTTCTGTCAATTTATCGGAAATGTAGACTTTCCAATACGGGAAGTGATTATTGAGCGCTGTAATCCATTCCGATATGCCCGCTTCGCCTGTATTGATTTCCTGGCCGCCTCCAATAAGGCACACAATAGTAGCCCAGTCCTCTCGTTGATCAAGTGACCAAATCAGAAATGCGGCCTCCGACATTGGGAAATTCGGAACTTTTAGCTTATTACCGTATGTTCCACCCCGTTTTAGGTAGTCGGCAATCCGTTTGTGAGTCCAGGCTCGCTGAGCTTCATCAAATATGGCAACGTGCTCAACTTCGCCATAACCGCTTTGTTCGAGTTTTACAGCCTGTTGAGGATCGATTTCGAGTTTACCATCAACCACCGGATTCTTGATTTTAGCAAGCATATTGTCTCTATATCGGTGAATGATTTGAATAAACTTGCTTACTTCCCGGCGCGAGTCGGAGAGTTTTCTATCCTCGCCTTTGTTTTTAGATTTCTTGTAATTGTCGCGCGCAAGTGCTTCTGTTAACACAGCAACAAGTGGACCGTTGCCGGAAAGATACACGGCACCGTCATCCTCGTTGAATGTTCCATCTTCTTGATAAGACTGCTTGACAGCGACATCAAGGCCGACTAATGTTTTTCCTGCACCAGGTACTCCGGTAACAAAACAGATGCTTTTTTCTCCGTTCTTCTTTGACTTGTTAATTATGTCGAGTATGTAGTCTATCGTTGCATCAGTCGTTACTTTGTCTGCTTCATGTCGGGTTATATCTTCTACGGAATGGTTTTCGTAGAGAGAACGAGCTGCCTCAATAATGGTCGGTGTAGGGGTATACGGACTAATAACCCAATCTTTTATTGTACCTTGGGTATTTGCCCCGGCATGTTGTAAAACCTCATTTATCAGATTCTGCAATCCATTAGCACCAGTAATAAGAGGATTGTAAATAGAGTCGTTATATACTGAAGGTTCAAAAGAATTTGAGGAGGTTTTATGATTCGTCGGAATCAAGATAGGCACGATAATACGCTCATGGCTGTAACGATGAAAATTTTTCAAATCAAGAGCATAGTCCATCACTTGCTCCACATCAGATTGCAAAGCATCCTTTTGACCAATCTTGAATTCGAGGCAAAATATTATTCCTCGTAGAAGCAAAACCACGTCGATTCTTTTTCCAAGACGCGGAATATCATACTCAAAGATTATCTCCGCTTCCTCATTTTTCCATGGGAGAAGAACTTTCTGCAAGAGATCGATTTCACCAATCCATGCCTCATCAGTCGTTGTCAATGCCGGTGCGTGAAAAGCATTGTGGATGCACCCCAGAATAGAAAAAGGATCGGATTCAATAAATGATTTGAAATCTGCCTTATATAAGCATCGGTTACTTTTATTACGTGACATTTTGATTGTTATATACGATTATTTATCAGTCGTATTCAACAATGATTTCAGTGGTGTTCCATTGGCATTGTGCCAGTCTTGCCATCCGTTTGAACTTCGACCGAGACAGAATACTGACGCTGCGCTTGGACTATCAAATCTCTTGTTGAGTTTAAGCAAGTGTTTCCCGTCAACATATTCTGTGAGTTCTTCTATCTGCTTCATTCTCTTTTCAGGGGAAGGGCATGAATTGGTGCAACTGTTGGCTATTACGCTACCGGCCAGAATAGTCAAGCCATTGTCATCGTAAACGCCTCTCGCAGCGGCCCCACGTCCGGCAAGAAAGATGGAAATTTGATGTTTATTGGTCTTATGTTCAGACTCTTCGAAGATATTACATCCGATAAAGGATGCAAGGAATACAATGTCCTCAAAAAATTCGTCATCAGGATCTCGCTTATGTTCCGGAAGAACCGGGAGATCAGGATTTTGCTTGTTCTCGTCAAGTAGATACTGCTTGTTATGCAGCGCTAAGTCGATAGCTTTTGCCTCAAGATAAAGAACGTCTGCTTTATCTATCTGTGACTCATTCTGCGAAATGAATACCAGAGCCTTTGACCAAAAACCTTTCTTTTGCTCATGGTCTTTTATGCGCTTGCTGAAATTATTGGTCTCACCAATATATGCTTTAGGTTCCCCTTCATCAGACTCACCCAAGAGGATATAGAGCGCATATTTTTGGAGTTCCTTGCGGTTAAGGATGTCAGCCATTTTGGAACGCGGCACTACGATTGCCATGCAATTCTTGTTGCTGACATATACCATGCGGGGCCCCTGCGGTGTCCCGTCTATCAAGTATGTGGTTATGGTCTTTCCCATGATATTGAGTTATTCTTTTTTGCAAATTTACGAATTTTTCAGGAGATGGTGTAAAAAAACACTAAAAACCGCAACCATTAGTTTCCAAATTATTATTTACTTTAGCATAAGTCACCCCCGATGCAGAAACGGTTAAAATGCTGATTTACAACACAGTGTAAATCCAAACCGTACAAGAGCCGTACAAATGGCTCTGCCGGGGTGTTTCTGCGGTCGTTTTGCGGACTCAAAGACATACGCGGCACCTATGCCGGATACGCGGTCGTTGACCTTATGCGAAGTTAATAAATTTCCGGCAGACAGCCAACTGATTTGCTATCTTTAACGCTGTTAATCATCTGATTGTTGTATCTCCGGGATAGGATAATGCACCTCTTCGTACTCCTCAACGATATTTGAGACCTTCAACAATTCAATTAGGTTGGGGTCGCTATCGGGAGTATCATCAGTCACCAGTGGCAGCAGTTCATCAATTCTTTTGAGTGCCGCTTCATATTCTTTTTCTGTTATCTTCATCTGTAGCTTAGTGTATCAGAACTGGCTTGTGATCGCGAAAAGAAGTTGGTTCAGATTCTTTTATCAGTTCAAAGTTAGTAAAAATCCACGTAAAATCGGCTCAGATTGAGCTGGAAAATACCATACTTCTCTAAAATTTGAGCCAAAAATTGTAGAATTCTACAAAAATAGGAAATAGACTGCCTAATGCCCAAACATGAAATGATGATTTTACAATGTGGTTTTATTCACAAACATTTGGCAAATTCGGAAATATGCCGTAATTTTGTGAATGGAATTAATATAAGGACTAAATGAACCATTTTATAAAGGCCGAGAGAACTGATGAGATGACCTATCGCGCATTGCTTCAAGAAGCTCGCGACGGCAATCTGATTAAGATTCGGAACGGCGTATACGGAACTATAGACAGCTTGACTGGAGGAATGATCGACATTGAAAAAATCATTCCTGGAGGCATTATTTGTCTCTATTCCGCATGGCACATTTATCACATGACTACTCAGATCCCGGATGCGTTTTATGTTGCCATCAATCGAAAACGGGGGGTGAAAGTCCCGGATATGTTGGACATAAAACTTGTCTATCAATCCGATTCCATACTCGGTATTGGAGTAATACAGGAAGAAATAGAGGGAATAAAAATAAATATATATAATCGTGAACGATGTGTTTGCGATGCGATTAAATACCGCAATAAGATAGGAATCGATGTAATGGCTGAGATCCTTGATGCATATCTCAAGTACGAGCACAGAAATCTGTATCTACTCTCAGAATACGCAAAGAAACTTAGAGTGTTCAATACGCTGTCAACCTACCTAAACGTGAAATTGTAATGGCAAAAAATATAGGGCATTCAATCAAGGCGAGACTGTTGAATGCAAGCGACCACAACAACCGACGCTACCAGCAACTATTGGTTCGTTATATGCAAGAAGGTTTTCTGCGACGTCTTTCCATGAGTCCATATAGTAGAAAATTCATCCTCAAAGGAGGAGCGTTGCTATATGCATTCGATGAATTTCTGCCTCGTCCCACTTTGGATATTGACTTTATAGGCACTGGGATAAGTAATGACAAGTCATCGATAATAGATGCATTCAAAGAGATTGCAGAAATAACCGTGGAAGACGATGGTGTGGTGTTTATCGCAGACAGTATTGATGCTTCCGACATTGCTGTTGAGAAGAAATATCCCGGTGTCAGGATTACTGTAGAGGCTCATCTTGATACAGTGGTGAAGGAATTGACATTTGACATCGGCTTTGGCGATGTCATTAAGCCACGACCCTTGTCTATGGAGTATCCAGTTATATTCTCAGAGATGAAGGCTCCTGAATTGATTGCGTATTCACTTGAAACTGTAGTGGCCGAAAAGTTTCAGACAATGATTGAGCGGGGAGATACCAATAGCAGGATGAAAGATTACTACGACCTATATCGCATTATCTTAAAGCATCAATTTAATGAAGATGATCTCATGTCGGCCATTTATGCGACATTTGAAAATCGCAAAACTGAATATACTCCCAATCACCAGTTGTTTTCCGATGAATTCGTAAAGAATCCATTGGTTGCACAAAGATGGAATAGTTACAGAAGCAAGTTGGAAGATATCAAGCACGTTGATTTGGATGCAGTCATGGGGACTATTAGAAATTTTATAGCTCCTTACTGGAAAAAATTACAGAAATGAAAATTCAATATTGCTCTGACCTGCATCTGGAGTTTCATGAGAATCTACGGATGATGAATGCTAAAGACCCAGCGATTGAGGTTGCCGGAGACATTCTCGTTATTGCCGGGGATGTGGGCTATCTTGTGGATAAGAACGTGGAGCACTTGCGCTTGTGGAAATGGATGTCAGAGAGCTATCGGCAGGTTCTGATGGTAGCCGGAAACCATGAGTTTTACAACAATGGCGACATTGCATCGATGGGTGAAAGTTGGCGGAAGATGTTTCTCCCGAATGTCGGCTACTACCACAATAAAGTCGTGCGGATAGACGATACCGACTTTATCCTCTCAACTCTCTGGTCAAGAATCTCGCCCGTTGATGAAATGGTGGTACAGTCCGGGATGAACGATTATCGCCAAATTCTATACAACCATCATCGACTCACAGCCAAGGATATTACAGAAGAGTTTGAAAAGGACTTCGCTTTCATACAGAATGCCGTTGAGTCGAGCGATGCTGAAAAGATTGTGGTCGTGACACATCATCTCCCGACATTTGCAGCCATTGACAAGCGTTATTCCGGCGATCCGCTGAATGTCGCTTTCGCCACAGAACTCGGGAACTACATCGCCGACAGCAGAATCAATGCATGGATTTACGGCCACGCTCATCATCAAACCGACCTGATGATAGGCAACACCCACCTCGTCAGCAACCCTCTCGGCTACGTCTTCACTGGTGAACACGCCACCTTCAACGACTCCGCCGCCATCGAAATCTGACTGACCCTCCTGCCCGTTACTACACCGACGATGTTACACTTTGTCGAAATCCAACGGCAGGAGGTTATCGCCGTTGAAACGGTCGAAATCTGATTGGAAGAGTCGGTCCTGGATGACGCGGTACTTCTCGAATTCGGTTTCAGCGTGTTCCTTGGCTTGCTCGGCGGTGACATGTCCGGCATCCGAAAGAATAGGGCGGTCGGTGAGGTCAAGGAATTTGTCGATGCGTTTAGCCCAATCTTCCATTGTCATCGGGATATGACGCTTTGCCATGTCTTCAGCCAAATCAAGGAACGAGTTGACAATCCGTCCCATATCCTCTAATTCGGATTCCTTGAGATAATTCTTGGCGATGCTGACATCCGGCTTCAGGATTTTACCATCGGGAGCGTTCTCCCACGTTGTCAAACCCATGTGCTCTTTCTGGGCGTTGGCTCGGTTAACGATCAATTCGGCGGCAGTGTGCCCATGTACCGCGTAGTGCATCTTGTTCTGTACCTTCTTGAAGAACAACCGAGTGGTTGGCGCATCGCGGTTATAATCAATGCTTGTGGCATAAATATCAGTGAGTTTCTGGTAAAAGCGCCGTTCACTGAGCCGGATTTCCCGAATCTCAGCCAACAAGTGCTCAAAATAATCCTCACCGATAAACGAACCGTTTTCCATCCGCTTTCTGTCAATCACATATCCGCGAATCGCAAACTGTCGCAATACAAACGTACACCACTGCCGGAATTGCGTGGCCCGAGTACTGTTCACGCGATAACCCACAGAAATAATGGCATCGAGATTATAGAATTTTGTCAAGTAATTCTTGCCATCGGAGGCAGTTGCCGAGTATTTCTCGGTAACTGAATCTTCTTGTAGTTCACCGGATTTGAAGATATTTTTAAGATGAAGCCCTATATTGTCCGTGGAACAATCAAACAACTGCGCCATAGCCTTCTGCGTGCACCAGATAGTCTCATCGCGGTACACAACCTGCACTCCGTCCTCCTTTCCTTCAATCTGGAAAATCAGAAACTCAGCGGTACTATTCCGTATCTCAAACTTCTTTGCCATAGTTATCTATATTATCGTTTTTTATTGCCACTTTAATAACGTTGTCGTGGCGGTTTTCAAATAGGTCGTAGGCTTCCTCAATCTGTGAGAAGGGGAAAGTGTGGGTGATGAGGGGAGTCGTGTCAATCTTGCCTTCTGAGATAAGCCTCAGTATCTCATCGCAGTCGCAACCATCAACGCCGCCAGTCTTGAACGTCAGATTC
>CAJTQV010000032.1 GCA_910578385.1 uncultured Muribaculaceae bacterium | reverse complement strand
GCCGCAGGCTTCGCGGCGGGGACGGGGTGGGTCTCAGCTTTACACGGGTGAAATCATGAAATGAAAAGCCCGGAGCTTTCCATTTCATGATTTCACCCGTGCCTACCGCCGTGCCGCCGCTAAAGCGGCTTTGACGTCCCTGATCCTGACATCCCAGACTTCTAAAAAATCTAATGTCTAAAGTATCTATACAAGCGTCCAATGTAGGGTCGCGGCATGCCGCGGCCCATTCTGATAATCATTTCATGGCGAGCGGTCCGAATTATGAGGCGAGTGCAACTTATTGCATCAAAATTGGTGCAGAAATGCAAATAAATCGCCAATATTTGCGTATATTAATAACATTTAACATAAATTAACTTTCGGGGGGGGTAAAGTGAAAATTTTGACTTACCTTTGCGCCGGATACCTAAGTGCGACAATCAGAGTAAATAAGCAACAACTGCTGATGCAAGCTACTTACTAACCGCTACTTGCAATTACACTAATCAAATAATCAAATAATCAAATAATCAAGTATGAAAAAACAATTACTTTTGCTCATTGCCATGGTAATGAGCCTGACTGCCACCGTAGTCGCCGCCGACTTCACGGTAGGCGACTTCACGTACACGCCGGGTACGGGTTCCTTAAGTGGTAATGCCACTATTATTCAGTACACCGGCGGGGCAACTGTGGTAATTCCCGACGAAGTCACTGACGAGACAACGGGTAAGACCTACAAAGTGACGCTGATTAAAGACAAAAACGTTTTCGGAGGAAATACGGAAATCACGTCTGTGAAGCTGGGCGCAAATCTCACGGCGTTAACGACTAATGCATTTGATGGCTGTACATCGCTGGAGACTGTTGATACAAGCGGCTGCACAGCTTTGACAGCAATCAGGAACATGGCATTTCAGAACTGTACAAGTCTTACATCTTTCGTAGTCCCTGCAAATGTCGTGACCATTTATGCAGGCTGTTTCAATGGTTGTTCCAATTTGAAAGATGTTTCCTTTGCCGGAAATTCCTGGATATGTAACTCATCCTCTTCTACCAGTACAGTTTTTCAGAATTGTGTAGCTCTTGAAAGTATAGAGCTGCCGGAAAGCGTTACTGTACTTCCTAACTCGATGTTCAACGGTTGTTCGTCATTGACATCTGTTAAACTTTCATCCGCAATGACGGAAATAGGTTCGTCAGCTTTTGCATCATGTACAAGTCTCAAAGAAATTGACTTAACCGGTACTAAAATCACAACGATTGGAGGATATGCATTTAGTGGAGCTTCATCGCTTGAAACTATTAAATTGCCGTCAACTGTAAATTCAATTTTAAAAGATGCATTTAAAGGCACAGCTATCAAAAGTGTGATTTCGTCAGACACGCCGGTTGAAGGTGGTATAAATATGCCGCTATTGTCAACTACTATTTCTGTTGTATTTCAGAATTGCATGAATCTTGTGAATGTAGATTTATATGACAGTAACATTACTACCATTGCTAACGGCGCGTTCAACGGTTCAGTGGCGGTTGAAACATTCAAATTTCCCAAGAATTTGAATCTTGCTCAATATGCTTCGACCAGTACTAATTCAAATTCGCTTCTGTTTAATGGAATGGCAGCTCTGCGAGAGGTAATGTTGCCTGACGCTCAAGAGGTGGAAATACCGACTTCTCTTTTCCGTGGTTTAAGTGCTCTGGAAACAGTGATTATGCCGGAGGGAGCGAAAGTGACAGCAATCGGGAACAACGCATTTAATGGTTGTACTAAATTTAATCCTGATTCATTCATAACAGAAAATCTTGTCTCTGTCGGAGTATCCGGATTAAGGGGTACGGCTATAACAAAATTTACCTATACGAGCAGTCTTGAAACTCTCGGCTCCAACTCGCTTCAGGATTGTAAGAATCTTGTATCGGTTGAAGCAGAAGAGGGCTGTAAGGTGCCGGCTGTGGAAAATTATACCTTTAGTGGTTGTTCATCTTTGGAAAGTATAAGTCTTCCGGAAAGCATAAAGGAATTAAAGACGCTTTGTTTTAACGCTTGCCCGGCACTTGTTAATCTTGATATGGGTGCTACCCAGTTGGTAACGACAGCTGCTTCAGGATTCAGTTATGCCAACATGCTGAATGGTTCTTCAAATCTTGAGTCAGTGTTATTGCCCGCAACTCTTGAAGAAATAGCCGACAATACGTTTACCCGTCAGACTTCACTGACATCTATAGAACTTCCGGCCAGTCTAAAGACGATTGGTAATTCCGCTTTCTACGGCTGTTCTCTCCTTGAAACCGTAAACTTCCCTGATAATCTCGTGACAATCGGTAATTTAGCTTTCAGTGGCTGCAAGATGACAAATGCCATTTTCCCGATAGGTTTGGAATCAATTGGAGACAAGGCATTCCAGTCGGTTCCGCTTGAAGGTTCATTGACTATTCCCGGAACTGTACGCACTATCGGTTCGAGTGCATTCAGCGGCAACAAACTTTCTACAATCGTGATCTACGCTCCCGAGGTGGAGAATGAGAATACAAGATCAGAAGTAGAATCCATTAGCATTGGTGATCAGGCCTTTTATTCAACTGTGGCTAATCTGGAAAGTGTATATACCAATTATACAACACCTCCGACAATCAATGCGAATGTCTTCTATATGGTAGGAAATACTCCGCAGACAGGTCAATATAAAGCCAACCTTTATGTCCCGACTCCGGAACTGTATAAGGTTGCTACGGGCTGGGAGAACTTCGGTGAAACTCATATCGCTACCGGTGTGGGTGAGGTTATGACTGATGCCGGGGAGGCGTTTGAGGTTTACAACTTGCAGGGTGTGAGAGTTACAAAGACCACCGACCGCAAGCTCTCTGATCTCCCGCAGGGCATTTATATCGTAAATGGAAAGAAAGTTGTAAAGAAATAACAGTAGGTTTATTATGCTACGTCGGCCGTGAGGTTGACGTAGCATTGTCACACCCGGAGCTACACCGAGTGTGGCAGAAATGATTAAGAGATAGTCGCAGCAGGGTGATACGGCGATTCCAGGACAACCCCGGTTATTGAACTTCTGAATATAGGAGGGGTGTGGCTCCCGTCCGGTTGATGAGGAGAAGTGGCAGTAACCGCAGTGATACGGATCGCGTATTTCCCGGTGCAGACTAATTTGGTTGAAAAAATGCAGCCCCATGTGAATGGAGCTGCATTTTTTCTTTTGTATGTTCTGGGTCTGCCGGTCATGATGGTCATGACGGGAGCAGACCCGGTATATGTCAGAGTGTCTTCTTAACCTCGACTTCCTCGTAAGCCTCGATGAGGTCGCCCTCTCGGATGTCGTTGTAGCCCTGCACGGATAGACCGCAGTCGTAGCCCGACAGAACTTCCTTGGCATCGTCCTTGAAACGTTTCAGCGAACCGAGCTCGCCGGTGTAGATTACAATGCCGTCGCGGATCACGCGGACTTTCGAAGAACGCTTGATCTTGCCGTCGCGTACAATAGCACCGGCAATCGTTCCGACCTTCGAGATCTTGTAGGTCTGGAGCACCTCGGCTGTACCGATAATCTCCTCCTTGATCTCGGGAGAGAGAAGTCCCTCCATGGCATCCTTGACTTCCTCGATGGCCTTGTAGATGACGGAGTATAGACGGATCTCGACTCCCTCCTTGTCGGCCTCCCTGCGGGCGGCTGCCGAAGGACGCACCTGGAAACCGATGATGATGGCATCGGACGCGGCTGCGAGTGTGACGTCTGACTCGGAGATGGCACCCACGCCCTTGTGGAGCACGTTGACCTGAATCTCCGGTGTGGAGAGCTTGAGAAGCGAGTCGGAAAGAGCCTCGACAGAACCGTCAACGTCACCCTTGACAACGAGGTTGAGCTCGTGGAAGTCGTTGAGGGCGCGGCGGCGGCCGAGTTCCTCAAGGCCGAGACGCTTGGTGGTGCGCATGCTGAGCTCGCGCTGCAGCTGCTCACGCTTCGATGCAATCTCGCGGGCCTCCTGCTCGGTGGGGAGCACGTTGAACGTGTCGCCGGCCTGCGGAGCGCCGTTCAGACCGAGGATAAGCACCGGAGTGGCCGGACCGGCTTCCTTGACGCGCTGGTTACGCTCGTTGAACATCGCCTTGACCTTACCGTAGTTGGTACCGGCCAGAATCACGTCGCCCACGCGGAGCGTACCGTTCTGGACAAGCACTGTGGCCACGTAACCGCGACCCTTGTCGAGCGACGACTCGATCACCGAGCCGATGGCGGCGCGGTCGGGGTTGGCCTTGAGGTCGAGCATCTCGGCCTCAAGAAGCACCTTCTCCATGAGGTCTTCGACACCTATGCCCTTCTTGGCCGAGATGTCCTGCGACTGGTACTTGCCGCCCCAGTCCTCTACGAGATAGTTCATCGCGCCGAGCTGTTCCTTGATCTTGTCGGGGTTGGCTGCGGGTTTGTCAATCTTGTTGATGGCGAACACCATCGGCACACCGGCGGCCGAGGCGTGGTTGATTGCCTCGACGGTCTGGGGCATGACATCATCGTCGGCGGCGACAATGATGATGGCGAGGTCGGTCACCTTCGCACCACGGGCACGCATGGCGGTGAACGCCTCGTGACCCGGTGTATCGAGGAACGTGATGCGGCGTCCGTTGGGGAGCGTCACGTTGTAGGCACCGATATGCTGTGTGATACCTCCGGCCTCACCGGCGATAACGTTGGCCTTGCGGATATAGTCGAGCAGCGAGGTCTTACCATGGTCCACGTGACCCATGACGGTCACGATCGGCGGACGCGGCTGGAGATCCTCCTCACGGTCTTCGGGAGTCTCGATGGCCTCGGTCACGTCGGCGCTGACAAACTCGGTCTCGAAGCCGAACTCCTCGGCCACGATGTTGATTGTCTCGGCGTCGAGACGCTGGTTGATCGACACCATCACGCCGATGTTCATGCAGGTGGCGATGACGTTGTTGACGGGAACGTCCATAAGGCTTGCAAGGTCGTTGGCCGTCACAAACTCCGTAATCTTCAGAATCTTGCTCTCGGCTGCCTCGCGCTGGGCGTTCTCCATCTCGCGGTGGTGCATCTCCTCGCGCTTCTCCTTGCGGAACTTGACCGACTTCTTGGTGGTCTTGTTGGTGAGACGTGCGAGGGTCTCCTTCACCTGCTTCTGTACATCCTCGTTGCTGATCTCGGGCTTGGCCTGACGGCGGTCGCCACGACGGTTGTTGCGGTTGCGGTCGCCACGGCCCTGGCCTCCGCCCTGGTTGCCACCCTGGCGGTTCTGGCCGTCACCCGGCTTCTTGCGCTGGTCGGCACCGAAACCGGGCTGCTGTGCAGCCTTGTCGATATCTACCTTCTCCTTGCCGATGCGCTTGCGCTTCTTGCGCGCGTCGTTCTCGGCGCGACGCTCGTTCTTTCCCTTCTTCTTGGGGCGGGTGCTCTGGTTGATGGCAGAGAGGTCGATCTTGCCGAGCACCTTCAGCTCGGGACCCTGCGGGGCGCCACCGAGGCGGAAAGGCTTGTTCTCCTCTTCGGCAGGCTTGGTCTCGGCCGGTTTCTCGGCGGCTGCGGGCTGTGCGGGTGCGGCAGGTTGTGCGGAAGCGGCTTTGGCAGCCTCCTCCTTTTTCTTCTGCTCGGCCTGACGCTCAGCCTCGGCGCGTGCGGCCTCGGCCTTGGCCTGTTCGGCACGCTGGCGGGCCTCGCGTTCGGCTTTCTCACGGTCAGCCTTCTCGCGCTCCGCTTTCTCGCGTGCGGCTTTCTCCTGTTCGGCCTTGATTCTTGCGGCCTTCTCCTGTTCAGCCTTCTCACGCTCGGCTTTCTCGCGTGCTGCGGCTTCTGCGTTGGCCTGTTCAACAGCTGCGTCAGAGACAGTCTTCATGCCTGACTTGGGGTTGGAGAGGTCGATGGTGCCAAGAATCTTGGGCCCGGACACATGAGATGCGGCCGGCTGCGCTTCGCGTTCCGGCTTATCTTTCTTGGGGCTTTTGGGAGGACGTTTGCCGTCTACCTGAGTCTTGAATTCCTTGTCTTTGCTGAACTCCCTTGTGAGCAGATCAACGGCGTCGGAGTCTATGCGGGCGTTGGGATTGCCCTCGTCGACCTCGACATTGTGTTTTCGCAGGAAGTCCACCGCAGTGTTCACTCCTACATTAAGGTCTTTGGCTACTTTACTGATCTTTGTGCGCATATGCTGTTGTTAAATTATACAATTGACCGGGGCCCGGCCCGGAGGGAGGGGAGAGGTTGGGGCGCGGCGGTGCTCATTATTCCTCGAACTCGGCGCGGAGTATCGAGAGCACGTTCTCGACGGTCTCGACCTCAAGGTCTGCCTGGTCGAGCACCTCGCGGGGTGCGTTGAGCACTGCCTTGGCGGTGCCGAGACCGAGGTCTTTCAGGGCCTCGATCACCCAGCCGTCGATCTCGTCGCGGAACTCGTCGAGGTAGATGTCTTCCTCGCCCTCCTCGATGTCGCGGTACACGTCGATAGTGTATCCCGTGAGCTTCTGGGCGAGAAGTATGTTGAGACCACCCTTGCCGATCGCGAGGCTCACCTCATCAGGGTGCAGGAACACCTCGGCCTTCTTCTCCTCCTCGTTGAGACGCATGGATGAGATCTTGGCGGGCGAGAGAGCGCGCTGTATGTAGAGCTGCGGGTTGGCAGTGTATGAGATTACGTCGATGTTCTCGTTGCGGAGCTCGCGGACAATGCCGTGGATACGGCTGCCCTTGATGCCGACGCAGGCACCGACCGGGTCGATGCGCTCGTCGTAGCTCTCCACGGCGATCTTGGCACGCTCGCCCGGCTTGCGGGCAACGTCCTTGATGGTGATGAGGCCGTCGTGGATCTCGGGAACCTCAAGCTCGAACAGGCGGCGCAGGAAGCGCGGATCCGTGCGCGAGATGATAACCTTCGGGTTGTTGTTGGGGTTGTCCACACGCTTCACGATGGCACGCACCATGTCGCCCTTGTGGAAGAAGTCGCCCGGAATCTGCTCCTCTTTCGGGAGGATGAGCTCGTTCTGGTCCTCGTCGATGAGGAGCATCTCGCGCTTCCAGATCTGGTGTACCTCGGCGGTGACTACCTCACCCTCGATCTCCTTGAACTTCGAGTAGATCGCGTCTTTCTGAAGGTCGAGAATCTTGGACTGCAGAGTCTGACGGAGGTTGAGGATGGCGCGGCGGCCGAACTTCTCGAAGAAGATCTGCTTGGCGACTTCCTCGCCGATCTCGCACTCGGGGTCAATCTCGCGTGCGTCGGTCAGCCCGATCTGCATGTCCTTGTTCTCCACGTCGCCGTCGGCAACGACCTCAAGATTCTGATAAATCTCGCAATCGCCCTTGTCGGGGTTCATGATGACATCGAAGTTCTCATCCGAACCGAACTGCTTGGCGAGCACGTTGCGGAATGACTCCTCAAGTACCGAAATCATTGTGGTCTTGTCGATGTTCTTGAGTTCCTTGAACTCTGCGAACCTGTCGACCATATTTACTGTCTCTGCTTTTTTTGCCATAAGACTTAATATCTTTATCTATCTGTATGTGATGGGTTTGATTTCTTTTACAGTGTCGCGTCCGGGCTGCGGGGCTGTCAGAACTCCAGCTCGTAGCGCACGGACTTGACATCGGCATAGGCGAAAGTCTGCGGCTCGACCTGCTCCACCGGACGCTTCGCGCCCTCGGGGCGCACCTTGACCACGGTGTCGACCGTGAATGTCTCCGGACCGGCTGCCGAGAGAACTCCGTGCAGCTTGCGGCCGTCGCGGGTGAGCACCTCCACCTTGTTGCCGAGGTTCTTCTCATACTGGGCAAGAACCTTGAAGGGCGTGGTGAGCCCCGCCGAACCTACCTCAAGCTCATAATCCTCGTCGTCGCGGGGGAATGCCTCCTCGATGGCGCGGGTGAGCCCGATGCAGAAGTCGATGTCAACCCCGCTCATGGAGTCGATCTCGACCTTTATCTCGTTGTCCTTGCTGACCGTGAGGTCAACCGGAAAGTAGTCCGTGCCTTCGAGGCGCGTGTCTATGAAGTCCTGAAGTGCTTTCTTATCTATCATGTCTGATTTGTAATGTCTGACTGTGATATCAGACGGTTATGTCTGACCGGTTATGTCAGCCTGTGATGTCTGAACACGTTAAGAACGTGTCGCTCCACGTCCGGTTGAGGCGGATGAGGCGTGCGGCACATTAAAAAATTCGGAGGAGACCTGCGTCCCCTCCGGAATGTTATGCAAAGATAATAAATATTTTGGGCATTTGGAAATCGGCAGCCGCTGCAAACGGCAATTTACTTCAAATATGCCTTATTTTAACTATCTTTAGTAAAATTTAACATTGATTATACGACTTCAATCTCTATTTCCTTGAGGAAATTTCCGAGGGTGGGATTTTCCTCGACGGCCTTACGCAGGAATTCCTGGGGCGGTAGATATTTGGTGACCTCTTTCTCGGGGTTGATTGTGGCCTTGACCGACAGGAAGTCATTTCGCAGCCGTTCGCGCATGAACCGCAGGAGTTTCGGCATGGCCAGTTCGAAGGCCTGCTGCTGGGCGGGATGGTCCACGAGTACGTCAAACTCAAGGTTGTCGCGTCGCTTGGGTTGCGCGTTGCGCATGGCGCTGACGAGTATCTTCTGGTCGGGCACGGCGAGTATGTACTCGTTCCATACGCGCATGAAGTCGGCGTCGGTGAAGTTCTCCTTCTTGCGTTCGAGGCTGGCGGCCTGGGCCTGGTTGCCCGCGTTGAGCTGGAAGGAATGCGGACGTCCGGCGCCGGGGCGTGTCTGCGGATGAGCCTGGGGTTGTGCCTGTGGTTGCGGCCTTGGAGGTTGCTGGACAGGGACGACTCTTGGCTGAGCTGCGGCGGGTTGGGGTGCCGGGGCGGGTGCCGGAGCAGGAGCAGGAGCGGCTTGCGGAGCGGCTACGTAGGGTGCCGGCGCGGGATCTTCGGTAACGCTTGCGGTGACCGGAGCTGCGGGTTGCGCTTCTGCTGCCGGTGCCGAGGTTCTGGCCCGTGGTGCTTCCGATGGATTCCGCAGGGCCATGGGGCGGTCGGAAAGGTCAAAAGGGGGCTGGGCCGGGGCTATGAGCTGGCATAGACGGATGAGGGTCAGCTCGACGAGCAGCTGTTTGTTCGACGACGTGCGGTAGTTGAGGTCGCAGTCGTTGAGCAGACGCATGGCGGCGTAGTACCACTGCAGCGGCAGCGAGCGGGCTTGTTCCACAAGGCGTTGGCCTATGTCGTCGGGAGTTTCAAGCAGCGGCAGAGTGCGCGGGTCGGCGGCCACCATGAGGTCGCGGACATGCTGCGCCAGACTGTTCACGAAGAAGAGCGAGTCGAATCCGCGGTCGCGTATCTCCTTGTAGAGCAGCAGTGATTCTCCGGCGTCGCCGCGTGCGAACGAGTCGATGAGCTTGAAGAAGTAATCGTAGTCGAGAACATTGAGATTCTCGACCACGGCCTCGTAGGTCATATGGCCGCGTGTCGAGGTCGCTACCTGGTCGAAGATGGAGAGGGCGTCGCGCATGGCGCCGTCGGCCTTGCGGGCGATTACTCCGAGTGCCTTTCGGTCGGCCTCGATGCCCTCCTGCTGTGCCACATATGCGAGATGGTCAACGGTGTCGTTGATTGTGATGCGCTTGAAGTCGTAGATCTGGCAGCGGCTCAGGATGGTGGGGATGACCTTATGCTTCTCGGTCGTGGCGAGAATGAATATCACATACGACGGCGGTTCCTCAAGCGTCTTGAGGAAAGCGTTGAATGCCTGTGATGAGAGCATATGCACCTCGTCGATGATGAAGACGCGGTATTTGCCTACCTGCGGGGGGATGTTGACCTGTTCGGTGACGGCGCGGATGTCATCGACACTGTTGTTCGATGCCGCGTCGAGTTCCATGAGATTGAAAGAGTTGCCACGGTCGATGGCGCGGCAGGACTCGCACTCGCCGCAGGCTTCGCCGTCGGCGGTGGGGGAGAGGCAGTTGATTGTACGTGCGAAAATACGTGCGCATGAGGTCTTGCCCACGCCGCGCGGTCCGCAGAAGAGATATGCGTGAGCCAGACGACCCGAGGCGATCGCCCCCTTGAGGGTGGCGGTCAGGTTCTGTTGTCCGACGACGCTGTGGAAAGTCGCGGGTCTGTACTTCCGCGCGCTGACTATGTATTGTTCGCTCATAAATTTGCCTGTCCTATAATCTTTCTTTCCGCAAATTTATATACTTTTTATTTCAGAAACAAATAATTCCGCACAAAGTTACCCCTCTGTGGTTCGGCCTGCGGTCAAACCCGCAGGCCGAACCTATGTCATCACTTGCCGACAAACTTTTTGCCGTCGCGGACATAGACAGACCCGGGCAGAACGCGCTCCACGCGCCGACCCATCAGGTCGTAGATTACACCAGAATTTCCAGTCTCGGTCTCTGAATCGAATACTCCCTCTACCGAGTCCTGACCGCGCGCGAAGTCCTCGGCCTTGAACACGCAGACTCCGTTCTCGTAGCATTCGAGCATACCGCCGAATGACTTGCCGCAGTCAGTCGGGGGGAACCATGTCATATACTCGTCGGTGTATTGCGCACCGATGCCTTCCACCCATACAAAAGACCTACCGGTTTCCTCATTCTCAATTAGCTGATACTGACGCTCTATGCCGCATACGGTCTCATTGAAGACCGACGCCACATTGCCGATTGGCCACTTTGTACCGTCGCCATCGGCATTGACCACCGCTCCCTGTTCAAGCGAGAAATCCATCATCGGCGTGAAATAGGAATAGGTACCGGTCTCATTATCCGACCAATATAAGTCGAGCAGGCCGTCGGATTCGGATAGAATCACTGTGAAGGGACTGAACATGTCGGCATCCGACATGACACTCACACGACGGGCAGGACGATTGCCGATATAGAGCTGTTTATCCTCAACCGAAGCGGTGACAGTTGACCTTTCCGGCTCGCTGACACTCGATATGAACTCCCACTTCCACATCTTGCCGGGGCCAAGTATCGAGTGAGGATCCTCATTGCTCTGCGCAAGTCTTGACCCGTAAATGACGTTGCCCTCGCTGTCGGCGACATATTTTAGGAATGAACGGCTGCCAAGGCCGGAAGAGGCCTCAGGCATTCCTGTTGTATAAGGGGGGCCGAAGAAAATCAGGTCACCATCAGAGTCGGGGCCTACTCCCTCGATAACCGAACCGGGAAAAATCTCCACAAACGACGTAGTGACTTCGCCGTCACCGTTATCTTCTTTGATTTCATAAAGGAAAGTCATGGCCTTGCGCTCAGTGCCGTTTACCAGAACCGGTTCCTTGATCTTCACCACGACCGGAATATATTCACCACCCCTGTCTCTGAACATGAAGCTGTCGCCATCCTCAAGAGTGAAATCGTAGCGGAGGAATTCTCCGTAACGATCTTCCGGAACGGAAGGATCGAGAGACGCTGTATTCGACATGAACTCCACATCATCGAGCGTAAGGACATAGACTTTACCATCCTCCTCGCGCATGTAACCACTTGTAACATCCTGCTCTTTCTTGCCGGCGTACTCCAGCACTCCATATTCCGAAGTGCCCCTGTAATCCTCCGACTGGAACCCCATGAAGCGGTGATACTCTTTGCCGTTGACCGTGACAGTCCCGTCAAACTTCTTTGAATAGTAAGTGACACCATCCATGGAAGTACTTCCATACTGCCAAACCTTACCCTCCTCGATAATCGGAGCGTAGCCGCAGTTGGCGGGGGGAGCGGTTGGTTCCTTGCTATTGTAGATGACATTACCCTCGCTGTCGAACACGCGGTTGAGCCATGATTGTATGGAGGCCTCCTTGGTGTTGTCCCAAACTCCCGAAACGCTGTCCATATTCGGTGCGGGCAGGATGCCGTTGCATGTCGTGCCGATACCCTCGATGAAGTAAAGGATGTCATCCTCTCCCATAACGTAAAGATTGCTGAATCCCATCACACGGCACTGCTCCCCGTCGATTTCAACCGGAGTCTCCCACTTCACATCAAGCGACATTCCGCCTTCCACACCTGAGAATCCGGCTGCCTGGGGATACTCCCACGTTGCTCCGTCGGACAGGGTGAAATCATAAACCTTGAACTCAGAATACTCCGGCGACCCGGCACCTGAATCTCCTGATGCAATTTCCTGATTGACAATCTTTCCGCTATTCTTTTCACACAGCACGAACACCTTGCCCGGTTCCTCGCGCAGGTAATAGACCTGACTGACAGAATTGTTGCTGTATGCGAGTTTGCGGTTCTCTCCGAAAACAAGTGATTTGAACTGCACAAAACGATGGTATTCAGTTCCATCCACTGTCTCAGTCCCGTCGAACTTCATGTAATGGAAAGCGGCACCATCATATACGGTTGAATAGCCGGTATACTCCCAGACACGACCCTCACGAATCATCGGCACATACTCGGCGGCAAGAGCCGATACGCAACCGATTGCGGCGAGCGCAGACGCAAGTAAAAATTTCTTCATAAACGCATGTTTTAATTGTTATACATAAGGTTAACCTACACAGCGGCAAAGATAGTTATCTTGTTTTAAATATGCAAATATTTGAAAGAATTTATTTTCATTTTGTTAAATTATTTCTCGATTTTAGACAATTTGATATAAAAATAAACGGTTGCGCAGAACTCATTCCAGTGTCTTTACCCGTTCCGCGCAACCGCTGTTTGAATACTTCTGTCATGGCCCGCGGTCAAACCCGCAGCAACCGTCCCTATGTCATCACTTGCCGACAAATTTCTTGCCGTCGCGGACATATACCGACCCAGGAAGCACGCGCTCCACGCGGCGACCCATCAGGTCGTATATTGCTCCGTACTTTGGCTTCTGGGAGGATACAACGTCATCCACACCGACGAACGAATAGTGGTTGGTGTCGTATATTACATTACCGTCGCCATCATAGACTCTCTCCAGCCGGGATTGGATACCTGCATACCAGCTGTTGTCCGCCATCCCGGTCATCTGATCAAGGAAGTACAAGCCCAAAGACCCGTTCTCAGTAACTCCGATACCTTCTATTAAAAAGAAACTGTCTTTATATACTTCAGTGAAAGGGTCATCGGCAAAGGTCATGACCATGCATTCATCTCCGCCTATTGTGACGGGTGCAAGATAATGGACCTTTAAAGGCTCTGTCTCGACGCTTCCTGCCGGTATTCTTACAAGATGAATTTCCTCTCCCTCCTTTTTGTTCCAATCGTATATCACAGTCTCATGATATGATGAGACTTCATCCTCCACAGGAGAAACCACTGCCCCGCCATATTCATCGTCCAGCCTGTAGACTGTGCCATCTTCCTCACGAAGGAGACAGGTTATCTCGTCACGTGTCTCCCGGCTCATCAGCGTACCATAAGGGTACGCCTCCACATCGGTGGAAATGGAATAATTCCTTGTATCGGTGATGGTGAGGCACGAATATAATTTGCCTCCTATTTCCCGGGTGGCAGTGAATTTTAACGAATGCACTGCAAGAAGGTTATCCCATGACTTCTCATCGTATTCGTGCATACCATACCGATTGGCTCCGCTGTACACCCAAACCCGATCCTCACGTACCGTAGCGACGTGTTTCTCTGAGTAGGACAGATTTACAACGAATCCCATTGTCAGCAGAATTAGAAATAAGTGTTTCATATGATTATGTTTTCAGTTGTCGTTTGAAATGTTTAGTCCCGCGCCTTTTTCCACAGTAAATCCCGCTCCAAGAACTGTTTCGTGTGCCGATATCGACACCTTTGCTCCACAGCAAATTCTTTCACCTTCAAATTCAGCCTGGCCGTTAGCCAGAACCATAAGATTTCCACCGGTCATCACATCGAAATAATTCCTGCTGCGGAAATTTCCTATGCAGTAAAGTCCAAGGTTGCCGGATACTTGAATTTGTGGTTCTTTTATGTCATCGTTAAGCAGATTTATATCCGGGAGATAAAATTTCTTTGAAGATTGGACAGTGCCTGAATTGGAAGCAAGTAAGTAAATCTCGGGATAATGCCCATTTTTAAAGATGCTCACTGTGAACGGGGAGTTATCCTGTACTCCAATTTCCTCGGCAGTAAGAGATACCGTGGAATGTCCTGTTATACGGAATACTGCGGTTGCGCGCTCTCCGTTAAAGACAATTGCGCGGGCGTTCTCCATATCTGTGCCATTTATGGTAAGAATACCGGATTGATATGATACCGAAATGTTTTGTCTCGATGGAACCCCTAACCATACATTGATATCAGGGTCGCCTATAAGATTTCTGGTGAATTGCTGATGTCGATCTCCTGTGGCTAACACAGAATTTGCAAATGCATTTCCTATGGACTCACCTTTGCTGATTCTATAACCAAAATCGGTTTCCATCATTTCCTGTGGACCTGTATAACCATCACGTGTATTACCTATATAAGCCACTCCTCCATAATTTCCTCCAACCGTGAAGCTGGATCCCATGTCAAAAGGAACATTCCTGTAACCGCCTCCGGGAAAGCGGATGTTGTCAAAAGGTGTGGATGTACATGCAAAAGTATAGAGAATTGACGGTTTGCCCGCATTGTCAAGCCCATCCAAGCCATTCCCGTGTTCGGCATTTGGATGACGTGTGTCCTGAGTAGAATAGGAGTTTACAGCTTGTATGTACCGATTCTGCTCCCAATCATCACTAGACTTCCTGTCTCCTGCCGTACAGATAGTCACAGGACTCCCGTGTCCTTTCAGACTTATAATGCCGCACTGTCCCATTCCTAATATCACTTCCTGTCCTGTTGGTTCACATTCAGAGTATACCAAACCACCTTTTTCGTCATTCAGAGTAATTAGATCAAGAGTAGATACTCCTTTGAACAGTGTAGGTGAGGAAACAAACATATGCTGTCGGTTAATAAACCCTTTTCCCAAATAATCAGGATTGCCTAGTCCCGGATTAATTTCATAAATCAATAATTTATCCAGGTATCTGGCGAGATGGCTCTTTTGATAAGCAAGTAATCTTCCGACGCGAAGTTCAGGCGAATACTTCTGTTTGAGTATCGCGCCATAGTAGTTCCCGTTGGCAATGGAATCCAACGTGAATGATGTAGTCATGTCAGAAAAATAGGCATCTGTAGGGACAAAATTCTCTCCATCATACCAGCTGTAATGTTCCTTTGAATTTGATGTATAGTTCCTGAATTTGCGAATGGGTGCGGAAGTCCTGTAATCCCCAATTATTAACAATTGGAATTTACCGTATTTACTGTATTCTGAACGAAGCCAGTTCCTGATATGCGATTCCTTGTCAAAGGATTTCTCTCCAAAGATGTCCGAGAATAAGGGATTCTCCCAGATTTCCTCAACAGTATGAATCCTTACAGTATGCCCTTTCTGAGATTTCCAACTAGCTAAATCATTGACAGATTCCTTAAGACTTTCCGGTACAAGGATATAATAATAAGATTCAGGCATCAATTCAAAAGAGCCGGTCTGCGCTTTTGATTGGGAAACGGCGTTCTCATTAAATCGGGGTGGATTTACTACAAGCGTATCTAAATCCGTGTCCCATTCTGAATCCCGGGATTCAATACAGCAGTAATCCACGTCCTGAGGACCGCATTCTTCGTAATCCAGTTTGACATCCACATTCAACAACGGATTTAATATACATGGATTTTGTTCTGACATAAATCCAATTGGAACCGCCACCGAAACAATATGATTCTTGCCGTTGACAAGGTAATCATTAATAATCCATGCTCGCCATCCTCCACGGTCTTGATTTGAAGAATCAGTGACCAGATCGCCATATTCATGCCATTCCGACAATTCCCTATTCGTTAGTATTTTATTTGTTAAAACGATAGGATTAGATATTTGAACGTTTTCAAGAGTTACTTTTATATTTTCACAGAAGGTCGGCATCAGCAAATTAATAACCTTGCAAGGCATAAGAGGAGCTGGCAGTTCTTCTAAATAGTTTGCGTCCGGGGCGTTCACCATTACGTAAGGTGTGCCGTCAGGTGCGGTTACCGTGTCGAAGGTTATTGCTGTCGGGTCGAACGTCAGAGTGTGGCGTATCTCACCGGCTGTGGCGGACGTGACTGCGGTCATGACCAGGGCCACGAGCGCGACGAGGAGCCGCCCGGTTGTGGTTAGTATTCGTCGTTTCATATTGTCGCATTTTAGTCGGTGAGTATCATTCGTTTGGAATCAATCTCCA
Source organism: uncultured Muribaculaceae bacterium (assembly GCA_910578385.1). GTDB lineage: Bacteria > Bacteroidota > Bacteroidia > Bacteroidales > Muribaculaceae > Lepagella. The sequence goes on along the minus strand of CAJTQV010000032.1, from coordinate 24 downwards.
CGCCGTCTGCTATCAGGGTGTAGA
>CAJTQV010000031.1 GCA_910578385.1 uncultured Muribaculaceae bacterium | reverse complement strand
CACCCGTGCCTACCGCCGTGCCGCCGCTAATGCGGCTTAAACGTGCCTGATACCTCCCACCGGGCTTCTAAAACCCAAAACCTAAAACCTAACGCTTGACATCTGTTAGATAACCCGGGATTTGTGTCGGGGTCAGGCGCGGCGGAAACGATTCGGCACGCTATTTGTTATTATACTGTAGGGCAGTCTGCGGACTGTCCTACAGTTTGCGTTTGGGCATGTAATGCAAACTTGTATTGGTAAAACAGATCAGAACAAATTGACTGGACATACCAAAACAAATTGTAAATCATACCAGGATAAATTGACTGAACATATCAAAACAAGACATATTATGGCAAAAGGTAAAATCGGGGTTACGACCGAAAATATCTTCCCCGTTATCAAAAAGTTTCTGTACAGTGACCATGAGATTTTCTTGCGTGAGCTCGTCTCGAACGCTATCGACGCCACGCAGAAATTGAAGACCCTCGCTTCGTTCGGCGAGTTCAAGGGTGAGCTCGGAGACCTCAAAGTAAGTGTCAAGGTTGACAAAGAGGCCGGCACACTGACAGTCTCTGACCATGGTATCGGTATGGATGCCGACGACATCGAGAAATATATCAACCAGATCGCATTCTCAGGCGCCGAGGAGTTCCTTGAGAAATACAAGGACACAGCCAACTCCATCATCGGCCACTTCGGACTTGGTTTCTACTCGGCATTCATGGTGTCGAAGAAGGTTGTCATCCGCTCTCTTTCATACAAGGAGGGTGCAAAGGCCGTGGAATGGATCTGCGACGGCAGTCCGGAGTTCGAGATGCAGGAGACCGACAAGGCTACCCGCGGAACTGACATCATTCTCTATATCGATGATGACAACAAGGAATTCCTTGAGCAGACCCGCATCGACGCTCTCCTTAAGAAGTATTGCCGGTTCCTGCCCGTGCCCGTGGTGAGCGGCAAGGTTCAGGAATGGAAGGATGGCAAGTATGTCGATACCGACAAGGATAATGTTGTAAACGCTACCGAACCCCTCTGGACCCGCAAGCCCACCGAGCTTACCGACAAGGATTATCTTGAGTTCTACCATGAGCTGCGTCCCGGCGAGGAGGACCCGATGTTCTGGATTCATCTGAATGTGGACTATCCCTTCAACCTGACGGGTATCCTCTACTTCCCCAAAATCAAGAACAACATCGACATCCGCCAGAACCGCATACAGCTCTATTGCAATCAGGTGTATGTGACCGACCAGGTGGAGGGTGTAGTGCCCGAGTTCATGATGCTCATGCAGGGTGTGATTGACTCACCCGACATTCCGCTGAACGTGAGCCGAAGCTATCTTCAGGCCGACCAGCAGGTCAAGAAGATTTCAAGCTACATCTCGAAGAAGGTAGCCGAGAAACTTGACCGCATGTTCAAGGATGACCGCAAGGCATTCGAACAGAAATGGAACGACATCGAGGTCTTCATCAAGTATGGTATGCTGACCGACGAGAAATTCTACGAATCGTCGAAGAAATTCTTCCTGCTCCGCGATGTCAACGACAATTACTACACGCTCGACGAATACCGCACTCTTGTCGAGTCATCTCAGACCGACCGCGAGGATACCGTGATATACCTCTACGCCACCGACAAGACCGCCCAGTACGCCTATGTACAGGCAGCCGAGGAAAAGGGATACAACGTTCTGCTGCTTGACGGACAGCTCGACCAGCACCTCATCCACATGCTTGAGAGCAAGCTGGAGAAGACCCGCTTTGTGCGTGTCGATTCAGACACTCCGGAACGTCTGATTGCCAAGAGCGACAGCAACAATGCCAATCTCTCGCCGCTTGAGGCCGACATTCTGACCGGCATGTTCCGTAGCCAGATGCCCGAAATCAAGGAGACAAACTTCATTGTGGAGTACACCGCCCTCGGCAAGGATGACGCACCCGCGACCATCACGCAGAACGAGATGATGCGACGCATGAAGGAGATGGCGGCCATGCAGCCGGGCATGAACTTCTACGGCTCGATGCCGAGCATGTACGCGCTTGTGGTCAACACCGAGCAGCCCGCAGTGAAGAAGATTGTCGAAGAGGGCAAGACAGCTCTTGAGACAGACCTTGTGCCGGTACGTGCCGAAATCGAGACCTTGAACAACGATATCGAGGCCCTGCGCAAGGAGATGAACGACAAGAAAGAGGAATCGGAAAAGACACCGCTCAAGACTCAGATTGAAGAGAAAGAGAAGGCTGTCGAGGATAAGCGCACCGAGGAGGAGAAGCTGGTCAAAGACTACGCGTCCACACAGCCCGTCTTGAAGCAGATCATCGACCTCGCCCTGTTACAGAGCGGCCTGCTCAAAGGGGAAGACCTCTCTGCCTTCATCCGCCGTTCCATCAGCCTGCTGTAACAAAACAGCACGATGACGGTACCGACATCCAGACGGTACCACAATAATAAATACGGCAGCTCCACACCCGGACAAATCAAGCATCTGCCCCGGTGTGGAGCTACTTTTTTATTTCAGGGGAAGCGAATAAATCCCGGTTTGTCGGTTTGTCTCTGTAGGGACATCGCTTCGCGATGTTTGGGTTATACACGTTTAATGTACTGAAAACATGATTGTTCTCAATCAACATGCCAAAGGCATGTCCCTACAAAGTCGATACCGATAAACCGGGATTTGAAACTTGGGTTGGGGCAGATTGTTTATAAGTATGAGGGGACGGCTTTGGCTGTCTCGGCTTATTTGAGTAATTTTGTAAGTTGTTTCGCCTCTTCGCTGAGGCTGCAAAAAATAAAAGATAGAAATTCCTTTTGTGGTCATGCAGAAATTCACTAAAATAGTCGCTACTGTTTCTGACAAACGGTGCGACATCGAGTTTATAAAGTCTCTCGCTGAGGCTGGTGTCAATGTTGTAAGAATGAACTCCGCTCATCTTGATTATGAGGGATTCAGCAAGATAATCGGCAACGTCCGCGCTGCCTCCGACTCCATCGCCGTAATGATGGACACCAAGGGTCCCGAAATACGTACCACTGTCACCTCCGACGGCGAACCTGTGAAGTTCCGCACCGGTCAGGCCGTGAAAATCACTGGAAATCCTGATGGTCTCACCTCTTGCGAGGAAATCTGCCTGAACTATCCCGCCATAAGCCGCGTGCTGAAGCCGGGTAACCGTATGCTTATTGACGACGGCGAAGTGGAGTTTTTTGTCAAGGATGTAGATGGCGACATCATAACCGCCGTCGCAGCCAACGACGGCAAGCTCGGCTCGCGCAAGAGCGTTAACCTGCCGGGTGTCAGCATAGACCTTCCGGCTGTTACGGAACGTGACCGCCGCAATATCGGCTATGGCGTGGAACTCGGCGTGGATTTCATCGCTCATTCGTTCGTCCGCTCTGCTGCCGATGTCAAAGAGGTTCAGGACATCCTCGACTCGCTCGGCGCCGACACCAAAATCATCTCCAAAATAGAGAATCAGGAGGGTATCGACAATTTCGACTCCATCCTTGAAGCATCGTATGGTATCATGGTGGCGCGTGGCGACCTCGGTATCGAGGTGCCGGCCGAACGCATTCCGGGCATTCAGGCCATGATGATCAACAAGTGCATCACCGCCCACAAGCCGGTGATTGTGGCCACTCAGATGCTCCACACCATGATTGAGCATCCGCGCCCCACCCGTGCGGAGATTTCCGACGTGGCCAACGCTGTCTACCAGCGTGCCGACGCAATGATGCTGTCGGGCGAGACTGCCTATGGCAAGTATCCTGTCGAGGCCGTGCGCACCATGACGAGTGTGGCCAAGGAGGTGGAGTCGTCGCTCCGCAGCAATATGGATGTTCCGCCGCTTGTTGACCGCGATATAACCTCTTTTCTGGCTCACGAGGCTGTGATGTCGGAAAACAAGGTCAATACCAAGGCCATCTTCACCGATGCCTACCGTGGTGTTTCGGCGCGGTTCATCGCCTCTTTCCGTGGTAACAACCCGACATTCGCCATCTGCCATAACCGCAGTGTGATGCGCTGGCTGGCCCTCAGCTACGGTGTGACGGCATACTGCCAGGAGCCTGACGGTAACTTCAAACCAGGCCACTCGGTAGAGGCTGTACGCAAGATTGTAGGCGATGACCACATCGGCCTCAATGACCGCATAGCCTACCTGACCGGCAACAGCAGCGGCGCCCGCGCCCTCGAAATCCTCACCCCCGCCGAAATCTTCGAGGAAGATAAGTAAGACTTCGTTTCATAAAAAAATAGCGGCTGCTGGAGTCGCTATTTTTTTATGAAACGAGGCCTAAGACAGTCATGATTGCTTGTCAGTCGGCGAGGCGGATGATGCGCTGGTCGGAGAGACTGCGCGTCTTTGTGTCGGAGTTGGCAAACTCGCTCTCCTGCTCGGGGAGTGTGGTGTAGTAGGGCACGAGGAATTTCAAGAAACTCTCCTCGACCTCGCGGTTCGGATAGTCGAGTTCAATCTCTTCGTATTCACTGTCATAGTGCGATATAGAGAGGTAGCCAGACTGATATAGCAGCACGACCGGGTCTCCGGTCATAACACCGGCCGACGCCAACGCCTGTTTTCCGATCCGGAATCCGGAGATCCTGCGCAGCTGCATCGGGTGCTTCTCAAGCACCCGCACGAGAAAAGTGGGTGTGCCACTCTGAAACCAGTAATTGTCGAACTGGTTGGCCGCGAACACGTTCATCAGGCTGAACGGATTGTAGACATCTACGTTGTTGTATGCGAAATGGTAGCCGTCATACCATTCCTTCAATTGCGACATGGTCTGTCCGTCACTGAGGCCGTTGACCTGTGCGAGGGTGTGTATGCCCACCTTGAAGTCGCGCTCCAGTTCTTCGGAGGTTATGCCGCATATCCCGGCGTAGTCGTTCTGGAATGTTATGTCGCGCAGGTTGTTGAGGTCGGAGAAAATAGATACCTTGCTGAAGCGCGCCACGCCGGTGAGCATGGCGAACTCAATGTAGCTGTCCATCGACTTCAGGTTGCCGTAGAATGCTTTAAGAGTGCTACGGAAGTTATCGGCCAGCTCTTCATTGCCAATGGCATTTAGCAATGGCTTGTCATATTCGTCAATCAGAATGACGGTACGCCGCCCTGTGGTCTGGGCTGCCGCGCGAATCACCTGACCAAAACGGAAACTTAGAGATGCGCATTCCGGTACTTCCACGCCGAATTGGTGCTCCCATTCTACGAGCCAAAGGCTGAGGAATATTTCAAGAGACTCCACAGTATCGAATTTGTCGGCGTTCAGGTCAAGATGAAGCACCGGATGTGGTTCCCAGTCATCGGTTAGCGAGTCGAGCGCCAGGCCCTTAAAGAGCTCGCGTCTGCCGAGATAATAAGACTCGATGGTGGAGAGGAGCAGGCTCTTGCCGAACCGTCGGGGGCGCGACAGAAAGTAATATTTACCCGTGGATATGAGTCGATGCACATAAGATGTCTTGTCGACATAGAGATATCCTCCCTCGCGTATCGCCGCAAAAGACTGTATCCCGACGGGATAACGGATCTGCCCTGCTATCTGAACTCCAATTTCTTCCATAGCACAAAGATATAAAACTTTCATCAATCCGCCAAACAAACGATTATTCTGACCTTAATTAGAGGAACAACGACAAGCATCTCCCCACATATTTTAGCCTTGTCAAAAATCACAGTACATTGTGATTTTTGACCAATAAGGCCACTTGCATCATTATGAATAGTCTAAAATCACAATATATTGTGATTTTAGTGAGAAATCTTGAATAAATAGTACCCGCGAAAGATGTCGAATAGATGCTTGGCCTTAGATAGAACATAATCAAGCGGTGCAACTTCCGGGGAGGTTGCACCGCTTTGATGTTGGGGTGTTGGGGGCCGAGGGGATTATTCGGTCATGTCGGGGACGGGGCCGTATTGGTTGGCGGGGCCTGAGTCCTTGCAGTACCATATGAGGAGGACGATGGCACCTACGAGCGGGATGAGCGAGATGAGTACCCACCAGCCTGACTTGTCTACGTCGTGCAGACGACGGACAGATACTCCGAGGCTCGGAAGAAGAAGAACGAGGCTGATGAAGCCCTGGACAAGCGAGGTGACGGTTGTTCCTGCACCGAAGATGCCGAGCACTAAGCCGATGGCAAAACCGAGAATCGCGGTGAAGAGAACATACCACCAGAATTCCGAACGGGAGGCACGGCCTGAGAAGTTGCAGTAGTTCTGCGCGAGGGCTTTATTGATAGCCTCGCCAAATGTAACTTGTCTCTGATACATGTTGAAGTAGGGTATTGAGGTTAATAAATTGAGCCCGCCGATGCTTCTGCACGGCGGGCTCGGACTGTGCTTTATGTCATGTCAGCCATCTGACGGCTGACAGCGGATTCACGCGTTCATGTCAACGTGCTCGACATCGATGATGTCCTCAGGGCTGTCGGTGACATGGAGAGCTGCAAGCTCCTCCTTGTTAGCCACGACGAGCTTCTGATATTCACGAAGACCGGTACCGGCAGGAATCAGGTGACCGCAGATAACGTTCTCCTTCATGCCTTCGAGCGTGTCGGACTTGCCGTTGATGGCTGCCTCGTTGAGCACCTTGGTGGTCTCCTGGAACGATGCGGCCGACATGAAGCTCGATGTCTGGAGGGCGGCACGTGTGATACCCTGGAGAATCTGACGCGAAGTCGCGGGGATTGCGTCGCGCACTACCATGGTGCGGAGGTCCTTGCGCTTGAGCGAGGAGTTCTCGTCGCGGAGCTTGCGCTGGGTGATGATCATACCGGCACGGTAAATCTGGCTGTCACCGGCATCGGTGATGTACTTCTTGCCCCAGATGCTGTCGTTCTCATCCATGAAGTCGCGCTTGTCAACAATCTGCTGCTCCAGGAAACGTGTGTCACCCGGATCGATGATGTTGACCTTGCGCATCATCTGGCGGACGATAACCTCAAAGTGCTTGTCGTTGATCTTCACACCCTGCATACGGTACACATCCTGCACCTCGTTCACGATATACTCCTGAACGGCGGTCGGACCCATGATGTTGAGGATATCCTCGGGAGTGATGGCACCGTCGGAAAGCGGAGTACCGGCACGCACGTAGTCATTCTCCTGAACAAGAATCTGCTTGGAGAGGGGCACGAGGTACTTCTTCTCCTGGCCGAGCTTGCTTGTTACGGAAATCTCACGGTTACCACGCTTGATCTTACCGATCATGACCTCACCGTCAATCTCAGAAACGACAGCGGGGTTCGACGGGTTGCGGGCCTCGAAGAGCTCGGTCACACGGGGAAGACCACCGGTGATGTCACCCGCACTGTTGCTTGCGCGCGGAATCTTCACGAACACCTCACCCGGAGTGAGCTTGTCACCCTCGTTGATGAGCAGGTGAGCGCCCACAGGCAGAGAGTATGTGCGGATAAGCTCGCCATCGGCACCGTAGAGGTGGGCCGAAGGAACCTTTGTACGGTCTTTCGACTCGATGATAATCTTCTCGTGGAGGTTGGTACCCTCTTCCGACTCAACGCGGTAGGTCACACCCTCCTCGACATTCTCGAAGCGCACAGTACCACCCTCCTCGGCCACGATGACGGCGTTGAAGGGGTCCCACTCGCAAATCATGGTACCGGCCTCGACGGTCTGGCCATCCTTGCAGTAGAGACGTGAACCGTAGGGGATGTTGGCGTTCATCAGAACGATGCCCGACTTGGGCTCGACGATACGCATCTCAGCCATACGGCCCACTACGATATCCACTCCATCCTTGTCCTTGACGGTACGGAGCTCCTCGATTTCGAGGCGACCATCATGACGGGTGGTGACATCCTTCTTGGCGGCGACGTTACCGGCGACACCACCGACGTGGAACGTACGGAGTGTAAGCTGGGTACCCGGCTCACCGATTGATTGTGCAGCGATCACACCGACAGCCTCGCCCTTCTGCACCATGCGGTGGGTGGAGAGGTTGCGGCCATAACACTTGGCGCAGACACCCTTCTTCGACTCGCAGGTGAGTACCGAACGGATCTCGACTGACTCTATGGGAGACTTCTCGATACGGTCGGCAGCTGCCTCGGTGATTTCCTCACCGGCATGGACAATGATGTCCTCCGGATTATAGGGGTCAACGACATCGTGAACAGAAACGCGTCCGAGGATACGTTCTGACAGCGAAGCGACAACCTCCTCGTTGTTCTTGATCTCTGTGCAGACGAGGCCACGGAGAGTACCGCAGTCCTCCTCGTTGATGATCACGTCGTGAGCCACATCGACAAGACGACGTGTCAGATAACCGGCGTCGGCGGTCTTAAGCGCGGTATCCGCAAGACCCTTACGCGCACCGTGGGTGGAGATGAAGTACTCAAGCACCGACAGACCCTCCTTGAAGTTCGCAAGAATCGGGTTCTCGATGATCTGACCACCCTCTGCACCGGCTTTCTGCGGCTTGGCCATAAGACCACGCATACCGGAGAGCTGACGGATCTGGTCCTTAGAACCACGGGCACCTGAGTCAAGCATCATGTAGACAGAGTTGAAGCCCTGCTGGTCCTCCTCCATCTGCTTCATCAGCGTCGATGCCAGACGGTCGTTGACATGTGTCCAGATATCGATGACCTGGTTGTATCGGTCGTTACCGGTGATGAAACCCATCGAGTAGTTGTTGAGCACCTCCTCGACCTGCGCGTGACCTTCGGCCACGTACTCGGCCTTCTCCTTCGGGATGATGACGTCACCGAGGTTGAAGCTCAGACCGCCGCGGAATGCCATGCGGTAACCGAGGTTCTTGATGTCGTCGAGGAACTGTGCCGAACGGGTTACACCGCAAGTCTTGATGACGTTGCTGATGATGCCGCGGAGCGACTTCTTCGAGATAATCTCGTTTACATATCCGATCTCCTTGGGAACGTACTGGTTGAAGAGCACGCGGCCCACAGAGGTATTTTCTTTCAGTACTTTCACACGCTCGCCGTTGACTACATCCTCTACAAGGATAGTCACAGGCGCGTGGAGAGTGACACGACCCTCGTTGTATGCGATCTCAGCCTCCTCGGGACCGTAGAAAATGGTTCCCTCACCCTTGTCGCCCTTGCGGAGCTTGGTGATGTAGTAAAGACCGAGTACCATGTCCTGCGAAGGCACGGTGATAGGTGCGCCGTTTGCAGGGTTGAGGATGTTGTGCGCACCGAGCATGAGCATCTGGGCCTCAAGAATGGCCTCGTTGCTGAGGGGCAGGTGCACGGCCATCTGGTCACCGTCGAAGTCGGCGTTGAAGGCTGTACATGCGAGCGGGTGGAGCTGGATTGCCTTACCCTCGATCATGCGGGGCTGGAATGCCTGGATACCGAGACGGTGAAGCGTCGGGGCACGGTTGAGCAGCACCGGATGTCCCTTCATGACATGCTCAAGGATATCCCATACCACAGCCTCCTTGCGGTCAACAATCTTCTTGGCGCTCTTGACGGTCTTCACGATACCGCGCTCAATGAGCTTACGGATGATGAACGGCTTATAGAGCTCGGCTGCCATGAGCTTGGGGATACCGCACTCGTGCATCTTCAGCTCAGGACCTACGACGATAACCGAACGCGCGGAATAGTCCACACGCTTACCGAGAAGGTTCTGACGGAAACGACCCTGCTTACCCTTGAGAGAGTCAGACAGAGACTTGAGCGGACGGTTCACGTCGCTCTTCACGGCCGAAGACTTGCGGCTGTTGTCGAGCAGCGAGTCAACCGCCTCCTGGAGAAGACGCTTCTCGTTGCGGAGAATCACCTCGGGAGCCTGGATCTCGATGAGACGTTTCAGACGGTTGTTACGTATGATGACACGACGGTAGAGGTCGTTGAGGTCGGAAGTGGCGAAACGGCCGCCATCCAGAGGCACGAGAGGACGAAGTTCAGGCGGGATGACAGGAACGGCCTTGAGCACCATCCACTCGGGACGGTTACGGTTGGCCGAAGCGATGAACGAGTTCACGACCTGAAGACGCTTCAGGGCCTCGGTCTTGCGCTGCTGCGAACCGTCGGTGTTGGCGCGTTCGCGGAGCTCTGCGGCGAGAGTCACGAGGTCGATGTTCTGAAGGAGTTCATAAATCGCCTCGGCACCCATACGTGCCACAAACTTATTGGGGTCGGAGTCCTCAAGATACTCGTTGCCTTCGGGCAGAGCCTCGAGAACCTTCATGTACTGTTCCTCAGTCAGGAGCTCAAGACGCTCCAGCTTGCGGGGCTTGCCCGGCTCAACCTCAACCTCGACATCGGTGGGGTTGATGACCACGTAACGCTCGTAGTAGATGATATCCTCCAGCTTCTTCGAAGGAATACCGAGCAGGTAGCCGATCTTGTTGGGGAGAGAGCGGAAGTACCAGATGTGAGCCACGGGCACGACGAGCTCGATGTGCCCCATACGCTCGCGACGCACCTTCTTCTCGGTAACTTCCACACCACAGCGGTCGCAGACGATGCCTTTGTAGCGGATGCGCTTGTACTTACCGCAATGGCACTCGTAGTCCTTGACCGGACCGAAGATCTTCTCGCAGAAGAGACCGTCGCGCTCCGGCTTGTAGGTACGGTAGTTGATGGTCTCGGGCTTGAGGACCTCGCCGCTTGACTTCTCCTTGATTTCCTCGGGCGAAGCCAGACCGATGGTGATCTTCGTGAAGTTGCTTTTAATCTTATTGTCTTTTCTAAAAGCCATATGATTGGTTCCTTGATTAATCCGGGAAATGCCGCCGGGTGTTCCGGCGGCAGTCCCCGAAAGGATTTTTCTTGATTTGAAGTTAATCGAGCGTGATGCTCAGACCGAGACCGCGGAGCTCGTGGAGAAGCACGTTGAGTGACTCGGGGATGCCGGGGTTAGGCATTGAGTCGCCCTTGACGATAGCCTCATAAGCCTTGCTACGGCCAACAACGTCGTCAGACTTGATGGTCAGAATCTCCTGAAGGATGTGCGCCGCGCCGAATGCCTCAAGCGCCCAGACCTCCATCTCTCCGAAACGCTGTCCACCGAACTGCGCCTTACCACCGAGCGGCTGCTGTGTGATGAGCGAGTAGGGACCGATGGAACGTGCGTGCATCTTGTCCTCGACCATGTGACCGAGCTTAAGCATGTAGATCACACCAACGGTTGCGGGCTGGTCGAAACGGTCACCTGTACCACCGTCGTAGAGGTAAGTCTTACCGTAGCGGGGAAGACCGGCCTTGTCAGTCCATTCGTTCAGGTCGTCGAGCGAGGCACCGTCGAAAATCGGAGTGGCGAACTTCTCGCCGAGCTCACGACCGGCCCAACCGAGAACAGTCTCGAAAATCTGACCGAGGTTCATACGCGAAGGCACACCCAGCGGGTTCAGCACGATATCTACCGGAGTACCATCCTCAAGGAACGGCATATCCTCCTGACGTACCACACGCGACACGATACCCTTGTTACCGTGGCGACCTGCCATCTTGTCACCCACACCGATCTTACGCTTCTTGGCGATGTAGACCTTGGCCATCTGCATGATGCCCGAGGGGAGCTCGTCACCGATGGTGAGGTCGAGTTTCTTGCGGCGCAGCTCGCTGTCAATCTCCTTCGACTTGCGCATGTAGTTGGTGATAAGCTCACCCACCATGCGGTTCACGCGCTCGTCGGCAGTCCAGTTCGAGATGTGAACTGTCTCGTAGTCGATGTTGCCGAAGTTCACGTTGTCGAAAGTGCGGCCCTTCGAAACGATGTCGGAACCGATATAGTCTTTCACGCCCTCCGAAACCTGATCCTTGAGAAGGGTCTCCATCTTGCGGACCATGATTTCCTTGAGAGCATCCTGACGCTCCTGATATTCAGCCTCCATCTGCTCGATTTCGGCGTTTACGGTGTTCTTGGCACCTTTCTTCTTGACAGCTTTCGAGAAGAGGTTGCGGCCTATCACGACACCCTTGAGCGAGGGAGAAGCCTTGAGCGAGGCATCCTTCACGTCACCGGCACGGTCACCGAAGATGGCGCGGAGAAGTTTCTCCTCGGGAGTCGGGTCAGACTCACCCTTGGGGGTAATCTTACCGATCATGATGTCGCCCGGCACAACATAGGCACCTACGCGGATGATACCCTGCTCGTCGAGGTCCTTGGTAGCGTCCTCGCTCACGTTGGGGATATCGGAGGTAAGTTCCTCCATACCGCGCTTTGTCTCGCGCACGTCGAGAGTGTACTCGTCGACGTGAACCGAAGTAAGGATGTCCTCGCGAACCATGCGCTCGTTGAGCACAATGGCGTCCTCATAGTTGTAACCCTTCCAGGGCATGAAGGCCACCTTCAGGTTGCGGCCGAGAGCGAGCTCACCCTTCTCGGTAGAATAACCCTCGGTGAGGATGTCGCCCTTCTCCACACGCTGTCCCTTGTTGCAGATGGGACGGAGGTCGATAGTTGTACCCTGGTTCGTGCGACGGAACTTGGGCAGTTTGTATTCCTTGACCGCAGACTCGAACTGAACGAATTCCTCGTCTTCAGTACGGTCGTAGCGGATACGTATCACTGTAGCGTCAACATACTCGATCACACCGGCACCTTCGGCCATGACCTGGGTACGCGAGTCGCGGATAAGCTGACCCTCGATACCTGTGCCGACGATAGGAGCCTCGCTGCGGAGCAGAGGAACTGCCTGGCGCATCATGTTCGATCCCATCAGCGCACGGTTAGCGTCGTCATGCTCAAGGAACGGTATGAGCGATGCTGCGATAGATGCAATCTGGATCGGAGCCACATCCATGAGCTGGAGCTCGTTGGGGGCAACGATCGGGAAGTCGGCGTCGAGACGAGCCTTGACGCGGGGATTGATGAACGAGCCGTCGTCGTTGACAGGCGCGTTACCCTGCGCGATCATCTGACCCTCCTCGATTTCGGCGGTGAGATAGACAACGTCGTCGTTGTTGAGGTCAACCACACCATTCTCCACCTTGCGGTAAGGAGTCTCGATGAAGCCGAGGTTGTTGATCTTCGCGTAAACGCAAAGAGAAGAAATCAGACCGATGTTCGGGCCTTCAGGGGTCTCGATAGGACAGAGACGGCCGTAGTGGGTGTAGTGAACGTCTCGAACCTCGAAGCCTGCACGCTCACGCGACAGACCGCCGGGACCAAGGGCCGACATACGGCGCTTGTGGGTAATCTCGGCCAGAGGGTTTGTCTGGTCCATGAACTGCGACAGCGCGTTCGTACCGAAGAACGTGTTGATCACAGCCGAGATAGTCTTGGCATTGATCAGGTCAATGGGCTTGAACACCTCGTTGTCGCGGACGTTCATCTTCTCACGGATAGAACGTGAGATACGAGCGAGACCGACACCGAACTGGTTGTAAAGCTGCTCACCTACCGTGCGGACGCGACGGTTGCTGAGGTGGTCGATATCATCGACCTCAGCCTTTGAGTTGATAAGCTCGATCAGATACTTGATGATGGCGATGATGTCCTCACGTGTAAGCACCTTGACATCCATCGGGGTGTCGAGATTGAGCTTCTTGTTGATACGGTAGCGGCCCACCTCGCCGAGGTCATAACGCTTTTCGCTGAAGAAAAGGCTCTGGATAACCTCGCGAGCGGATGCAGCGTCCGGTGGATCGGCGTTGCGCAGCTGCCTGTAGATGTATGTAACGGCCTCCTGCTCCGAGTTGGCGGAGTCTTTCTGGAGAGTGTTGAAGATAATGCTGTAGTCGATGGCGCTGACATTCTCCTTCTCAAGAAGGATAGACTTCACGCCGCTTTCGAGAATCGCATCGATGTTATCCTCTGTAACCTCGCTGCCACGCTCGACAACGAGAGAGTTACGCTCGATACTTGTCACCTCACCCGTATCCGGGTCAACGAAGTCCTCAAGGTTGCTGACCATCACGCGGCCGGCGAGCTTGCGGCCGATAACCTTCTGGAGGTTCGTGCGGTTCACCTTGATTTCCTCGGCGAGGTCGAAGATCTCGATGATATCCTTGTCAGTCTCGAAACCGATCGCACGGAGAAGCGTAGTGACAGGGAGCTTCTTCTTACGGTCGATGTAGGCGTACATGACATTGTTGATGTCGGTAGCGAACTCAATCCAGCTACCGCGGAACGGGATGATACGCGCCGAGTAGAGCTTCGTACCATTTGCATGCACACTGTTACCGAAGAACACACCGGGTGAACGATGGAGCTGCGAAACGACGACGCGCTCAGCACCATTGATGATGAACGTACCCTGGTCGGTCATGTAAGGGATAGGACCGAGGAACACGTTATCGATGGTCGTGTCGAAATCCTCGTGATCCGGGTCAGTGCAATAAAGCTTAAGTTTGGCTTTGAGAGGTACGCTGTAAGTGAGACCACGCGTCAGACACTCCTCGATCGAGTATCTCGGCGGATCGATATAATAGTCAAGAAACTCCAACACGAAGTTGTTGCGGGTGTCTGCGATAGGGAAATTCTCTGCAAACACCTTGTACAGTCCTTGGTTCTTGCGCTGTTCGGGAGGCGTGTCGAGCTGAAGAAAATCCCTGAACGATTTCAGCTGAACCTCGAGGAAGTCAGGAAAAGGAAGAGGGTTCTTGATCGACGCGAAATTCACACGCGGCTTTTCGGTTAAATTTACTGACATTTGGTGTAGTTTAAGTTTCTATGGGCTTAGCAATTTCGCTCATAAGGAGGGCAACACCGCCAACAGGGCCGGGAGCCTCCGGAAGTCACTGCGTTCACAAGACGCACTGACACATAAATAATGCCTGAAACAGCCAATGATTCCTAAAGAACCATAAAAATAGTTTCCAGGCATACCCCGCATCAGGTTATTCCACCGCAAAACCGCGGTTCATGACCATCATGCAGGATGGGGATACCGTCCGGCCTACGCCGAACGCGGGAGAGAGAAATTGGTCGGAAAGAGTAAATGCCACAAAAGGTTAAGAACACATATACGTGTTCCTAACCTATTTGCGGGATTTGAGGTATCTTATTTGAGCTCAACCTCGGCACCAGCCTCTTCGAGCTGCTTCTTGAGACCTTCAGCCTCAGCCTTGGGAAGACCTTCCTTGATGTTGCTGGGTGCACCGTCAACGAGCTCCTTAGCCTCCTTGAGGCCGAGACCTGTGAGCTCCTTAACGAGCTTCACAACAGCGAGCTTGCTTGCGCCGGCTGCCTTGAGCACTACGTCGAAGTTTGTTTTCTCCTCAGCAGCGGGAGCACCGGCTGCGGGACCGGCTGCGACAGCCACAGCTGCGGCTGCGGGCTCGATGCCGTACTCAGTCTTAAGGATCTCAGCGAGTTCGTTAACTTCCTTTACTGTAAGGTTAACAAGCTGTTCTGCAAATGCTTTCAAATCTGCCATTTTCGTATGATTTTTTTTGAATTTTTAAACTTGGGTTACGCTTCTTTCTTAGAGAGAGTCTCGAGGATGCCATGAAGCTTGTTGGCACCAGACTGGAGAGAGCTGATAACGTTCTTCGCGGGCGACTGGAGCAGAGCCACAACGTCAGCGATGAGTTCGTTCTTGCTTTTGATATTGGCGAGGGTCTCCAGCTGTTCCTCACCTACGTATACGGATTCCTCCACGAATGCGCCCTTGAGCATGGGCAGTGTGTCATTCTTGTCGCGGAACTTCTTGATGAGTTTCGCGGGGGCGTTTCCGACGTTGCTGAGAAGCAGCGTGGTCTCGCCGTGGAGAAGATCATAAAGACCCGAGTAGTCAGTCTCGCTGGCCTCGAACGCCTTCTTGAGAAGAGTGTTCTTGACGCAGAGCATCTTCACGTCAGCACCGAAACATGCGCGACGGAGGTTGCTTGTCTTCTCTGCGTTCAGACCCGAAGTCTGAGTCAGATAAACGCAGCTGTATTTCGACAGTTCTTCGCCAATCTTGGCAATGATGATAGCTTTATCTTCCTTTTTCATTTCGTAAGTCGTTTTAAAGATTATTCAGCGACCGACTTAGGCTCGACCTTAACGCCGGGGCCCATGGTGCTTGAAAGATAAATGCTCCTGATATACGTGCCTTTCGAAGTGGCGGGTTTCAGCTTGATGAGCGTATTGATGAACTCCTTGGCGTTATCGGCCATGTTCTCCACAGAGAAAGAAACCTTACCGATAGAGGCATGAATGATACCTGTCTTGTCGACCTTGAAGTCAATCTTACCCTGTTTTACTTCCTTTACAGCCTTGGCTACATCCATGGTCACTGTACCGCTCTTGGGGTTAGGCATCAGTCCGCGGGGACCGAGGATACGACCCAAGGGGCCGAGCTTACCCATGACGGAAGGCTGAGTGATGATCACGTCAACATCGGTCCAACCCTCTTTGATCTTCTGGATGTACTCATCGAGACCAACGTAGTCGGCACCGGCTTCCTTTGCGGCAGCCTCTGCATCGGCGTTGCACAGCACGAGCACCTTGACCTCCTTACCGGTTCCGTGGGGCAGTGAAACCACGCCACGTACCATCTGGTCGGCCTTGCGGGGATCGACACCGAGACGCACGTCTATGTCGAAAGAGGCGTCAAACTTCTCGAAAGAAGCCTCTTTGACCTTGGCAGCAGCCTCAGCGAGTGTATAAGCCTTCCCGGGTTCAATCTTCGACAAAGCCAACTTTTGATTTTTTGTCAGTTTTCCCATTTTTCTGAAGATTTTTAATTGTTCTCAGGGAAGTCCCCTTTGACGGTTATACCCATGCTTCTCGCAGTGCCTGCAACCATGCGCATAGCAGAGTCTAAAGTAAAACAGTTCAAATCCGGCATCTTGTCTTGAGCAATTGTCTTAACCTGATCCCATGAGATCTCAGCCACCTTCTTACGATTCGGCTGTGCGGAGCCGCTCTTAATCTTAGCGACCTCCTTGAGCTGAACAGCAACGGGGGGAGTCTTGACGATAAAGTCGAAGCTCTTGTCGGTGTAATATGTGATTACAACCGGAAGAACCTTACCGGCCTTATCCTGGGTGCGGGCATTGAATTGCTTGCAAAATTCCATGATGTTGATACCCTTAGAACCCAGCGCGGGACCTACGGGAGGAGACGGGTTTGCAGCGCCGCCCTTAATCTGTAATTTGATCTGTCCAGCAATTTCTTTTGCCATTGTTCTACTTTGTTAAATTGGTTGTTTTTTGTCGTTAGCGTAGTCATCGGGACTCGTAACACGTCCCTCCTACTCTCTCTCGACTTGGGAATTTTCCAGCTCCAAATCTGTGGGGCGGCCAAAAATCTTGACCTCCACCTTGATTTTCTTTCTGTCGGAATTAACCTCCTTGATCACGCCGCTGAATCCGGAGAACGGACCGAACGTAACCTTGACAGGTTCACCTACAAGATAAGAATCTACCGATTCAGCAACCGGTTGACGCATCTCGTCGGCAGTGCCCAGCATTCTTTTCACCTCGATTTCGCGAAGCGCCATAGGATCGCTGTTCTTGGCGCGTCCGCGCAAAAAATCAATGACATTGGAAGTGTTGCGGAGTTCGTAGATAACCTCACCTGTGAGCTTTGCCTCAACGAAGACATAACCCGGATAGAGATTGCGCTCCTTCAGCACCTTCTTGCCATTGCGCGTGGTGTAAACTTTCTGCGTGGGGATCAATACCTGCTCGACGTAAAGACCGAGATCTGTATTCTTGATGGCTGCATCAAGAACTTCCTTGACCTTGGCCTCTTTACCAGAAATGGCACGCAGAACGTACCATGACTTCTTAACTTCAGCTTCAGCCATTGAAATCCGCGTTAGATAAGTTTAAAAATTTATACTGTACACTAATTCCATCAGCAAAGAGAAGACCTTGTCGACCGCCCAAATGAAGACTGCCAATATGACGGAAGCTATCAACACCAGCACAGAGCTGTTGACCAAGGCTTTCTGAGATGGCCAGGAGACTTTATAGACGAGCTCGTCGTAGGACTCCTTGATATCTTTGAATAATTTCATTGTTTCTTGAATTGGCACGGGAAGAAAGACTCGAACTCTCGACACCTGGTTTTGGAGACCAGTGCTCTACCAACTGAGCTATTCCCGTATGTCATGGGGACCCCGGGACCGGAGTCCCCATGTATCTTGGTTGAAGAATCTAATCTTGATTAGTCGTCAATCACACCTGTGATCTGACCTGAACCTACTGTACGACCACCCTCGCGGATTGCGAAACGGAGACCGTTGTCCATAGCTACCGGAGTAATGAGCTTAACGTCGATCTCAACGTTGTCGCCGGGCATCACCATCTCAACACCTTCGGGGAGAGTGATCTCACCTGTAACGTCGAGAGTACGGATGTAGAACTGAGGACGGTATTTGTTGTGGAACGGAGTGTGACGGCCACCCTCTTCTTTCTTGAGGATATAAACCTGAGCCTTGAAGTGGTCGTGAGGCTTAACCTGTCCGGGATGGCAGATAACCATACCACGCTTGATTTCGTCCTTGTCGATACCACGGAGGAGCAGACCTACGTTATCACCAGCCTCACCCTCGTCGAGGATCTTGCGGAACATCTCGACACCGGTTACAACTGATTTCTTGTCAGCACCAAGACCGAGAATCTGAACCTCATCACCTACTTTCACGCGGCCAGCCTCAATACGGCCAGTTGCCACTGTACCACGACCTGTGATTGAGAACACGTCCTCGACAGGCATAAGGAAGGGCTTATCAACGTCACGCGGAGGCAGGGGAATCCAGTTGTCGACAGCGTCCATGAGCTCCATAACTTTCTCAACCCATGCAGGATCACCTTCGAGAGCACCGAGGGCAGAACCGCGGATAACGGGAGTGTTGTCACCGTCGTATTCATACTGAGAAAGGAGGTCGCGCATATCCATCTCAACGAGTTCGAGCATCTCCTCGTCGTCAACCTGGTCGCACTTGTTCATGAACACAACCAGACGGGGAACGTTCACCTGACGGGCGAGAAGGATGTGCTCGCGAGTCTGGGGCATCGGACCGTCAGTAGCGGCAACCACGATGATAGCACCGTCCATCTGAGCAGCACCGGTAACCATGTTCTTCACATAGTCGGCGTGTCCCGGGCAGTCTACGTGAGCATAGTGACGGTTTGCAGTCTGATACTCTACGTGAGCGGTGTTGATAGTGATACCACGCTCTTTCTCTTCGGGAGCGTTGTCGATAGAATCGAATGAACGAAGTTCGGACAGACCTTTTTCTGCGAGCACCTTAGTGATGGCAGCAGTAAGAGTAGTCTTACCGTGGTCCACGTGACCGATGGTACCGATGTTCACATGCGGTTTGGTTCTTTCGAATTTTTCTTTAGCCATAGTCTTGTGCTATTATATTGTTTTTATTAATTTTCGTCTTCTCGAAGAGAGTGTTCCGAGGAGAGGTTTGGAGCCGATGGCGGGATTTGAACCCGCGACCTCTTCCTTACCAAGGAAGTGCTCTACCCCTGAGCTACATAGGCAAATTTGAGCGGAAGACGAGGTTCGAACTCGCGACCCTTAGCTTGGAAGGCTAATGCTCTACCAACTGAGCTACTTCCGCAAAAGCCGTTTCCGGCTGGAGGTGGGTGGTGATGGATTCGAACCACCGAAGGCGTAAGCCAGCAGATTTACAGTCT
>CAJTQV010000030.1 GCA_910578385.1 uncultured Muribaculaceae bacterium | reverse complement strand
CGCGAAGCCTGCGGCTTCGCGGCGGGGACGGGGATAATAATATTGTCATGATTACACGGGTGAAAACGGGACAAGCCCCGTTTTCACCCGTGCCTACCGCCGTGCCCGCCGCTAAAGCGGCTTCAACGTGCCTGATACCGATACCATGGGATTCTAAAACCTAAGGCCTAAAATGTTAATAAATCTTAACGCGCACTAAACGCGCACTAAAAGAGGGGGCATGAAACCTTGAATTTCACTTTGATGACATTTGACCGATTTTGATAAATTTTCATTTCACTTATAGTTGTAATTTATCGTACCAAAAATCGCTGCGGTAAGATTTTTGAATTTCTTGATGGAATTAAATTTGATTTAAATTTTGTATCATACTGATTATTGGATATTTGCAGCAGCCCATGATAATTTTTTAGCACAAGTGCGATAAGATTTTTTGAACTTAGAAAAAGTTCGACGGAAGTTCGATGGCAGTTTAAATCGATTTAAAGCGGCTGAAAAAGTTAGATTTTCGGTTAGAAAAGGCCGGAAACGGATTCGGAGGAGGGGCATGAAAATACACCTCGAAATAATTGTATGCTTCCGAAAAATAACCTAACTTCGCAACGAATAATGGTTTTTAGTTAGCAGCAAAACTTGTCAGCTCCTAATTCGGAAAAGCCGCTTACGGATTTACCCAACACCGGACACGGTATTAGATTAGACACTTTTAGATTCAACCGCCAAATCCGTAAGCGGCTCTTTTCTTCCCATTCCTCCCCTCCCCTCCCAATAACTCCCGGTTTATCTACCTGATGTCTGGTTTTAGAATCCCGGTTTGTATGACAACTGTTATGATGTTGTTCGAAACCATTGTTACGATTATTATTGATTGAAAGGCATCGCGGATCCGGCGTATTTTGCGTTGCAAAATACAGCCTCGGAACGCGGGTATGGCGGATTGGCGCGGATCGTTAACTCTGAGATACAGCGTTTTGAATCGCTGAAGGCTGCGACATTGAAATGCCGCCTGCCTTGACGCGGATCGGCCGTGACCGGCGCGGATGCACCCACGCGACATATCCGCATCCATCGGCTCCAATCCGTGACGGCGATGTTTGCATCGCAAACGTATGCCACCGCGTCCCTTGACAAAGTCAGCGCAGGAAAAATCCGCGTAAAATCCGCCACATCCGCGTCTTGAGGCATAACGCGTAGCGTTAGAGCCGGATCCGCGATGCCTTCAATCAATAATAAATCTCGGTTTATCATAGAGACCGATAAACCGGGGATCTAAAACCTAACGCCTGAAACCTGAAATCTATATTTGGTGGTTCGGGGGATTTTGTTTAACTTTGTCGGCGAAACGGTGACTCGCCCCAAGAGAGGGGTCATTAGTCTAATAGGGAATCCGGTGTGAATCCGGAACAGTACCCGCTGCTGTAAGTCTCCTAAGTGACCGCGCACAGCCATTGGAACCAACTACGGTTCTGAGAAGGCGCGATGGTCCCGGGACAAGTCAGAAGACCTGCCGCTTCGATACATATGATAACGCCTACGGGACAATGGGCTGCAATCAATCGTCGTCTGGTCTTGAAACCGCCCCGGATACTCTTCTCCTCTCCGGATGCTCCAACTCTCAGGATATTCCAATACCCTCCGGTTTCTCTCTCCTCCCCCGCGCGCCGCGCGCGACACCCCGGACCTCCGACATTTCAATCTGTGCACATTAATTCCCGCCGGCGTATCGCCTGATACGCAGACGGGTTTTGTTTTTCTGCGTGCCAACATTTTGAAATGATTCTCGGACTGACATCATACATAATCCTCGCGACGGCCTCCGCTTTTGTCGAACAGCCAGACTCTCTGTCGCGGCAGCTCGGCGAACTGGTCGTGACCGCCGCACGCCCCGGCAGCGACGTGATACCCGCCCAGACCCTTACCGGAGAGGAGCTCAAGGGAATGAACTCCAACAGCGTGGCCGACGCTCTGCGCTATTTCTCGGGCGTGCAGGTCAAGGACTATGGCGGCGTGGGTGGCATAAAGACCGTAAACATCCGCTCCATGGGCACCAACCACACCGGAGTGGTGTATGACGGCGTGGAACTCGGCAACGCGCAGAACGGCCAGATTGACCTCGGCCAGTTCTCTCTCGACAACATCGAGGCTCTGTCGCTCTACAACGGCCAGAAAAGCGAGATTCTGCAACCGGCCAAAGACTTCGGTTCGGCCGGCACAATATACATGCGGACACGCACGCCGCAGTTCGGCGAGGGCGAGACATACCACGCACGCCTCACGGTGCGCACCGGATCGTTCGACCTGCTCAACCCCTCGGCTCTTGTCGAGGTGAAGCTGAGCGAGACCGTAAAGGCTTCGCTCAGCGCCGAATGGGTCAACTCAAGCGGAAAGTACAAGTTCCGCTACCGCCGCGTGAATCCCGCCGGTGAACTGGCCTACGACACGGTAGCCACCCGCGAGAACGGCGACATAAACGCGACACGCCTGGAGCTGAACACCTACGGCACGCTCCGCAACGGCAACTGGATGGCCAAGGTCTACAACTACAACTCTGAGCGCGGCGTGCCGGGAGCGATTGTCAACAATGTGTGGCGGCGCGGCGAACGCATATGGGACACCAACTCGTTCGTGCAAGGCCGCTATTCAGGCTTCTTCGGACGCTTCTCGACGCTCAACAATGTGAAATACTCGGCCTACCGCACCCACTATGTCAACAACGACGACAAGCAGATAAAAATCGACAACCTCTACCGGCAGAAGGAGATATATTTCTCTTCGGCCAACGAGTATGAGGTCAATGACTGGTGGCGCGTATCGGCCAGCTACGACTTCATGTGGAACACGCTCGACGCCGACGTGTACGGCTTCGTCAAGCCTGACCGCTACTCCAACTTCGTCTCGGTGGCCACGGCCTTCGACCTCGACCGTTTCCGCGCCCAGGCCAGCTGTCTCGGCACTTTCATACATGACGAGATAAAGGGCCAGGAGGCACCGGCCGACAAGCATGTGTTCACTCCGGCGGTGTTCGCCTCGTTCAACCCGCTGCGCAACCGCGACTTCTCTCTCCGCGCATTCTTCAAGCAGTCGTTCCGGATGCCGACATTCAACGACCTCTACTATGCCGACATGGGCAACTCGCAGCTCAACCCGGAGCGGGTCACCCAGTATAATGTCGGTCTGCTCTACGACCACCATTCGGCGACTTCGGTCATAAGCGCGGCCCGTGTCAGCGCGGATGTCTACTACAACCGTGTCAAGGACAAGATTGTGGCATACCCCAAGGGGCAGCAGTTCCGCTGGACCATGCTCAACCTCGGGCTTGTCGACATACGCGGTGTGGATGTCTCGGCGCTCATCACCCTCAACCCGTGGCGCGACCTCTACATCACCGCGCGTGCGCAGTACACATTCCAGCGGGCGATCGACGTGACCGACCCGTCGGACAACTACTACCGCGACCAGATTCCCTACATACCGCGCAACTCAGGCGCGGCCGTGGCCAACGTGACGTGGCGCGGCTGGGCGCTCAACTACTCATGGATCTACGTGGGCGAGCGTTACAACCAGCAGGAAAACATACGCTACAACTACACGCAGCCATGGTACACCTCCGACATATCGCTCAGCAAGGACCTGCGGTTAGGCCGCGTGTCGCTCCGCGCCCTCCTGGAGGTGAACAATCTGCTGAGTCAGGATTACGACGTGATCCTCAATTACCCCATGCCGAAGCGGAACTTCCGCATAACCCTGACAGCAGAGATATGATACGAGATTTTTGGAAATTTTTCTTTTATTTTTTGCCGCTCCTGTTGGCCGCCACAAGTTGTCGTGAGGACGAACTTGTGGTGCCGACGGAGTACGACATCATCCCCGAATATCCGGCCGAGGACACGCAGATACGCGGCTTCTACCTGGTTAACGAGGGGAACATGGGGTCGAACAAGTGTACGCTCGACTACTTCGACTACCTCACCGGGCTGTATGCCCGCAATTTCTACGCCGAGCGCAACCCGAACGTCATCAAGGAACTCGGCGACGTGGGCAACGACATCGGCATATATGGCTCGAAGCTGTATGTCGTGGTCAACTGCTCGCACAAGGTCGAGGTGATGGACGCACGCACCGGCATCCGCCTCGGGCAGGTTGACATTCCCAACTGCCGCTACGTGCGGTTTCACCGTGGCAAAGCCTACGTGAGCAGCTACGTCGGCCCGGTGCTAATCGACGCCAACGCTCCGAAAGGGGCGGTCTATGAGGTCGATACGACAAGCCTCGCCGTTACCCGCAAAGTGACCGTCGGCTACCAGCCGGAGGAGATGGAGGTTGTGGACGACTACATGTACGTCGCCAACTCCGGAGGCTACCGCGCCCCGGCCTACGACAACACCGTGTCGGTCATACAGATGGTTGACCTCAAGCAGGTCCAGCAGATTCCGGTGGCAATCAACCTGCACCGCCTGAAGAAAGACCGATATAAGAAAATCTGGGTGACATCGCGCGGCGACTACCAGACCATCCCCTCGCGCCTGTTCGTACTCGACAAGAAGCCGGGATTCAACCAGATGACCGTGACCGACACGATACCGGTGGCATGCTCCAACATGGCTATCCATGGCGATTCGCTCTATTACTACGCGACCGAGTGGAACAACTACACGGCCTCGAACACCATCAGCTACGGCATAATCGACATCCGCACCAAGGAGGTCGTGTCGCGCAACTTCATAACCGACGGCACCGAGAAGGAGATAACCATCCCCTACGGAATAGCCATCCACCCCGAGACCGGCGACATATTCGTGACCGACGCGAAGAACTATGTCTCGTCGGGCACACTCTACTGCTTCGACCGGCACGGGCGCAAGAAATGGAGCGTGCGCACCGGCGACATTCCCGCACACATAACTTTCCTGCCAAGATAAACATAAGACAATAAACGACTTCCAAACTATTTACTCAAGCGACAATGAAAACCTTACGCAACATATCGGCGATAATTCCGGCACTCCTCCTGCTCACGGGCTGCGACAACGGCATACCGACCGTCAGCCTCGGCATTGACGATGCCTATTACGTGGCGCGTATGCAGAAACTCGACCTCCACCCGGCCCTGACCGGCGCGGAATACCGCTGGACCATGACCCGACCCGACGGCTCCACCGCGCAGGTCAGCACCGCACGCGACTATATCTTTCTCGAAGCCGAGGAGGGTACCTATACCCTTCATTTCGAGATTATCGACACGGACACCCCCTACGAGTACACATTCAGCGTGAATGTGATGCACGAGGAGGTGGAATACAGCCCCTACATATCGCGCGTCTACGAGTACTGCCCGGCCCCGGGACAGTTCATCAACGAGATGCCGCGATACGAGGAGGGTGACACTTATGCCGACATACTTCAGAAAGCGGAAGACTGCATATCGGGCACCAACGACATCATGATCTCGCTCGGCGGCTTCGGCGGCTATGTCACATTCGGCTTCGACCACACGGTCATCAATGTGCCCGGGGAGGCTGATTTCCGGATATGGGGCAACTGCTTCTATGAGCTTACCAACCCCGACAAGAAAGGGGGCTCGGCCGAGCCTGGAATCGTGATGGTGAGCTACGATGCCAACTGCAACGGAATCCCCGACGACCCGTGGTACGAACTTGCCGGGAGCGAATACCGCTCACCCGCCACCAGCCACGGCTTCGCGATGACATACCGCCGCCCCGACCCTGACCGCGAGATAATACCCGACGAAGACAACAGCATAGTAGACCTCAACTATATAGGATGGACAGCCAACGACGGCACTTCCGGCTTCATGCCCAAGAACTCTTTCCACGGTCAAGAATACTGGCCCCGGTGGGTCAAGGAGGATACAATGACATTCTCCGGCTCGCTGTTAGCTCCCAACGGTGTGGATGTGAGCGGCATGGGAACGTATTACGTGCTCTACAGCTATGCGTGGGGGTATGTAGACAACCACCCCAACGAATTTGAAGACCTCAACTCGTTCGACATCTCCAACGCCGTCGATGCGGCGGGCAATCCCGTATCGCTTCCGGGAGCGGACTTCATACGCGTCTACACGGGCGTGAACCAGTATTGCGGCTGGCTCGGCGAGACATCTACCGAGCTGAGCCGCGCCCAAGACCTGCATATCGAACTGCCCGGATGGGATTTCGAGTGACAGCGAACATAAAACTGTCTTTCCTTCATGGAAGCAGGTGTATAACCAAGCAACAAAAAAACAACAACATAATGAGAAGAAGAAAACTTTACATCGCCGCGCTTATGGCAGCGGCAACCATACCGGCCGTGGCCTATACGCTCGACTGGGACCGGATTGAGTTCTGGACCGGCGAGGGCACATGCCGCTCGGCACTGGTGGTGCAGTTCCAGGACAATGGCCCGAAAGCGGCCTACGTGTGGGGGTTCCGCTGGAATCCTGAGGATTATGCTGATGGACAACCCTCGGGCGAGGATATGTTCCGTGCCATAGCGGAGAACAATGAGGACCTGCTGCTCTTCACCCAGTACACCGGCTGGATGGGACATACCGTCGATGGAATAGGCTTCAGGTTTCCCGAAGCCGGAAGCGTTCTCGACCATCTGGCTTATGACTTCGAGGGAGCGAGCAACGACGAGCGTGTGAGCTTCGACTATTTCACCCCCAACTCGCTGATGGGTCAGACCTCAGCGCCGGGCACTCTCACACCTGTGTATTGCCGCAAGGCCATTGCCGAAGCCCGCAACACCAATATCATAGAGCACCCGATCAATGCCCGCGATTACGGCTATCCCGCCTACGACTACGACTGGTGGCAACCCGCCGAACCGCTCGACAACAGCCAGTTGCGCTGGAACGCCGGGTGGTATGACGGCTACTGGAGCTATTGGGTCGGCGGTACAGACTTCGAAGAACTCAGCTATTCCGGTCTCGGCATGACCTCGCGCAAACTCTCCGACGGGCAGGTCGATGCATGGAAATACACCCTCCTTGACGGCCCTGTGACCGGTGCCGTCAGAAAGAGCGGCGAACAGAATCCTCCGCGCCGCATCGATGCCGGAACCGGTGCCTCGGAACAGTGGCATGCTCTCAACTACTCGCACACCAACACTTCAACCGGTGTGGCGGCCACGGCATCCGACCCCGATGCAACCGTGACAATCCATACACTCCAGGGCGTACATATCAAAACCGTGCGCAAATCAGCTCTCACCGAAACGCTCGACGCACTCCCCGGTGGCTGCTACATAATTAAGGAGGGTTCAAAAGCAACAAAACTAATCAAATAAATTTCACAAAACAACATGAAACAACAGTTACTTATCTGCACGGCGGCACTGTCGCTGCTCATGCCGTGCGCAGTAACGGCTAAGCGCGTACCCGCCAAGGTTCAGGGCATTGACTATGCCTCGACTCTCAGGCAGGATGGCCGGATGAAAGCCGCCTCCGACTGGGAATGGGACCCGAATCCCGACGCACCCGCACTCCCGGCCAATGAATTCACATTCGACGACATCCAGAACTGGACCGGCGAAGGTGCCAACAAGGCGGCACTCATAATCCAGTGGAATGATGAGCGCGAGACCAACGCCATAGTGTTCGGTTACCGCTGGGACGGACTCGCCACCGGTGCTGACATGATCAAGGCGGTTGTCAAGAACAACCCGCGCCTCTATACGCTGATGCAGTACACCAATGTCAGCTCTCCTACCGACCCTAACGGCGGCTACACCATCAACGGTTTCGGCTGGGATGCCGACAATGACGGCGACATCTCCCTGATGGACTCGAAAGATGGACAGTTATATACCTCTGAAGATGGTTTCTTCGAACATCCCCGTGGTTACAATCCTGAAGTCGGAGGCTCTTCCGACTATGACTACGACGACTGGGTGGCCATGGACGACGGCGACTACTGGGGTGCTGGATGGTACTTAAACTACTGGAGCTATTGGGTAGGGGAACTTGGTTCAGATCTCGACTACTCAAGCTGGGGAGCCTCGGGCCGTGTACTTGAGGATGGCTGCTGCGACGGCTGGAATTACTCTGTATATATGATACCGAGAGACTGGAAGGATTTCAAGGCCGCGCCCTCGACCATTCCCGACGGTGCAAAGACGGAGTTCAAGGTCGGCGACCTCTTCTATCAGCTGACCGATTTCCAGAAAGGTTCTGTAAAGCTCGTCAACCCCTCCGCGCTGACCACTATCGAAGGAGCGGCCTACCGAGATTTCACGGGCGAGGCTATCGTTATTCCCGCTACATTTACTGATGGCGCGGGCGACGATGATAAGGCATATACCGTTACCGAGATTGCCGAAGGTGCTTTTGCCGATGTAACCGGCATAACTTCGGTCACAATCCCGGCCACTGTCAAGAAAATCGGCAACCGTGCCTTCTACAAGTGTATCGACCTTGCGGAAGTGAAGGGTACCCGCGACACTGACCTCAACTCCTCCCTGACCTCTATCGGGGCACAGACGTTCGAGGGTTGCACAGCATTGCGCACACTGATTCTGCCGGTTGCAATGAAGAACATCCCGGCACGCACCTACTACGGCTGCGAACTTGTGGAGAATCTTCTGATTCCGGCACAAGTCGAGACAATCGGCGATGAGGCATTTGCCGCAACAGCGGTAAAGAGTGTGGAGATACCCGCCAATCTGAAGAAAATCGGAGCAAAAGCATTTGCCGGTGAAATGATTACCTCGGTGAAATCGGAATCGCTCTACCCTGCAGAGATGGCAGCCGATGCCTTTACAAATGAGGTCTACGCTGCCGCCACTCTCACCGTACCGACCGGATTCACCGGCTCTTACGCTGCCGCCGAGGGCTGGAGCAAGTTCGCCAATGTATCGGAAATCAATGTGCCGGTCAACGAAGGTGATGTATTCGCGGCCGAAGGAGTCACATATAACGTGACCGACATCTCCGAAGAGGCACCGGCGGTCAAGGTCAGCTACGCAAAGATTGACGGGGCACCTAACAAAAACAAGATTGAAGATGCCAACAAGAGTACCTATACCGGCGAAATAACCATACCCGCCACCGTCCGGTTCATGGGTCGCGACTATAAGGTGACAGCCATAAACGACTCCGCATTCTACGGCGCATCAGAGCTGACATCCGTCCGCATCGCAGCTCCGGTGGAGAAAATCGGTGCCCACACATTCTACTATTGCTCGAAACTGACAAATGTAGAACTCCCTGCCACAGTCAAGGAGATCGGCACATATGCATTCTCCAACTCCGGCATAACAGGAATGTCACTGCCCGCCGGCATCCAGACACTCGGAAGCCGCGCGTTCTTCTACTGCGACAAGATGGAGTCAATCAACTTCCCCTCTTCGCTGACAGCGATAGGTGACAACTGCTTCTCCTATTGCCAGGCTCTGTCTTCAGCCGACATGAGCGCGACCACCGCTGAGCTCGGAGCATATCTCTTCCAGTCAGCAATCAGACTCGCGGAGGTAAAACTTCCCGCCGGTCTCACCTCGATACCGAACTATATGTTCTCAAGCTGCTCGACGCTCCGGAGTGCGAGCATTCCTGAAAGCGTTACCACAATCGGCAACAATGCCTTTGCAGGATGCACAAATTATGTGGTCGAACTCCCCGACGGCGTAACCTCCATCGGTTCGCAGGCGTTCTCAGGATGCGCCAACGAGACTTTCACTCTCCCCTCCGCCATCACGGCTGTCCCGACTTACCTTTTCCAGAACTGCAAGAGCCTGCATGAAGTTACATTGGGCAACAATGTGACCTCAATCGGCAACTACGCTTTCTCCGGATGCACGGCTCTCACAACACTCAACACAGCTACAGATGACAACCGCACCGAGGGAGACACCCCTGCGCGCGAAGGTGCCGCGGGACTTCATTTTCCGGCCGCGCTCACATCAATCGGCAATTCCGCATTCACAAACACCCCAATCACTTCGGTTACCGTGCCTGAAAGCGTAACCTCTCTCGGAACTAACGTTTTCCAGAACTGCAAGTCTCTGACCGAGGCTTATCTGCCGGGATCAGTCACCACCCCGGGAGCAGGCACATTCTACGGATGTACCGAACTGCGCCATGTCACGCTCTCCGAGGGGATGACAACAGTTTCTCAGAACATGTTCCGCGACTGTAACAATCTGGAGAAAATCGTTGCAGCGGGTGAGGAATCCGAGGGTGAAACTGTTTCAGTGAAACTCCCTTCGACAGTCAAGACCATTGGCACATGGACCTTTACAAACTGCAAGAAGATTACTTCTGCCGAAATTCCGGCAAATGTGACCTCTCTCGGTTCAAACACTTTCGACGGTTGCTCATCTCTGGCATCGGTGGAACTCCCCTCCACTCTTACCACACTCGGTGCATATTGCTTCCGCAACACCGCACTCGCGGAACTTGTTCTGCCCGCATCGCTCGGAAACACAACCTCAAGCGACATCATCAACGGCTGCCCCTCTGATATAAAAGTCTACGTGACCAACCCGGGCGCACCCAAAACCGCCGGAACATACACATGGCGCACCGCAACCGGTGTTTACCCGGTTGTGATGGTTCCCTCGGGACTCAAAGCCAAATATGAGACAATGACCGGCTGGAAGAGCTGTCAGATTTCCGAACCGGAGGTTACTTCTGTTGACTTCACTATCGAGGCGGGCACGCTCACTGAAAGCGATGCCGAGATTCTTGTTGCGGGCACTGTGAACTATGCCGGGGAACTTCCCGAAGCGTTCCGCGCCGCCAACGACGGTGTGATTTTCACCGGCGATGCCGCAGAATTCATGTTGTCACGCCGCGTAACTGAGGTCAATCTTCCGTCGTCGCAGCAGTACCGCAACTATGCCGAGGAGGATGAGGAGCCGGTTGTCGAGACCCTCGCTCTTGCAGCCGACGGCACCTGCGGCCACATCATTGAGCGTCCGGAATTCACCACAACCTATGCCGTCAAAGTTTCGGGCAGCCATGCAGCCGGCAGTGTCGATACCCCGGAGGTTCCCGTCAAGATTACCGGCTGGAATGTTGAGTCGGGCATGACCGAAGTGTTCGACCTTAACGATGCCGACACCGAAGTCTATACGCTCGACGGTCTGCGTGTATCACCCGAGAATGGTCTGACAACAGGCACATACATCGTGCGCCGTGGCACGAAGACTATGAAAATACAGGTAAAATAAAAGGTAATGAGAAATCTTTTGATTGCGATGACCTTGGCCGGCGCGGCGTTGTCCGCGTCGGCCGGGGATGTCGATTACTCCAAGGGAGTGTTTATCGTCAACGAGGACTGGTACGGACATCAGAACTCGACCGTGAATTATCTGCTGCCCGATGACCCCGACGGCGACTACTGGCACTACCGCGTAATCCAGACTGAGAACCCCGGACGTGAGCTTGGCTGCACAAACCAGTTCGGCCAGCTCTGGCGCGGCCGCCTTTACCTGATCGCCAAACAGGAGAAAGACCCGGGCGCGGACATAACCGGCGGCCGTATCACCGTGGCCGATGCCTCGACCATGAAGATTCTTTTCCAGAGTGAGAAAATCGACCCATCGGGCAAACAGTGCGACGGTCGCGGTTTCTGCGGCGTTGACGACCACAAGGGCTACATATCTTCGAGCAACGGCATATGGATTTTCGACCTCGACACCTATGAGGTGAAGGGACAGATCGAAGGCTCTGCCAACCCCAACGTCGGCGATGACAAGCCGAACAACGACCCGACCGGCTCTCTCTATCACGGGCAGTCAGGCTCGATGGTACTGACCCAGGGAAAGGTATTCGCCGCCCACCAGCAGGCAGGACTTCTGATTATCGACACCGCTACCGACAAGGTGATAAAGACCATCCCGATGGACTTCGTGCAGGAGAAAGCCGGAATCGGTTCGGTGGTTCTCGCCAAGGATGGCTCCGTGTGGCTGAGTGTGGCGAAGAATGTGCAGGGCACAGGAACGACGCTCCCGTGCATAGTCCGCGTGGATCCTCAGACTTTCGAGACCGAGGTTGTCAACATGCCCGAGGGAGCGTATCCACCGGCCAATTCATGGTATGCCTGGACACCCGACACCTTCTGCGCCTCCACGCAGAACAACGTCCTCTACTGGAGCGGCGGAGCCAACAGCTGGTTCTCAAGCCTGAATGTGTTCAGGTTTGATGTCGATACGCGCCGCGTGGAGAAGATAATCGACCTCGCGGCCGACGGCGAGAACTGGAAGCTCTACGGATGCTCGATGCGTGTTCATCCTGTCACGGACGAGATTTACATGTCGCTCTACCACGAATTCAGCATCCCGACCTACGTGACGCGCCGCTACTCGGCCGACGGCGACAAGATACGCGACTACGAGATGATCAGCAACTACTGGTTCCCCTCGCTTCCCCTCTTCGCCGAAGACCCGGCAGCCCAGCCCTCAGGCGTGGAAGGAATCATCAGCGATTCCGACACAGAAACCGGCACCGATGCCGCTCCAATCTACTACGACCTGCAAGGCAACCGCGTGGACAATCCAGAGCACGGAGTCTACATCCGCGTCGCCGGAGGAAAAGCAACGAAAATAACCTACCCCTAAGCCGTGTCAGCGGCAACACGGCGGTAGGCACGGGTGAGACATTGAGGCGCATGCCTCGATGTCTCACCCGTGTATCATTACGCAACCTCCACCCTCCCCACTCCTCCGCAAAGCCGAAGGCTTTGCGGAGGCGCTCCACTATTCAAGCAATTTGACATAACACAATATTACCAACCAAAAGCAACGACCCCACAAAGATTACAAAATGCAATCAACCACCTCTTTAACATATGTTTAAAGTCAAAATTTACATATAGTTTTCAAAAATCATAGGGATATATATACTTTATTGTACATAAAGTATCAATATACGCAAATTTTATCTAACTGCCTACATTTCATAAGTTAAATAATCATAATGACAGAAAAATAATTGCCAAAATATTTTTTTGTTACGCCGATTTTTATTAATTTTGCAACGTGTTTTTCATGGTATTAGATTTAAGGTTAGAGGATTAGTTGTCGAGAGACAATTAATCTTTTCTTTTTTATACTGATTCCCAACAACTTATACACTCCAATCCTCAATTCCCGCTCCCGATTTTTCCACCGCCACCTTCACCCGCACCCCACAGGGTGATAGAAATTGCACCCATTTACTCCTATCAAAAACAAGCCAACAAACAATCACCGCATAAATTCCGGGATTTGTCGGGTGGATGGCGATATTTTTGGGGCGGAAAGGGGGTTATCAGAGTTTTTTTTTGTATTTTTGCAGTGATGGCAGAGGAAAAGAACGAAAACGGTTATAAAAGCATATTGAAGGGGTCATCCATTCTGGGTGGTGTCCAGATTTTCCAGATACTGATCAACCTTGTCAGGGGCAAGTTCGTGGCTATGTTCCTCGGCCCCGACGGTATGGGAGCAGCTTCAATGTTCACCACGGCCTCAAATACGGTAGCCCGATTCGCGTCGCTCGGCCTTAACCTCTCGTTTGTAAAGGAGGTCGCCGCCAACAAAGATGACTCCGGCCGTCTCGCCGATGTGCGCCATGTGGCGGAATTGCTTATCCGTCTCACCGCACTGCTCGGCGCATTGGCCTGCGCGGTGATGGCCCCGTGGTTCAGCCGCTGGTCTTTCGGCTCGGACGATTACGCGTGGCAGTTCGTGGCTCTGGCGGTCGCTGTATTTTTCATGGTGGCCGGCAACGGCAGGATGGCTCTACTCCAGGGACTCCACAAGATGAAGCTGCTCTCTGTCACTTCGCTCGCCGGAGCGGTGACGGGCCTTGTAGCAGGAGTGCCGCTATACTATTTCTTCGGTACCCGGGGCATTGTTCCGGCCATGATTATCCTGACAGCAACCACATGGGGGTTCTATACATATGGATTGCGACGCGCCATGCCTCCAAGCCGCGTGACCTTCAACCGCCGGATGCACTCCCCGCTGGTAAAACGGATGCTGCTCACAGGCATGATTCTCCTCTCCTCTTCACTGATAAACACGCTCTGCTCCTACATCATCAATATCTTCATACGAATGAACGGCGACATCGCCGATGTCGGTCTCTTCAACGCGGCCAACAGCATCACGCTGCAATATGCCGGAGTTGTTTTCACGGCGATGGCTCTGGATTATTTCCCGCGACTTTCGGCCGCTGCGGGCGACACCGTTAAAATGCGCGTCGTGATAGACCGCCAGATGGAGATCGTGGCGCTTGTAGCCACCCCGCTGTCAATCCTTCTTGTCGCCACAGCACCGATAATAATCCGCCTGCTGCTGACAGCGGAATTCCTGCCGACAACCGGACTGATGCGATGGCTCGGCATAAGCATATTGCTCAAAGCCATAGCCTACCCGTTGGGCTACATTACCTTCGCCAAGGACAACCGGAAGCTCTTCTTCTGGCTGGAGGCGATTGTATGCAATGTGCTGTATCTCGGTCTTTCGCTTATTTTCTACAAGATATATGGACTGATGGGGTTGGGATATGCCGCCGTGGTCGAGCAGGCGGCTTGCGTGCTCCTCTACATCAGCGTGAATTACAGGATATACGGCTTCCTTCCGAACCGCCGCGCCACCACCGAGACATGTGTCGGAATCCTGTTGGGGGTCTGTGGCTTCTGCGCCTCGATAGCTACACAGGATGCCCTGACCTACTGGCTTACAGCCTCGGTCTTCATAATCACAGCCGTCCGCTCCTTCCTCATACTCCGCACGCGCCTGCACGAGTAAAGAGGGGCACTGACTGCTTCGGGGTCAGAGTTTGAGGAGGTAGCGCGTGTAGGTGGTGCCGGTGGCACCATAGGAATATTTCTGACGGAGAAGGCCGGCGTTGAGGTAGCGGCCATGGTCTTCGTTGCTGATGCCGAAGTCGAAGTAACGGCGCGTCTTGCAGGTTTCCGTAATCAATTTGTGAAACAGCGGGGTGAGCAGATTAAGCTCTCGGCCGCGTGGCGTGGTGGCTATGTATTGGGCATGGGCTACAGTCCCGGTGTCGTAGACACACACCGCCGCATGTGGCTCTCCGTCAAGATATGTGGCGTAGAAACGGATATTGTCGGGGAAGCGCGATGCGAGGAGCGTCATCTCCGCCTCGCTATGTACCGGCGAAGTATCGTGACGCTCACGCAGGCAGTCGGCAAGTATTGTCATGAAAGTCCCGATATCTGTCATCTCGCGGACATCGACCGGCAAGCGCATGGCCTTACTGAGATGGCGGCGTTGCTGCTGGTTGAACACGACCGGTTGCGACAAGTCTATCGTCGCACTCAGGTTACATTCTGTCAGCTCCGCACCGAGCCGGAACAGGGCGTATTCATCCTCCTGCGAAGGGCGGCTGCTGTATATGTAGGGAACCGGCTTGTAATCGAGAGCCGTTATTCCCTCGGCACGCCACGCGTCGCACGCACCGGTGAATATCTCCAGTAGCCCCGCGCCGTCGAGATGCGCCGGAGGCAATATCCAGCCTCCGTAGGTAAGTCCACCGTGAGAATGAAGCACGCCGTCGGCGCTGATGTTGGCAGGGAGCATGGCCATGATGCGGTTGCCCTTCATGGCAAGCCACGAACAGTCGGTGAAGCGGTCGGCATGATAGTCCATATAACGACGGTCAAGAAGGAAAGTGCCGTTGCGTGAGCGGCCGACAAACTCGTTCCACTCACGCTCCATCGCCGGATTGTATCTTACTATTTCCATTCTTACAGGTTATTCCGTTCTTGGATAGGATTATCGGATCCAGCCGAGCGGGTCGAGCTTGTCGCGGTTCTTCCACACCTCGAAGTGGATGGTGCTGTGCGAGGGGTTATCCTCGTCGTTGGCGAGACGGCCGAGTGACTGTCCCTGCTTGACGACATCGCCCACCTTGACCGCCGCCTGCGAGATGTTGCCATAGACGGTGTAGTAATTGCCATGGTTAACAATCACCACGGTAGAATAACCGGGTATCATGTACACTCCGGAGACCTTGCCGCCGTAGACAGCCTGGGCTGCGGCACCGGCCGCCACCTCGGCATCGATACCGGGGTTATCATACATTACGTTGGGGAGGTCAGGCAGAGACTGGCGGCCGAAGCGGCTTGTAACGCGGAAAGCGCCCGACACGGGACGGGGCAACGATCCTTTCATCTTCTCGAAGCTGCCACCGGCTGCGGGAGCCGCAGTTTTCGACGCATCCTTAGATGGTTTGGATGATTGTCCTTCGGTAGCCGAGGGGGAGGATTTCTGTGACTTCGGACGACGCTTGCGAGCCTCTGCATATGTCACCTCGTTCTCCTTCGACTGGTTTGATTTGCCGGTCTCTTTCTTCTTGGGCTGCTTTTTCTGCTCAACCTTCTTAGTTTCTTCCTTGGTTTCCTTCTTGGTCTCTTTCTTGGGTGTCTCCTTCTTCTTGGGTGTCTCCTTCTTCTTGGGAGTTTCCTTGGCGGGAGTCTCCTTCTGCTCGTTCTGCGCAGTGAGTTCCTCGCGGGCCTTGCGCTCGGCTTCCTCACGGGCCTGCTGCTCGCGTGCCTGACGCTCGGCCTCCACACGCGCCTGACGCTCGGCCTCGGCACGCTCGCGCGCCTGGCGTTCGGCCTCGGCCTTGCGCTGCTCCTCGGCTATAAGCGAGGCCACGCGGCTCTTGAGCACATTGACCTCGGCCTGTTTTTTGGCAAGGTGCGACTGGAGTGCCTGGCCATTCTTCTTCAGCTCGACGACGATTGCATCCTGACGGTTATATTGTGTCTGGAGTTCGTTCTGAGCCTTGACCTGGGTGGCGAGGGCACGGTCGTGCATGGCCTTTGTCTGTGTGAGGCGTTCGGTCTGACGACGCAGCTGTGCGACACGAGCCGTAATCTCTTTCGACTGGTTCTCACGCCATGCCGAGAACTGACGCAGGTAGCGCATACGGCGCATGGCCTCGTTGAAGCTTTTTGATGAGAAGATGAAAGCCAATGTCGATTTCTCTTTCTTCTTGGTCTGCATCTTCTTGACAGCCTTTAGGTACTCAGAACGCATCTTGGCAAGGCTCTTTTCCTCGGCCGAGATCTGAGTTTCGAGAGAACCTATCTGCTTCTGGAGGGCTGTCACCTTGCTTCCGGCCTCGGCTACCTTCTTCTTGCTCTCGGTGATGTCGCCTTCGAGCTTGCCGAGTTCACTGAGATTCTTCTTGACGGCAGCGTCATTCTCGCGCAATTGCTGCTGTGTCTGCCGGATTTCCTTCTGGGTGGCCTCCTGCTGACGCTTCACATCAGCCGAGGTCTCCTTCCGGGCCTGTTTCTTTTTGCTGCCTGAGGATTTCTTTTTAGTATTGGCGGATGTACCGCTATTCTTCGAAGAAGCTTTCCCGGAGCTCTTCGAAGTTGATTTCTTCTTGGTGGTCTGGGTGGTACCTGTCTTTTTGGGTGCTGCCGATGCCTCGGCCAACGGAACTGCGGCCGAACCGACAGCTATAAGGGAGAGCACCACTGCGGGCAATATATCTTTTCTTATTGACATTCTAAAGAAGCTGCTTGTTGATAAAGTTCATTACCGCCTGAAACAGAATCATTTCACACTGTTGATAAATTCTTTCAGACTCACCTGGCGGTACGTGCCGAGCTTGATCGGAGCAATCTCCGAACCGCCCCATTTCACGGAAGTGAAGTCGAGTTGCGCCCCGAACTGACGGCCGTTGCCACGGTCGACTGTGATGTCCATCTGTTCCCCGCGGTTCTGGTAGTCGTAACGTATTTCAAGGGAGCCTTTTCCGGGGATGGTGCCGACAAGGGCGCGGGTACGGGAGTTGGCTCCTACGAGATAACCGTAGTTGAAGGGCACGGCACCCGGATCTGTCTGAGGGACAAGTATCCAGCTGCCCTGACCGTCATCGTCAATCGAAACTATGTCCATATTGATTTCCGAAAGCTCTCCTTGGCCGAGCACAACCACGCGACCCAAGAAGAGACTCTGTATGTCGGAAAGCAACGAGGGATACATCTCGAAAAGTTCCCCCGGCTGCTCCTGGCAGTAGACTTTCTTGAGCTTGTTGACGACAAGGAGCTCGTCGCGGGTGAGGCTGAGGCGGCCGACCTCGCCGATGAGCGGGGCGCGTACCGAGATCTGCAACAGTGAGTCGCGGACCATATACATCTTGACCGTCGGGGAAATGGGCAATTTATCTGTTTTCACTTTGCCGCTGAACTCAGCCGACGACCATGGCGTGTAACTTGCTATTATGTCGTTGATGACCGGGGTGAAGTCCTGCGCCACGGCAGAAATAGCCGACATCGCGCAGACCACAGCCGCTATGATAAATGTACGAAAGAAATGCATGTTCTATGATGTGTGCTAAAGAATTGCTTACTTATGTTCTGTTCAGAACTCCCCCTTCTCCCCTTTCTTGATTTTGGCGATGGTGGCTGCATATGATTCCTCTCCGGTCTCTTCTGCCTCCTCCTGCATTTTCACGGCCTTGCGCCACGCTTCGAGCGCCTCTTCTTTCTTGCCGGTCTTGACGAGTATGTCGCCGAGATGGTCGTAGAGTTCGGCGGAGAGGTATCCGCCGTTCTCCCCCTGCTCCATGGCCTTGCGCTGCACCTCCTCGGCCTTCTCATAATTGCCCATCAGGTAGTTTATCCAGGCGTAGGTGTCAAGGTACGTCGGATTATCGGCATCCGCACCGGAGATGGCTTTCTCACTCAGTCCAAGGGCCTTTTCGAGATCTCCGCCGTTGATGCTGAGGAAGTATGCGTAGTTGTTGCATGCCATCGAGTTGGACGAGTCGAATGTTATCGCGTTCTCATACATGCGGTATGACCGCTCATGTTCACCGGCCGAGTTATAGACGTCGCCGAGAGATGTAATCAGGCTGCTGAGCATGTCGAGGTCAGCCATCGATATGTCCGGACGCACGTCGCGAAGAGTGAGCACGCTGTCAATTTCCAGACCGGGCTGTATAGAGTCGATCATCGCGCGGAACGTCTCGGCGGCGACATCATAACGCTTGGCCATCTGCGCGACCGAGGCATAATAAAGCCTCAGATTGCGGTCGGGCGTGATATGCTCCTTGGCACGGCTGTAGGTATCCAGGCTCGCCTCGGGGTGCCCCCCTGCTGCCTGATAGGTCATGAGCTGCCCCCAGTAGACGCTGTTCGACGGGTCAAGGTCGAGCGCATATGAAATCTGCTCCTCGGCATCCTTGAAATCCTGCTTGGCGGCACTGTAACGCGCCGCGAGGTCGAGCACGCGCGGCTCATGGGGATATTGGTTGTGGAGTACAGAGAAGAGATAGTCACCGCGTTTGGTCTCATGTTTGTCGGTCATGAGGGTCTGGAGATACTGGGCGGTGAGGTCTACCTTCTGTTCGAGGTCAAGGTCTTCGGTGAGAAGAACCTCGTACATCTTGTTGTCATAGGCCACCGAGTCGCCATGCTGATGATAATAGCCGGCGAGTGCGAGTTTGGCGGGACCTGATTCGGGATCGATCATCTCGGCCTCCTGATAGTAGATGAGTGCCGAGTCGGGCATCTCTATTATGTCGAACACGTTTCCCTTGAGGATGCGGTAGGGTGCTGATGTCGGGTCGCTGTCAACAAGACGGGTCACCTCGCGTATGGCCCCGAGCGTATCGAGGTCGGCAAGAAGGTAGGAGAGCTTGCGGGTGGTGACCTGCGGCTGGAGACCCTCCTGCTTCTCATAACGGTCGATCGACTCGACAGCTTTGTCCATCTCTCCCTGGCGGGCGTAGACATCGGAGAGCTGTATCAGTATGCCGGTTGTCTCAGGATGGTACGTGTAGGCACGTTCCAGTATCTCGATTGCCTCTTCGGGATAGTCGAGCTGACCGGCCGCGAAACCGTAATATTGCGATTCATAGAGATCTTCGGGGTATTTGTCGATATAGCTGCGCATCATGCCGAGCGAACGGGTAATCTCCGCATCGCTCTGGAGCGTGTCGATACCGATGGAGAGACGGCGCGTGCCGTAGGCCGAGGCTGCCTCGACATAGCCGGGGTCGGCACCGTATGCCTTCTTGAAATACTCGTAGGCGCGGTCCTCATGTCCCTGCGCCTGCTCCACGATTCCGGCATTGTAATAGTATCTGGCCTTCTTGCGCGAGGCATCTGTCGTAACGGCAGGTTTCGCCGCACATGCGAGCAAAGCCGCCCCCAACGCGAATATCACGCCGAGAGCTGCCACTCTTGTCCCGAAATATCGTTCTCTTTTCAAATCTCTTTAAAGCGGTCTCTTGCGGGATAAGGCACCGGGGCCTTATCCCTGTTTACAATTCATTATTTGGTGCCGGTATGGCCGAAAGCGCCATCCTCTCGGCGCGTGCGGTCAAGTTCGGCGACAGGTTCCCATGTTACGTGGGAATACTGTTTGATGACCATCTGGCAGATGCGGTCACCGTCATTGACGGTGAAGTCGTTCTCACCGAGATTGATCAGGATAATGCCTACCTCTCCGCGATAGTCGGCATCGACCGTTCCGGGCGAGTTGGCGATTGATATGCCATGATTGAGTGCGAGGCCGCTGCGCGGACGTATCTGGCATTCATAACCTGAGGGAAGCTGCATATAGAGTCCTGTCGGAATCAGCGCCCTCTGCAACGGGCGAAGTGTGACCGGGCCTTCCGGAAGAAACGCCCTCACATCCATGCCGGCAGCCTCGAACGTGCCGTAAGCCGGCAGCGGATGATGACTCTTGTTGATTATCTTTACTTTTATTCTGTCCATAACTATTTAACAAAAAAACATGCCCGTTTGGCATATCCCACATTAAAAAAATATGGCTGTCCCCCTTGGAAGACAGCCGATATTTTTCGAAGTGCACAAATGCTTAGCCCTCCTCGATAGCATCGTTGGGGCAAACTGATGCGCAGCTGCCACAGCTGATGCAGGTATCGGGATCGATGTGATAGATATCACCCTCGCTGATAGCCTCAACGGGGCAAACTGACTGGCATGTGCCACATGCGATACATCTGTCGGTAATTACGTAAGCCATGATTTTTGTGATTTAAGTTATTTACATAAAATATTTCCTGCAAAATTAAGGCTATTTATTGATTCTTCCAACTAATAAAGCAATTTTATTTCGACTTTTTTTTAATTTTGTAGAAAAATAAGGTTAACGACATGGAAACAGCACCTCTGATCTCAATAATCACCATTACTTTCAACGCCGAGAAGTGCATTCTTCCGACGCTTGAATCAGTCTACCGGCAGACCTACCGCAACTACGAGCACATCATAATCGACGGTGCCTCGACCGACGGCACTCTCACCGAGGCCCGCAAGTATCCGGACCTGCGGATTCTCAGCGAACGCGACAAGGGTCTTTACGATGCCATGAACAAAGGTCTGGACATGGCTCGGGGACGCTACCTGCTGTTTCTCAACGCCGGCGACACATTCCACTCCGACAAGACACTTGCCGCCTATGCCGAGCGTGCCCGCAAGGGGGACGACATAATCTTCGGCGACACGGTGATAGTGGATTCGGCGCGGCACATAATAGGTCCGCGTCATCTCACGGCTCCGCAGTCGCTGACATTCGAGTCGTTCGCACAGGGGATGCTCGTGTGTCACCAGGCATTCATGGTACGCAAGGAGCTTGCACCGCACTATGACCTGCAATACCGCTTCTCGGCCGACTACGACTGGACAGTGAAGTGCATACGGAACTCCAATCCGGAGCGGTGCACCAACCTCGGCATCATAGCGATTGACTATCTCTCGGACGGTCTGACCGACAAGAACAAGCTGAAGTCACTCCGCGAGCGCTACCGCATCATGAGCACCCACTACGGCTCAGCGCGCACACTCCTGAACCACCTCGGCTTCCTCTTCCGCGCCCTTCGCCGCCGCCTCTGACCCAACCAAAGCCGCGCTTGCCACCAGCCGCACCCACGCCAGCAGCACTGCCAGCAAGCGCGACGGTGGTCGCGCCACACCCCGCGAGCCAAGCTCGCCATTGACGCCGGGGCACCAGCGGGCTTGCACGCATCAGGCCCGAGGCGAGCTTGGCTCGCCGGGTGTGCCGCGACCACCGTCGCGGGGAGGGGGCGCCACAAGGGGAGCGCCTGTACATGCAAAAAAAAGCCTCAGATTTCTCTGAGGCTTTGAAAGGTGGCGATTACCTACTCTCCCGCTTTCGCA
>CAJTQV010000029.1 GCA_910578385.1 uncultured Muribaculaceae bacterium | reverse complement strand
GGTCGGAATACTCTCGCATAGGTGCTTTCGAGCTGCTGCTGGTGGGCAATGACTTTACGAGCGCACCGGTAAGGAAATTCTACAAGGGAAATCCAGAGGATGCTGCCTTAGAAACTTTTGCAAGTCCAAGTTTCATTTACTCTGATCTGTATTTTTCAGACATGAACACAGAATTCAAACTTACTAAGATTCCGGAGGGTCAATATACCACTCGGTATGATGGTTTTAGTTTTAATCCGACCTTGCCGACAGGACGTCTGCTTGTACGCGACAGTAAGGAAATCGACACCTATTTCAAGAAATTCCTCATATATCAGCTCGACCCGGGACTCGGGGATACGTCATACCTTGATACAAGTTTATTTGTCAAAGGCAACGATATGATTTTTTGGGACAATGAGTGGTACCTGGACAATAAATCAGTAACAGAGTGTATTCCTGGTCTTAAAAGCATTGTGTATCGTGATACTGTGGCTCCCACCGAGTACAGCTTATGTTTTCCAAAAGGCAAGAATGTCATTGATGATATGCGTAATTGCGGTTTGATCTCACTTCAGGGACATGGAAGTCCATACTCGATTGAAGTTTCAGGTAAACATACAATAGGACTGAACAATAATAATTGGAAGAACTGCCCTTACATACAACCCCTTTCATCCTCTCCAATGACAAAAGAATGGGGTTTTAAATACGAAGAAGATGGCAATGCTTATGATGACTTGAAGAATTATGGCAAGCCATCGGTATTATATACATCTGCATGTTCTACCTCTCCGTATGGAAGGATAGACCATGAGGACGGATATAAGAATGTCTACTACAATATGAGTACAGCATATCTGTTTGCGGGAGATTTTGGAGGGGTTGCATTTATCGGGACTTCTGTTGATTGTCCCATTAAGGAAAATAATAAGGAGGAATATAATTTCGGCACACACCTTAATGCCAATTGCAATCTGGCACAATGTCTTGTGAACAGTAAGACGACTACAACATTCTCCAAAATTCAACCCTCACAGCTTGCCCGGAATCTTCACGGGGATCCGGACATCGATGTGTGGACACATGGTGCGCCGACAGAACAGCAAACTTATATGACAACAGATTTTTCATCAGTTTCATTTTCCGGAGAAGGGACAAGTGGTGCGAAAATCGCATTTTATGACGGAATG
The DNA here is from genome assembly GCA_910578385.1 of uncultured Muribaculaceae bacterium. Lineage (GTDB taxonomy): Bacteria > Bacteroidota > Bacteroidia > Bacteroidales > Muribaculaceae > Lepagella. The sequence continues at coordinate 25,833 of CAJTQV010000029.1, read as the reverse complement.
GAACAATCAAGAACGTTCAATATTATTCTTGTTTCAGCTCCATTCTCTATCCTTAAAAAAGAGAATTGGAACTTTATAAGAGACCGCGATTTCATGGTCAGCATATTCCGTCAGGATAAACTGCCGTGCCTCAAGCTGTTCGCTTCCGACAGTAATCTCAAGAATGTCTCCAAACGGTATTTTCTCCGTGACGGGGTGATTGAGGACTGTCTCGGTCAGGGCAAGTTTGCGTTCAATGTCGGCTCCAATGGCAGACTTGAGATATCGGCGACAAGAAAAATTGAGACATCCAAGGCTCTTCACGTCAATGAAGGAGGCAATGTAATCCTGTCCTCACTTAGTACAGCCGAACTTGCGGCAGACTGTGTTGACAAGGACGGAGAACTTTCTGTCGAGGCTGCGTCAGTGACGCTTAAATCCGGATTTGAGGTTAAGAAAGGCGGTGTTCTCTCGATTTCAGTAAACAATAACAAATAAATGTGCGAAATAATTTGACGAATGACATGATTAAGTGTATATTTGCAACCGTAAGCGAGACTTGCAGAGAATATGTTCATTGTCATTCGTCAGATTATTTACCAACTAAAAAATATCGATTATGAAACAAATCATTACAATCTTTCTTCTGATGGTATCAATGTTTGAGATGGCTGCTGATAGTGGCACCTATGTCACGATGATTCGAGAGGGGCGATTGTGGGAATACAATGCGCAATACTTTCACCCCGGTGAGAACGGGGAAGTCCTTCACTACATGAGGTTCAACGGTACAGTCGAGGTGAATGGAGTCGAGTATCACTGCTTCGAGATGTCTAAATCCTGCTACTATAAAGAGGTAGATTACGATTATGAGAACCACTGCAGTGTCTATGAATTCTCGAAAGAGGAGGAGCGGGGCTATCCGAAATTTCTGCTGCGCGAAGAACCCGGCAAGGTCTATGCGCTTACTTATCTCGATTCTGATGGTGGCGAATGGATAGTCCATGTAAGGAATGAAAAGGAGATGGCGGAACTTTCCGTAAATGGTGACAGGCAATTCGGTGAGTATCTGTTGTATGATTTCACTTTGCAGGAAGGAGATTTAAGAGATGTGCCTGTCTGGGAGAACGTGGGACCGGGACGGAACTATCTTCATTTTAATTTATATCCCTTTGTTGTAGCAACGGAAATGATAGAGGGAGAACTGTGCAGGATGTTCAATTTTGTAAGTGCTGAAGTAGCCGGTTCAGACTCTTTTGACCCGGAATCCAGTTATTGGAAGAGAATTACGACTTCAACGATGGTTGAGGGCATCGGAATTGTTATGAACGGATGTCTGGCCCGCTTCAATTTTGATCAGTTGGCAGCAATGTTCCAAGACGAGTCTTATCTGCCTGATGATGGGTCAGCTCTTTCTTATGTTTATGACAGCGAGGGAAATGTAATTTACTCTCCGTGGTCTTCAACAGTCGGGATGGACAACATTACCGACACTTCAAAGTCTCAGTCAGGAGAGATTTACGACCTGATGGGGCGGCGCGTGGAGCGTGTGCAGCCCGGTTCGGTCTACATACGCGACGGCAAGAAATTCGTAGGCAGATGAACCAATAGCCTATCATACATGCTGGGGTTCGAGTCCCGTCCGCACCGCCAGCAACCCACCGAAGCCGACTTAATACCCAAGCCGGCTTTTTCTTTTATATATACTGCTATATATACTGCCCTACTATATCCGCCCTACCTGTTTTTCATTTTGAAATATTTTTATAAATATTTTTATAAATTATTTGCAATTTTAAAATATTATCAATATCTTTGCCTTATCATCCCAGCGAATAGCAACATTTTTCAAAAACAAAGAGAGATATTACAAACGAATTTGAACGGGTGATAGAAAAGAATTCAGACTTGTCATTGCAAACGACAGAACAAAGCAACAAATCATATATAAGTTGAATCTTAAAAATAGACAGACATGAAAAAACTCTACTTCCTACTCGCAGCAGCAAGTTTGACACTCTGCGCCTCAGCCCAGCTGAAAGTCACCGAATCCGGCCAAGTACGCCTCGGTTCGCTCACAGAGAATTGAAGCGTCGTCTGTGACATTAGATGCCGGTTTTGAGGTGAAGGAGGGTGGAACATTGACGATTTCAGTAAAGAATAATTAGTCAAACCAAAACAGTGATATTATGAAACAGTATTTTACACTTCTTCTTATGGTGATTTCCATATTGCCGACAATGGCGGACGGAGAAGCATATGAGCCTATGGTGCGCGAAGACAGAGTATGGGAATACAGGGGGGATTATTTTCTACCCGGAGAGCATGGAATCGTCTATCATCTTATGCGTTTCAATGGCGGCATGGAAGTCAATGGGCATGAATACCATTGTTTCGAGTTATTCAAGTCAACTTTTTATGAAAGTGTTGTACATGAGGATGGGTACAGCTATGAATTCTCACGTGAAGAGAACCGTGATTATCCTAAGTTTCTGTTGCGTGAGGAACCGGGAAAAGTATATATTCTTACAGAAGTATTCAATGCCGGCAAAGGAACTTATGAAGACATCGTCCAGATAAATGATGATGAGAAGTTAAATGCAATTCAGGGAAACTCAGGTGGTTCTGAATATCGGGAATTCCTTCTATATGATTTTACCAAAGCCGAGGGAGAAATTCACCCATTGCCCAACTGGCTGGCTGTAGACCAGGACTATGAATTGGACAGATACAATTGCTTCCTTATCTATGATGATCCTGTTACCATAGACGATAATGATTGTAGGGCACGGCATTTCAAAATATCGGAAGAAAATGAGTTTAAGCCGGAATGGTCGAATCATAAATTGGCAAGCTACGGTATACAAATTATTGAAAGTATCGGAGTGACATACAATGGTTGCCTGCCCTATTTTTCTCCATTTGAATATTTAGGTATGATGTACGATTCCTCTAAATTACCTTATCGCGAATCAAGACTTGAAAAAGTGTATGATGCAGGTGGAAATGTAATTTTCAATAGAACTGAGAATTCGGAAGTTGGTGTAAAGGTCACAACTGAAATCAAACCAAATAATTCAGACGAGATTTACGACATCATGGGGCGGCGCATAGACCGCGCGCTCCCCGGTTCGGTCTACATCCGCGACGGCAAGAAATTCATCGGTAGATGAACCACTAGCCTGTCACACATGGGGGAGGGTTCGAGTCCCGTCCGCACAGCCAACAACCCACCCAAGCCGACTTGACCCCTCAAGCCGGCTTTTTCTTATTTACCAAAATGAATATTTCTTAGTGGGTGTTACAAAACCTGTTAAACATACGAATTGTAGGGACGCACGGCCCGTGCGTCCTTCTGTATAATCCTGATAATCAAGTGTGCAAATACGGACGCACGAGCCGTGCGTCCCTACAAATTTCTTGGCATACCCTATTTTGCAACACCTTGATAGCTAATTTTGTCTTATCCACAAGGCATGACAATTATGATAAACAATGAAAAACTGCGCAAGGCAAGTTTTCATTTTGAAATATTTTTAAAAATATTTTTAAAAATTATTTGCAATTTTAAAATACTTTCCATATCTTTGCCACACAATCCGACCAAACCACGTTCTCAAGGCAAAACAATATGCCGTCAATTATTTTTGATGGAAGATAATAATAACTTAAAACAGAAACACTATGAAAAGCAAGGTCATGCTTCTTGGGCTATTGATGTGCTGTCTCTTTTCTTCGGCAGCACTCGCCCAAACGATGAGAGTTTCACAAAGAGATGCTCTGGCAATTGTACAACAGCAGTTTGAAGGGCAGGATGTCGACTACTTAATCCTCAAAGACAACAACACTACTGCATGGGAGAAAGGTGGTTTCCAATATGAAGACGTGGAACTTCCTTCAAGTTCCTCAAACAACACTAATTTGAGAGAAGTTCGCCTTCTTTCTCCACAGAGCAAAATAAAGAGTATTACACTTAAAGGTGACGAGTTTGATGTAGTCACACTGAAATTTGATTTCAATAAATATTCCGCCACAAGCAAAACTTACAGTTTTGACCTTGTTCAGAAGGATGAGGACGGCAATATTGTCGGTGGAGAAACATTTATTGTAGAATCTCGAAAAATCACCGTAACAAAATAAACCACAAAAACTCCTCTGCTGTCTATTGCAAAATGACCGCAGAGGAGTTTAATAAACTTTTTTATCATGAATACTAGAATCATTATTGTAATGGTCGCCATCGTTACAATGTTCTTACAGGTCGGTGCTCAGAACCCTTACATATCTCCTTTGTTATGGAAAAAGGGCAATTCGATAGGTTACGAAAGGATCCCGTTTGCTTTAGAAGAAAATAATATTGAGCAACAGTCATACCCTGAACCGACGACTTTTCGAGCCGTGATGGACAAAGCCGGAACTCTTGCAGAGGTCGTTGGTGACAAGCTGTATGATATTGACGAAATTGAAGTTATCGGCCCAATAAACGATGCCGACTTCAATACATTGTGGAAGTCTTCATTTAATGGGCAGTTAAAAGCAATCAACCTTGAGAAGGCGGTTATTGCAGGCGGAATAGTCCCTGATCAAGCGCTTTTTCATATCGATGAACAAGTTGATTGGAGTACGATAACAATAAGCACTATATGGCTGGAAGAATTGATTTTGCCGGAAGGTGTCACTGAAATCGGAGATTTTGCCGTGGCCTACGCCACAAATTTGAAATCCTTGAAAATCCCTGAGACCGTTAAAAAGATTGGTGAAGCCGCATTTACCGACTGTATAAGTTTCTCTCCCGACGTATTCATACTACCTTCGAGTTTGGAACATATCGAGAGTCAGGCTTTTTACCAGTGTCTCGCTTTAAGTGGAGAGGTGATTTTGCCAATCGGATTGAAATCTATAAAAGATGCTGCATTCTACTATGCCCCAATCACTGCTGTCAATTTCCCCGAATCGCTTGAATATATCGGGTCGTTGGCTTTTGCGGGATCTAAATTCACAAATGTCTGCCTTCCGAATGATTGTTGGCTGGAATGGCTTGGAGGACAGTTCTATAACAATTGGGAATTGACAGAAGCGCATTTTCCGGAGAACGCAACCTTTATACCTCAAAGCGTATTCGGATATTGTCCAAAACTAAAAGAAGCAAATATACCCCGGAATGTTGAGAGAATCGGACAATTTGCCTTTAATGGCACTGCAATAACCAATATACAATTCCCTGAGACCTTACGACGAATTGATCAAGATGCTTTCCAAGGCTGTCAATTGACCACCATCATATTTCCAGAGTCTCTCACTACCATTGAAACTCATGCGTTTAATGCCTGCAAAGGATTGGAATCCATCTGGTGTAAAGCCATGATGCCGCCGGATTGTATACCGTCCGATTGTGAAGAGACTATCGATCCTTTCTCACAGATCGACAAATCTATTCCACTTTATGTGCCTGTTGGCACCAAAGAGGCATATATGGCCGCTCCAGGTTGGAATTTGTTCCCAAATATAATCGAGACCAATAATTTCCCTTCATCAGTAGAAGTGGTAAAATACCAAGAATCCAAGAATCATAATGGAATTTTCGATTTATTGGGGCGTTCGATCATCGCTCCTGTAAAAGGTCAGATTTATATACAAAAGGGTAAAAAAATAGTATTTAGCGAATAACTAAGTCTATGCAAATATTAAAGGCCTATTAAGAATAGGCCCGACAAGACATCGAGAATTACGACAATTTATTCAGTTACTACTCAACTGTTTACAAAATAAGTTTAATTTTTCTTGAAAAATAGTTGCTGAAAAATTTGGTGGTTTCGCAAAAAAGCTATAACTTTGCACTCGCAATCGGGAATCAAACACCGATGCAAAGCAAAGACCTTCTAATGGTGCGGTAGTTCAGCCTGGTTAGAATACATGCCTGTCACGCATGGGGTCGCGGGTTCGAGTCCCGTCCGCACCGCCGAGGAGAGAGGAAGAGCAGCAAAGTAAACTTCGGTTTCTTGCTGCTCTTTTTCGTTATTCACTTTTCCAAAAACCGAAAACCATGTTTCTCTCGATAATAAACGGACCGAACCTCAACCTGCTCGGCAAACGTTGCCCCGAAATCTACGGCAGCGCGACGTTCGAGGATACACTCGCCGAGATACGCAAGGACTTCAACGACTACCGCATAGAATACTTCCAGTCGAACTGCGAGGGTGAGCTGATTGATGCCATTCAGCGCGACGGCTTCAACCCTGACTGCCTCGGCATTGTAATCAATCCTGGAGCTTACGCCCACTACTCCATCGCAATCGCCGACGCAATCGAGGCAGCACCCGCTCCGGTCATAGAGGTTCATATATCGAACATACATGCACGCGAGGAATTCCGCCACAAGTCGGTGACCGCCCGCGCAGCACGTGGCGTGGTGGCCGGATGCGGACGCGACGGATATGCGCTCGCTTTGCTCCACCTGATCCGCACAGCCAACAGTAATCAGAACGCCTGACCAATGTCACCCGAACTACAGAAGTATATAGAAGACCATATCGACGCTGAGCCGGACCACCTCCACCGCCTGGAACGTCGCACCAACATACACCTCATAAACGGCCGCATGTGCTCCGGCCATCTCCAGGGGCGGCTGTTGAAGATGCTCGTATCTATGATTGATCCGCATGACGTGCTGGAATTAGGCACATTCTCCGGCTATTCGGCACTCTGCATAGCCGAAGCCCTCCACGATAGCGCGACAATCCACACCGTCGAGGCCGACGACGAGCTCGAAGACTTCATCCGCGAGGCAATCGCATCGGCTCCGTGCGGCGAAAGGATACAGCTGCACATCGGCGACGCTCTGTCGTTTGCCAAGAAATGCAAGCCGGAGTCGTTCGACCTCGTTTTCATGGATGCCGACAAACGGCAATATGCCGACTACTACGAGGCCTGTCTGCCTCTGCTGCGCCCCGGCGGATACATCATAGCCGACAATACCCTCTGGGACGGCCATGTGGTCGAGCCGGACCACTTCAATGACCGCCAGACAGCCGGCATAAGACTCTTCAACGACATTGTGGCCGCAGACCCGCGCGTGGAAAAGGTCATCATACCGCTCAGAGACGGACTCACCCTTATCCGCAAACTAAACACGCCGGCATCGCGTTAGATTAATATAGAACCCCGGGGCCGAAACCCATATGAAATACATATGCTGCAAGACCCGGGGCATAGCCCAAAATTAAGTTTATCATGGAAGGAAAACGTCAAGCAAAAATATCACGTCTCATACAGAAAGAACTGAGTGAGATATTCCGCCGCCAGACAGCGGCGCTCGGAAATGTACTCGTATCGGTCAGCGCGGTCCGCGTGTCGCCCGACCTGAGCATCGCCAAAGTTTACCTGAGCATCTTCCCCACCGGGAAGTCCGCCGAGATTCTTGAAAACATCAAGAAGCAGACAAAGACCTGCCGTTACGAACTGGCACAGGCCGTGAAATCTACCCTCCGCAAATGCCCCGACCTGAGTTTCTATCTTGATGACTCGCTCGACTATGCGGAGAACATAGACCGGCTTCTTGCCGCGGATCCGCATCTGCACGATGAGGAGACACCCTCCGACAGCGAAAACACCACCGAAAACGAGTAACCTCCCTGTCCGCACCGAGGATGAAATCCAATCTTACCGCCGCAATAGCGTGGCGATACCTTCTTTCTAAAAAATCACATGCCGCCGTCGGGACCATCTCGACGGTGTCTGTGTGCGCCATGGCCGTAGCAACCGCCGCCATAATATGCGTGCTGTCGGTCTTCAACGGATTTCATGATGTCATAGCCTCGCGCCTTGACACCCTCTCGCCCGAGATCATGGTAACACCATCTTCGGGCAAGGTAATGGACAACGCATCGGGTCTGACAGCCCGGCTTGCCGAGATGCCTGAGGTCGAGACCGCCACCCCCACTTTGTCGGACAACGCACTGGTCATATGCAACTCGCAGGAGATGCCCGTAATGCTAAAGGGTGTCGTACCGGCCGATTACGCACGCGTCACAGCCATCCGCGACCTTATAGGCAACGACTACGGGACATACCTCGACAGCATACCGGCAGACAACACTCCCGCAGTGCTCGCAATCGGGGTGGCAGCCCGGCTCGCAGCGTGCCCGGGCGACGGCGCACTGGTGTTCGCACCGCGCAGGGAGGGCCGGGTCAATATGGCAAACCCCGCCGCGTCGTTCCTCACCGATTCAATCACCGTGGCCGGGATATACCGCTCCGACCAATCGCAATTTGACGAGGATGGCGTGCTGATGCCTATCAACGCCGTGCGCGACCTGCTGCAATACGGCGATGTCGCCTCGGCCATAGAAATCAGGCTACGACCGGGCTCAGATGCGGAAAAAGTCACCGAAAAGATAGCAGGACAATTAGGGAAAGGATTTGTGGTGCGCGACCGGCTCCGCCAGCAGGAGATGAACTTCCGCATGGTCTCGATTGAGAAATGGGTGTCGTTCATGCTGCTCGGGTTCATACTCGTAATAGCCAGCTTCAACATCATCTCGTCGCTCTCCATGCTCGTACTCGAAAAAGAGAGCGCAATCGCCACCTTCTCCGCCTTAGGTCTGTCACGCCGCCGCATCGGGAGAATATTCGTATGGGAAAGCCTTTACGTGTCGCTTGCCGGAGGTGTGGCCGGAATAATACTCGGACTCATACTTTGCCTGCTCCAGCAGCACTTCGGACTGATCAAAATAGGGAGCGATCCGTCAGCCGCGATAGTGGCGGCATACCCTGTCAGAGTCCATGCGACCGACATTCTGGCAACCTTCGTACCGATTTTTGCAATTGGAATTGTCACCGCTTTTATCACGGGAGGCTTCGCAAAGTCACGAATTTTGCACCGTTGAAGTGCATTTTACCCACATTTTCGGTGTTTTTCTTATCAAAAATCCATTTTTGAATAAGAAAATTTCAAAAATTTGTTGCACACCTTAGTTTTTTTTATTAATTTTGCAGAGAAATTAATCATTTTGAAAACAGAATGGAAAAGATAGATACCCTTGACAAGAAAATCCTGAACATCGTGATGGAGAACGCGAGAATCCCCTCTAAAGACATAGCCCTTCAGTGCGGAGTGTCGCGTGCCGCCATCCACCAGCGCATACAGCGTCTTATCGAGATGAAAGTGATTATCGGTTCAGGTTACATCGTGGACCCTCACAAACTTGGTTACAACACCTGCACATACATCGGTGTCAAGCTGGAGAAAGGTTCTCTCTATCGCGAGGCCGCAGCTGAACTGTGCAAGATTCCTGAAGTAGTCGAGTGCCATTTCACAACCGGTCCGTACTCAATGCTGATCAAAGTGTATGCATACGACAACCAGCACCTCATGCAGCTCCTCAACGACCGCATCCAGCATGTGCCGGGCGTGACAGAGACCGAGACACTCATCTCGCTTGAGCAGAGCATGAACCGTCAGATCCATATCGACGAGGAGAAGGGAATCATCAGGCGCAAGTAAGCCCCGACTGATTCCGTCAACATCTTTCGCAATGAAAAAGAAATATTTGTTCTACATTTTGGCCACCGCGTTTCTCGCTGTCGTGGCCATTATTTTTTTCTACCCCGACGATGTGCAGGGTAATGTGCTCCAGCAGCATGACATAATGCAGGGTCTGGCCAACGGCCAGGAGGGTAAGGCATACCATGAGGCCACAGGCGAGACCACGCGCTGGACAAACTCTCTGTTCGGCGGTATGCCGAATTTCCAGATCGCACCGTCATATCCGGCCAACAGTCTCCTCGGATGGATGGGTTCGGTCTACATGTTGGGTCTCCCCTCTCCGGCGAATCTGCTGTTCGCCATGATGATCGGCTTCTTCATAATGTGCATGTGCATGAAGATGAAGTGGCACACAGCTCTCTTCGCCTCGATCGCGTGGGGATTCTCTTCTTATTTCATAATCTTGATTGGCGCGGGACACATATGGAAGTTCGTCACCTTGGCTTACATACCGCCGACCATCGGTGGTCTGGCGTTGCTCTACCGACGCAAGTATCTGGCCGGAACAGCGTTGACCGCACTTTTCGGCGCTTTGCAGCTCCAGAGCAACCACCCGCAGATGACGTACTATTTCCTGTTCGTGGTGCTGGCCATGCTGATAGCGTGGCTGTGCGATGCCATACGCAAGCATGACACGCGCCATTGGATGATTGCCACCGCCTGTGCTCTCGGTGCGGGAGTGATAGCCGTCTCGGCCAACTCCGCAAGCCTATACAATTCCTATGAGTATTCGAAAGAGACAGTTCGCGGACGCGCCACAGATCTGACCATTCCGGGCAGAGACAACACCGGAGGAATGGACCGCAGCGCGATCACGGCCTGGAGCTATGGCGTTGACGAGACTTTCACACTGCTCATACCGAACGTGAAAGGCGGCTCGACAATCCAACCTGTAGCCGGCGAGACAACTCTAAAGTCGCTTGCCGACACCAAGAAGGCTGACGAGCTGAACCTCTCGCCCGAGGAACTTCAGTTTGTAGGACAGTTTCCGCAGTATTTCGGAGACCAGCCGATGACCAACGGCCCCGTGTATGTAGGTGCGTTCGTCCTGCTGCTCGCCATTCTCGCCCTGTTCGTGGTCAAGTCGCCGATGAAATGGGCACTGTTCGCGGTCTCGGTACTTGCGATTCTCCTGTCGTGGGGCCACAACTTCGCCGGATTCACCAATTTCTTCATAGACTATTTCCCGGCCTACAACAAGTTCCGCGCCGTGTCGAGTATACTTGTGATCGTGGAGTTCACGGTTCCCCTTCTGGCGGCTCTATGCATCATGAAGATGCTGGAGAAGCCGGAGGAATTCCGCCGCAATCCATGGGTTTCGTATGTGGTGTTCGGACTCGGAGCCGCCATATGCTTTGTCGGCTGGCTGGCACCGTCGGTGTTCGGTGATCCCTATTCGGCTACCGAGCTGTCGCAGTTGCAGGAAGCGGGAGCATTCTCCAACCCTGCCTACTACGGCGTGATGAACGGAATTCGCGAGACCCGTCTGTCGCTCGTTAGCGCGGACTGTGGCCGCTCACTGATCTTCATCTTGCTCGGATGCGCGTTGCTGTACCTCTATTTCAAGGGGGTGTTCCGCAAGAAATCGGTGTTCGTGTTCACTCTTGCGCTGCTCACACTCGCCGACCTCTACACAGTAGGCCACCGCTATGTAAACAGTGACAACTTCACCGCACCTGCCGACAATGATGTGGCTTTCAAGAAAACCGCTGCCGACGAGGCCATTCTCAAGGATACTTCAAACTATCGTGTGCTCGACGTGGCAAACATGGGAGGAGCCCGCTCCTCCTATTTCCACAAGACCATCGGAGGTTATCATGCGGCAAAACTGACACGCTACAACGACCTGCTTGAGCATCAGATTTACAAGAACAATATGGGCGTGCTCAACATGCTAAACACGAAGTATTTCCTTTCGGGCGACCAGTATGAGGTGAATCCCGACGCGCTCGGAAATGCCTGGTTCGTATCGGGAATTGACTATGTGGCCGATGCCAATCATGAGATGGCCGCCCTCGACTCGCTCGACACAGCCCACCGCGCCGTTGCCGACGCGAAGTTCAAGCAGATTCTCGGCACGGCCACCGCTCCGGCCCCGGGTGATACCATCTATGAGACCTCTTACGCTCCCGACCGTCTGACCTACAAGGCACGCTCGGCACGTGGCGGCGTGGCCGTCTTCAGCGAGATTTACTTCCCCTGGGGCTGGCATGCTACGGTTGATGGCAAGCCTGTAGAGATTGGCCGGGTGAACTATGTGCTGCGTGCCATACGTCTCTCGCCCGGCAACCATGACATAGAGTTCCGGTTCGACCCGCAGTCGCTCCGCGTGACAAACACGCTCGGCGTATCAGCTGTGATTCTTATCTACGTTCTCTGCCTCGGCGCATTCGCATTCTGGGTTTACCGCTTCGTGCTGCGTCTCAACAGGCAGCATCCAGGAGAACCCGAAGCACGTGGATAATCCTCGGCAAGAGCACACAAGACATTAGATAATTATGTGGCATCTGATTTCCGAGACATACAAGCGTTGGCGTCACACACGCGGATATGGCGTCCACTCCCCTTTCGCCTACTCGCTGGTGAAGGAGGTGGTGCGGCCGGGACGGAAATATGGCCACTACGGATATGAGGAGATAGACAACTCGTTGGAGCGTACATCTCTGCCGCATTCACGCCGCGAGGCGCGCACATTGTTGCGCCTCGCGGCTTTTCTTGATGTCAAGAGCGCGTTCCTGCCAAACGATGACCGGACATCGCCGTTCCGCACAGCCCTTCATGCCGCCAATTCGCGCATGGCCGTGACTTCCGCTCTCTCTGCCGCATCCGATTGTCAGCTCATATGCTCCACCGCAGATTACATTCCTCTCGACACTCTGAGCAAATTGCTGAGAGAGCCGGGTAGAATCATCGCCCTCCGCGATGCTCCGGAGGGCTGGCGCGACAGACTTTTCGACACACTCGACGAAGGTCTGATGTTGTACGGACGGCACAACATTCTTCTTATCTCTCGCCCCGGTATGCAGAAGGTATCATATTCAATCTCGATATGAAGCCATTGTTGCGCCCCAATCTGATTAATCCATGCCCGATAACACCACACTGACCACCGGCTTTTCGAGATATCTGCTCTTAGAGCGGGGGCTTTCTTCTCATACCGTCAAGGGATACCTTGTAGACGTGGGGCACCTGCTCGATTTCGCGGCATCACGGGGAATCCAAGTTGAACAAATAACGCGTGAAGACATCCATGAACTGCTGTGCGAACTGCACGACCTCGGCATATCTCCGCGCTCACAGGCACGGCTCATTGCCGGGATAAGAAGTTTCTTCAAGTATCTCCGCATGGAGCGTTACATAGACAATGACCCTTCGGAACTGATTGAGTCGCCAAAGATCGGGCGTTCGCTACCCGACGTACTGACCACAGAAGAGATTGATGACATGATCAAGGCTTTGCCCGCCGACAAACCGGAGACACCACGCAACCACGCCATAATCGAGACTCTGTACGGCAGCGGACTGCGGGTCTCTGAACTTGTCGGGCTTCGGCTGTCGCACATATCGTTCGACGACGGCTACATGATAGTCGAGGGTAAGGGAGACAAACAACGTATAGTGCCGCTTTCGCCGGTAGCCGTTGAGCTGATACAGGAATATCTGCCCATACGCAATGCCGGACCGATAAAGCGCGAGGGTTCCGACATACTGTTTCTGAACCGACGGGGAGCACCGTTGACCCGGGTCATGGTGTTCTACATAATACGCGACCTTGCTGCGGCCGCCGGCATCATGAAAAAGGTATCGCCCCACACGCTGCGCCATTCATTCGCGACGCACCTGCTCGAAGGGGGAGCCAACCTCCGCGCCATCCAGGAGATGTTAGGCCACGAATCGATAGCCACGACCGAAATCTACCTGCACCTCGACCGCACCCGCCTCCGCACCGAGCTCCTGACCCACCACCCCCACTACCGCAACAAACCCGTCCCCTCCCCCACCGGAGAAAAGACGGGCCTGTAAAAACTTATACTCACCCAGCAATCAGAAAGCCTTCATGGCACCCATTACACGGTACACACACGCGATAGCGGATATAGGAATATCCTGCTCATCATAATCGCGGTTAGTAGGTATAAGCCGGTAATGACCCGGTTGCAGACTGCGCCCCAACCTCTTGATTGTCCGCATTCCATTTGTCGTGATGAAGCCGTACAAGTCTCCGAAAGGGAGAAAAGAAAAATCCTCGATTCGCTGTAAGGCTATTATATCTCCGTTATTTATCTCCGGTTCCATCGAATGCCCCGACGCATTGCACCAAAGGGTCGCCTTGTCATAACCTGGCATACGGATAAGATACTCCGGATTTGCCGCCCCGGGCCCATCAATCTCATTGAAGCCCAACAAGAAATCCACGTCATAATAAGGAACTCCGTCGGTAAGACTTTTAATGGGTGTGGACATATCGTCCGGAGCCGTCCGCAACATGCCTCCCTCACCCGTCAGGAGCCATTGATCATTGAGCTGCGGAAAAGCATCAAGAATATTTTTTAATTTTGTCGGGGATGGCTCACATCTCAACTGACGCATATAGCCCACCGACAATCCGGCCTTGCGTTCAAAGGCGTTGACACTGATTCCCGACGCCTTGATAAATTTCACAAGCCGTTCCTTTACAGATTCTTCCAACATATCATAAATCATTTATAGAGGCATCATAAAACCGGCGAACATGAATATAGGATTGACAGTTGACCAGTTTTCATACCTTTCTTTGATGAAGTCCGTTTTTGCAAAGCTATACCCACACAATCACCTACAAACGCGTATGTCAAAACACCCTTTTCATCAGTATAGGTGGCATTTTCCAAATGTGGATACTTACGTTTGAACTTCACTAACAGGTCTGCATACAAATCCTCCATTGCCTTGGGTGTCATCTCATCAATTGAGATGTTGATTGATGCTACCTGACCTGTTGTAATATAATCCGTAACCATGACATAAGCATTATGCCCGGCGAAATCGCCTTCAAACAAAACGCTTGTTTCATCCTCGCCGACATACTCGTACCCCCGATCAGCCACAAGATCATAAATTGTTTTGGCTTCAACGCCACACAAATCCACTCCCATGAACTCGACGTTCTGCGCCCTGACCTGAAACGATATCAATGTAAATATCGCCACCAAACAAATTTTGACAACATTAATCATAACTATTCACGTATCACCTAAAGCACGCACGACTATAAATCATCCGTACCTATTCCTTGCTTATTTTCAGTTCCTTTATCAATTTCTTTTGAGTTACCATATGTTATGAGCAACACTCCATTCCCTGCGTTCTTATCGGTAACAACAAAAGATATGAATCCCCCACCTCCTGCCAGCATGTGTTGTTCTCGCTCATATGGGTCAAACAAAATAAACTTGTTAAACTCGGGATACATATCTAAATAATCCTTGTACAAATATGTATATAAATCACTCACTTCACTAAGTGGCATATTTTGATATTCCAAAGTCAAGAATTCAATCTGCACAGGGTCATAACCTCGATGAACATAAATGAGTGCATCGTATCCGTAACTTTTTCCTGAAAACGCACAGTAACTTTCTGTAGTTTCCACCAACTCAAACCCGTCCTTTTGTATCTTATCGATGAGCTTTTCGTAATTCGGTCCACAAATATCGATACCGGCGAATTTAATACTCTCCTCGGCTTTAACTTGGAAACAGCAGATTCCCGACAAACAGAGAACCAATAAAGCTACGATCTTTCTTATCTCCATCTTCCTCAAACAATTAAAAGTATGTTTAACTGAAAAATACCCGTAAAACAAATAGTAAATAATCTGAACCATTTGAGAATTCAATACTTGTGATTAATCAAGAATATCCTCAGATGCTCAAACGCCGCAACCACCTAATTTACAGAGATATTTTTACACAAATAAATCATATTAACATTTATTAACAGATATTTATCTTAAAATATTTGCTTATCTAAGATAATTATCTTAACTTTGCAGCCGTAAAACTAATCCTCTTCTGTACGGCGGAGCGGGAGATGACAGAACGACAAGTTCTTTCTGACATCTCTCCGGAGACAAAGATAGTCGTTTTATCCCGCTCCGCCAAATTTTTGAGCAAGTTTTGCAATTTTATTTACAACAAAAGGATTTGTGACTATATACTAAAAGATTATGACTATGCCTAAATCATCGCTCAGTGCGGGAGTAGTATTCTGCTCCGCATTGGCAGAAAGCCGGGATGTTACCGACCTCGTCGGATCTGTCATCCCTGCAATCGGGGAAAATCAGGACCAGCCACTACCTTACATTTCTTTCAGAAGAATCAAACTGGAAGCTACTCCTCAGAAAAGCGGCCAACCGGGAGCAGACATCATTCAGGAGGAACTGCTATGCTGCACGGACAACTACGAGGAGGGAATAAAAATCGCAGAGGCAGTACGCGCAGCCCTCGATTTCCAAAGCTATGAGTCTGACGGACTGAAGATGAGAGCCTGCTGGCTTGCTGATTCTGAAGAAATCAGAAAAAACGGAATCTACATACAACGCATGATTTTCAATGCGAAATTTTAATAACCTTTTAAATTAGTTTCTTTTATGGCAACTACAACAAAAACTGGCTACTGCAACGGTAGCGACATGATGGTCTACGTAAACGGTAAAGCTGTCGGCCATTGCACATCCCACACCACAACAATGACAAGCGAGACTAAGGATCGGGCCGTCAAACCGGTAGCATCCGCTTCAATCTCCGCCGGTCTCTGGAAAGGAAAGGGCATCACCGGTCTCAGCATCTCAATCTCGGCCGAAGGTCTTGTGTTCTACGGCGAAAGCGAGGCAGGTTACAAATCTCTTCTCGCAGCATGGAAAAGCGGCAAGAGCGTGGAGGTAAAGTGCATGGAACGCGAAAACAGCGACAAGCCCTATATGAAAGGACAGTTCGTCATCGCATCGCTTGAACGAACAGACCCGGCACAGGATGACGCCACCTACACCGTCAGTCTGGAGAATGATGGCGAACCGGAGATAATCGACGAGACGGCAATCACCGAGACTCCGCAGACCACCGTGTAAACAAAACAGAAACTCACAGCTATCTTACGATGAAAAAAATCGAGATTACAGTGAACGGAACAGCATACCCCTGTGGACCTACCATGGGGGCTATGCTCCGGTTCAAACAGGAAACAGGGAAAGAAACAACCCAGATTGACCCCACAAGTGTAAGCGACCTGTTCACCTACCTATGGTGTTGCGTGATGTCTGCATCCAAAAGGGAGGGGAAGGACTTCGACATGCCTCTCATGGAATTCGCGGACCTTGTGACCCCGGCAGAGATGGAGGAATGGACACGGTCAATAACAAAGACCGTCGAAACAGCAGAAGACACCGACGGTGAAAAAAAAAGACCACAGGCATCTTAGACCTTCTTGGCATTGCCGTAGGATGCATCGGCCTTTCGACCGATGAGTTCCTCCGGTTGTATTTCGACGAATTCGAAAGTATCTGCAAATCCTGGACCGAGATGAGGGAACAGCAGGAACATGCGGAATGGGAAAGGGCGCGGACTTTGGCTGCAATCATAATACAACCGCACTTGAAAAAGAAAGTCACGCCCCGGCAATTGCTCCCGCTGCCTTGGGACAGAAAGAACACCGGCTTACCATCCGCCCCGGATGCACCGATACTCACCGCCGACGAGCGACGCCGCCGCTTCGAGGAAGTGGCACGTCGCCTCGGCGATGAGATCATTTGAGAAGCCTTAGAATCACAATAACTGATCAGAAGTACACAATGGCAAATAAAAACATAATATCAATAGGATTAAAAATAGACCAGGGAACGGATGGGTTTGCTAATCTGACCATAGATGCCGGCAACTTTCATGAATTAATGAAAGCCATCGTTCAGGATGTAAAGGAGTTCAGCAACCATGTCGACGGCTTCACTGCCCTTGCGGACAACATCGGCTCGGCAGCCGATACATTGAGCACGCTTCAGGAAGCGATGCGCGAACTGACCGACGCCCACGCGGCTCAAACTGAGGCGGAAACCCAGCTGAGCGTCAATATGCGCAACACCATGAACGCACGCGAAGAGGACATCCAGAGCATAAAAGCTCTCTGCGCGGCGCAGCAGGAACTGGGCGTGATCGGCGACGAGATCCAGCTTGCGGGAGCACAGGTACTCGCGACATATCTCAGCGAGAAGCAAAGTCTTGAGGCACTTATCCCGGTAATGAATGATGTGCTCGCCCAACAGAACGGACTCAACGCAACTCAGGAAAACGCGGCTGCTACAGCGGCCATGTTGGGCAGCGTGATGAATGGAGAGACCGAAGCATTAAGCAACTGCGGCTACAAGTTTGACGAGACTCAGGAGAAGGTTCTGAAATTCGGTACTGAATCCCAACGTGCGGCCGTATTGGTAGATGTCATATCATCATCTGTGGGAGGCATGAACGAGGCACTGGCCCAGACCGATGACGGTAAGCAGAAACAGCTGGAGAATACAATCATCGACCTTAAGGAGGAATTAGGTGGCATAGCTGTGCAAGCCATGCCCATATTGACCATTGCAGCCAACTCCGTTATCGCCATAGGGGGAATAATGAAACTGGCAGAAGGTGTAAGAACTGCCGTCACCGCGCTCGCGGCTTTCAACCTGCAACAAAAAGCGATGGCGGTCTATGCTGCCGTGTCATCTTCAATCAGCAAGATTGCTCAGGCTTTCAGAATCTATTCAGCGGCGGCAGCGGGCAGCGCAGCCTCCACTCTGGCATTTCAGGTCGCGCTCAAGGGACTTCTGATTTCAACCGGAATCGGGGCGGCGATTGTTGCCCTTACAACTGTCATAAGTTATTTTGTTGGGCGCAGTGACGAGGCGACCGAATCGACAAACAGGCTACTCGATGCCGAGGAGCTTGCCAAGCAACGTGCGGAACAACTTGAACAGGCGCGACAGCAGGAAGCATCGACGTTGGCCACCAACCGCGCCGCACTTGAGATCAACATAGCCACTCTCAAAGAGTTCAACGGCACAAAAGAAGAGGAGGAGAAACTTGTCAACGAGATGAACAACACCTATGGCGAGACCATGGGCTATTTCTCCAGTGTATCCGACTGGTATGACGCTCTGATTGCCAACAGCGAAGCCTATTGCGAACAATTGGTATTGGAAGCCCGCGCACGATTATTGGCAAACCAGTTAGCTCAAGTTGAACAAGACAGATATAACCTGCTATACAATTCTAACGGCACCCCTAGAAAATATAGTACAAAAAACAAAGATGGGGTTTCAGGAACTTCTGATTATGATAAATTCAAATCAAATTTGAGTCAAAATAACCGAGACAAACAAAATTTGGGAAACCAAATGTCTTCAGTTATTAAAAAGATGGGGGCTATTAAAATGCCTGTACAGGGTGCCAAGACTCGTCCGACAACTGCTCCTGCTCCAACTCCAACTCCAACTCACAAAAAGCAGACAAAGTCTCAGCCAACGACCGTCGAGAAGCCTACATACAAAGAGAATGCGCAAAGCATCAAGGAGATGCGCGACAACATTTCGACTCTCTCCGAAGAACGTCAGACCGTGACAAATGACGACAGACTTGCTGAAATCAACAATGAAATCAAGAAATGGCAGGAACTTATTGCCACCCGCGAAAGATATGGCGTAGAGCAAAAGACAGAAGGTCCTGTATTCAAGGAGGATGCCGCCACCCTCAAAGAGATGGAGGAGAATGTGGCATCATTAAGAAACGATCTTCAAGGATGCTCCGATATCGGGAAAGCTATCGACATAAACAAGCAGATTGATGAATGGACAAAAAAAGCTGATGCCCTGCGCAATGCCGGAAAAACAACCGAGGACACTTCCTCTCCAAAGCTCAACCCTCAAGCCAAAAGCATCAAGGAGATAGAGGAGAATGTAGCAGCCTTGAACAATGAACTCCAAAACTGCACCGACATCAACACAGCGGCGGGACTCAATGAGCAGATAGCCTATTGGAATGATCTTGCCGAATCCATGAGGAATGCCGGAACCGAAAGCGTTGATGCCTTTGACACATTCAAAAATGGATACAACTCCATGAAGGGCATTGGTGATGGTGTATTAAGCATTACGGAAGCACTGGAAGGAAACGGGACGGCTTGGGAAACCCTCACATCGATTATTGATGGATTCATCCAGATTTACGAGGGCGTACAATCGATTGTCGAAATAATCAACATGCTGACCACCGCCACAGGATTTCATTCACTTGTCGCCAAGAACGATGCCAACAGCACAAAAAATCAGACCCAGCAGACAATGGAGCATACATCTGCCACAGTGGCTGATACCCTTGCCACCACAGCCCAACTACCGGTAGATGAAGCAAAAGCTATTACAGGAGCAACCAAAAGTGGCGCGGAACTCGGATTCCCCCAAAATATCATTGCCATTGCTGCCGGCGTTGCAGCAGTTATCGCAGCAATTGCGATGATCGGCAGTTTTGCTAATGGAGGTATAGTAGGAGGCAATTCACCTACCGGAGACAAGTTGTTAGCCCGGGTCAACAGTGGAGAAATGATTCTGAACAAAGAGCAGCAGAGCAACTTGTTCTCTTTGCTCAACAACCCACTTAACGTTTTAGGCAACAGAGCGCTCATCACCCCTTTCGCACAAGGAGGAATACTCTCAGGACCAACACTCGGACTACTCGGAGAATATGCCGGAGCGTCACATAATCCGGAGGTGGTGGCTCCACTCGACAAACTGCGGCATCTGATTGAACCAGCCGGACAACCGGTAATAGTGGGAGGCACACTGCGTGCTCACGGACGAGACCTCGTTTGCGTGCTTGCCAACGAAACCCGTATAGCCAGCAAATCTGGCCAAAGAACAGATATAAAACTTTAACTGACCAACTTATAATTCATATGTATTATACAGGAAGTTTTTTGACTCAGACAGGAGAGTCTGTCTCGGTCAACATCTTGACAAGAGGTGTCGCTTCGCCGAAAGTCGAGATCAATGCCGATGGAGGAAACATATTTTTCACCGACGACCCGGTTGAAATTACCAGCCGGGGAAATGGACCGTTTGACCACATCCTCCGTCAAAGCGCGACAATACATCTCCTTACAAGAGAGCTTATAACCGACTTTTTCTGCACATCCTGCATGGATGCTGTGGTAAATATATTCAAAGGAGACCGGTGCATCTTTGCCGGTTTCATAGAACCACAGGCATATTCGCAAGACTACAACGAGACTTTCGATGAACTGGAATTATCGTGCATCGATGCTCTCTCGGCGTTGCAATATGCCAAATATAGTGACATAGGGAAACTCGGTGTGGTCTACAACTCTGTCAAAGTCAACGCCGGACAGAGAACATTCGCGGACATCACAACCGATATATTCACAGATATATTCACACGTCTGAATCTTGCAGACACCGGTAAAATACGCCTACTGTATGACGGAAGCAAAGCTCTTGACAAATCTGCAGACCGTTACGGAATATTATCTCAGATATCAGTATCGGAGCTCCTGTTTCTTGGAGATGATGAAGATGATGTATGGGAAAAGGATAAAGTGCTTGAGGCACTTCTGAAATATCTGAACCTCCACATCATTCAGGATGGTCTCGACTTCTACATTTTCTCATGGGAAACACTGAAAGCCGGGAAACCCTGCTCATGGAAAAATCTGACAGACGGTTCCACAATGACAACAACGCCCGCGCATATCGCCATATCCCTGGACAATACAGCCGCCTCCGACACTACCATCAGCATCGGGGAAGTATTCAATCAGATTCAACTGACATGCAATATCGAGGATGTCGATACAATCATCGAAAGTCCTCTCGACGAGGAACATCTGTCTTCTCCATACAAGAACAGACAACGATATATGTCAGAACTTTCATCTGACGGAGAGGGCATAAAAGCGTTCAGATCCTTCAATGAGATGGTACATGCTACCATGAATCCGGGAGAACCACATATACCTTCATTTGAAGATGCTGCCGTAACGGATTGGTATATTCAAGTCATGAATCATTCATCATGGATATTCCGGGAACCGGGAACCGGAGATGACCTGATATCAAAGTACTGCAAAGAGGGAATCTCACAGGAAGTTTTACCGAATCTCTTCGGGGAATACGGATATACAGGTATTTTCTCTTTGGGGAAAGTAGAGTATAAGCTCAACCGTCAGGATAATTCCCCGATTGACAAACTTAGCATGGACAACTATATGATAATAAGTATAGATGGTAATTGCAACACGGATCAGACAAAATCCTACCCCAATGAGAATACAATCAAGAGGAATATCCCGTTGGCAGTCTACAATGGGCATTCTCCGGGTACCTGTTATTCTCCGGAAGACCCTGACACTACTAATTATATTGTGCTGTCAGGAAAAATCATTCTCAATCCATTCATGCAATTTACAGCGGATTATCCGACGCTCTTCAACGCCCCTGAAGAAGATTGGATATTTAATGGAGACAGCCGGTTCTGGCATAAAACGGTAGATAGCCGGAACAATGAGGACGGACGATACTATACACAAAAATATTATACCGGCAACGGCCTGTATCCAGCCATGTCAACAAAAAGAGGTCTTGTTCCATTCACCGGTACCGGACCGGAAATTTATGAGTATAAATATGCCGGAGGAGAAGAAACTGATAAAGTCTCCAAAGTTCCGATGCTTGCATGTATGCTGGTTATCGGAGACAAATGTGTTGTAGAAACCGGCAGCCATGGTCAAATCCAAGATTTCAAGTGGACAAAATTCAAAACACGCGAGGAGTGTGCAGACGATGATGAATATTACACCCAATGCTTCTATATTGGGTTTGACCCTAAGTTAGGAGACTATATTGTCGGGACAGAATTTGATTTCCAGAATAACATCAATTTCAATCTGAACATAAACGCATCCGGTATAGCAATCCCTATAAAGCAGGCGGATATGGTTTCAGGCAGTGTGAAATTTATGATTTTAGGACCGGTGAATTATCTATATGGTCAAGAACTCGGTGATTTGAAGAAAAGTGCGAAATGGTACAGATATACAAGAGATGTTGGTGTACCGGTACTTCCACGACTCGACAACATCATACTCAAAGACTTCAGCGTGAAGTTGTACAGCGACAACGGTTTTATCTCCGACGACGAGGACAATGACCTTATTTATATGAGTGATACCAACGAAACCTTTGTCAACAAAAAAGATGACATAGATTTCGATATAAACAGCGCGCTCACTCAGGAGGAAAGATCTAAACTCGGAATCAAGGCTACCATAAATCTGTCAACCGCTCTCGTCTCTGCAACAGGGCTGGGGCTTCTCTCCATCTACGACCACAACAAGCAGCAACAGGCAAAACCGGAACAACTGTACGTTGACAGCTATTATGCAGAATGCCATGTCCCTCGGATCGAGATGAAACACAAAGTTATTGACAAAGGATCAATCGCTTCCATGCTCAATGTGTTTTCCCATCCCGCTTTGCCCGCGAAGAAATTTTATGTATTGGGTATCAGCCGGAATCTGATGGAAGGTTACGCAGAAATGAACTTAAAAGAGATTGAAAATGATTGAAGTAAAAATACTGAAGAAAAAGAAAGGCAACAGTAACGGCAAGTCCACAGCCTCGGGTGGTTTCGCCACGGGTGCGACCGGAACTTGCAAGGAGGCTGAACATGCCATCAGTGC
This sequence comes from uncultured Muribaculaceae bacterium, assembly GCA_910578385.1. GTDB lineage: Bacteria > Bacteroidota > Bacteroidia > Bacteroidales > Muribaculaceae > Lepagella. Next base: position 2,546 of record CAJTQV010000029.1, on the reverse strand, counting down.
GGATGTCGCACTCTATGCCGACACTGCCGGAATTGCAAACAACGCCAAAGAGGCGGAGCATGCCAAGGAAGCCGATCATGCTGAAATGGCGCATGACCTCGATTCCGACAGCCCTGTCCGCAACCAGTTTCTTTCAAAAGTCAAAGGCGACCGTACACCCTATCAGCTTGCCGTCGGAGATTTTCTGACCGCCGAGAAAGGCATGTACTTCGGCAAGGAGTTTATATCAGGCCTTGTCGGCGGCATGGGTGGACGCATTGACGGTGAGGGCAACGCCGAACTTGATTCCCTCACCCTGCGCAAGTTCCTCGAAGTTCCGGAGCTTCGCTACAACCGCACCGAGGTCATCGTCGGCAACGAGTGGCAGGCACCGGGCGCGGGCATAGTGGAGAGCTACGAGCATCAGGGCACAACCGATGTCACGCAGCCCGACGGCAAGGTCGCCACCTGCAACGTCGGCTGGATCAACCTCAAACTCGAGGAGGGCGAGATAGGCTCTCTCAGTGTCGGCGACTTCTGCATGGGTATCTGGCATTACTCCAGGAATGAGCTGAACATCGGCACCGCCACACCCGGCGGCGAGAGAGCGGTTGACGAGAACGGCAACGAGACCGAAGACGCTGACGAGAACAACGGCAACTTCTGCTTCGCCGGCTTCCGGACGCTCTACTTCTACGTCTACGGGGTGGAGGGTGAGCGCAACGAGCGTCTGCATGTCCGCACGCGTTCGTTCTATCCGGCGGAACCGGTGGAGGGGCTACACTTCGTGGCATACGGCAACGACGCAAAAGACGCACAAGGCAATTACCTGCACCCCGAACGCCAGCAGTCGGCATACCGCACGCGCACCTACACCCGCTACCTCGCCGGAGTCAGGGAATGGACGTGGAACGCCGACAACATCATGTCGCAGTTCGGCGACCTCTCCGGCCTCAGGCTCAACGGCGAGGACATGTCCGGCTACTCGGCATACCTCAACAACGTCTACTTCTCCGGCGTGATAAGGCAGGTTGACGCCCCCCTGCGGCTGTCATACACCATGCTCGGCGACACCTACATAGGCTATCGCGGGGATGGTGCGGCTGATTCATGCGTCATACAGCTCACGGCGATGCAGGGAGTGGTGGATGCCACACCTGGCATGACGGTGACATGCCGCGCCGCAGACGGTGCCGCACTTGCGGCGGGGGCGGTCAGCATCGGGGGATACAGCGAGACCACCGGCACACTCAACGTGCAGGTCAACCCGCAGTTCATATCCGGATATTCGGAGCGGACGCTTGTCATAACGGCCACATACACGCCCAAGCCGGGAGCGTCAGCGGTGACGGCCACGCAGAGCGTGCTGTTCCGCGACATCGCCCTGCTGAAAGGCGACAAGGGAGACACGGGCGAGTCAGGCAAGGACGGCTCCTCCTATACCGAGAACCTGCTCACCGGCACGAGAGACTGGGATGGATGGGCGGTACCGCCGGTGGCCACAAGGAACGGCACCCTCGACGGTCTGACAGTGCTCGGGGTCAAGTCAGCGGACATGACCTCGGACTATGCAGACATCGCCAAACTGTTCCATCCGGTCACAAAGGGCGAGACCTACACGCTGTCGTTCTGGGCGCGGGGCACCGGGCAGGTGGTGTCATACTGCTATCCGTTCGTATGCATGGCCACATCGAGCGTCATAGCCTCCAACGGTTACAATACAAACGTGTGGGCAACCGACACATCGCGTTTCTATGACCTTCACGACGAATGGCGCAGGTTCCATGTGGCGTTCAAGGCCGACGGCACGTTCGAGTCCTCGACCCCGACCGCCGTGCTGCTGCGTGCCTTCAAGGACTCGGACGTGGAGATAGCCGGAGTCAAGCTCGAACGTGGCGTGAACACCGCCCCGGCCTGGTCTCCATCAAACGGGGAGCTTCTCGGCAAGGATGCCGTCACTTACGAGTGGCAGGTCAGCCCCGGGGTGATACGCTGCAACGCCGACGGTACGCTTCCCGGAGGCTCGGCCACGGTCAACGTGCGCTGCTTCCGCATAGAGGGAGACAAGCGCACGGAACTGACGATACCCCAGCCGCCGCTGATACTCTCCAACACCGCAGAGAGAATACAGTACAGCATCTCATGGAAAGACGGGAAGACCGAGTGGAAAGACATATCGTACGGACAGACAATAGACTTCAACGACAGTGACGGACGGGACACATACCCGAACATACATCTCCGCGTCGCCCGCTACACCTACGCAATCACTCCGACCGTCGAGGTCATGTCGGCGGAACACGTTGTGGGCTATGTCTGCGACGGCCAGAAAGGTGACAGGGGCGAGAATGGTCAGAATGGCGGTGTCGGCCCTGCAGGTCCCGTCATGAGACTGTCCGGACTATGGCAGGAGAACATGTCGTATGAGGACGGCACGGTCGCCGACGCGCAGGGCGTTCGGTGGATAGACGTTGTGTACGTCCGCAACTCATCAGGCACGGAATACTGGTATCGCTGCACGAGACGCAACACCTCGTCATCAGCCAACCGTCCCTCGGCTTCAAGCT
>CAJTQV010000028.1 GCA_910578385.1 uncultured Muribaculaceae bacterium | reverse complement strand
CCAACGACCCCGAGATTACAAATCACGTGCTCTGGCCAACTGAGCTAAAGAGGCGTTTGAAATCCGCTTGGCTTAGGTTGTCAGCGAATTTCGAGTGCAAAGGTATAACATTTTTTCGACCTGTGCAAACTATTTCGGCAAAAAATCGTTATTTTTTGTTTCTTTTTTTGAATCGGTTTTGGAGAGGCACCCTTATCGGTACACTTTAATTACTCCACAGTCACCGATTTAGCGAGATTTCGGGGCATATCGACATCCTTGCCCTTATTTATCGCTATATAGTATGAAAGAAGCTGGAGAGGCACCGATGTGATGATCGGAGTGAGGCATTCGGGCATCTCCGGGACCTCAAGAACATGGTCGGCGAGCTTGCTGATCTCGGTGTCTCCCTCGGTCACGATGGCCAGGATGTTGCCGCCACGGGCTTTCACCTGCTGCACGTTGCTCACAATCTTCTCGTACAAGTGGTCCTTGGGCGCGATGATGACCGAAGGCATCTCGCGGTCGATAAGAGCGATCGGGCCATGCTTCATCTCTGCGGCGGGATAACCCTCGGCATGGATGTAGGAAATCTCCTTGAGCTTGAGAGCGCCCTCAAGGGCCACGGGATAGCTGTAACCGCGTCCCAGATAGAGGAAGTTGCGTGCATATGTGAAGATAAGAGACATGCGCTCTATCTTGGCATTGAGCTCAAGCACACGCTTGACGTATGTCGGAATCTTGAGCACGGCCTTGCCGACGTCGGCTATCTGCTCCTGCGTCATGGTCTGGCGCAGCTGCGCGATTGCAAGCGACAGAAGTGTGAGAACCATCACCTGACCGGTAAAAGCCTTCGTAGAGGCCACACCGATCTCGGGTCCTACATGGATATAGCAACCGGAATAGGTCTCGCGCGGTATCGAGCTGCCCACAACGTTGCTTATGCCGAACACGAACGCTCCGGCGTTTTTGGCAATCTGTATTGCAGCGAGTGTATCGGCGGTCTCACCGCTCTGCGAAATGGCGATGACCACGTCATCCTCGTTTATGACGGGGTTCGAGTAACGGAACTCGCTCGCGTACTCCACCTCGACCGGAATGCGGCACATGTCCTGAAGCAGATACTTGCCGAGAAGGCCGGCATGCCACGATGTGCCGCACGCCACGATTATGATGCGCTTGGCATTCAGGAATTTCTCCTTGTGGTCATTCACTCCGTTGATGTTGATACGGGCACCGCGCTCCACCACACGGCCGCGTATGCAGTCGCGCAGCGTGTCGGGCTGCTCGAAAATCTCCTTGAGCATGAAGTGGGGATATCCACCCTTCTCAAGCTGGGAGATAGACATCTGGAGAGTGGTGACGTCAATCTCGGCCTCCACGTTGTCGAGGTTGGTAATCTTCAACGGCTCGTTGCGACGGATCTCGGCAATCTCGCCATCCTTGAGATATACACACTCCTTGGTATATTCCACAAAGGGAGTGGCATCTGAGGCGAGGAAGAACTCGCCGTCGCCCATACCGATAACCAGCGGGCTACTCTGGCGGGCCGCAATCAGGGTGTCAGGATTATCTTTCTCGACAACTGCTATGGCATAGGCGCCGACCACCTGCTTGAGGGCCTGACGCACGGCCGACAGAAGCGAGCACTTGTTGGTGACACGTATATACTCTATGAGCTGCGCGAGCACCTCGGTATCGGTATCCGAATGGAATTTGCAGCCATGCTGCAGCAGGGCATCCTTGAGCAGCTTGTAGTTCTCGATTGTACCGTTGTGCACAATGGCGATGTTGCCATCCTCGCTGTAGTGGGGATGAGCGTTCGTGTCGGAGGGTTCTCCGTGGGTCGCCCAGCGTGTGTGGGCTATACCGACCTTTGAGTCAAGGCACTTGTCGGCGCAGAACGCCTCAAGATTACTCACCTTACCCTTGGTCTTGAATATATTGATCTTGCCATCGTTGCCTACAAGGGCGACTCCGGCACTGTCGTATCCGCGATATTCCAGACGATGGAGTCCTTTGATAAGAATATCATAGACATTTCCTTCGCCGAGGTATCCAACTATTCCGCACATATTTAATTATTATCAGCTGCTTTAGCTTTTTTTAGCGTTTTCGGTTATGCGACACGGCAGATGCAGATTTACAACCAGGCATCGCGTCAATTAATTATAGTGTAATTAATTATCAATAAGTTAGCAGTCAAGCTGTCATTGAAAATCCATACCGGCACACGTCGCGTTACATTTTTAACGTAATTGAGACTGCAAAAGTACATAAAAAGTGGCACATACGCAAGAGTTGCCACGACATCGGGCTATTTTACCATAGGTGCGGACATAATGAAGCGCGGGGGCGCGACATGCGTCCCCGCGGATATTTCCTGTTACCGGCGGCATCATTTCACCCGCCGGCGGCATCATTTCACATTGATGTTGACAGCCTCGCCGTCACCCTGCGAGATTACACCGGTGGTGTCGCTGTCGGGAGTCTCCTCGATCATTCCGACCACGTTGGGGTCGCGGAGGTCAGCCCCCTCCCCTATCGGCAGCGGGAAGCCCTGATATTTGGCATACTCGTTCACCTTCTTCTCATTTTCCGCACCGAGCTTGGAAAGTTCGGTCTGAGCGAGATTGTTACGGAACTGGTCGAGATAAGGATAGCTTGCATAGAGATCGGCAAGCCCGGAGGTGGCCTTTATGGCATCGGCTGTGGAGTCGTTGGGCTGCGCGTTGATGGTATCGTAGTATTTCTGGGCTTCCGAGGCATATTTGCCGCAGTATTCTATCATCGACGTGTAATCAGCCTCCGAGAGAGTCTGACCTGAGGTCAATTTTTCTGCCACAGACTCGGGCGACGGAACTTTTGTGCCGCACGATGCCATGACGCACAGAAGCATCACGGCCAACATGCTCTTCAGAGAACTGAGATTCTTGTTTTCATAATATTTTCGATTTAGAGTTTGTAATCAGGTAAGAATGGCTATCCCTGGTGAGTGGCAGAACGCCGATGCTCAGAAGTTGTCGCCGAGTGGCGTCACGGCCGGCTCGCGCAGCCGGTAGAGCAGCATCTTGCGGAGCTGCGGATTGTTGTCGACAATCAACGAGAGTTCCCAGTGCTGGCCAACCTCGTCGCGGAGCATCTGCGACGTGTTGTCGACATCGGTGAGATTCCATGTGAGCAGCACGGTCTTGATCTTGAGTGCCTTCAGCTTGCGGACGAGCATCTGGTGGTCGGCATCGCCGGTTATGAGCACCACGTAGTCGAACTTCCGGAATGTGGCCAGTTCGTACGCCTCAAGCGCGAACCACACGTCCACTCCCTTTTCAAGCACTTCTGTCTGCCCGTCGCGCTCCACCTCGCGCAGATGCTTGTAATGGAACACCACATCGTTCTCTATGAGCGTGTCCTCGAACTTCCGCTCGTTATAAAGAAGGTGCTTGTCGTATGCCTCCTTCACACGGAATCGTCCGCGGAAGTAATGGGCCTCGGTAATCTGGCAGTCGGAGATGTTGAGTCCCTCCTGCATGGCAAGTTCTGAAGTGATATATTCAAAGAGTGAGCTGACACGTATGATGGACCGGTCGCGGGCCTTGAGCGCGCGATTTATCTTGGCGTAGTAGCCGCCGTCGATGAATACTCCTATTGATAGAAAGTCGAGCATAGCTTATTGGAATTTCAAGTCGTGAAGCGCGCCACGGCACAGTTTAGTGCGGGTCTGACCGCTTCATAGTTATAACCTCCTTGAAAGAAAAAGGTTCGCGGCACGATGGTGCCGCGAACCTCCGTTATGGTTGCGTATCTTATTCTCTCTTGCCTGCCGGCTATAAATTGCTTGCCGGCCGGGGATTACTTGTCGGCCAGACGGCGCAGCATCTCCGCGAGAAGCTCGTAGAACTCCTGAACGGTCTTGATGTTGGCTTTCTCGCCGGGCGAATGGATGTCCTTGAGCGTCGGGCCGAAGCTCACCATGTCGAGGTCGGGCATCTTCTCCAGGAAGAGACCGCATTCGAGGCCTGCGTGAAGAGCCTCGACCTTCGGATCCGTGCCGAAGAGCTTGCGGTAGCTCTCCTCGGCCACCTTGAGCACCGGAGAGTTGGGATTGGGTTCCCAGCCGACGTATGAGTCATCAAACTTGATATCGGCACCGATCATGCCGAAGAGCGCCGAAACGCGATCGGCAATCTCGTCGCGGCGCGAGTCGACCGAAGAACGCTGGTGGATTGTCACCTCGATGGTGTTGTCGCGGAGCATCTTGACCGAAGCGAGGTTGTCGGAGGTCTCGACAAGTCCGGGAATAGCAGCCGACATCGACTGCACACCATTGGGGCAGGCGAAGAGGGCGGCTATGAGGTTGTGCGCGAGCTGCGACTCGATAATCTCGGGCTGCGCGGCACATTCGGTCGCGCCGAATCCGAAGTCCGGATTCTCTACGGCATCATATTCTGCGTGAAGTGTTGCACAGAACTCAGCTGCATATGCGGCAAAAGCCTCGGCATCGTCACGGCTCACCACTACCACTGCCATGGCATCGCGGGGAATTGCGTTGGCGAGATTTCCTCCATCTATATAGGAGAGCTGGAGCGGAGTGCGTCGGTCAGCTTCCCAGAGGAAGCGGGCGAGCTGCTGGTTGGCGTTGGCGCGGCCAAGATTGATCTCCATGCCGGAGTGGCCACCCTTCAGGCCTGACACGCGCACCTCAAAGAACACTCCGTCGGGAGCGGGCTGCTTTGTCATGGGGATAGAGCAGATTGTGACCTTGCCGCCGGCGCATCCGATCACGAGCGAGCCCATCTCCTCTGAGTCGAGGTTGAGCAGGATATTGCCCGTTACAAATCCTTTCTGCAATCCGTTGGCACCGATCAGGCCCTGTTCCTCATCGACAGTGAGAAGAGCCTCAAGAGGACCGTGAACGAGGTCGGGATCAATAAGAGCGGCCATTGCTGTGGCGCATCCAAGACCGTTGTCGGCTCCGAGGGTTGTGCCGTTGGCGCGTACCCATTCGCCATCCACTATGGTCTCGATCGGGTCGTTCATGAAGTCATGGTTGCTCTCGGGAGTCTTCTCGGCCACCATGTCCTGATGTCCCTGGAGAATGACCGTGGGAGCGTTCTCATGACCCGGAGTGGCGGGAACACGCATCATTACGTTGCCCACCTCGTCGGTGTGAACCTCTATATCGTGACGTTTGGCCCAGTCAACAAGAAATGTCTTCATCTTGTCGAGATGGTGCGTGGGACGGGGAACCTTCGTGATTTCGTCGAAGATTTCCCAAACTAATTTCGGCTTAAGTTCTGTGATTTTCATGTGGTATGTTTTTTGAATCTTTTATAATTGGCACAGCTTTACAGCACAGCCACCCGGGCTGTTTCCGGTTACATACCTGCAGCCGGTGCCATAGCCGTGCTACTTTGCTTCGGACTTGAATTTGCGGTAGGCGGCGGCCATCTTGGTGTGATAGCCGCGACGCTTGTAACTGGCACCGTTGTACTTACGTGCGAAACCGGCCCAGTTTTTCGCTTTCAGGTCAGAGAGCATTCCTGTGTTGGTTATGAATTTGGCGAAGAGTTCGAGCTGTGAAAACTCCGACTCCGACATAATCCTCACAAATTCATTAACGTCCGAACAGCCGCACTGTTTGTAATTGAAACCGCCAATCTGGAACATTCCCCAGAAAGTCCCCATGTTGGCACCGTCGGAATTAACCTTCCGTGCGTTGACAAGCTGGGTCCATTCGCGCAGGGCGTAACCGGAGAGTCCGGCGGGAACCTTTGCGCTCTTGTCACCCTTCTTGTTCTTGGCACGCGGGGCCTGTGAACGGTACATGGAGCGGTCGAAATTTATTACAGGCACCCCGGGGGCGAAGAAACCTTTCATCTGCTTTCCGGCCTCGATGAGCACCACCGCCTTGATGGCGGCAATCTCCACACCGAGTTCCTCGGCCACGATACGGAAATCCTCGTCGGTGAGGTGGGAGTAGCGGTCGGCACGGTCGGCCTCGGGAAGAGAGTCAACCGGGAAGCCGGCCACACGCAGGCTGTCGGCCATTGAACCGGGAGCGGCCGCGACAGAATCTGCCGCAGCCTTCCCGTCAGGTCCTATTGGGGCAGACTTCACGCAAGCAACTCCTGTCCACGCTATGGCCGACAGGAGGAGTATTGCGGGAAATCTCATGATTTGGCTACTTTTTCAAGTACTCGTGCGAGGTGTTTCCAGAATTTATCTACTGTGGGGATGAGAAGTTTCTCATCGGGCGAGTGTACACCTGTCATGGTGGGGCCGAAGCTGACCATATCGAGGTTGGGGTGCTTGGTCAGGAACAGACCGCACTCCAGGCCGGCATGGATAGCCTTGATGGCGGGACGCACGCCGAAGAGCTCCTCATATGCGTCGGCCGAGATCTTCATGATGGGCGACTTCATGTTGGGAGCCCATCCGGGATAGCCGTCGCTGTGGTAAACCTTCGCACCGGCGAGCTGGAAGTGGGCTTCAACCTGACCGGCGATGTCGTTCTTGCGGCTCTCTACCGATGAACGCTGCGAGGTGGTGATGCGCACCAGGTTGTCGTCAATCATCTTGACTGCGGCAAGGTTGGTCGAGGTTTCCACCAGACCCTCGATGTCGCGGCTCATTGAGTAGACACCGTGAGGAGCGGAGTAGATTGCGCGGACAAGCGCGATCGAAGTCTCGGAATCCATGCAGTACTCCGGACGGTCGCAAGCCTCGATGCGGAAGTCCATTGCAGGCTCCACACCCTCGTACTCGCCGAGAATCTCCTCCGAATATTTCTTGAGGTAACGCTTCAGGTCCTCATGATGGCTGTCGTGGATGCCGAACACGGCGTGAGCCTCACGCGGTATCGCGTTGCGCAGGTTGCCACCCTCAATCTCGCATACGGTGATGTCCCACTTCTGTGAGCATTCCCAGATGAAGCGGGCTATGATCTTGTTGGCGTTGGCACGGCCGAGGTTGATGTCGGAACCGGAGTGACCGCCGAGCAGGCCGCTGACCGACACACGCATGTACACGAAATTCTCGGGAGTGAAGCTGCGCTGGTAAGTGAAGTCGGCCGTGGTGTCGATACCGCCGGCGCAACCTACGAAGATCTCACCGTCATCCTCAGAGTCCATGTTGATCAGGATTGAACCTGTCACCATGTCCTTGCCGAGATTCTGGGCACCTTCGAGACCGATTTCCTCGTTGACTGTGAAGAGGGCCTCAAGCGGACCGTGAACCAGATCCGGGTCAATCATGGCTGCCATTGCCGCTGCCACGCCGATACCGTTGTCAGCACCGAGAGTGGTTCCGCGTGCCTTCACCCAGTCGCCGTCGATATATGTGTCGATGGGGTCTTTCATAAAGTCATGGTTGCAGTCGCTGTTCTTCTCAGCCACCATGTCCATGTGCCCCTGAAGAATCACTGTGGGGGCGTTCTCATAGCCCGGAGTGGCGGGACGGCGCATCACGACGTTGCCCACCTTGTCGGTTTTCGCCTCGATACCGTGGTCTGCGGCGAATTTCAGGAGAAAGTCTCTGATTTGCTCCTCATGGCAGGAGGGACGTGGAATTTTGGTGACTTCGTCAAAACATTTCCAGATCAATTCCGGTTTAAGGTCTTTAACTTCCATAATCAATATTTTGTTAGATAATACATTAGCAACGCTGTCCGGACAGTTTCCGGGAAACTTCCGGGGCGCGGGACGGCGCGTCCGCTCGCGGCGGCACGTCCCTAATTGCCCCAAAGTTAACAAATAATTCGCACATTACGCCACAATTTGCGATTTTTTAGTTAAATTTGCGTTTAAATAACGGACAGCGGCTCACGGCTCACCCCCGGGAGCTGTCCTGAAATATTAAAAAAAGTGAAATTAACGCTTCTCATTACCGTATTACTGGGAATATCATTACTTTTGCTTTGCTTTTGCTTCGCGGGGCGCAAAGGCAGGTCGCACCATGCGTGCGGCCATCACGCCGCAGCGAAGAAAAAGGTGGCCTCACGGGCTGACCGACCGAACTGAAAATAACTTAACCTCATAAAATGAAAAAAACTTACACAACTCTCGCCACACTGGCCGTATCGGCTCTGCTCTGCACCGGCGTATCGTCATGTGCCGACAAGACCGAGACCAAGGCGGCTCCCGCCAAGGCCAAGACCGAGAAAGCCGCTTCAAATCTTCCCAACTACCGATATGTTGACCTCGACACCGTGCTGAGCCGCTACAACCTCGCCAAGGACTACAACGAGGAGATGCTCCGCCTGCAGACCAACGCCGAGAGCCAGATGAAGCAGCACCAGAACAAGATCCAGAACTTCGCGACCACCGTCCAGAACAAGATGCAGAACAACGGGTATCTATCCGAGGCATCTTACAAGCAGGACGAGCAGAAGATGGCCAACATGCAGAACGAGGCACAGCGCAGCATGCAGAGCCTCCAGAACAACATAGCCCAGGCTGCCGACCAGGCGCAGAAAACCATCAACGACTCCATCAACGCCTTTATCGAGTCGTACAACAAGACCCGTGGCTATGACGCCATTCTCTTCAAGGCCGCCACTCTCTACATCAACCCCGAGCTCGACATCACCGACGAGGTTGTTGAGGGTCTTAACGCACGATACAACAAGGTAAAGAAATAATCACTTCCGGCCAGCGCGGGGAGTGAGACCTCCCCCACCGGCACGGCGGAACAGACAACAGGCGCGGCCGATGAAACCCGACGCCCTCCGGAATTGTTAGATGAAATGGGAGCCTGAGTGTTCCCATTTCATGTTTGAACACCGACCCCGGCCCGACACACCGTCACGCCGGGTGTCTCTTATACATCAAGGTCATGATCGAGGATAATATAATCAATAAGGAACAGAACGAAAAGACTGTGCTTGTGGGTCTCGCCACACGTATGCAGAACGAGGTCAAGACTGCCGAATATCTTGACGAACTTGCCTTTCTTGCCGAGACGGCCGGCGCGGAGCCGGTGGCCCGGTTCACCCAGAAACTCGACTACCCCAACCCGCGTACCTATGTCGGCACGGGCAAGCTCGACGAGATCCGCGAGTATGTCGAGGAGAATGAGATCGGTCTCGTGATTTTCGACGATGAACTGTCGTCGAAACAGGTAGCCAACATCGAGAAGGAACTGAAGGTCAAGATTCTTGACCGCACGAGCCTGATTCTCGACATCTTCGCCAAGCGCGCCCAGACTGCCACCGCACGCACGCAGGTGGAGCTGGCGCAATACCAGTATCTGCTGCCGCGTCTTACCCGCATGTGGACGCACCTCGAACGCCAGCGGGGCGGTATCGGTATGCGCGGCCCGGGTGAGACGCAGATCGAGACCGACCGACGCATAATCCTCGACAAGATCTCCCGGCTCAAGGAGGAGCTTGTGGCCATCGACAAGCAGAAGGTCGTGCAGCGCAAGAACCGTGGCAAGCTCACCCGCGTGGCTCTCGTGGGCTACACCAACGTGGGCAAGTCCACGCTGATGAACCTGCTGAGCAAGAGCGACGTATTTGCCGAGAACAAGCTCTTCGCCACGCTCGACACCACGGTCCGTAAGGTCGTCATCGAGAATCTTCCCTTCCTGCTCTCCGACACGGTCGGATTCATCCGCAAGCTGCCGTCGCATCTGGTCGATTCGTTCAAGTCGACCCTCGACGAGGTGCGCGAGGCCGACGTGCTTGTGCATGTGGTCGATGTGAGCCATCCCAACTTCGAGGAGCAGATCGAGGTGGTCAACAAGACATTGGCCGACGTGTGCGGCGCTTCGGAGAAGCCGATGATCATGGTCTTCAACAAGATTGACGCATTCACCTACACGCCCAAGGACCCCGACGACCTCACCCCCATGACCCGCGAGAACATTTCGCTCGACGAGTTCCGCCGCACGTGGATGAGCCGCATGGACAACAACTGCGTGTTCATCTCGGCCAAGGAGCGCATAAACATCGACGAGCTCAAGGCTCTCCTTTACCAGAAGGCGCGCGAGATTCACACTGCGCGTTTCCCTTACAATGACTTTTTATATCAGAAATACGACGAGGAGGAATTATAATCATGAGCGACACAAGTCTTCGCCGGCGTCCGCTTGAATGGTGGGAACGCCGCAAACTGGAAAGCAACGGTTGCCGCGCGCTCGACTGGAGCGCGATCCGTCTCTGCGACGCTACCGACATATCTTCAGTGCGCAATGTGGAATTTGCGGGCGCGGTCTCGCTCGGCGCGGTCAGCGAGTCTGCCGGCTCTGTCATCGAGAACGCCCGGCTGGAGAACTGTGTGGTGGGCGACAACGCCACCATCCGCAATATCGGAATCCATATCCGCAACTGCGTGATTGGCAAGGATGCGCGTATTCTCAACACGTCGCTCATTGAGTTCGAGCCCGAGGCCATGTGTGGCGTGGGCGCGGAGGTCGATGTGCTCGACGAGACCGGCTCGCGTGCCGTGACCATCTATCCGGGTCTCTCGGCGCAGGCCGCACTGCTTATGGCCCGTGAGCCTAAGTGGCGCGAGCGTCATCTTCAGCCACTCCTGGAGGAGCATCTTGAAAGCCTCGCTCCGCGTCATGTCATCGGCGACGGCGCGGTGGTGGAAAGCTGCGGCACGCTGCGCAATGTCTGCGTGGGCCGCGAGGTACGCGTCACCGGTGCCCGCTCGCTGGCCAACGGCATGATTATCAACAATGCCGCGCCGGGTCGCTGCCTGACCTTCGTCGGTTCAGGAGTCGATGCCGAGAATTTCATAATCGAGGATGGTGTGGCCGACTCGGGTGCAATCATCCGCAACTGCTATATCGGTCAGGGCGCAGTGCTTGAGAAAGGTTTCACCGCGCACGACTCACTCTTCTTCGCCAACTGCTCGCTTGAGAACGGCGAGGCATGCGCCCTGTTTGCCGGTCCCTACACGGTGAGCATGCACAAGTCGTCGCTGCTGATCGGTTGCCAGACATCGTTCATGAACGCCGGAAGCGGCACCAACCAGAGCAACCACATGTACAAGCTCGGCCCTGTGCACTGGGGCATACTGGAGCGCGGCGTGAAGACATCATCGGCCTCTTACCTGATGTTAGGCGCGAAAATCGGTGCGTTCTCGCTGCTCATGGGTCAGCACAAGACACATCCGGACTCTTCTCAGTTCCCCTTCTCCTACCTATTCGGCGACGAGAAGGGAGCCACGGTCGTTGTGCCCGGCGTGATGCTGCGCAGCTGCGGACTTCTCCGCGACGAACAGAAATGGCCCACACGCGACCGCCGCCTGAAACGCAAGCTGCCGATGCGCGACCGCATCGTGTTTGACGTGCTCAACCCGCTGACTGTTGACAAGATGCTATCGGCCTCGGAAGTGATCGAGAAGCTGTTGGCGCGTCCGGCCGACGACGACCGCTACATACGCTACCGGGGCATGAAGTTCACACGAGCCTCGCTGGAGCGTGCGCGACACCTGTACGAGCTGGCGATATACAAGTATCTGTCGGAGCGTCTGCAAAGCGATGCCTTCCATGGTGACGACAGCGATGCAGCCCCTGCCGAATGGGTAGACATCGCCGGACTTCCGATGCGACGCGAAGACCTGCGCCGCGCCATGGAAGCTAAGTCGATAGCCGAGATGGAGAAGATATTCGACGAAGCGCAGGAGAACTACAAAGAGTATGAGCGCCGATGGATTTCCGTCCGCTTCCCGGCGCGTTGGCACCGCACTGCCGAAGTGATAGCCGACTACGCCCGCGAGTTCGACCACATGGTTGAGGAAGACCGCGCCCGCTACCTCGACGACCTCGCCGCCCAAAACGAAATGCTCGCCCTCTGACCCCCAAATCGCAATCTGAACTTTCCGCGCATTTAACAATAAATGTTGCCAATATAGGAAACTTTCATTAACTTTGCATTAAGCCACAAGCATAGCCATGACTGACAGATTCGATGAAATAGGAACTCTTTTTCTCCAGCGGAGAAAAGAGCTTGGACTTACCCAAGAACAGTTGGGAGAAAAAGTCGGTGTGACCAAATCGGAAATCTCAAAGATTGAGAACGGCCGAGGTATCACATTCTCGACAATCAATAAATTATCCGAAGCATTGGGTGTGTCGGCACAAGTAGAGTTGAAACCGAAGGACCCTGTTTCATCAGATGTGATTCATTACATAGTAATGAGTCTTGGTCTGTTTGCCCGCAAATATAAGCTGACAAAAAAGGAGGCTTGCAATTACCTCTCCCGTTTCAAGGGTTTGGATTTCTCAATCAGGAATTATGAGGCTGAACATCAACTCTCGTTGCAGGAGTGTGTGGAGGATATGGCTGCAATATGTCAAAGAAATGGAGGTGCGGTATCATGATACTATACCACGGTTCAAATCAACCGATAGGCGACATTGATTTGTCACAAGGCAAGAAATTCAAAGATTTTGGACAAGGTTTCTATACCACCCACATCAAGGAACAAGCCGTGTATTGGTCACGTCGAATTGCCGAACGTTTCGGAGGAACTCCAACGGTTACAGAATTTGAGTTTGATCTTGATGAAGCCATGTCCGCCGGATTGAAAGTAAAAGTATTTGAGAAGCCGGATAAAGAGTGGGCATTGTTTGTAATGGCAAACCGCAAACAGGAAGGAAAAGAATTTCACCACGACTACGATATTGTGATTGGGCCTGTTGCGGATGATAAAATGGCTCGTCTCTTCGGACTCTATGATATGGAAATCATCGATCTCGATGCTGTTGTAGCAGGGTTGATTTATAAAGACCTAAATTCGCAGTATTTCTTTGCCACAGAAAAGTCGCTCAAATACATCAAACGGATAAGTGAGTGTGACAAATAAATTAATACATTGCTTCACACTCGCTGCGGCGGTCTTCAGAATGCTTTTTCAGTTGAAATGGAACCCCATTGCGCCTTCAAAAGCATTCTGAATCTCATCCACATCAATCATAAATCAATACATTAATTTATTTGTCACACTCACCTATGAAACAGTCAAATAATAACTTTGATTTCCTTGTGGAATACATCACAGCCCGTGTGGTGGAATGGATTATGCGCGACCAAAATCTTGGCCTTGAAGAAGCACTGCTTCTGTTTCATAATTCTGAGACATTCGACAAACTCTGTGAAAAGCGCACCGACCTCTACATCGAGAGCCCGGCATATATCTATGACTTATTAACCGAAGAACTCCGTCGTGGCACCTTGCGCGGCATAACTGAATAGAAATGATGGAAATCGATGGTCGGTGTCTTAACACCCGCCAGTTCATCGCGCTTGAAGATGCCAAATATATTTGACACAATCCACTTACAGATTTGCAAAACTTTAAGCATTCCGGCGTTGACTCGACAGCAACATTCTCAGGCTACAACAGACTACAAAAAGAATGAATAAATATTGTTGCACAACAGCGTCAAAGTGACAGCATTGAGATAAATCGCAATTTAGAGGCGATGGCGCGTCAGCTCTACGACTATTGGTTCGTCCAGTTCGACTTCCCCGACGAGAACGGCAGACCATACAAGTCGAGCGGCGGCAAGATGGTGTGGAATGATAAGCTGAAGCGTGAGATTCCTCAAGGTTGGTTTGCTGATAATATTCTACTTATCTCTGAAATTAAAGTAGGTGGAACTCCAAGTAAAGCAAAAAAGGAGTACTGGGATGGTGGAAAGATTCCATTCTTTGGTCCGACCGATGTTAAAGACAGCACATATCAGCTTGATACAACCGACCACATCACACAGGCAGGTTTAGACCATTGCGCATCATCTCTGTTCAAAGAAGGTGATATTATCCTAACCGCACGAGGGTCTATAGGGAAACTTGTAATAGTGGGCATGAATATGGCAATGAATCAGTCTTGCTATGCACTATCTCCCAAATATCACAATACTCCCTACTTATATTTCCTTTCCAAAGAATTGATTGAATGGATGAAGGCAAAAGGGAGTGGATCTGTATTTAAATCTTTTAATGCGCAAGATGTAGAAAACTCCATATTGTGCATTGCACTACAAACAATAATTGAGAAATTTACCGCTTTGGTTCAACCAATCTTTAATCGCATAAGAAATAATTCTGAAGCCATAAATGAATTACAGCGTCAGCGTGATGAGTTGCTGCCGCTGCTGATGAACGGTCAGGTGTCGGTCATGCCGACAGAGGTAAATTGCGATTTATCTCTCTGTTGAGAGCAATTTTACGGTCTATATCTGCAAAAAGATGTCCAATCCTCTTTTGCTCTTGTATGGAGGGAAGATATAATTGAATATCATTTATGGTATCGATGCTTAGCGTATACCGCATACCACTACCGGTTGCATTATTCGCAAAATACTCTTTTGCCATTCGAGAATTAAGATAGGCATTAAGATATTGCCCATCTAATAATTCTGGGTTTGGTGAAATCAAGGCACAATGATAACCGAGAACTGTATTCTCTAAATCGTCAGCCATATAGCAAGGAATACCAATATCATGTCTTGTTTCACTATCTTTTGTAATCGCAACTTGTCCTTTATGTATTGTGAATTTCTTAATCTGGGCATCCGGTGCTGTCGCCTTCATTAACTGGGGAACCATGCTTCGTGTAACAGCCCAGTTATAATAGACATCTGTGAAGTTACAGAGAGAAACTTCTGATTCCCCTTCCTTGCTTTTCTTATCTACATTACTTATAAGAACTTCAGCGACATCGCCCAGTTTATATTTATTCAGTTTCATTTTGCTCATCGTCTTTCTTTGCTTCGATTTGAGGATTTTCAAGATTGGCTTCCAATTCCTCGATTGTTGGAATCATGCCCTCAATTTTTTCGGGGTAGAGTTTGGCGAGGTCATATTCCGAAATGCCAAGAGGCTGATTGCTTGCTTCAAGAGCATATTGAGCCACAACCCTGTCTTTCTCCTTACATATCAGGAGACCGATTGTGGGATTGTCCCGACCTTCCTTGCGGAGGAGGTGATTGCAAGCCACAACGTATCCACCTAATTGACCGGCATCAGCAAAAGCGAGCTTACCAATCTTGACCTCCACGACCACGTAACAAGACAGATTTAAGTTGTAGAATAACAGGTCGATGTAGTTTTCGGTCTCGCCAATCTTCAGTCGATATTCCTTACCGACGTATGCGAAGCCGGTGCCAAGCTCAATCAAGAACTTAGTGATGTTGGCCAGCAACGCATCTTTCAGCAATCGTTCGTTATATTTTCCGGTGATTCCGGTGAAAGCGAAACTATACGGGTCTTTCGTCAGTTCCTGGGCCAAGTCACCGGTCACTGCCGGCAATGTGCGGGAGAAGTTGGTAAGGGCTTTCCCTTCTCTCGCGTATAAGTCAGAATCAATGAAATGATCCATTACGCTGCGGCTCCAACTCTCCTCTATGGTCTTACGAATATAGAACATCGCTTTTTCAGGCATCTCCTCGAATTTGTCAATCAAATGGATATGATGACCCCAAGGCACTGAATATATGGCATTCATAAATTGTCCAACAGCCTGTTGGACAATTTGAGTGTCCGGAATCTTTTGTAATTGTCCAGCAACTTGTTGGACAATTTCATCAGACTGCGGAGAGTGTTCCCAAACCGATTTCTTTAACTTCTGAATCTCCTTACTATAAAGAAGATAGAATCGCTTGGTATAGTAGAGGTTGGAACGAGACAAACCGGTGGCATCAGACATTTCACGTTTTAGGTCAGCAGCCAATGTTCGTATTACCTTTTCACCCCAACGGTCTTCAACGTGCATTTCTACAATGTCACGACCAAGATCCCAATAATATTGAATCATCTCTTGGTTGACTTTCGTAGCTGCCTTAATCTGGCTCCGGCGATAGCGTTCTTTTAGTTCAAGAACCCATTTACGATATTCAGGATCCAGTATAGTAATTGACTTAGCCATATCAAGAGTTGAATTTAAGGGTATTAAGCTGTTGGAGAATCTCATCTTCAAGACGATGACTCTCAGAGAAAAGTTCTGTAAGTTTTGAACGATAGTCATTCATACGCTTATTGAACTCCTCCTCCGTGATGTCAACATATTCGATTTTGATGTCGAAATACTGACCGGCAGAGAGTGAATACCCCTTTTCTTTGATTTCATCGTAAGTAACTGCAACAGAGAAACTATCCTCGGCTTTCCGCTGACGGAAAGTATCAACGATCTTGTCAATCTCCTCCGGACGAAGACGCTTCTTCTGATTGTTGCCCTCCTTATATTCTTCGCCAAGTTTGGAGGCATCAACAAGGATAACCTTATCGTTGGAACGAGAGTTGTCAAAGAAAAGTACAGACACGTTGGTGCCGGTATTGGCAAACACATTGGAGGGCATAGACACAACACCATAGACAATCTTGTTGTCAACGATGTGCTTGAGGATCTTGTTCTCAATGCCAGACTTGGCAGTAATGAACCCCGTTGGAATTACAATAGCTCCCTTGCCGGCTTTCTTCAGCGAATTGATAACGTGCTGGATGAAGCAAGTGTATATCGCCATACTTTCTTTCTTCTTTGCCGGAACATTGGGGACACCTGCCCAGAAGCGAGCCGGTTGGGCAGCAATCTTTTCGCGTGTATCAGAGAAATCCATCTTGAACGGAGGATTTGACACCACGTAGTCAAACTGACGGATTGCAGTGCCTTCATCGTTTTTATGATACGGCGACACAAGTGTATCTCCTTGGATTGCATGGTCAAGCGATGAAACCAATCCGTTCAGAAGCAGATTCAGTTTCAACATCTTGTTGCTTCGTTGGGAAATATCCTGAGCAAAGATCGTGCATTTGCTGTTGCCGATCCTATGAGCCAAGGCCATGAGTAATGTGCCTGTACCGGCCGAGGGGTCGTATGCCTCTATATTGTGGAGGTCGTCATCGTCACTCACAAGAAGACGGGCCATGATGGTTGCGATGGCGTGAGGGGTGTAGTATTCAGCATATTTGCCACCTCCTGCCGTATTGTAATCCTTGATCAGATACTCAAAGATAGTTGCGAAGAAGTCGTAACCTTTTTCATCAGAGAATGCCTCCTCGAATGAGAAGTTGACAAGTTTGTCAACCAATGCACGCGCGAAAGCCGGGCGTTGGTCGATGTCGGTAACGTATGGCGTGAGGCGTTCAAAGAGGGGTATCTTTGTATTCTGTGTAGTTTGAGTAGAGAATATGTCGATGTTCTGTTCTGCAATATCGGTCATGGTCGCATCGAATATCTCGTCAAATTCTCCACGGCTCTGACGATTCCAAAGACTATACATGAGATGTTCCGGACGCAGTTTCAGCGTCTCAGGCGGCAACGAGACAAGAAGGAGCTGCCGCTCTGTCTCTGGCATTTCGGTATAGGCAAGTTCCCAACGACCGGCTTCCTGAATCTTCTTTGCAAAGGGACTCTTGGCAATTTTCAATTCATGCCCGAATTTATCGTTGAGGAACTTATACATGAATATCTGAGTGATAATCTTGTATTCGTTGCCGTCGTTGCCGAGACCGTAGGACTGGCATGTGGCTTTGAGGTCGTCGATAAGACGTATGGTTTTTTCTTTGATGTCCATTAGCTGGCTGCGTATGTGGCGTTATACTGGTTGAGGTATTGACGGGCAATGCCGTTCTTTACAAAATCGTAATCCTCGATTGTGGCGGTATCGCTGATCTGAGGGAAGTGATAGAGCATATTGGCGACAATAGCGAGGACTGTCTGCTCGAAGTAGGCATCCTTCTTCAATATGTCATTCTTGTCATATACACGTTGGTCAACCTCCGATTTTATCATGTTGAGAATTACGCTTATTTCCGAATCACTGAAAGTGAAAACCGGTTTCTCAGATTTCTCTTTGCGGTCATGGTTCACCTCCCTGATTCTTTTGTGAACACGGGCGAACTTGGCGTCTCCGTTATACTTCTTCAGGAGTGCTTTGTTGGCAGTCTGAATAGCTTTCAATCTGACAATAATCGAATCGAGAGCGGCGGTTTCTTCATTGAACTTGGCAATGGAGTCAATGACGAATCCATGCTCCTTGAATCGCTGGGTGAAGGCCTCTCTCAGTGTGATGAACTCCGGATCGTCAGGGTCGATGTTGTCCATAAAAGCCCGGATTGTGTCGCGCCATTTGTCTTGAAGCTCGCGGCCACCGGAAATAAGTTTCAGCTCCTCTTCTCCAATCTTTGAGAATGTGAACTCTATATCCTGCATTGCCTCGTTTACAAGAATGGTGGTCTGCTCGTCGGCATTGAACGCTTCCTTCTGATTGATGATGGTGATGTGGTGCTGTACCTCTTTCAACATATCGGGAAGTCTGGTGAGTTCTACCTTTGAAAATTTCTCCTTCAACTCATCATCGCCGAAAGTGCGGACAAGGTTGCCGCAGTCGCGGGCTGCCTCAAGCACCTTTTTCAACTTCAACAGTTCCTCCTTGTCCTGGATTGTTGAAACCTCCGAACTGAATTCCTCAACATTGTCGACGGTATATTCAAACAGGGTATCGTGAATATCGCGCATGGTGTCGAGGATTTCCTGCGGATTTTCGAGTACCTGCGTGAATGTGTCGGTCACTCCGCTGCCATCTTCTTCCGGGTCGTTGAAACGATTCAATTCCTGAAGGTAAGCCTCGTTTGTTTCTTCGAAGTTACGCTTTATGTCCGCGAAGTCTATTATGTAGCCGTAACGGTTATTCCTATATGGTCGGTTAACGCGGGTCAGAGCCTGGAGAAGATTATGGTCTTTCAGTTTTCTGCCGAAGTAAAGACGCTTCAGACGCGGAGCGTCAAATCCTGTCAGAAGCATATTGAACACAATCAGCACATCTACGGTCATGTTCTTCTTGAAGTCCTTGACTATTTGCTTGCGGGTCTCCTTGTCGTCTGTATCGTGGAGAATGAGTTTTGCCTTGACGTTGGTAGGGAAAGATGCATCTTTGTTCATTTCCCGTTGCACCTCATCCCAATACATTGCCAAGTTACGGGCTTGTCCGCTTGTCTCGCAGATAATCATGCCTCCGAGTGTGTTGTCGCCATGTTGCTGACGGAATCGTGAGAGGTCGGTTATGACATAGCGGATAAGTTCTTTCACATAGTTCTCATGCTCGATAATGATTGACTTCTGAACATCCTTTTTCAGAACAAGCTGCTCCAGCTTATCCATAATCTGAGTGAGTTTCTCCTTGTACGATGTCTCAATCTCCTCACGGATAATTTTAAGGGTATAGCCGTCTGCTATCGAGCGGTCGTAATAATATGTGTGAAAATAATCGCTGAAGACTGTTGCAGTAGCCTTTTCATCTTTAAGAAGAGGGGTGCCGGTCAGTGCAATCTTGATGGAGTTGGGGTCGGCATCGAAAAGATTGGCAAGGAAGCAACCGCCGGGGCGATAGCCACGGTGTGCCTCATCAAGAATGAACACCCGCTGAAGATTGGTTGCGTAGTCAGGAAGTTTTACTTTTTCTTTATCTTCTGCGAAACGCTGGATGTTCACTACCGTTATTTCCTGTTTGCCGCTTGCGCCCTGCTGTGACTGGTTGCTGCGGAACTGATCCATCAATTCTTTTCTGGAATTGGCGGTGGTGACTACCAGGCCCCGTGCTTCAAATTCCTGTGTGGCTTGTTCGAGGAGGTCGAGACGGTCAACTATGAAGTAGAATTTGGCGACCTTGTCTTGTTTGGCAAAATAGTCGTTAAGGAAATAGGCTAAATGATAGGATAATGCTGTCTTGCCGCTGCCTTGTGTATGCCATACCACACCGGCTTTTGCCCCATTCTCAAGATGCTCCCGGATTGCCAATGCCGCGAACATCTGCTGATAGCGCATGATATGTTTTTGGTCGGTAATCTCAATCTTGCCGTCAACCTCGCGCTCCGATTTTACGTAGGCTATGCCGTATCTTAGTATAAACAGAAGACGTTCCGGAGAGCACATCGAGGTCAGTATGCGGTTGGTAGGAGTATTGGTGTCGAGATTAGTCTTGTACTCCGGCGTAG
Organism: uncultured Muribaculaceae bacterium; assembly: GCA_910578385.1. Lineage (GTDB taxonomy): Bacteria > Bacteroidota > Bacteroidia > Bacteroidales > Muribaculaceae > Lepagella. Next base: position 15,617 of record CAJTQV010000028.1, on the reverse strand, counting down.
TGTGAATAACTTCGCAATTGAAGTCTTTGAGAATCTTCTTCTCAGAATCTATATTTATGCGTTTATATGGATAATTTCGATTATACGGAGCAACATCAGCATTCGAGCGATTTTCCTCGCGGAAACAATTGAAAGCAGCCGACTCTTTTGCCGCTGTGCAATAGAATGCACCTTGCAAAGGAACAATTCCGCCCATTGTGTCATACTCCATGTTGTTGGAGAATATCATCAACTGGGTAATGTTGATAAAGGAGCGGAAGCGCTTGTTGGGGAACCGCTGTAGATTCATCCGCCTGCTTTCAGCGACCATACCTCCGGAGTTGTTCGGCTTCTTAACCTCGATGAAAACCAAAGGCAGACCGTTGACAAACAAAGTAACGTCGGGTCTGAACTCATCCTGACCATTCTTGCAGGTAAACTCGGCTGTAAAATGGAATGTGTTGTTGGAGGGGGTCTCATAGTCAATCAATCTGACTGGAGACACCGCCTTTAGTCTCTGATAGAAAGCATATCCGAGGTCATCATTCTTCAAGTCATTGCGCATGTCCTGAAGCATCTGAGAGGATGAAACCGGAGATTTGGGATTCAGTTTGTCAAATTGTTTTTGGAAAACCTCGATAAGAATATTGGTAGCAGGGTCATAAACCGTTCCTGCATCTTCCTCGGATATTTTTCCGAAATATGTATATCCTAAACGGGTAAGATGCACCATTGCCGGCATCTGCACGCGGGTTGCTTCATTGAACTTGCTCATATTGTGCCATCTTTCTTCCATAACAGACAGAACGCAAGGAAAATATATCAAATATAAAAATTGATATATTTTCCCATTTTCTGAGATTGGTTATACCATTTGCGTATTTTGCAAATATAGTGATTAATTTTGATATAGCAAAAGAATCTGCCGAGAAACACATATGAGAAATACATGAATATAAGGCTTCCAACATTATGCTCCTTCCTGCGGATGGTGTGGTAGTGGTCGGATGGTAAGCACATCCCAGTTTATTGGTATCGACTTTGTAGGGACATGCCTTTGGCATGTAGAATGGGAACAATCATGTTTTCAGTAAATTAAACGTGCACAACCCAAACATCGCGAAGCGATGTCCCTACAGAGACAAACCGACAAACCGAAATTTTAACTCGCGAAACTTGAATTATATATATTAAAATATTATAAATATAAAATTATTTATATTATATATTATATTATATATTATATATTATATATTATATATTATATTAAAATTTATAATATTAATATTTATATAACGCGCGCGAGTTATAACGTGCGCGCGAGGGGGTGGACAATGGAGCTGTCTCCGGCTGCCAAAGACGTTATTTGGGATAAGTGTATGGAGAAGTGTATGGATAAGGGTGCGCGACGCGATGCAGCCGGTAATTTTGCGGCGTGAACCTGAAAGTCATTCGCCATGAATAAAAACAAATCAGATATTTACACGACAATCCAGTCTGCGTTGAATTGCGAAAATTTGAAGAGCACAACTTTGAATCGCGGAAATTTGAAGAGCGGGACTTTGAAGAGCGAAATGTTGAATCGCGTAGTTTGGAGGTGCTGTTTGTGGGTGCTAAGAGTCTGTGCCGCGCTCGGCGGGGGCGTGCGATTCGAGAACCTCGGGGGTGAGGAGCGTGTGGCGGTCGGTGAATTTAAGATTGTTGAGCTCCATCGGACTCAGAACCTGGGCCGACGGCAAGTCGGGGCCGGGAATCTGTTTAGGTTTCATGGCTATCTGGATTGTTTAAAATATCTGTTGTGCTTAAACTACATGTTTGGTTTAAACTATCCGGCTTGTCTAAAATATCTGTCGAATTTAAACTATCCGGCTTGTTTAAAATGGGTATCGGGGTTATTTGACCGGGTCGGAGGTGGAGGGTGCGTCGGCCGGAGCAGCGGGGCGCAACACGCGGGTCAACGTATTGATCAGGAGCAGGACAAACGCGTAGGTCGCGCCGAGTACAAAGAAGTCCGCCCGCAAGGGAAAGACCTCGCGCAGCCAGCCTCCGCTGATGTAGCAGGCGAACAGCAACCAGAGCGTGGCCTGAACACTGACGCAAAGCGTACACCATGCCTTGGCCCTGAATTTCTGATACCATATGCTCCACACAGTGAAGGGAAGACAGCAGACATTGCAAGCCGCCAGCCACGGAGCCGCCGACGGAAACATCAGCAACGCAAGCAGACTGACCGAGAAGTAGGTGAAACCCACCTCGCTCCAGCTGAAGATGCCGAAGAAGCTCGACGCCTTGGTCTCAAGCACGGTGTCACAACCGCCCTCCTGCAACACGCCACATACCCGCTCGGCTGCCCGGCTCTTGATTTTCATGGATTTCTGGACAAGAAGGTAAGTCAGTCCGAGTCCAAGAAGATCACAGACAGTGGCGAGTATCAACGATGCGTGACGCCATATGCCGTTGGTTATGAACAGCCACGCGAACAGCAACACCGCAAGAACCAAGAGCATCACCTTCTTGGCGCGTCCGAAGAAACGCATACGGGCGTGGGCGGCATAATCGGGTTCGGCCGCACCCGGCGATGGAAACGCGAGAAACACGTTGCCATCCCAGACACGGCGGAACTCCTGCAAAGGAATATTTTCAGCCACTCCCTGTGTAAGATATTGCACATTCCCCTCTCCTATCGCGGTCACAATCAGGAACCCCTGGGGAGTGTGGGCAAGAAAAGGTGGGGTGAGACGCGACAGTTCTTCCTTATCGCGCATAAACAGTCCCTCGCTCTCCACTCCATATTCCTCAAGCAACTTGGACAGGCCGAAGAGCGACTTGAAGGGCATGGACCCGAAACGCCGGTCGGTATAGTCGCGGGTATGCGGCACCGACAGCGCCGACAGAAAGTCAGAGAGCAGAAAGTTACGCATGGCTTGTCAATTTGAGATGTCTTGTCAACTTAGCTTCGAGAGCAGGTAGTCGCCTTCCATCTCGCCACTCTGCCGCCATACTTCCTTGCCATCCTTGTAGAGGATAAAAGAGGGTATGGACTGCACATCGGCCTCGGATGCGGCATCCTGATTCTGGTCTATGTCAAGCTGGACGATGCTCACACGGTCGCCGACAAGTTCCTTGACCTGTTCCACCACCGGCATCATGCGCTGGCAATGAGGGCACCATGTCGCGAAAAACTCCACCAGCACCTCGGGCCGGCTATTTATCAATTCTGTGTAATTCATAGTTTTAAATAATTTGTGTGTGGTGTGCCGCAAAGTGTGCGACACACCCGGTATAGTATTTTATTTACCTTGGTTGACGTTGTAGACCTCGGTCAGCATCTCGCGCAGGTCGCGCGTGTCGCGGAGCTTCACATCCCCGTGGGTCATGAGCATCATCTCGATACCTGACTGCTCCGCGCTGTACGGCGGCTGCACATAGTTGATGTCCTCACGCATGCGGAAGCCGTTCTTCTCGTAGAACGACACACGGCGACGGGCCTCGTCCGTATCAGGCTTCTCGACCTCGATCAGCACATCGGGTCCGGCTATGTCGAACAGGTGGCTGAGCATCTTGCGGCCGATGTTCTTTGAACGGTGTGCCGGATCGACGGCGAAATGCTCCACATATACGTATCCCTCGAATGTCCAGTAAGTCAGGAAGCCGACAAAATCGTCGCCGCCGTCGTCGTAGACAAATCCGTGGAACTTGCCACCCTTCTCCTTGATGAAGTTGGCTACATGTTCGGCACTCTTGTAGATACGTCTCTCATTTTCAGGAAACGTCTCGTTGTAAAGTTTAAGAAAGGCAGGATAATCCCTGACCTCAAGATTTCTGAATTCCATAATAAAATCGCGGTGAAGATAGTTCCACCGCCATAATAGAAACGATTCTGGAGCCTTTATGGTTTGCGGCGACGTGCGGAACGGTCGTTGCGCAATTTTATGGCGGTGATAATCACGCAGCAGGTAGTGGTGATCACATTGGTTATGACCAGAGGGAGATTTCCGGTCATGACACCCTGGACAACGAAGAACAGGCCTCCGAAACCCATCAGAAGAAACGTAGGAAGGGCTATGCCGTCGGTGTTGCGTGTGCGGATGGTGTGAACGGCCTGGGGCAGATAACCGCCGACCATACAGATGGCCGCGGCATACCCGACTATGGTGAGAAGAATTTCATACATAGATGTCAATGTATTCTGTTTATTTATTAATGAAATTGTTTAAACAACTTCAATACCCAAAACGAACTGTTGTAATCGATGCAAATTTACTAATAAATCTCAAGTTGCGAAACGAAACGGATAGTTTCTTTTGGATTGAGCAGTACTCCCGTTGACCCCACATTAGCTGAGACACGGCGCAAGACATCGGTAAAAGAAACGCATTTACCCCCTTCCCACACATGTAAATCCGGTCTTGGATAAGTATATTATGATTATATTTCCGGCAAAGCATATTTTAGTTATATAGCTTATTTACTGATTAATACATATTACATCACATTATATTCCGGTATATTCTCCCGAGGTATTTCGGAGGATAGGCGCGTTACACTTAATTTTGCAGTGTATAACCTTATCCATGCGCCGGGACAATGCTGCATTGCCAGCCTCCCGTCGCTCAAAATCTACATTATCCATATGAAGTTTTATTCCTGTATCGGAGTCCTGACTCTGTCGGCTCTTTGCGCACCTGCATCGACTGCTGCTGCCGGCACGCTCTTCAGCCATGCCGCCGCTTTGTCGGCATCGGACTACCGTCTGATCAACAACCCCTCATTTCCGACCAATGACTTGGCTGTGGCAGCCGCCGATGTCACCGAACATGGCATAGACCCTACAGGTGCGACAGACTGCACAGCCGCCGTCCAGAGGCTTCTCGACGAACTTGCCGGTGTCGGCACAAAGTCGGGCGAACGGGGCAACTACGAGAATCTGACGGGTGGAGTGCTCTACTTCCCCGCCGGCAAATACCGTTTCGACGGCCAATTGGTGATACCGAGAGGTGTCACCATACGTGGTGACTGGAAAAAGCCGGACATGGCGACCGAAGCCTCGGGCACAATTTTCATGATTTACCCCTCCCGATGGGAAGACAATCAGGATCTGTCGTTCATCACCATGCAGCCTTGCACGGAGGTTTCGAACCTGTCGTTCTGGTATCCGGAACAGTCGGCCACCGATGTCCGTCCCGCTCCTCCCACCGTGCTGATGGGACAGTCGAACTACTGGGGCAACGAATACTGCAACGTTCGCTTCTGCACTTTCTACAATTCGTATACCGGCGTGAAGTTCAACGAGGTCAATGGCGGAGGCTGCCCGAACATATTCGAGATGTATGGCACCCCGCTGCATACCGGCATCGAGATGGACCGTCTGGCCGACGTTGGGCGTCTTGACCACATATCGTTCTCTCCCGGATATTGGTCATCATCACATCTTGACGGCGCACCCGGAAACGCCGAGGTTCGCGAGTGGCTGCTCTCAAACGCCACCGGAATCGTGATGCGTCGCAACGACTGGACCTATACCTGCAACTATGAGGCCGACGGCTATGCCATCGGTTACCGTGCCGAGGCTTCGCCGGTCGAAGCCTCATATTGTCCCCCCAACGGGCACCATTACAATTTCGACCTGCGAAACTGCATGGTAGGCATCGACCTGGCAGATGTTTCATACACGGGCATAATGTTCACCCGATGCAATACTTCGGGTTGCGGCACCGGAGTCCGGCTCTCTTACTCAGGCTCCGGCCCGGCGCAGTTCTACGGCTGCGACATCGAGGGACTGAAGGCATTCGACATGACCGACAGCTCGGCGGCACTCCTCACCCTGCAGGACTGCGCGGTGAAAGGTGTGACCCACGTCAACGCCGGACAGTTCCAGTCGGTCAACAGCCGGTATGCCTCCGACGTATTCATATCGGCCAAAGCCCGCTGCATCTTCACCGGAAACAGTTTCAGCAACAGTGCCCGGCTCGACAACAACTCCCTGTTCGAGTGTGAGGTGAGCGACATCGGCCCCTCATGTGTGGCCATGCCTGACTTCCGCGAGGAGTGGATGGAAATCAAACAGGCACGTCCGGCACGCGCCGCACTCTACGTGGTGGACGGACTCGAAGCACTTCATATCACCGGAAATCTCGCCGGTGCAACCGATTGCACCTCAGCCATCCAGAATGCGCTCGACCGTGCCGGAGCCGAAGGTGGTGGAGTGGTCTATCTGCCCAAGGGCCATTACAGACTCAACGGCACCCTGCGCATACCCTCTGGCGTTGAACTCAAAGGGGCTTCCGACCTGGCCAACGTACCTCACGGTCAGGGAACGGTGCTCGAAGTGTACAGCGGACGCGGAAATGCTGAGGGAACTCCGTTCATAACCATGTCGGGCGGCAGCGGCCTGCGCGGTGTGACAATCAACTATCCGGAGCAGACCGACGGCAATTCGCCGCTCCCCTATCCCTACTCGGTGAGAGGCGACAGAGATTGCTATATAGTGAACGTCGCTCTCCGGGCGGCATACCGGGGGGTGGACCTTTTCACCAACAAGTGCGACAATCACTATGTGGATTATCTGGGCGGCCATGCCTTCATGAATGTGATACGCGTGGGCGGCGACTCCAAAGATGGCACGGTGAGCAACGTGCAGTTCAACACCATAGCCTACGACTGCGGTCATGAGACCAAATTCGGTGCGTGGCCAAACAGCACGGCAAGCAAGAACAGCGGCATCGACGCTTACGCCCAGAATTACCGCGACCTCGATTTCTTCATCATCGGAGACTGCGACGGTGAGATACTCTACAACAACTTCCTGTTCGGTTGCCGCCATGGTCTCCACTTCGTGAGCGACGGCAAGAGTGGAGCAAAAAATGTACATGCCGTCGGAAACGCCGTTGACGCGGCGGTCAACACATTCGTGTTCGAATCGCTCGGCACCGACCTCGCGCTCGTCAACTCGCAGGTGGTTGCCCTCGACAATGGCTTCGAGGCGCGTTTCATAACCGCCGGTGAGCAGATGGACAAGACCGTGACCCTCTTCGCGAGCGACCACTGGGGCAGCGGCCGCCACTTCGCCGAGATAAAGAACGGCACCGTCAACCTGTACAGCGGCAACATGAACCAGTCGGGAGCATCCGACACCTTCACCATGGGGGGCGGCAAGCTCAACGCGGTCAACACGGTGATGTACAGCGTAAGGAACTTCGTGAGCAACCCCGGAGAGCATGAACAGAGAATCAACATGTACTCGTCGGTGGTAGACCCTGTCAACTCAGACCGAGATCGCATGGGCAGCTGGGAGAATAACCTGAGCCACACGTGGGTATTGGCGGCCGGAAGCGCAACCCTGTCGCGCGAGGGTTGGAAGGCCACGGCGTTCAACGATGTGAACGGCACCAATCCCGTTTCGAAGGAGGGTGCCGGAGCGGCGAGCGCGATCGACGGTGACGCTTCTACCCGCTGGGATTCATGTGGTTCGCAGGCACCGGGACAATGGTTCGAGGTAGACCTCGGCAAACCCACCACATTCAACACCCTCATCATGGATGACTCCGGCAGTCCGAGCGACGGCCCGGCCGGATACACAATTGAGGTTTACAGCGACGGCGCGTGGAAGACCGTGGCCGAAGGCAAGGATGCCGGATCGACACTCGTCGTGACATTCCCTGAGGCCACAGCCTCGAAGATACGGGTGAACCAAACGGGTTCAAAGAGCAATTACTGGTCGATCCACGAGTTCAACCTTGCAGCCGCACGCACGGAGGCACCTCCGGTTCCGACGGCAGCCGGGAGTGTGACCGACAACGCGCCGGCATTCTACCTTGCGGGCGAATCGCTCAGGGCAGTCATGGAGAGCTATGACAACGCCACAGTCGAGATCTACGACCTGTCGGGGCGCCACGTACACTCTACCGAAGCTGCTGCAGTCATGCCCATCGACCACTTTGGCAAGGGCATTTATGTGGCCATATTACGCATCGGAAACGAAATAAACGGTATAATAAAATTTTCACTTAATTGACAAGGGACTTTTTAAATGACAAGGGATTTTCAGAAATGCGCGGCATTGGCGCTTCTGCTCGCCGCTGCCGCAGGTGAACCGCTTTCGGCCCAGCATTACGACATGAAGCGCTGGGGAGCCGACCGGGGTTATCATGATGCCCCGTATTTCAGGTATGAGGCTGAACCGGACCATTGCGCCGCATATTCAGGCGACTATCTCAGCCCAACCGACGACCAGACCATGCTCCAGAGCGAGGCTTCCAACCAGCAGGCCATTACCCTACATGGCGAGGGCTACGTGACATGGCTCAACGACTCGGGCCAGGCCGACGGCCTTACGCTTCGCTACTCCGTGCCATGGGGCACGGAGGCGGTGGTGGCCGTTACCGACGGCGCTGGCAACGAGTTGGGGCGGCTCCGGCTCAATACGGACCATTCGTGGGAGTATTGCGAGAAACGCCAGGGCAACCGTACCACCAAGCCGGAGATATACTCGCTCCATGTGCGCAACGACAATGAGTTCGTGCGTATGCGTTTCGACGAGACTCATTCGCTGCTCAGCCGTGCGATAGCTCAGGGAGAGTCGTTCGGCGTGCGCAACCTGTCGCAAACACCCGTCACGATCGACTTCGTGGAGATTGAGAAGACGGTGCGCGAGGAGTGCCGCGACGGCTGGGCACGCTGGGACAGCAGCCTCGGCAGTCTTCAGGATTTCATAAACGCCCACCAGGGAAGCACCGTATATATCGACGAGGAATATGTGACTCTCGGCGACCGCCTGAACCTCGGCTCCTGCAACCTGCGCGGACGCGGCATGTGGTACACCGAACTGCACTGGGACCGCGGCACGACCGGATTCAATTCATTTTCGGGCGAGGTGCGCGACCTTTATCTCTCTTCTTACCAGAACCAGCGGTACAATTCGCCTGACCATGGCCCCAACGGCTACGGTTCACCAGGAAAGTGCTTCAACGGTTCGACGGGAAGGGTCGAGAACGTCTGGGTGGAGCATTTCGAATGTGGCGGATGGCTCGACGGAGCCGACGGTTCGTACTTCACCGGTTGCCGTTTCCGCAACAACTATGCCGACGGAATCAACCTCTGCAACTCATCTAACTGCACGGTGGAGCACTCCAGCTTCCGCAACAACGGCGACGACGACATGGCCTCGTGGAGCGCGGCTCGTTATTGCTCCAACAATACTTTCCGCTACAACACGGCCGAGCACAACTGGCGAGCCTCCTCGCTCGGATTCTTCGGTGGCGGCGGTCACACGGCCCACCATATCCTCGTAAAGGATGGACTTGAGAGCGGAGTGCGTCTGGTTTCGGATTTCAACGGTCCGGCATTCGGCAGCGAGGGCATAACCTTCAGCGACATCTCGATAGTGCATTGCAGCTGCATAGCCGGAGAGGTTGGCCGCCATGGCGACTTCTGGGGAGTCGACGAGGGTGCGCTGCATATCGAATCGTCGGTCAACTACGGCATAATCAACCCGGTGTTCCGCAACTTCGACATCATCGACTCGCGCGGCAACGCGGTGTTCGTGGGCAGCGGCTCGCACGGCATCGACAATCTGCGCCTTGAGGGAATCTCGGTGAACGGTGTGCGCGACAGCGATTCACACGCCATATACTTCGAGAACGCCCGCGGAAGCGTAAACATCAGCGGCTTCGAGATCGAAGGTGTTGACCCCGGCCACATAACCAACCTCGACGGCGGCACCCTCGAATCGGGGAGCTACGGCCAACTCCAACTTACTGCTCAGGATGTGATCACCTCACATCCTGAGCCCGTGCCGGGCTGCGAGCTTCGACTCGGCGGCATGAGCTGGAGGGTAAAAGAGAGGGACTACGACACGACCCTGCGCGACGGAGACCCGGTGGTTTTCTCCGTCAGAATCGAGAACGGTTCAGATGTTGACCTGCCGGAAGGCTACATGCTCAGAACGGGACTCGTATTCGACAATGGAACACAACTCAATTTTCCGGCAATCAAGGACAGGATTCCGGCGCACGGTCATGTGCTGCTGGACTGTGAATGGAGAGCGGAACAGGGTGGCCACAGCGTTACGGCCACCCTTGATCCTACAGGCATATATGGTGACATGGTAGCCCCGGAGAAGTGCTGCGTCACAAAAAGAATAAATGTGTATGAAACCGGGATCGGAGACATGGAGTTCGACCGGACTTCGGGTATTGATTTCCAGCCCATAGACCTGAGATGGAAAACCGAGGGCGAGTCAGACTTCGGCAAGCGAAACGTGAACCCCGGCGACAGGATAATATTCGCTGCAGTTATCGCCAATACGGGTACGGAGGACTCCCCCGCCGGCAGCAAGTTGGGAGTGCTTATCAGTCCCGGCGGGAACAGTTGGACTCAGGGTGACAACGACATACGCTGGTGCGACCGCGAAGAGGCATATTCCGCGCTCGCAGCCGGAGAAGCCAAATACTTCAGGGCATACGGTGGCAACGGCTCCACCGACGGTGTATGGACGGCCCGCGAGGGTACATACAATGTGCTGGTCCTGGCCAACGACCACGCCAACGAACCCGACAACCGCCGGGAGGACAACACCGGCAACAACATGCGTTATTTCAAATTCTCCGTTCCCTACGTGGCCCGGGAACTTTTTGCCGACCCCGACACTCCCGACGACCTGACAGTATCGACCGGAATCAGCCTTCCCAGCACAGACCTTGACACAACCGACAACGCCTGGTACACCCTGACCGGCCAACGCCTCTCATCTCGCCCCACCCTCCCCGGACTCTACATCCACAACCGCCGCATAGTGACACAATAGCAGCCCGGCAATACCATCTGTAAGGACGATACAGTAATCTCAGAGACTACCATCCATTTTATGTAAAATTTAAACTTCCATTTGCATTTTTCAAACAAATCCATTATTTTTGATGTAAATTTTACAAAAATGAGAAGATTAATTTTTACTTTGGCAGCGATTTCCGCTCTCTTACCCGCTCTGGCCGGGCACGGAATCGTCGTAATGGATGGCTCAGACAACACTCCCGTTGCGGGAGCGACGGTCATAGGCAAATCGGGTGTGATACTCGGCATGACCGACAGTCGCGGTAGAATCGATATAGATAACCTGAACAACTTTCCGGTAACAATCAGCTGCATCGGTTACGAACAGGCATCAGCTGATGCCGATAGCGACACACTCCTGCTCGCAACCTCCACTTTCGAGCTGAATGAAGTGACTGTTTCCCCGGCCGAAAGACCTGTAAAAAGGGTTATATGCTATGCCCGTGAATACACGAGCGGCATAACAGGCAGAGACACCATGCAACTCTACAGCGAGTATATGACCGAGGCATTTATCGTGAACGGCAAGGTAAAAGGCTACAAGAAGGGGGATGCCAAACCGGCAGTACGCACCAAACGTCAGTATGCACGCATTGCCAAAGAGGGACTTGACAGCATTTTCCGGCCCGATGCACAAGATGACATCACGGCACTCTCCTGGTTTGACCTGATGGCCACACTGCCCGATGAAAGCATAACGCTTACCGAGGCCATCAAATCGGGAGCAGAGACCGACACCGTTCCCGGCAAATATGGGCCAAAGCTCACATATCGTAAAAAGAACAACCTGCTTACCGTAACGACCGACATGCTCAGCGACCACAAGAACCACACGTGGTCACCGTTCATCTTCAAGCTATTCGGACTGACCATGGATATGGAGCAGGTGGACATGTCGATGACATTTGCCGACACCGGAAATGACTCTTTAAGTGTATACGACATGGTGTGCGGCACCTACAACCTGCGTATCATAGGCCGCGGCAAGATGTTCAAGAAGGTTTTCGACACTGACCAACCGGTCGAGATGAACGCCTATCTGGAGATGTATCCCATAGACATCACCAACATCACCGTCGACGAATACAAGGAACTGAAATCAGAAGCATCGCCGATAGCATTCCAATACCCTGCCAACCTCCAACCCCTCTCCCCCGCCATCCTCCGCCTGACCGCCGAGTAACGCAGCCATCCCGACTATAAAAATAAGTAGCACAGCCATCTTAGCTGTAAATTCTGTTACAACAAAGATGGCTGTGCTATTTGTGTGCAAGCCTGAATGGCTGTTACGACCGGAGGGCGGCGAGGGAGGCGCGGATGGTGGCGAGCTTCTCCTCGGCGTCGCTCTTTTTCTTGCGCTCTACGGCCACGACGGCTTCGGGGGCGTTGGCTACGAATTTCTCGTTGCCGAGCTTTTTCTCTACGCCGGCGAGGAATTTGGTGTAGTAGTCAAGTTCTTTGTTGAGCTTGGCAATCTCTTCCTCGACATCAATCTTGTCGGCCAATGGTATTGAATACTCGACTTTGCCGACGATGAAGGCGGCTGCCGCCGGATTCTTCTCCTCAACCACGGAGATGGCACTTATATTGCCCATCTTTGTGATTATCGAGTCGAGCGATGCGTCGTGCTGTGCCTGTACGTTGAGCTCAAGGGCGTCGCGCTGCGGTATCTGTTTCTGTTTGCGAACGGTACGGATGCCGGCCACAACCTCCTTGAGATGCTCGAAGTCGGCGATGAGTTTGGCGTTGACCTCGGCTGCAACGGGGAGCTGCGCGTTCATGATGCTCTCTCCCTCCTTGCGCTCGGCGAGGTGCTGCCAGAGCTCTTCGGTGATGAAGGGCATGAAGGGATGCAGCAGACGGAGAAGCATGTCGAAGAAGCGGATTGTAGCGTCGTAGGTGGCGCGGTCCACAGGCTGGCCGTATGCGGGCTTGATCACCTCAAGGTACCATGAGGAGAACTCGTCCCAGAACAGGCGGTAGACAGCCATCAGTGCCTCGGAGATGCGGAACTTGCCCATCAGGTCATCCATCTCGGCCATTGTGGCGTTGAGCTTGGCATCGAACCATTCCACGGCGAGGCGTGACGATTCGGGCTGCTCGTTGTCGGCCACCTCCCAGCCCTTGATGAGGCGGAAGGAGTTCCAGATCTTGTTGCAGAAGTTGCGGCCCTGCTCGCAGAGTGAGTCGTCGTACATGATGTCGTGTCCGGCGGGAGCGGCGAGCATGATACCCATGCGCACACCGTCGGCGCCGAACTGATCGATGAGGTCGAGCGGGTCGGGCGAGTTGCCGAGCGACTTCGACATCTTGCGGCCCAACTTGTCGCGGACGATACCGGTAAAGTATACGTTGCCGAAGGGCTTTTTGCCGGCGAACTCATATCCGGCCATAATCATGCGCGCCACCCAGAAGAAGATGATGTCGGGAGCGGTCACGAGGTCGGACGTGGGATAGTAATATTTGAACTCCTCGTTGTCGGGGTCAAGGATGCCGTTGAAGAGCGAGATGGGCCAGAGCCATGACGAGAACCATGTGTCGAGACAGTCGGGATCGCGCTTGAGGTCGGCAAGGGTGAGCGACGCGTTGCCGCTCTTCTCAATGGCCTTTACAAGTGCCTCCTCTTCCGTTTCTGCAACTACAAACCCTCCTTCGGGCAGGTAGTATGCCGGAATCTGATGTCCCCACCAGAGCTGTCGCGAGATGCACCAGTCCTTGATGTTCTGCATCCAGTGGCGGTATGTGTTCTTGAATTTGGCGGGAACGAATGAGATGTCGTCATCCTCTACAGCCTGGAGCGCGGGCTTGGCGAGCGATTCCATCTTGACGAACCACTGCATGGAGAGCTTCGGCTCGATTACGGCATCGGTACGCTCGGAGTGGCCAACCTTGTTTACATAATCTTCCACCTTCTCGACGAGTCCGGCTGCTTCGAGGTCAACCATGATCTGACGGCGCACGTCGAAGCGGTCCATGCCTACATACATACCTCCGGCCTCGGAGATTGTACCGTTGTCGTTGAAGATGTCGATCGAGGGCAGGTTGTACTTGTCGCCGAGCATGTAGTCATTAACGTCGTGGGCAGGTGTCACCTTCAGACAGCCTGTACCGAACTCCATCTCGACATATTCGTCCATGATAATCGGCACGGCGCGACCAACGAGGGGCACGATAACCTTCTTGCCCTTGAGCCACTGATAGCGTTCGTCGTTGGGGTTGACACAGACAGCGGTGTCACCGAGGATAGTCTCCGGGCGCGTTGTGGCCACGATGATGTAGCGGTCGTCACCCTCCACCTTGTAACGCAGGTGGTAGAGCTTGCTATGTTCCTCCTTATATATAACCTCCTCGTCGGAAAGAGCGGTGAGAGCCTTGGGGTCCCAGTTGACCATGCGCACCCCACGGTAGATGAGTCCTTTCTCATAGAGGTCGCAGAAGACGCGGATCACGCTCTTGGAACGGGTCTCGTCCATTGTGAACGCGGTGCGTTCCCAATCGCACGAAGCACCGAGCTTGCGGAGCTGCTGGAGAATAATGCCGCCGTACTTGTCGGTCCAGTCCCATGCGTGACGCAGGAACTCCTCGCGGGTGAGCGAGTGCTTCTCGATACCCTCCTGTGCCAGTTTAGCCACGACCTTGGCCTCGGTCGATATGGCTGCATGGTCGGTACCGGGCACCCAGCATGCGTTCTTGCCGGTCATGCGTGCGCGGCGAACGAGGATGTCCTGGATTGTATTGTTGAGCATGTGACCCATATGGAGCACGCCGGTAACGTTCGGCGGCGGAATCACGATAGTATAAGGTTCGCGGTCATCGGGAACGGAGTGGAACAGTCCGTGCTCCATCCAATAAGCGTACCATTTGTCCTCAACGTCCTGAGGGTTGTATTTTGTCGCTAATTCGTTCATCTTTTCAGAGTTTTACTTCAAACCACAAAATTACTAAAAATTTTTCAATCACTAAAGATAAAATTTCACGTGACCAATGTATGACCGGTTTTAAGTGTCCAAACGACTGTTATGATTTTTACTATCTACCAGTGCCAGCGGCGGGAGCGGCGTTGGGGCCGGGGAGGGTCGCGGAAGAAGTCGTCAATAGACTCGGCAAGGCGTTCGAGGCGCAGGCCGTAGAGGTCTTCGAGGGCCGCACCCTCGATGTAGACGCGGGCGTTGTCGTAGGCACGGCGCACGGCGACTTCCGCCTGCAAGAATCCGGAACGTTTCTGCGTGACCCAGATGTATTGCCGTTCGGCGATATACATCAGCAGGTCTGCAATCTTGTCGCTGTCGAAGACAAGGGTCGAGAAATTTTTCACCAGCCGTTTGAGGTCGGCGGCAGCGGGCTGCGAGCGCGGCTTGCCTGTGGAGTAGAAAAACATCTTTTCGGCGGAGGCTTTAGCCTCGTCGAGCGCCCGGTCGGGGTCCGGAGCGAGCCAGTAGTCGAGATAATCCTTCGCCTCGCGGCGTGCGTCATAAAGTTCGAGCACCATCTCCGCAATCTCATCGCGGGTCATTGAGCGGAACGCCTTCTTCAATCCTGCTTTCGACATATCATTACCTTTTTGTTTGCATAACGACACAACCCCGCTTTTGTTTGAATATCCCATTGTCTACACATAAACATAAGTTGTGAGGTTTTAAGTTTTAGGTTTTAGAATTCCGGTTTATCTGCGAGGCATGTCAAAGCCGCGATAGCGGCGGCACGGCGGTAGGCACGGGTGAAAACATGACGGGAAAGCCCCGACTTTTCCGTCATGTTTTCACCCGTGTAACGTCGAGACACCAACCCCAATCCATCCCCCGCCGCGA
>CAJTQV010000027.1 GCA_910578385.1 uncultured Muribaculaceae bacterium | reverse complement strand
CAATATTAAATCTAAAAAAGAGACTGCCTAACTTTGATTGTTAGACAGCCTCTATTTTACATGTTAATGGATTTGCGTCTTACAATGTCACCTTGAGGGTGCGGGTCTTGGAATCGGCGGATACCTTGACGATGTACACACCCTTGTCGATGCCGTCAAGAGAAACCGCTCCCGAACTGTTCAGACTGCGTGAAATCACACGTCGGCCATCGAGCGTGTAAACCTCCACATCCGACGCGCCACATGAATTGACAATCAGGCGTCCGCCACGCACAGCAACAGTGAATTCAGCTGCAGGACTATCCACTCCGACCGTGCCTGTCTCAACAAAGTCTGACATGGCCATACGGATCTCAGGGACAACCTCCTGCTGCATGTTTCCATCCTCATCTTCATATGAATAGTATGAAGACTGCGTCTCCATCACGACAGAACCCTTGTCGTCATACTCATACTCTATCATCAGACCACCTGCGTACTCGACATAGCCATCGAAGCTGAGGCACTGATACTCCTTGATCACATTGCCATGGTCGTCGTATGTGATTTCGGTTATCTCGGTCTCGTCCGACATATATTCCTCGCCGCTGAACTCATCGACCATAGGATACTCGATCCGGTATGTTTCCCTGAACGAGCCGGTTTCCTTATCGATATACTCGGTGACAATCTCCATGCGCGATTCATCATAGAAATCACATATGAACGTTCCCTCGAAGTCATTCTGATAGACACCTGAGATCTCCCCCTCGCACTCATCGGCGTAGTATGACTTTCCCGATGCTATGCGGTTGGCGCCACGAGAGTAATCCTCAATCGAGAACCCCATGGGCTGCCCGTTGGTATTATGCCATACGATGTCGCGCAGATCCAGGTTGTTGACCCAGTATATCTGGCCTTCGTAACTGAGCATTTCCGACACGCTCGTACTTACCACGGCATCACCGCTGACACCATTCTCGATCTTGGCGGTCGTGTCATAATCACCCTCATACATTACCTGACGCTGCAGAAGGGTCAGAAGACCGTTGCTGTCGCGGTCGAGCAGATAACGGTTGCCTGTCATGAGGCTCCAGTCATTGTTCCACGAGTAAATCTCAAGCAGCGTGACGAAGTCCGTCACCACAGAATCATATTCCCTGATTTTCTTCTCGGTCGGGAACCATTTCTCACCGTCAGCATCAGAGACTTCGCTGACCTTTGAAATCTCGCGTGCCAGGTCATCATACTCATAGGTGATACGGAGCAGCGAACCATCTTCCGCCTCCAGGTCTTTCTCAGTCTCGGTTGCAACGGTGCCGTTGGTATTGTAGACATAGGCGGTCTCGGCAACCTCAAGCCACTCCTCGTTCTCCTCGTCCCATACGCTGGTCACGACCTTGCCCGGGAGATACTGCACGGCCACCGCACGCGCCGCCTCTCTGGCACTACATTTCATGCGGACACTCCTCTCCGGCGTCTTCTTTAAAAATCTCGCGGCCGAGAGACTCTTCACCTCAGCAGCCTGAAGGCCACCGGCAACAAGCGAGGCCAACATCAAAGTAAAAAATTTATTCATAGGCATTTGTTAATGTTGTTCAAATGGAATTGCGTAAATCAGTCTAAACAAATTGAAATACATCTGTCATACGACTTCGGCTGCAAAGGTAACGATTTTTCGCGACATTCCAACCATCCCGATACATTTTGTCACAAAAGTAGCAGGCGCGGTCCGGAAAATCCGGGCCGCGCCTTGCGTCAGGTAGAGTTTTGGTATGAGTGCGGGTTATTCCACAAGATCGGCAATCAACCCCTCGTTCCGGGGCGTCACCTTCGAAATATCTTCTGCCGTTGACGTATCTTCTGCCACGAAGTCGTCGGCTGCGGTGAACGCACCCGGCTCAATGCTGAGAATGAGGATGTATCTGCCTGCGTCGGAAGCTCCCTTCTCATCCAGAAGCCGTATGTCCACAAAATTACCGTTATAATCGCCGACCGCCTCGAAGAGGTCGTCGGTGGCCGTATTCAGATCCATAGCCAGACCCATGTCGGCCATCTCCTGAAGCAGCGAACCGCAGAAATCGGCCTGGTCGCGTATGGCTTCCTGTTTACCGGCCGACGTATATGGGAAGAGAAAGAAATAACCGAAATCGCTGACCCTGTCGGCAGAACCGTCATCGCCATATCTGACCATGGCGCTGACAGCCGGGAACATACCATAATAGTTCACGCCATATCCGCCGTCAGACTCAAGCCACAACACGCCATTGTCTTCCTCCGGGGTCAGCCGCAACTTGGAGCGCGACTGACGTACGCATTCATCTTTCGAGACACCTGTGTCAACCACACCATAGAGCTTTGTCATCATGTCTTCGGCTGTGACCGGAACGGGCAGAAGAATCATGTCTCCGGAACCGGCAGCGGCATCCTTCGCGGATACGGCACCTGAATCCGTCCTGTATTCCACCTGCGCGAGAAGTTCCGAAACCTCTTCGGCTGTCATTGTCGAGAACGATGAACCGGCCATGCACATGCCCGTCCCTGCGAGCACGAGTGCCATTGTCAATATGTATTTTCCCAAGTCTCTCATCTGCGGTAAATTTATGAACTCATGCAAATTCGGTTGTCTGTATATTCATAACCTCCGCCGCGCCGGAATTGTTTTTATTCCGGCCCATAAAATGTTTTAAAACATTTATTTAACACTTCGCCGAACCATTTCAGCGGTTTTGCGCCCGATTCTGTTAAAATACAATACCCCGGCTCGCCGTGAGCCGGGGCATTTGTCATATTTGAGTGTCATGCTGATAAGTAATGAGCCATTACTTACCATGCGTATCCTATCACACCGGGTGTTATCTGATAATCTTGTCGGCCTTGCCTCCGCTCACACGGACGTAGACTCCGCGGCCAAGGTTCTCCTCGCTGATCTCGCGGCCGGTCAGGTCGTAGTAGCGCACTTCTCCATCGGGAGCGGCATCTTCTATTCCCTCGATTCCGGTGGGAACACCTTCAGGAGAAGTGATTGTGAGCGAATGGTAACCGTTGACAACGGCATACATCGCATCGCTACGCTCTTTTGCCTGGCTTATGCGCAATTCCTCTGGAATGACAGCGTAAAGACGGGCAGTATGGTTCACAGACACCGGATCCAGCGGCGAAGCGGCATGCGAAGTGAAACCGCGGCGCACGATGTGCACGTCTCCATCGGCCACATGTTCTACATCATCCTCCTCAGGAGTGTCTCCATCCATGCCGTAGAGAAGTTTTTCCTCCGATTCGCCGTCATGACGACCCCAGAGACGGTAACCGTAGACTTCGAAGCGGTTCTCATCCTCGCCAAGGTTCATCGGCAACCATGCCACATACGACTGGAAAGTGTGACCCGAAGAGGAAGCTCCCTTATCCTCTTCAAGCGCGTTCCAGTGGAACTCAACCGAAGGAAGGGGTGCGACTTCCGCATGACGGTTGCCATAGGTGTTGCCGTTGCTGTATTTAAGCGTAAGTGAAAGATTCGAGAACTCGTCAACCGGGAAAGCAAGCTCAACAACCGGTTTCACTCCGAATCCGTTCTCCAGCTCGGCATATTTCTCTTTCGTGCCGTTCTTATCAAGAGCACGGTAGATGACGAGATGTCCTGTGGGCATACGCTTCACGCTGACAACATCTGTGGCACTGTAACTGTCGCTGACAATATACTCTGTAACCTTCGGATTGGTCCGGGTCTCAATCCACACAGTCTGACGGTTCTCGGGCAGAAGGTTGGAGCGGTCGGTATCGGATGCGATTTCGGCAGCGGTATAGGGAATGTATCCCAGACGCAACGCACGCACCGGCACTGTCACCTCAACCATGTTCGAGAGTGTCTTCGATATTTCGCGCGTTATGTCGTTCACACCGTTATATTCCACATAGTAGCGGTATGCCTCGGGCTGGTCTCCATCCTTGGTCGATACAGAGAAACGGTCGGTGAACATCGCGAGAACATCGCCGTTCTCCTCCAGGGCACTCACCTGTATGAGGTCATCATCTTCAGGATTCCCGGTGTTGATTGCCGATCTGAACTCGGCGGTCAAAGGAAGACCGGTCCCATCCGTACCCTCCGGATAGGTGATGCTTGCCGTGTAGACGTACCAGCTTCCGGCGGCATCCTCGACAACCTTCTCACCTGTCACTGTCATTCTGGCTACCTCGGCCGAGGCTGCGGCATCCCCGTCGTTCACAATACGGCGCAGTGAGAAGTGGGTGTTGTTTCCATCCGGCTGCACTTTCACATGACGGCGCTGAAGCACACGCTCTCCGGCTCCGGAATGGTCGAGGAGCATGATTTTGTTCTCGTAGCGGTTCTGCTCATTATCGTAGTCATAACGCGACAGTCCCTCGCCGTCTATGCGTATCTCAAGTTCTCCGGCGGGAGAAAGAGAGGGAATGAGAGTCCTGACAATATTTGACTCGGTCATATCGAAGTCGGAGCCATGACGGCGACCGAGCACAATGTACTGGACATTGTACGAGATTGACCGCATGTCTTCATACACGTAAAGTCCGCATGTCTCGCCCGAGGAGATAATGGCCCCGGTTTCTGCATCAACATACATGTCGGCCTCATGCTCCGGGGCTATGCTGAACTCCGAGGGAGACAGAGGAGTGGATTCCATCACATCGTTGACCACACGGTACACGTAGAATTCCTCAAGCACCTGAGAACGCGAGACTTCCTTGTAAGTCGACTTCCAGTCCAAGCTTACCGTCGCCTTACCAGTCTGGTAGTCCGGACTCGGCACGCCATCTATCGCCGCATCGATACGGCTGAAGAACACGAAGGGCATGTGGTCAGGGCTGTAGTAAGTGTACCACTCGTGCTTTGTCACACCGCCGTCGTCCGTGCGTGAATCACCGGCAAACCTGTAGTCGGGCAGATAGAACAGGAAGTTTACAGGATACTCTTCAGGTTCCGCGAGAGTGGACATGACCACAATGTGGTTCTGCTTCATGATCGAGGAACAGTTGTGGTCCACACGGAAGCGGTGACCTGAATTCATGGTGGCATAAGCCTGGTCGATTGGTCCACTGTTCGAAGGGCTGAACTCCTCATACATGTTGTAGAACGGCGCGAAACCCTTCGGATTGTTGGAGGGAACACGGTTGCAGCCTTTGGTGATGATGAAGAACTTGTCGAGCGTGCCGACATAGTTGAACAACCAGCCGGGATTTGTCGAGCCTGACTCCTCGCCGATGTGCATCTGCTTGGTTAGTACGGTCACGGCCTTGAAGAGGCGTATGTATTGCTCGGGGGTATGGTTGGCGTTGAACGAATAACTGTCGTCAAGCTCCACGAGAAGTGCTGTCGCACCTTCCACCGGAGTCTCCACCTTCATGTCGGCAGGCATGTTGTAGGGAGCCTCCGTGCAGGGAGCATATTCAACATTCACATGCGTGTTGCCTTGGTCCGTTCCCCAGCCGACAGGGTCTTTCACGAATCCCGGCACCGAGGGATTGACGTTGACCTCCTTCAGCAGGGCGACTATCTGCTCGTAGCTTTCAGCACGCTCGGTAAGATTCGAGACATGACTCCTGCCACTGGCATCAGTCCACTCATAGGTTATGGCAGCATAGTCTGCAAGACTGTTGCTGTCTGAGGCTCCCTGCGCGGCAAAAGCAGGTATTGCGAGCAGGAGCGACACAGACATACAGAGTGCCTTGAGCACTGCAATTGTTTGTTTTCGTCTCATTGTTTATTGTTTGGTTAGTAAAACGGCTGCAAAATTACTTCTTATATGTATATTCTTCCAAACATGTTAAATATTTTTAAGGATTATTTGCAACTCTTCTCCCGATATTTTGCACTTCTGGCTTTTCACATATAAATGGCCTTCTACACGACTTCAATTACCACACATTGTAATATATTGTCATAAGTCATATATTGTCATGGTTACACTGATGGGCACACGCAAAAAAGCCGGGACACCCTTGCGGATGTCCCGGCTGATTATGTTGCGGTTCGCGCGGCTTATTTGAAGCGGCGGTTGCCTTCGAGAACGGGCTTGCCGTCGGCGGCTGCCGTGTTCTTCCTGCCGTTGCGCTTGATGATGTTGTAGGCGATGGGAGCTGCGCAGTAGAGCGAGCAGAATGTACCTACCACAACACCGAAGATCATCGCGAATGTGAACGAACGGATTGTGTCGCCACCGAGGAAGAAGATGCAGAGGAGCACGAGCAGAGTCGAGAACGATGTCATCACCGTACGGCTCAGTGTCGTGTTGAGCGACTTGTTGAAGGTCACGAAGCGGTCCTCTTTCGGGAAGTCCTTCATCGTCTCGCGCACACGGTCGAACACAACCACGGTATCGTTGATCTGATAACCGATGATGGTCAGCACCGCAGCGATAAACGACTGGTCAATCTCCATCGAGAAGGGGAAGAAGCCCCAGCATACGGAGTAGAAGCCGATGATAAGGAATGCGGTGAGGGCCACGGCGCAGAGCGCGCCGACCGAGAAGGCGATGTTGCGGAAACGGAGCAGGATGTAGAGGAACATGCAGACAAGTGCGATACCGACTGCCCAGTATGCGTCGCGCTTCATGTCGTCGGCCACCGAGGGACCAACCTTCTGGATCGATATGATACCATGGCTCTCGTCGGCGATGGTGAACGCGTTCTGGTCCATCAGCTTGCCGTTGTTGGTAAGCTCATCCTTGAGACCTTCGTAGAGAAGACCTGTGATCTCGTTCTCTATGCCTTCGCTCTCGTCAGCGATCTTGTAGCTGGTAGAGATACGCAGCTTCGAGGGGTTGTCGATTGTGATGACCTGTACAGAGACGGTCTTGTCGTTGGCTTTCTCCTGGAAGAGGTTTGTAAGTTTCTCCTGGACAGCCTCGCGGTCAACATCCTTCTCGAACTGCACAACATAGTTGCGGCCACCCGAGAAGTCGATACCCTGGTTCATGCCGCGGATTGCGAGCGATGCGATACCGATCACGATGAGGGCGATCCATACCACCGATGCTGTCTTCCACTGGCCGAGGAAGTTGATCTTCGGGTTGGTGAGGAAGTTGCGGCTCATGCCGGTGGTGAATGTCATGCCGGCGTTGCGGCCGTTCTTGGTGATGAGGTCAAACGCTATGCGGGTCAGGAAGACTGCTGTGAAGAACGAGCAGACGATACCGATGATAAGCGTTGTGGCAAAGCCCTTGATAGGACCTGAACCGAAGATAAGGAGAATCACACCGGTGATGACCGAAGTGAGGTTCGAGTCGAAGATAGCCGAGAAGGCGTTGCTGTAACCCTCCGATATTGCCTGACGGAGTTTCTTGCCGTTCTTGAGCTCCTCTTTGGTACGCTCGAAGATAAGCACGTTGGCATCGACAGCCATACCGAGCGCGAGCACGATACCGGCGATACCCGACAGTGTCAGCACTGCCTGGAGCGATGCGAGGATACCGAGTGTGAAGTAGAGGTTGAGGATAAGTCCCACGTTAGCCACCAGACCGGGAATCCAGCCGTAGTAGAGAATCATGAGGACCATCAGCAGGAAGATTGCCACGATGAACGAGACGAAGCCCATCTGGATGGCCTCGGCACCGAGGCTCGGGCCGATCACGTTGTTGCTGACAACATCCACGCGTGCCGACATCTTACCCGACTTGAGCACGTTGGCGAGGTCGTTGGCCTCTTCGGGAGTGAAGTTACCGGTAATCTGCGAGCTTCCGCCGGTGATCTCGTTGTTCACGTTCGGGAACGAGTAGACGTTGTTGTCGAGAACGATGGCGATTGAGCGGCCGATGTTGTTGCGGGTGATGGTAGCCCACTCCTGAGCGCCACGGTCGGTCATCTTCATGTTGACCATGTTACCCTGCATGTTGTCATACTCCGACGAAGCCGATGTCACGGCATCGCCTTCGAGAGCGGCATCACCCTTGAGGGCAACAAGCTCCCAGTAGCCTACGGTCTTGTTCTCGCCGTTGGCTTTCTTGACAACGTTACCCTTCTCGTCGGTCACGGGGAACTCGGCGGGCTTCACGCTCCACGCGAGTGTGAGGTCGGCGGGGAGGAGCTTCTTGGCGAGGTCGGTGTTCATGATCGAGTCAACGAGGTTGCGGTTGGCCGGAGTGACCATACCCACAACCGGGCTGCCGTTGCGCTGCGGACCGCCGAGAAGTGCGATTACGTTGAGGTGGTTCACTGTGTCGAGAGCGGCATACTGCGAAGCGAAGTTCGCGAGGTCACCGGCAATCTCGTTATAGTTGTAAACCTCGAAGAACTCCAGGTTCGCGCTCGACTTCAGAAGGTCTGTCACACGCTCGGGTTCCTTCACACCGGGGAGCTCGAGAAGGATCTGACCCTTCTTGTCCTGGAGCTTCTGGATGTTGGGGGCAACCACACCGAACTGGTCGATACGTGTGCGGAAGATGTTGAAGGCCGCGTCAACCTGGCTGTCAACCTGCTTGTTGAGAGCTTCGATCACCTCGGCGTTCGAGGCGTTGCTCTTCAGCTGGCCCATATACTCACCCTCGCGGATGAAGAGGCCTGACATGACGCCCGGCTGGATGTAGCTTCCGACCTTGGCGATGAAATCGGCGTCGCTCGATTTCACACCGGCATCCTCAGCTTTCTTGATGGCGGCGTTGATCTGGGCGAGCTGTGCGTCGCCCGACGCGTACTGGCGGAGCATGTCGGGAACCGACACTTCAAGCACCACGTTCATACCACCCTTGAGGTCAAGGCCGAGGCCGACCTCCATCTTGCGCACCTGGTTGTACGTGTAGCCCAGATACACTTTCTCTTTGTCGATCGAATCGTTGAATTGCTTCAGACTCTGTTTGTAAGCATCATTGGTCTCATCGGTGGTCTTCGACATTTTAGCCGCGAACTCACGCGCCTCATCCTCGTAGTGACGGGTCACGAACGAGAAGGAGATGTAGAATCCGCATATCAAAACCAACAGAATGGCAATGGTGCTGATAAACCCTTTGTTCTGCATTGTGTTTTGTTGTTATTTTATTTATTATTTTCCTTATGAAATAACATGAAAGCTCACCCCCTGCGGAGGCGATACAATCTTTCAGCTTGCAAATATACCGCTTTTTTTTGATGTTTCATTAAAAGATTCTCATAAATTTGACTTTGACAAGGGTTTTTATGGATTATTTTAGTTATTTTTGACGTTAGAAAGAGAAATCGGTATCTGAATGAAGATTAAAAACAGTTTTTTCGGGGTGCTTCTCGGCGCTTCGGCGATGCTTCTCGCCGGGGCCTGCGCCAACATGGGCACTCCCACCGGCGGAGCACGCGACGAGGACCCGCCGAGGTTCCTGTCGGCGACACCTGCCCCAGGCTCGGTCAATGTCAACCGGGAGAAGATGACCCTCACTTTCGATGAGCTTATCAATGTGAAGGACGCGTTCTCGAAGGTGGTAGTTTCGCCGACTTCGAAGTCCACCCCGCGCGTATCGTCGCAGGGTCGCCGCGTGACCATAGAGTTCGACTCGCTCGCCCCCAACACCACATACACCGTCGATTTCGCCGACGCTATCGAGGACAACAACGAGGGGAACCAGCTCCAGGGATTCACCTATTCTTTCTCGACCGGTCCGGAGCTCGACTCGCTCCGCATTTCAGGCCGAGTGTTCTCGGCGCGTAACCTCGAACCGCAGCAGAGCATGATTGTCGGCGTGCATTCCAACCTCGCCGACTCGGCGTTCTCGACCACCCGGCTCCTGCGCGTGGCCAAGACCGACGACCGGGGACAGTTCACAATCCGAGGACTCGCCCCGGGCAGCTACCGCGTTTTCGCTCTCGGCGACAACGACAACGACTATACCTATTCCTCGCCCGAGGAGGATATGGCTTTCTACGACTTCGTAGTTGAACCCACCGCACGCGAGACCCTGGCCATCGACTCGGTCTACGACCCGCTGACCGGCAAGCTCGACACCGTGCGCGAACGCCGGCGCACGCAGTTCCTGCCAAATGACATCCTGCTCCGCACCTTCAATTCGGAGATCCGGCAGCAGTACATGACCAAGTACGAGCGTCTCGACTCCACGCGCGTGTTCCTTAAATTCAACACGCGTGCCGACTCGATGCCGCGCATCCGCATTCTCGACAGGCCCGCAGACACCCGTCTCGGCACCCTCGAAGCCTCGCAGCGTCTCGACTCGCTCGTGTGGTGGCTCACCCCGGAGCTGATGCGCACCGACTCGCTGCGTCTGGAGGTGGCTTATACACGCACCGACCAGAATCTCGTGCCCACCGCAGTGATTGACACTCTCAATTTCTTCACCAAGCGTGCTCCGGCTCCCAAGAAAAAGAAGAATGAGAAGGTCAGGATTTCCGCAGCCGATTCAATTGCCGCCATCACGACCACGCTGAAGATGGTTTCCTCGACCACACAGGACGTGCATCTCCCCGTTCTTTTCGAAAGCCCGGTGCCGTTGGCTCGTTTCGACACCACGGCTGTACATCTCTCGGTGATGGTCGACTCGGTCTATGCGCCTGTCCCGGGCCGCTTCCTGCTGACGCGTCCGGATTCGCTTCAGGCCCGCTCCTACTCACTCGACTACCCGTGGGAGTATGGCGCGAAATACCGCCTTGAAATTGACTCGATAGCCGGAACCGACATCTACGGCAAGCCCACGCGCCCGATAACCCATGAATTCACGGTGAAGCAGAACGGAGACTATTGCTCGGTGCTGTTCCACATAACGGGCATACCTCAGGGCACGCCGGCGTTTGTGGAGCTGCTGAACGGCAGCGACGCCGTGCAGCGCACGGCAATAGTGGAGAATGGCGACGCCTTCTTCCCCTTCCTCACGCCGGGCCGCTTCTATGCCCGTGCGGTGCTCGACCTCAACGGCAACGGCGAATACGACACCGGCAACTACGCGCTCTGTCTACAGCCGGAGCTGGTCTACTACTACCCCAAGGCAATCAACGTCAAGAAGAACTGGGACAAAGAGGAGAACTGGGCACTATTCGGCACACCGATAGACATGATGAAGCCGGCGGCTATACTCAAGAACAAGCCCGCGACCGACAAACGCGCCCGCAGCAACAAGAAGAACAACAACGAAGAAGAGGAAGAAGAAGACCTGTTCGACCCGACCCGCAACCCCTTCGACCCCAACGACCGTGGCTCCCGCCGCACCACCGCCGGCAGCTACTGACGCACCTCCCCTCCACCCCGAAAAAAATCCATCCCTCAATGAGAGACCTTTTCCCGAAAAGTCCCCTTCATTGAGGGATTTTACTGCGAAGAGAACTATCTATGATATGAATTATGTTAGCTAAACTTGTTTCTTTAGATTTTCAATCTGTTCGATGCTGAGACCGGAAACTCTACGCAGCCAGACCTCGGTCGAACCTGTCACCTTTAGTTTTTTGCGTACCGAATATACTACGGACTCCACAGTTCTGTGAGATCTCCCGGTCATGGAAGCTATCTCCTTTGCCGTCCACCCGAGCAACAGAAGATTGCAAATCTCCAATTCCGTCTTCGATAAATCAGGAGCCAACCGCGTGAGATTTTCAACAAACTCCTGACGAACCTTGCTGAAGAGAAGATTAAATTTATCCATAGCGGAAGAAGTGTACATTCCCCTGCTTCTGAGACTCGCATTAATTGCTCTCAGGCGTTCCTTTTCACCTTTTGACGAACTGATTACCTCACGCCGTATTTCTCTCAAACCCTCGTTGATGCTCGCCATGCGCAGCGCAGATTCACATGCAGTACGCGAACTTTCATCAAGCTGACTTTCGAGATCCGACTGGCGTTCCTTTAAAAGCAACTGATCATATTCAAATGTCATCGTCTTTATTATGTCTCTTCGTCTTTTTACACGGTACTCACCAGCAATATAATGACAACATATTATGATAATCCAACAAATAACCGATACAGACAGTATGAGCCATGCAATTTTCTTCGAAGAAAGTACATATGCATTTTTAAGTGAGGCGTAATCATCAGGATTGATATTTTCGGCCATCATTGAGTTTTTAAGTCTGTCGTTGACGATATTTAGAGAATCACTCAATTCAATGACGCGCCTGAAATTGCCGGCGGCCAGAGAATATTCGCCGATTCCCTGCAGAGCTTCACCCTCCGCTCGAAGCAAATCCCGTCTCTGCAACGGAGCGGATACAGAAAGTTCCATCAAATCCTGACGCGAATACAGTAAATTAAGAGATGCTGCATAGTGGCTCCTATCATTGAGAAAACCGGCACAATGGATCAAAGCTGTGAGTTGATTGATGTTACGCGGCTCAAAATCGAGGGCACGTCTGAAATAGCGTTCGGATGTAGAGGTATCTCCCATAAGCTCATATATGTAACCTCCTTCTCCATTCCAGATAATACCAAGCGACGGACTACCATCTACATATTCCCCTGCTTTTGTCCATGCCCTGATAGCCTCTACGAAATTACCTATCATAGAATTGTACTGCGACACTGAGAGCCAATACTGCGCAAGCGAAGTGTTTCTACGAGTCTCCGACACCGATCCGAGACGCAATGCACACTCGCCACCGCGCTCAAGAGCGATTCTAGCAGCATCATAAAGACCTATCGTGCATAATATGTCACTCATGCCGACATATTCCTTTAAGTCCCAATATAGCAAGGAATCCGGTTTATGTTTCGTTATAACACAATCAGCTCTGGTGAGGAAATCCTCAATTCGGTTCAGATTTAAAAGAGCCATCCCATTAAAATTGGACACACGCAGCCAGTCATCTATATTAAGGTTGCCATTGTCGAGCAATGTTGAGGTCTCCTTTTCAAGAATATTGAAATTACCATCTTCAAACAACACTTTTAGCCGCGAATAGTCGGGTGCAACATACCGTGCGCCTCCCGGCAACGCAAGATATGCTACAGACAAGATTACTGAAATTATTCTAATCATACAATTCCTTATCATTCAATAAAATTTATAGAATAACGGACATTGAGCATCCAATTGTATTGCGACTGATATTCAACAGTATAACTAACACCTTATATATAAACCATTTATCAACTTTAACAGTATTTTTTAAGTAATGGCATAAAGCTATTAACACTCAATTTTGGTGGCAATTGACTTGATAAGAAACAAATAGACGTATAACTTTGCAATCGGTTGGGAACCCATAAATAAGAATAGGGAGCGCCTTTTCCTACCAAGTACAAACAGTGCCCCGTTAGGTGCCGGGGCAATAAAAGCAACGCTTATGAAATATATTTTATGCCTTGTGGCCTCAATCGCGATTGCCCTTGCATGTTTCGGTAATTTCGAGGTGACCAGAAACGGAATCAAGGGAGAATGCCGCAACTACACAGTTGCTGCAAATGGCAAACTCCAGGAGAGTGAATGTTCGACAACTACCCACAACAACTCATTCAATGCCTCGAAAGAAAACGACCAAACTCGAGACAATACAATCACCATTCACATCAAATGGGTATATCCAAACTATCTCGAGCCATGGTTCGCGCAATACGGAGAAAGTTCGTTGGGTGATACGGAACACTATGCGAACAATGACAATATGAGTATGACCGTCACTCCTTATTACGGATATCCCGACATAATCATCGGATACTTCCGCAACCCGGAAAATCCGCGTGACAGCTACATAGTATTTGAGAAAGTGGAATCGCTCAAAGACGGAGTAGAGATAACGCTTGACGGTTCAAAAGCCATAAACAAATACGAATTGGAATTACTCAAACCGGACTATACACCTTTCAGCTATGCCCAAATAGAATACGATCCCGAAGAATTTACGGAAAATATAACAAGAGAGGGTGATTTGGAATCATCGTTCAACCTCATGTCCGTATGTATCGGTGGAAAATACAATCTTCCTTTGACTGAAAGCATAATATGGCTAAGAGACCGAATCAACTCATTGACAGGAGACCGAACAAACGTCACACCTCCCACATGGTATATGAATGAACTTCCCGAAGACTGCGGATTTCTAGTCCAAAGCATATGTATGGCAACGGATGGCGATGTCTACGCTCTTATGACGAATGTAGGCAACACACCAGGTAAATACTCGAACAATCCCGATTTATACAAAACATGGAAATTTCAGGCAATGCCATCCAAAAGTGCCATGGAAGACGGCTTTGGGGTTTACCCCAAAATTAATCTTCTCGCTTCGACCGGAGGTTTTATTTCCACATCTCTCAGTATGGCAAAAGAAATAATAACATCCGAAATGGACAAAGGTGTCTCAGTTAATATGCTTATATGCACAGACAACAAATCCTCTGCCGACTTCGCGGGTTTTGAGACCCTTGTTGAGAACCAGATTGTGGAACTGTTGATGGACGGGTCGGAAGGCAGCCTGGATATGCGCGTGCTCCACGAATCCGACGGAAAATTAAGTTGGCTTCCCTACAACATGAATCTAGGATTTATGGCATACGGACAAGATAATCTATGGACAAACAATCTGGAATATGGCAACCACGATGATTTCCATACTTGGGTTAATCCATACATACCTTCGGGATTCAACGATTACAAAGGCATGCCAGGAAACAATGTACCAACCTTATCTCTGCTGATAAATGCCGACGAGGAACCGTTCCCAGAGGAAATGTTTCCTTATCTGTTTCAAACAGGCGTTGGTTCCGGATTTGTGGGAAGACAGGGAGAGGCACGGA
The DNA here is from genome assembly GCA_910578385.1 of uncultured Muribaculaceae bacterium. Classification (GTDB taxonomy): domain Bacteria; phylum Bacteroidota; class Bacteroidia; order Bacteroidales; family Muribaculaceae; genus Lepagella. Next base: position 24,426 of record CAJTQV010000027.1, on the reverse strand, counting down.
TAACTGACCTATTTCTTACAGAGGTGGCGGGCCACAAAGAAGGCGAGCACTTCATCTACAACTTAACCGACAGCAATATTCTGATTGACGGTGAGATAAACGGGCGAAACGACTCCGAGATAGGATTAAGCCTTGATAAAAGCGACTGGATTCCGCCGGTGCTTCAGCTACTGTCGTTCAACGATTCAGAAGGCGTGGTCACCGACCGCTTTGAAAGCGGCAACAATGCTTTTGTGGAGATTTACGGTGGTGATTTCAAATACGTAGAGAAGGAGGTTGAAATTGAAAATGAGACCTACTACAGAAGAGAAATGGCGGTCAAACCTCTCAAACAGGTTGTTATAGAATGGTCTCCGTCGGGAGAGAATGACTACGCACCAATTGAGGTTGCCGAAAATCCAGATAAGTTTTTCGTTCCCGGATACGGATATTGCTTCACCGGCTCACTTAAAAGTGTAGACAAGCCGAGTACAAACAAATGGTATGATTTACGGATACGGCTTGAGGACGAGAGCGGAAACTATGTGACCCAGACAATACAGCCGGCATTCCGCATGGAGAAACCAAAATCAGGAATCGAAAAGATTCAATATGATATTCGCGACATATTCGCTGGAGACTCATCAGTCGAAGTCTATACAACATCTGGTATTATGATAGGCGTAATCTATGACCGCAGCGGACTTGACAATTTCACACCCGGCGTGTATATTCTGAAATCGGGAGACAGAGTGGTTAAGCATAATGTAAGATAGCAATGTCACCTGCCGTATCATCCATAAAGCATTTTCACCTATGCCTGCCGCGACAGCTCCTGCCACGCTGCGTCCATTTTGAGACGGCACCTCCAGCACGTTTGTCGTGAAATAAAATTTCATCCCTCAATGAGAGACCTTTCCCCGAAAGCGTCACTCTTTGAGGGATTTATTCATTCCAGACGGGCTATTTATTGAGAAGCCATCGCCATGCCGGGATGACTTGAATTGTTTTCCCTTCGTCAGTGACAATTTCTTCATGTCGGTCAGCTGTTATTATCAAAAGATTCTCACAGTTCGTGGCTATCGAAGCCTCTATAAGACCACTGATTTCTCTTTTACGCGTTTCATCATCGCTCATGTCCCATGTGACCTGTATCAGCTGTGCAATGTCCACGCCACGCTGTACGGCAAAATCGCATTCTCCTTTTCCTTGATAATAGTATATCTTGTCAAGAGGGGTACGCTGACGATAAAGCTGTAAGAATACCGTGTTTTCAAGCTTTTTCCCGTCGTCATCGCTTTGTGGAAGAAGTACCGCATCCCTCAGACCATTATCAATGCAATAATATTTCGGTTGGGAACTCTCGACTTTTTGGAGAGACTTGCTATAATTCGGTATTCGCAGAAACATGAATATATCACATGCATAGGTTGCCCAATCATACAGATTGTCCTTGCTGACCTTAAGACCCCGCGATTTTATATCTCCGTGGATTGCCCTTATGGAGGTCGGTTTGGTAATATTTGACATTATCCTTTTAAGGTAATAACGAAGTACCTCGATGTTGGATAATCCATAATGTTCCACCAGATCCTTCAGCAGCATCGTATCGAAATAGCCTTGCAGAATCTTGGCTTTTTGGAGAGGATTGTCTGTAAGAACAACCTCCGGAAAGCCACCTTCATTGTTGTATGCAAAAAAGGCATTACGTATTCTCGCCAAATCGCATTCAAGCCAGCCGTCGGCATTAACTCCTATGAAGTCACAGTATTCCCGGAATGAAAGCGGCAGTGTTTCTTCTTCCTCGGGCCACCCTCTTAGAGCGGATTTAAGTTCGGAACTCAGCATTGTAGCATTGCTCCCGCTTATGTATATGTTCTTCGAGTAATGCTTGTATAACCGCATCACAAAGTATTCCCACCCATCTATTAACTGTATCTCATCAAAGAACATATAAACACCTGCCATGTCAATGTCAGGATACATTTCACGATAGGCCTCTAATATTTGGTTTAGTTCATCCGACTTCATTCTTACGAGACGTTCATCATCAAAACTAACCCATAGTATACGCTCCTTGTCGACACCTTGCTTCAAAAGCTCGTTCACCACGACTTCCATTCTTGATGTCTTCCCACAACGCCTTACACCAGGGATTGTAATAATCTTGTTATCCCCGATTGGCAATGGAGTTTCACGTCTTTTCAAGTCGGAAGGGAACTCGGCCTGACGCATCGCTATTTGCGATTTTATATACAACTTATCCATACTGTCCTAAATTTTAGGACAAAAATAATAAATTCTGTCCTAAAATCAAGGACAAATAGAAATTATTTTCCAAACACACGAATTTAAAGGTCGCGCACAAAGTATGTGTGCGACCTTTAACTCATTCTGCCCTTAATAAGTGGGCGTCTTTAACATACGCGGCTCACACCGTCTCACCGTCTCATGTATGAGACCGTCTGAGACGGTGACATGGTGAGAGACGATTATGAGATACGATTAAAGCCTGTTGCAATGTGGGATACATTGCAACAGGCTTTGTATTGTAAGCCGGTTTCCGGATTCAGGCAACAGTCCTGATATCTAATATCTAAAACCTAACGCCTGAAACCTCAAATCTTACTTGCGGCACTCGGCGGCGATGAACTCGCGGTTCATGCGCGCGATGTTGGCCATCTTCACGCTCTTGGGGCACTCGGCTGAACATGCGCCGGTGTTGGTGCAGTTACCGAAGCCGAGCTCGTCCATCTTCGACACCATGGCAAGAGCACGACGGTCGCGCTCCACAGCACCCTGGGGAAGACGTGAGAGCTGGTTGATCTTGGCCGACACGAAGAGCATGGCCGAACCGTTCTTGCAGGCTGACACACACGCGCCGCAACCGATGCAGCTCGCAGAGTCCATGGCCTCGTCTGCCTGTACCTTCGAGATGGGAAGGTCGTTGGCATCCTGTGCGCCACCGCAGTTGAACGATACGTAACCGCCGGCCTGCTGGATCTTGTCGAACGCATTGCGGTCTACCATGAGGTCCTTGATCACCGGGAAAGCAGCCGAACGCCAAGGCTCGACAGTGATGGTCTCGCCATTGGCGAAACGACGCATGTAGAGCTGGCAGGTGGTAGCTGCGGTAGCCGGTCCGTGGGGATGACCGTTGATGTAAAGTGAGCACATACCGCAGATACCCTCGCGGCAGTCGTGGTCGAACACGACGGGTTCCTCACCCTTCTCCACGAGCATCTCATTGAGGATGTCGAGTGTTTCGAGGAAGGATGTGTCGGGCGTAGTCTCGACTCCTGTATAAGTCACAAATTCGCCCTTGGCCTTAGGTCCGGCCTGACGCCAGATCCTAAGATTGACTTTCATTATATTTTCTTCCATAGTTGACTTTTCTTATGACTTATAGTTACGGGTCTGTACCTTGATTGCCTCGTAGTGGAGGGGCTCCTTGATGAGCTCGGGGGCCTTTGTATCCGAACCCTCGTACTCCCAGCAGCTTACGTAGAAGTAGTTCTCGTCGTCACGCTTGGCCTCACCCTCCTCGGTCTGATACTCTGTACGGAAGTGGCCACCGCAAGACTCGTTGCGGTTGAGCGCGTCGTATGCCACAAGTTCACCCATGGTGATGAAGTCGCGCAGACGGAACGCCTTGTCGAGCTCGACGTTCATGCCCTCGCCCACTGTGCCGGGGACGAAGAGGTTTGTCTCGAACTCCTTGCGCAGACGGCCGAGCTCCTGGATGGCGTGCTCAAGACCTTCCTTGTCGCGTGCCATGCCGACATACTCCCACATGATGTGGCCGAGCTCCTTGTGGATAGAGTCAACCGAGCGGCTACCCTTGATGTTCATGAGGCTCTGCTCAAGCTCCTCGCACTTCTTCTCGGCAGCGTCGAACTCCGGAGTGTCGGTGCGGAAATGAGGAACTGTGATCTGGTCGCTCAGATAGTTCTGGATTGTGTAGGGAAGCACGAAGTAACCGTCGGCGAGACCCTGCATGAGGGCAGACGCACCGAGGCGGTTGGCACCGTGGTCGGAGAAGTTACACTCACCGATGGCGAAGAGACCCTTCACAGAAGTCTGGAGCTCATAGTCAACCCAGATACCGCCCATTGTGTAGTGGATAGCGGGGAAGATCATCATCGGGTTGTAGTAGCACTCACCGTCGATCTCCTTGGCAAGCTCGCCGGGGTTTACGTCGGTAATCTCCTCGTACATGTCGAAGAGGTTGCCGTAACGCTGTCGTACCACATCGATACCGAGACGGTTGATGGCCTCGGAGAAGTCGAGGAACACGGCGAGACCTGTGTTGTTCACACCGAAGCCGGCGTCGCAACGCTCCTTGGCGGCACGCGATGCAACGTCGCGGGGCACGAGGTTACCGAATGCCGGATAGCGGCGCTCCAGATAGTAGTCGCGGTCCTGCTCGGGGATGTCGCTACCCTTGATCTGGCCTTTCTGAAGTTTCTCGGCATCCTCTTTCTTCTTGGGCACCCAGATACGGCCGTCGTTACGGAGTGACTCCGACATAAGGGTCAGCTTCGACTGCTTGTCACCGTGAACGGGGATACAAGTCGGGTGGATCTGCACGTAAGCGGGGTTTGCGAAGTATGCACCCTTGCGGTAGCAGGCCATCGCAGCCGAGCAGTTGCAGCCCATGGCGTTGGTCGAGAGGAAGTATGCGTTACCGTAACCACCGGTGGCGATAACCACGGCGTGAGCGGCGAAACGCTCGAACTGACCTGTCACAAGGTTCTTGGCGATGATACCGCGAGCGCGCTCCACACCATCCTTGTCCTTGATGAGCACGAGGTCGTGCATCTCGTAACGGTTGTAGCTCTTCACCTTGCCGGCCTGGATCTGGCGGTTGAGCGAAGAGTAAGCGCCGAGAAGGAGCTGCTGACCGGTCTGACCCTTGGCGTAGAAAGTACGGCTCACCTGGGCGCCACCGAACGAACGGTTGGCGAGGAGACCGCCGTATTCGCGTGCGAAAGGCACACCCTGTGCCACACACTGGTCGATGATATTGTTAGACACCTCGGCAAGACGGTACACGTTGGCCTCGCGGGCACGGTAGTCACCACCCTTCACGGTGTCGTAGAACAGGCGGTAAACCGAGTCACCGTCGTTCTGGTAGTTCTTTGCTGCGTTGATACCACCCTGCGCTGCGATTGAGTGAGCGCGACGGGGGCTGTCCTGAATACAGAAGTTGAGGACATTGAATCCCATCTCGGCAAGAGTCGAGGCGGCCGATGCACCGGCGAGACCTGTACCCACCACGATCACGTCGAGACGACGCTTGTTGGCGGGGTTCACAAGCTTCTGATGAGCCTTGTAGTTGGTCCATTTCTCAGCGACGGGACCCTCCGGGATCTTGGAGTCCGCCGGATTCATGATTCTTATGTTGTTCTTTGTAGTGTCCATATCGCTTTATTAATAAGGTTGTGCACCCGCGCTGGGAGGCAGTTGGTTATTGGGTTCATTGTCGGCAGCCTCAAGGTAGTCGAAGAGCTTGACAACATTGTCGAGTGCGCCGGCCTGCTTCTTGAGCTGCTCGATCTGCTCGGCCATCTGCGGATTCTCCTTGACCATCTTCTGGCCTTCGGGGCTGTTCACCTGCTCAAGCTGAGCGTTCATCTGACCTGCCATCTGACGGAGACCCATCGATACGTTGCTGTAGGGAGTCATGCGGATCTGCTGGCCGAGCTGCGCTGCGTCGGGACCGAAATCCTTCTCGATCATCGGGATGACCATGTCCTTGTACTGCTCGCGGAGAACCTCGTTGGTGAGGTAGTATTTCTCATGAGCCTTAACTGTGAACACGATACCCTCGGCGAAGAAGAGGGCGATCACGATTGTAGTCCACCAGAGACCGATCTTCTTGAGACGGGGCATCCAGTTGGTGTTGTTCCAACCGATTGACTGGAACATCGACCAGAAACCATGGTTGAGGTGGAACCAGAGGGCGATGAAGCCGATACCGTACACGATCAGAGTCCAGGGGAGCTCAAAAGCTGTCTGGAGGAAGAGTGTACCGGCTGCGGGGGGCAGAGCCTCATGCGCGCCACGGATCTCCTGGAGCTGCATCTTTGCCCAGAACTGGATGAGGTGAACCACGAGGAACGCGAGCACCACGATACCGAGCACGAGCATGTTCTGCGACGACCATTCAACCGACGAGGGCTTCTTGGAGATCGCATAGCGGATCGAGCCGCGTGCGGTGCGGTTCTGGAGCGTGAGCATCACCGCGTAGATGATGTGAATGAGAACTAACAGCGCAAGTCCTGCCGAGGCAATCAGGGCGTACCAGTTGGCACCCAGAAATTCGCACACCGAGTTGTAGGCGGCGGGCCAGCAGATTGCAACCGCGTTCATCAAACAGTGAAAAGTCACGAAGAGGACGAGGGCTGCGCCTGTTATGGCCATGACCATCTTACGTCCTACGGATGAGTTTGATAACCACATAGTTGTTTAAAAATTATTGATTTAATTAATTATTTTTCGCGGAATATATGTTTTCTCCGGTATAGATCCACATGGACAACCGACACCCCTCCGGATCCGTTTCCGGCAGGGCGCACGGCCTCCAATTCTGCAAATTTAACATTCTTTCGCCAAAGCAAAAAATTTATTCGTAAAAATCCTGAAAAAAATAATGTTCCGGGTAGTTGCAGAGACCATAATCAAGTGCCTCATCACCGCCCGGAACCGGAATGCATGCTGTATGTAGACATGGAGCGCCGGCCGATCCGGGTACTATTTTGCCCTGGATCGGCCGGCGCATGGTCAGTTCAGTCTGTCAAAGTGTATGGACCGATGATCGTCAACGGATGATAGTCTTGACAGTCTTGGATCCGGCGGTGACGATATAGACACCCTGCTCAAGGTCGAATACCGACAGGTCACGTCCCGTCTCCGACACCACTGTGCGGCCGTCGGCCGTCGAAATGCGGATGCCAAGTCCGGAAGCTCCGGTGATGCGTACCTGCCGCCCGGCGGCGATGATGCTCACGTTGTCGGTACGGATTGCTCCGGTGCCGGAAATTTCAGCCACATCCGACGGGCGCGATTCGCCGCGACCATATATCGCGCTCACCCGGTATTCACCATGCTCTGCTTCTGATTCGTCTCTCCACGCTGTGTCGGTCACAGGCTCCGCATTGGCGAGGCTGCCGTTACGGTAGATGTTGTATCCAACCACCTCAAGTTCGGCGGGACTGATGGCAGCTTCATAAACCACATCATCAACCAGCAGCATGAAGCAGTAGTAGGATGTACACCTGATGGCAAAGTGTGCCGTTCCTTCGGGCACCTCATATGAATAGCGCGTCCAGCTGGCCGGAACCTCTGATGCCTGATCGATCTTACGGAAAGCGGATGTTTCGGTTCCTCCTTCAGAGACAAGGAACTCGAATGACTCGCGTGCGTCAGCGTTAAGGCTTCTTGCCCAGAATGACACGGTCTGCGCATCGCCCGACAGCTCGGGTGAGATCGCCCAGTCGTCGCACACTGCCGGCGAGTGAGTCTCGACATCACCTACCACGTAGAGCTGGCCGAGATATTTGTCTCCGGAACGTGCCATGAAGTACAACGGATTCAGTCCGTCGCCGTCAACCACAAACCATGACATGCGGTCGCCTCTGTTTATGCCGGGGAACTCGACACCATCTATTCCATATACAGGCTGGCCGTCAACGTCGATAAATTTCCATGCACCGACGTTCTCGGTTGCCCATGAGTCATAGTTCTCGAAGTCCTCTGCCACAAGGTCTGCGGCCTTGACCGAAAGGTCGGGGGCAAGCCATGTCAGGTTGACTCCGCCATCGGTTTTCTCTCCATTCAGGTTGCGCACACCTGGCAGACGCGACAGATATACCTCAGTGGCAACATCGGCTGTGTTGTTCTTAGGATTGGAGTCTCCCTCTTTCTTGACTTCGGCCACAAATGCCACAGCCTCTTCGGCAAACGGATCAATCCGAGCCTCAAACGTAAGTACTGCATTATGCCCCGGCATAAGTTCCGGTCCCTCAACCTCGTCAACGGGGATGCCATCACATGAAATGGCCACCGTGTAACCATCCACAGGCGTGCTGCCGAGATTCTCGACGGTAGCGCGAAGCTCTACCACCGAAGAGGTCTTTGCCATCTCCGGAGCTGAAACAGACTTCAAGGCTATGTCTACGGCGGGGACAGACTCGATTCTCATGTTGTCAAGAAGGGTGTAGGTCATGCCGTGGCAATATCCGATGAAGCGAACCTGGATTGTCTTGCCGCTGAACTCATCGAGCGGAACCATCACGATATACCAGCCCTCTTCGTCACCGAGGTCTTTCATGACAATCTTCCGCAGCGAAACATACTCCTCGCTGCCGGCTGCGCGCACCAGCACCTCAAGCTCGTTGTTGTCAGGATAGGCCGGTGCCATTCTTGCGATATTATATGTGTGGAATGACAGACAGGGTGATTCAAGACCCTCAAGATTGATCTTGCCCGATGTAAGCTCGGCAGAGTATCCGTCGGAACCCATCATCACCATGAATCCGTTGTCATTGTCCTGCGACGGTATTCCATATTTCTCATCGATTATATACCATTCTGCCTCGGCCGATGCCACAGGCACGAAGATGTGGCTGCAGGTAGCGTTGGGGAAAGATTCGGCAAACGGAGTGGGATATGCCGGTCCGACTACAATGAGATTTGACTCCGTGGCCTCAGATTCTCCACCCTCGGTAAAGGCCACGACCCGGCATTTCACACGGACCTGCTCGGCAGTGCCTGTATCGAAAGTCAGCTCATTGCCGGTGACTCCCGTTTCAATCTCCTCGAGGGTATTGTCGGGCATCATGCGGTACACACCGTAAGTCACCAGATTCGGATTGAGCGGATTGCCTTCATGGTCGATAGAGACCTGATCCCACGACACACGCACCTCGCCATCTTTTTCTGTTTCCGCGATGACCACGCGTGCCGGACGGCCCGGTTCCCGGGCACCGACAAACACATCGACCGATGTCTTCTCTCCGTAACCACCCGCAGTCGTGGCCAGCACGGAATATACATGGGGTCCGTGCGTCGGTTCGGTGTCAAGGTATGATAGTACTACACCCTTTTCAGGCGACTCGAATGTCGTGATGCTGACATCATCCCTGAACACCTCTATAAGTGTCAGTTCGTCATTCAACGGATTGCCTGCGATGTCCAGCTCTGGTGTCTTGAAAGATATTTCGACCTGCTTCTTGCCGTCGGTATCAGCCACGACCGAAAGATCGGTTACCGGTCCGGGACGCGTTGCCCTGATACCCGTCTTGAGGCTCAGGTTTGTGACATTGATGAAATAGTGTCCCGGATTTGACATGGCCCTGATTCCTATGTATGCGTCACAGTCCGTGTCGGGCAGAACCCATCCGGAGAAGACGACACGCTGGTTGCCGGGATAGTCCGTAGGCTCGATGACGGAGTATGTCATGTCCTCTACGGTCGCTCCGGTACCCCATCTGACCTCGATGGTCTCGGGATCGTCCGTATCTGACGGAATGCCGAAGAATGAGGAGAATGCCTCGAAAGAGAATTCATAGGCTTCGCCGGCATTGAGATGGAACGCCGGCGTGATGAGCCAGTCGTCATTGTCGTGAGGGTTGGTGCTGATTGACATGTCGCCCCCGAACATGGAAGGCTCCCATGTGTGCCCATCATTGTTGGCGTTGATGATGGTGAATCCGGCCGGCAGACCGGATGAGAAATTTTCGGACCACGGTAACGGGGTCGTGTCAGCCGCTTGAGCCGGAACGCCCTGCATACAGATTGATAAAGCAGTAGCAGCAAATAAATGGTGGAATTTCATTTAGAAAGTGTTAAGGTGATTATTTAATGGATTTTAGATATGTGCGGTCTGTCCCTGGCAGAACCCTTTTCAGATTAAACAATAAATTTTTTGACAACTAATTTTGAATTTTGCTTGCTAAATTATGCTATTCACCCACACTTACCAAATAATATTTGTTAAAAATTGTAAATTAAGGTTGTTAATTCAATCTGTTGCATTACCATCATTACCCGCCATGTTTCAAGAAGGCAGTTTACGTGTCAGCTTCGCTCCTCAGTTCGGATTCAAAATGCCGTTCTAACCGAACAACTCCGAATGGGAGCCAAGACGTAACACGCCTATCTGTTTTTCTGTCTCGTCTATCCAGATTAGCAGAAAATCTCCTTCGACATGACATTCCATACACCCCTTGTATTCACCCTTTAACATATGCGGACTATATTCCGGGGGGATTGGAATTTCATCGCGGAGCCTACGAAGTATTTCCGCAACCTTTTCCATTTTCTTCGGCTGGTTGCGGAATCTCTTGGCATCTCTCTTGTACTGACTGGAGAAGCGCAGTATTTTCATAAGCCCATCGACTTATACATTGCCTCGACACTTGAGACATCAAGCGGACCTTGGAGTTTGCCTGAGCGAGCCTCTTCCAAGGCCGCGCGGGTCTCCGCATTAGGCTCTGAATATGCAAGGTCGATCAACGCGCACTCCACGAAGTTGTTTAGACTGCGGTTTTGCTGACGCGCAAGTTTTTTCAGCCGCTCTATGAGATCTACAGGCAGACGGAAACTCTGGGCTTTTTTCTGAATTGCTATATCCATAATGGTATATTTTGTGTGCAAAGTTAATTCATTTGTATTACATAAACAAATCCATATTACAAATAGTTACAAAAGAGTGGAGCCGGCTCCCATGGGGGAACCGGCTCCGGGGTTAGGTTGGGATTAGGGGGTGATCCGGCCGCGATTCGAACGCGGGACCGTCTGCTTAGAAGGCAGATGCTCTATCCAGCTGAGCTACCGGACCCTCCGCTCCACAGTCACTTCTGACCGCTTTGCGCTGCAAAGTTAATAAAAAAAAACCGCTCCGCCAACATTCTCATTCCTTTATATCGCTATTTATTGATTTTTTCATCGTATCGATGACTTCAAACATGTCCATATGCAGCCCATTCCATAATAATATTTACCACCGAGATGCCTGTAATACTAAGTCCTCAACCCCCAATTATTGCTGCTTCGGCAGATATTTTGAACTATTTGTTGATAATTATTGCATATTCGATTAATTTTTACTACCTTTGGCACAAGTTTTCCGATCAGATGCAATATATAGCATTTCACACCGGATTTTTACCGTTTACATCCCCAAAAAACAACAATACTAACATTTCAAAACATTTTTCTATGAAGAAACTTCTACTTCTCGGAGCTGCCGCAGTAGCAGTCTCCTCAGCTTCGGCAATGGAACCGCAGGAATGGGCCGACCAGCAGATTCTGTCCATCTCTCCCAACGGAACTTATTCCGCAGCAGAGTACGTCGGCTCAATCACATTAATCAACAATGAGACCGGCGAGTCTACCACACTCGAGGGCGATGAGATGCTCGGATACACCCTCGGTATGGGCAACTCTGTATCCAACAACGGTATCGTAGTCGGATCTTTCGGCAACTACCCCGGCTATATGAAAGATGGTGAGTGGCACAATCTCAAGACCGACTTCCCGCAGAATGTAAACAACGCCAACGGCATCACGCCCGACGGAACCCGCATATGCGGTACGGCCGGAACCGCCGCCATGACCACAGAAGATACTCCGGTGCCGATGCAGTCGCCCGTAGTATGGACTCTTCAGGCCGACGGAACATACTCCGACCCCGTCATGCTCCCCTACCCGCAGGTTGATTACACAAACCGTCTCCCTCAGTATGTCACTGCCCTTGCCATTTCTGACGACGGCAAGACTGTCAGCGGTCTCATGACCGACTACCAGGGTTTCATGATCACCCTCCTCTACTATACGCTCAATGACAACAACGAGTGGGTGATGCACGACGAGTTCGGTCGCCTCGCCAACCCGAACAACGTGCCTATTCCGGAATTCCCCGGCGACTGCGAGGAAGGCCCCTCGTTGGAGGATTTCATGACTGCCGAAGAGAAACAGGCATACGAGGACGCACTGACCGCATGGACAGAGTCAGGCACATGGGATTATTCCACTTATCCCAACCTTGAAGACTTCATGACCGACGAAGAGAAGGCAGCTTATGAAGCAGCTTATAACAAATGGAATACTGAAGTCTATGCACCTTGGCAGGCCGCGACAGATGAGTTCTACGAAGCAATCGCGAAATGCAACGGCACGAGCCTTACATTCAACAACACTGTTCTTTCGGGCGACGGCAAGACTGTAATCGCAACCGCACAGCTTCCTTATGATGACCCGAACAGCTTTGATGGTGTATCGTATGCCGACCATGTGGCTAAATTCGATCTCGACGGCGACACTTATGTGACTTTCGAGGAAGCCGACATGAATGGAACCGCAATTGCAGGCGACGGCACAGTACTCTCTTACGCCCGCGCCACCACTCCCGACCAGGCTTGGGTATACCTCCCCGGCACGACAAAGGATCCTGTATCAATCATGAATTATGTGAAGGAACGCGATGAGGACATGTATGAGTGGATGCAGGAGAAGATGGTCCATGACCTCGAAGCATATGACATGGAGACTTGGGAACTGATTGTAATCGCCGATTACGAGTTCACGGGTATTCCCCTGTGCGGACGCAACCTGAACGTGTTCTCCTGCATGACCAGCAACTACTGGGATTATTCAGCCGACGTTTACAGTTTCGTCATCCCGATGGGGGGTGCAGACTCTGTAAAGGGTATCGGCAACGACTCCGCCGCCAAGGTGATGCTCTTCAAGGGTGGCCGCATCGTGGTTGAAGGCGACGTACAGGCTGTCAATGTATATGACCTCAGCGGACGCAAGGTATTCTCTACCGGCGCAGCTTCTGGCACAATCGCCACAGGTCTCTCCAACGGCACATTCGTGGTACGCGTCACCACTGCCGACGGCGTTCAGACCCGCAAGGCAATCTTCTGAAACTGACATATCTACCGACACAAAAATCAGGGGCGACTCTTTCGAGCCGCCCCTTGATATTTCTACATTACCGGTATTCCTGTCGCATTCAACATCGCTAAGCGATGTCCCTACAAGGGACGAATGCCTCGGACTGTGATCAATCCTCCTTCATGTTGTGGAAGACGTTCTGTACGTCCTCGTCGTCCTCGAACTTCTCAAGCAGTTTCTCGATGGCCTCGCGCTGCTCGGGTGTAACCTCCTTGTAGTCGGTCGGGATACGCTCGAACTCCGACGATACAATCTCCATACCCTTGTCCTCAAGGAACTTCTGGATGTTGGAGAACTGGTCGAACGCGCCGTAGATGAGCCAGTCTTCTGCCTCGGGATCAGCCTCAAGCTCCGCCTCATAGTCCATCAGGTCGAGCTCGAACTCCTCAAGCGACGCTGCGTCAGAGGGTTTCACGTGGAACACGCTCTTGTGGTCGAAAAGAAACGAGAGCGAACCCTGCGTGCCGAGCGAACCGCCGTGCTTGTTGAAGTAGCTGCGCACGTTGGCTACGGTGCGCTGGTTGTTGTCGGTGGCGGTCTCCACTACAATCGCGATTCCGTGGGGGCCGTATCCTTCGTAAACAATCTCCTTGTAGTCGCTCGCATCCTTCTCGGTGGCCTTCTTGATGGCACGCTCCACAGTATCCTTGGGCATGTTGGCTGCCTTGGCGTTCTGCATGAGGGCGCGGAGACGCGGGTTGGTGTCGGGATCGGGACCGCCGGCTTTCGCGGCGATGGTGATTTCCTTGCCGATACGTGTGAACGTACGGCTCATATTGCCCCAGCGTTTCAGTTTGCGGGCCTTGCGGTATTCAAATGCTCTTCCCATTTGTGATAGATTATGTCTATGGTTTTATTGGTTTTTATTCTGATTATCTGCTTTTGCCTGGAACCGCTTATCGCAGTTCCGCGCCGATACCCTTGACAGCCTTGATTATCTTGGCCATCACGGCATCGATCTGCTTGTCGTTGAGTGTCTTCTCGTTGTCCTGAAGCTGCATCGACACTGCGTAGCTCTTCTTGCCGGCGGGAAGGTTCTTCCCTTCGTAAACGTCAAAGAGACGGACATCGCGGAGCAGCTTGCGCTCGGCACCGCGTATGGCTGCCTCGATGTCGGCGAATTTCACACTCTTGTCAACCAGCAGGGCGAGGTCACGGTCCACCGGCTGTGTGCGGGGAATCTCGGTGAATGTCACACGGTTCTTCGCCGCCAGGCGGTAGAGTGCCTCCCAGTCAATCTCGGCATATACCACATCCTGCTCAATCTCGAACTTGTGGAGCAAAGCGCGGCGCAAAAGGCCGAGCGTGCATATGCGCTTGCCTGAACGTGATTCGATGTCAAGTTTGGCGGAGAAGACCTCGTCGCTCCCCTGCTTCTGCTGGAGCGCACCTGAGCTGACACCGACACGGCGGAAGATGTTCTCGACAACTGCCTTGAGGTCATATACGGTTGCCTCGGCAGCCTGTGCACTCCACGACGCAGTGGTGGTGGCTCCGGTCATCCATATGCCGAGCACGGCGCGTTCGCTGAACGGTGCGAGGGGACGCTCTTTAGTCGATTCTTTCTCCGGGTCGCGGGAGTAGACATTGCCGAACTCATAGAATTTCAGGTCGGCGGCCTTGCGGTTCACGTTGTGGGCCACCGACTCCAGACCGCCGTAAAGGAGCGTCTGACGGAGCACCGACAGCTCGCCGCTGAGCGGATTCATGAGCGACACGCACTTTGCGAGGGGCATAAGCTCCGATTCGGCGTAATATGCCTGCGACGTCAGCGAGTTGTTGAGTATCTCGCAGAAGCCCTGGCCGGTGAGCTGCTCGGCTATGAGCTGCTGGAGGTCGTTGGAGAAGTCCACATCCGTACGCTGCGACTGGTTCACATGGGCTTCGGTGTAAATCTCGACATTGTTGTAGCCGTAGATGCGGAGAATCTCCTCCACAACATCGCAGGGACGGTAGACATCCACGCGGTACGTCGGCACTTTAAGACGGAGCACATCGGCATCGGCGGTCTCCTCAACCCCGATTTCAAGGGCACGGAGTATGGTGACAACCAGATCTTTCGGAAGAGTCTTGCCGATAAGGCGGTTGCAGTAATCGAGCGAGAAATCGAACTCGGCGGGGAGCACCGGCTCGGGATAGATATCCTCGACATCTCCGCAGATCTCACCTCCGGCCAGCTCTCGGATAAGAATGGCGGCGAGACGTGCGGCGTAGACTGTGATGTTGGGGTCGGTGCCGCGCTCGTAGCGGAATGAGGCATCGGTCGAGAGACCGTGGCGGCGAGCGGTGCGGCGCACGCGTGTCGGATTGAAATATGCGCTCTCTATGAAGACTGACTTTGTCGCCTCGGTCACACCCGAGTCCTGACCTCCGAAAACTCCGGCGATGCACATCGGTTTCTCGGCGTCGCAGATCATGAGGTCGGCGGCTGAGAGTGTGCGCTCAACTCCGTCGAGCGTGGTGAATTTCGTACCCTCCGGACAAGTGCGGACGCGAATCTCCTCTCCTGCCACCTTGTCAAGGTCAAAGCAGTGGAGCGGCTGTCCGATACCGAGAAGCACGAAGTTCGTTATGTCCACGATATTGTTGATGGGTCGCTGACCCGCGCTGACGAGAAGTGACTTGAGCCATTCGGGCGACTCCTTGACCTCGACGCCGCGGATTGTGACACCGGAGTAACGGGGACAGCCCTGTGCATCCTCAACGCTTATCTTCACGGCCCCATCGGCACGGTCGGGAGCGAAAGAGGCGGTGTCCGGCACATTGATTTCGGGAAGTTCAACCTGCGCCTCGCCGAGCTTGGCCTCGCACCACTGCTTGGCTTTCAGGTCGCGGGCCACGCCGTAGTGGCTGGCGGCATCAACGCGGTTGGGAGTCAGCTCAACCTCAAGGCAGTAATCGCTCTCTACGTTGAAGTATTCCGCAGCGGGTGTGCCGGGCTTGACATCCTCGCTGATGACTATGATTCCGTCGTGGGCGTTTCCGAGTCCGAGCTCATCCTCGGCACAGATCATGCCCATCGACTCCACGCCACGGATTTTCGACTTCTTGATCTTTATCTCCTTGTCGCCGTCATAGAGTGTTGTGCCGACGGTGGCGACAACCACGGTCTGTCCGGCAGCCACATTGGGAGCGCCGCAGACAATCTGCTCCGGCTTCTCGCCCCCGAGATCGACGGTTGTGATGTGAAGATGGTCCGAGTCAGGATGTTCGGTACATGTCAGCACCTTGCCGATTACCACTCCGCGGAGTCCGCCGCGGATGCTCTCGACCTCCTCTACAGTGTCGCATTCCAGGCCGACCGATGTGAGCACAGCGGCCAGTTCCTTGGGTTCAAGGTCAAAATCGATATAGCGTTTAAGCCATTTATAAGAGATATTCATAAGTATCTTACACGTTTAATGTGCAAAATTAGCAATTTTAGTTCATTATGACAAAAATTTTCTCCACAATTCAACACACAATTCAACCTTACAATTCAACACACAATTCAACCATACGATTCGACATACAATTCAACCTTACGATTCAGCCATAATAAAAGCGGTTGCGCATATGGGCCGAATCCAATGCCGTGACCCGATACGCACAACCGCTTGCTCAAATCCTCCGGCGCATTGCCGGATTCGTGTGTTTAAATATTACTTGCCGACGAACTTCTTGCCGTCGCGGACATAGACCGACCCGGGCAATACGCGCTCCACGCGCCGACCCATCAGGTCGTATATTGCACCCGATTCATTATTGGCATATTCAGCCTTTGTCAGTTCAATCCCTACCGGCGAATCGTCGCCATATATCACTGTGCCGTCAGATTTCCTGACACTTTTCAGCCAGGATTCCTTCCATGGACTATATGAGTTATCATACATCATGCCGCTATACTCAAGAGGTCCGTAAGATGGAAGACATCCATAATATGTCACACCGATACCTTCTATATAATTAAACCCATCGACATATCCCGGAGCTTTCATCCTGTCATCAGATGGCCAAAATTGCTGGACAAGACGTGAAGTCCCATCTATGACCACATTGTCAGAATAATGAACATGAAGTATTCCGACACAGTTGTTAAGGTCCCCCCATTCTGCGAATTCCATTTCTCCATTTTCAGGCAATGTGAAATCATACAGCTTGAATTCTCCATATTCATATTCTTTTTCAAGTAAGGAATTGCTTTCGGATGCCTTGATCTCGACGAGAGTATCCCAGTCGGTCAGTCCATAAGTCAATCCATACAGCTTACCCTCTTCCTCTCTCAGGAACCACATAGGGCCATCACGCTGCTCTTCATAACTCAACTCAAATTGTCGTTCAGTCTTCTCGTAGTCCAATATTTCCCGATAGAACTTGGAGTTGTATATTCCGAAACCATGGTAGACATGACCGTTGACTTCGACTGTCCCATCGAATTTCATGTAGTGGATAACCCTTCCATCCTCGCCTGGATGGAAGTATGTACCTGCATATTCCCACACTTTACCCTCCTCGATAATCGGAGCGTAGCCGTCATTGAACGGAAGCTCGACCGAATCGCCGCACTTGTAAATCACATCTCCATTCTCGGAAAGCACACAGTATAGAGTCGATTGGATGGATGCTTCGTGAGTGTTGTCCCAGGTGCCTGAGATATTGTCGAAATTCGGTATAGGGAGCACTCCGTTACTGGTTGTACCGATAGTCTCTATGAACTTTATTCCATCTCTATCATCATAGTGCCCAAAAACCTCAAACCCCATAACCTTGCATTGGACATCATCAATTTTCACCGGATCGAGCCATTTCACCGTAACGGGCATAGTCACCTCGACAGGATCGCCGGCACCTGCATGTGCAGGATAATCCCACGTCGTGCCATCATCGAGAGTGAAGTCATAGACTTTCAGGTCTGAATAGTCGGCCTCAACATCGGTTTGGTCAGATGTCAGTTCCTCATTCACTACCAATCCGGATTTACAGAGCACAAAAAGCTTGCCCGGTTCCTCGCGGACATAATACACCGGCCCGGTTGAATAGTCACGATGCACGACAGTCTTGCCATCTTTTCTTACAAGAGTCTTGAACTGCACAAACCGGTGGTATTCCGTTCCATTGACATTTTGGGTACCGTCAAACTTCATGTAGTGCAAGGCCCATCCGTGATACACTTGGGAATATCCGGAGTAGACCCACACACGCCCATCACGGATCATCGGGACATAGGTATCGTTGTCGGCAGCCACCGCCAACATTGATACAATCAGAAGAAAGATTGTAATGATTTGTTTCATAATCGATATTTTTAGTTGGTAAAAAAATCTGCCGAATGACAATGTGCATATTCTCTGCAAGTCTCGCTTACGTTTACAAATATACGCTTAATTGTATCATTCGCCAAATTATTCCGCACATTTATTTGTTATTGTTTACTAAAATCGAGAGAACACCGCCATTCTTTACCTCAAATCCGGATTTAAGCAACCAAGTGTCATCACTTCCCGACAAATTTCTTGCCGTCGCGGACATAGACAGACCCGGGCAGCACACGCTCCACGCGCCGCCCCATCAGGTCGTAGATCTCTCCTGACTGCGACTCCGGAGTGACGTTGATGTTGTCAATTCCAACTGTAGGAGGAGACCACGGGTAGTAGGAATAAACTACATTTCCATCGCTGTCATAAACATTAGAGAGTGTTGAACCATCATCCGGCAGATAAGACTCGTCCTGAAACATCCCCGAATTCAAACTTGGATAGAAACGCGCCAGACATCCGTTCCAGACAATACCCACACCCTCGATCATCGTATTCCATTCGTTTGTCTCAGCCCTCTTACGCCATTCCGGATTGAAAGAACCATCCTCATCGCGATCAATAGGTGCAAAGCTCATGACCCTGCACGATTCTCCTTCTATATTTTCCGTTGCTATTACAAAAGCATAATAATTTAACCCATTGTAATAGGAAGCGGCCAAGTCTCCTTCAGGCATCCACCTGAAATCACCTTCCTGCAAAGTAAAATCATACAGCAGGTATTCTCCACGCCAATCTTCGCCAATTTTCAAAAGTTCTGCCATCTCCTTTTCATTCCTTACATGGACTATCCATTCGCCACCATCAGAATCGAGATAAGTAAGCGCATAGACCTTGCCGGGTTCTTCGCGCAGCAGGAATTTCGGATAGCCCCGCTCCTCCTCTTTCGAGAATTCATAGACACTGCAGTGGTTCTCATAATCGTAATCTACCTCTTTATAGTAGCAGGATTTAGACATCTCGAAGCAGTGATACTCGACTCCATTCACCTCGACTGTACCGTTGAACCTCATGTAGTGAAGGACTTCCCCGTTCTCACCGGGGTGAAAGTATTGCGCATTGTATTCCCACAATCGCCCCTCTCGAATCATCGTGACATAGGTGCCACTATCAGCAGCCATCTCAAACATTGATGCCATCAGAAGAAAGATTGTAATGATTTGTTTCATAATCGATATTTTTTAGTTGGTAAATAATCTGACGAATGACAATGAGCATATTCTCTGCAAGTCTCGCTTACGGTTGCAAATATACACTTAATCATGTCATTCGCCAAATTATTTCGCATTTTTATTTGTTATTGTTTACTGAAATCGAGAGAAAGCCGCCTTTATTTGTCTCAAATCCTAATTTCAGCGACCAAGTGCCATCACTTGCCGACGAACTTCTTGCCGTCGCGGACATAGACCGACCCTGGCAGAACACGCTCCACGCGCCGACCCATCAGGTCGTATATTGCTCCGGATTCATTATTGGCATATTCAGCCTTTGTCAGTTCAATCCCTACCGGCGAATCGTCGCCATATATCACTGTGCCGTCTGAGTTGTAGACACGCACAAGACTTGACTGGAAACCGGGCTCATAATCATTGATCCAGTTGATGGCTGTTACCATCGCAATGGTGAATTTACCGATTGAACCGTTCCATGTGACTCCTAATCCCTCGATAAAGTCAATCTTATGACTTACTATATCGAAAGTCATCACTCGGCACTCCTCGCCGTCAACAGTCAACGGCGCCTTTGTCTGTACCGTCACCTGGAACGGGCTGTCAACATCAAATCCGGTGTAATCCCATGCCTCGCCGTCTTGTTTTGACCAGTCATAAAGCAGAGCATCATAATAATCTGACGTATCGTCGCCGATTGCCGTGACTGCCGATGAGTCTTTTGCAGACGCGAGAGTATAGACTTTCCCGTCTTCCTCACGCATGAAACAAAGCGTGATATTCTGATCAGATTCCTCTACAAGGCTGGTGATCCCTGTCTCATAATCCACGAAATATCTCTTTTTCAGAAAAAGGACGTTCCTATTATAGATATTTCCATTGACGGTTACCTCTCCACCAAATCTTACGAAATGATAGTTTCTGTAATCTCCCGCACCCCCGGTACCCTTTCCTCCGAAACTTTCATATTCCCATACGCGGTCATTACGCACTGTGGCTACATAGTCAGCAGCAAAGACCGACAGACAACTGACTGCGGCAAGGATTAACGCAAGTAGAATTTTTTTCATATACATTTACTTTAGTCGTTATTGAGGATTTATGCCTCGCATGTCACGGATTACGGTTCACCAATCCACACGGTACGGCATCCGTAGGGACTCTCGGCTCGTATATCCGCATATTGACGCGTCGCCAATACTTCAATGTCTGTTAACGGCGCACGCACGAACCGAGTATCCCTACAATCTACCCTGAGACTCATTATGTTATTTCCCGACGAACTTCTTGCCGTCGCGGACATAGACCGAGCCGGAAAGCACGCGCTCCACGCGCCGTCCCATCAGGTCGTAAATCTCTCTTGACTGAGACTTTGAAGTGTCGGTAATGTTGTCCATCCCGACTGTTGAAGACCACGGAGAGTAAATTACATTTCCCTCGCTGTCATAAACATAAGAAAGAGCTGACCCGTCATCAGGCAGATAAGACTCGTCTTGGAACATTGCTGCCAACTGATCAAAATTGAAGCGGGCCAGACATCCGTTCATAACAATTCCGATGCCCTCAACCATCGTTGAAGTCGTAATTCTCTTCCAATAACTGGATTCCGGGTCAAAAGAGTCTGAACCGGCTACTTCAGCACTTACAAAATTGAACATTCTGCACAGTTCTCCCTCTATCATTTCCGTTGCTACAACAAAGGGATATAAATTAAAAAATTTATAACTCCGTTCCGTTCCCACATACTCCCATTCAGGCACATCCCTCAAATCTCCTTCCTGCATAGTGAAATCATACAACAGATACTCACCGAATTGCCTGTCACCATTTACAGAAAGTTCCGCCATCTCCTTTTCATTCCTTACATGGACTATCCATTCGCCATCATCAGAGTCGAAATTGGTAAGCGCATAGACCTTGCCGGGTTCTTCGCGCAGAAGAAATTTCGGATAGCCCCGCTCCTCCTCTCTCGAGAATTCATAGACGCAGCAGTGGTTCTCATAATCGAAATCTACCTCTTTATAGTAGCGGGATTTATACATCTCGAAGCAGTGATACTCGATTCCGTTAACCTCGACCGTACCGTTGAACCGCATGTAGTGAAGAACATGGCCGTTCTCGCCGGGGTGAAAGTATTGCGCGTTATATTCCCACACACGCCCCTCACGAATCATCGGGACATAGGTACCGTTGTCGGCGACAGCCAACAACATGGCGGCCATCAAAAGAAAGAAAGTAATGATTTGTTTCATAATCGATATTTTTTAGTTTGTAAAATAATCTGACGAATGACAATAAGCATATTCTCTGCAAGTCTCGCTTACGGTTGCAAATATACACTTAATCATGTCATTCGCCAAATTATTTCGCATTTTTATTTGTTATTGTTTACTGAAATCGAGAGAACACCGCCTTTCTTCACCTCAAATCCGGATTTAAGCGTCACTGATGAACCCTCGACAGAAAGTTCTCCGCCCTTGTCAACACAGTCTGCCGCAAGTTCGGCTGTACCAAGCGAGGACACGATTACATTTCCTCCTTCATTGACGTTAAAAGCCTTGGATGTCTCAATTTTTCTTGTCGCCGATATTTCAAGTCTGCCATTGGAGCCGACATTGAACGCAAACTTACCCTGACCGAGACAGTCCTCAATCACCCCGTCACGGAGAAAATACCGTTTGGAGACATTCTTGAGATTGCTGTCGGAAGCGAACAGCTTGAGGCACGGCAGTTTATCCTGACGGAATATGCTGACCATGAAATCGCGGTCTCTTATAAAGTTCCAATTCTCTTTTTTAAGGATAGAGAATGGAGCTGAAACAAGAATAATATTGAACGTTCTTGATTGTTCCATTCCGTCATAAAAAGCGATTTTCGCACCACTTGTCCCTTCTCCGGAAAATGAAACTGATGAAAAATCTGTTGTCATATAAGTTTGCTGTTCTGTAGGCGCACCATGTGTCCACACATCGATGTCCGGATCACCGTGAAGATTCCGGGCAAGTTGAGAAGTGTTTATATCACTTGATGTAGATGACGTTTTTGTATTTACAATGCTCTGTGCAAGATTTGGATTTCTATTGAGTTGAGTTCCGAACTTATCCTCTTCGATATTGTTTATGTCAATCCAACAGTCTATTGAAGTACCGATAAATGCAACCCCTCCAAAACCTCCGGCAAACAAATATGCCGTACTCATATTGTAATAGACATCCTTGTATCCATCCACATGATCTATCCTTCCATATGGAGAGGTAGAACATGCAGATGTATATAATACCGAAGGTTTGCCATAGTTCTTCAAATCGTCATAAGCATTCCCTTTTTCTTCATGTTTGACCCCCCATCCCTTTGTCATTGGACAGGAAGACAAGGGTTGGATATAGGGGCATTCTTGCCAATCCTTGTGGTGATTTCCTGAGACTTCAATCGAATATGGACTTCCATGCCCTTGAACTGAAATCAAACCGCAATTACGCATATCATCAATGACAGTTTTGCCTTTAGGGAAACACAAGTCATACTCAGTTGGGGCAATAGAGTCACGATATATGATATTATTCAAATCTGTAATGCATTCCGGCAGAGACTTGTTCTTGCCAATCATATCTTTACCTTGTATCAACAAACTTGTATCGAGGTATGATGGATCTCCGAGTCCAGGATCAAGCTGGTATATGAGCAATTTTTGGAAATATGTATCTATCTCCTTGCTGTCGCGCACAAGCAGACGTCCTGTCGGCAAGGTCGGATTAAAACTAAAATCATCATACCGAGTGGTGTATTGTCCCTCCGGAATCTTAGTCAGTTTGAACTCTGTGTTCATGTCTGAGAAATAGAGATCCGAGTAAATGAAGTATGGACTCGCA
The DNA here is from genome assembly GCA_910578385.1 of uncultured Muribaculaceae bacterium. Lineage (GTDB taxonomy): Bacteria > Bacteroidota > Bacteroidia > Bacteroidales > Muribaculaceae > Lepagella. The sequence continues at coordinate 1,149 of CAJTQV010000027.1, read as the reverse complement.
AAGGAACCTGAGACAGAAGTTTCCGGATTACCCTTGTAGAATTTTCTTACCGGTGCGCTCGTGAAGTCATTGCCCACCAGCAGCAGCTCGAAAGCACCTATGCGAGAGTATTCCGACCTGAGAAAATTGCGTATATGAGATTCCTTGTCAACAGCCACACTCGTAACGCCTCCGTTGGTGAAGACGGCATAGGTCTCATCCTCCTCTATCTCCTCGACTGTCTTGACAACTACGCTGAGTCCTTTCTGTATCTTCCATGCCACCATGTCGTTTATAGCATCGCGCAGACTCTCGGGCACAAGGATATAGCAATATCTCTTCGATTCACCGTAACTCACAACCCTTTCCGGAGACATCTTGGCGGCCCCGGGCCAGTTGACCACTGTTCCACTGAGGTCAATGTCAAATTCGGACTGCGGCACAGACAACGGCACAGCATCCATTTTTCCTGCCTCGCATTCGGAATAGGACAATACCACGTCAGCCGAAAGCAAGGGACTCACCATATCTCCAATCCTGACAACAGGAATGGCTACGGACACGATATGTTTGTCTCCGTTTACAAAGTAATCGCTCAGAATCCGTGGCTTGGCCTGTAGTGCAACTTCTTCTGCGGGAAGCCCCATAAGGTTCACTGTTTCATACTTATCATCATCTTCTTTACGGTTCCGGTAAAACGGAAGATCCGTTTCATATTCCTCACCGCAGATGGCGTTCTCAATACTTATTGAGAAATTGTTGCTGTAGGCAGGTACAAGGAAACTCAATTGTCGGCATGGTATCCGGGCTTCCCCGCATTCTCCGGTGTAGGTTAGTCCCGGAATAGTCAGATATAGATAGGTGTTACCATCGTCGGCTATGATTGAGTCGGCTTTCAGTTCTGTCGGGTCGAGTGTCAGGGTGTGGCGTATCTCACCGGCTGTGGCGGACGTGACTGCGGTCATGACCAAGGCCACGAGCGCGACGAGGAGCCGCCCGGTTGCAGTTAGTATTCGTCGTTTCATATTGTCGCATTTTAGTCTGTGAGTATCATTCGTTTGGAATCAATCTCCACTCCGTCGGCTATCAGGGTATAGATGTACATTCCTGCTGTAAGGGTGTTGCCCTCGATGGTGATGTCCACGTTGCCGCGCTCGGTGATGTTATTGC
>CAJTQV010000026.1 GCA_910578385.1 uncultured Muribaculaceae bacterium | reverse complement strand
CAATATTAAATCTAAAAAAGAGACTGCCTAACTTTGATTGTTAGACAGCCTCTTTTTTACATGATGTGATATGCCGGTCGTTATTGCATAATGTCGGGAATGTTGGGCTAAAATGTGAAATTATGTTGCGAAATAATTTGGAGAATAGGTTAAAAGAATTTAAATTTGCGATATTGATTCCAAAATCTGTCGAGGATAAGGGTTCCGCCCGAGACAAGGATTGAACACGCAGGAACCGGAGCACAATTTATGAGTAAATTTCTATCGCGATTACTTTCGGCAACGTTGATGGCATCGGCTGTCGCTGTTCCGGCAGTCACGCTCTATGCCGGCAAGGAAAAGAGTTCACGCGCGGCCGCCGATTTGCCTGAAATCTATGGCAGTATCATCTATTCAGCCGAGTGGGGAGGTTTCCCGGAGAATGGCTTGTACACCATCCCGGCGTCAGACAGCCAGTCATTCACCCGGATGTTCGAGACCGAGGGTGTGGCCACCTATGGCGGAGCCTGCAAGGATGGAGTGTATTACATGAATGACTCCTATTCGTATCAGGGAGCGTTTGAAGTGATGGAGGCATATGGCTATGATGTCAAGACCGGAGCCCTTGTCTATAAGGTTCCAATCGGCAAGCAGCTCTTGGCTACCGGCGGCATGGCTCTCGATCCTGTCACCAACGAGATATACGGCATCTTCTATAACGATGAGGCAACCGGAGTTGAGCTGGCATCGGTCTCTTATGGCGGGGATGTTCCTGTGAAATCGAGCATCGCTCCCATGTACGGCTTGTGGAATGCGTTTGCAATTGCAAAAGATGGCACTTTCTATGGAATCCGTACAAACTCGACTACAAAAATGGGCGAGCTCTGCAAGATTGACCGTACCACTGCGGAGATAACGCCAGTAGGTTCGACCGGCCAATATCCCTACTGGCAGTCGGGTGCATGTATCGATGTCAGGACAAACCGCATGTTCTGGGCAGTGGCTCCGCAGGACGGGTCCGGTTTCCTGACCGAAGTGAACCTGGAGACCGGCGAGGCCGACGTAATCAGAGTCTTTGAATATGGCGAGGAAGTCGGGGGAATATATGTGCCGGCTCCCGAGGCAGCCGACAAGGCCCCGGCCAAATGTACAGACCTTGAAGTAAGTTTCGCTGACGGCTCATTTAACGGGTCGGTCACTCTTACGGCCCCCTCGACATTGTTTGACGGCACCCCCGGCTCAGGCGACATGACGGTCTACCTTCTTGTCAATGGAGAATCGGCCGGCAGTAAGAGCGCGGGATGGGGTGATGCCGTGACGTTCAATTTAGACCTTTCCGCAAAGGGCGACGGCAGCTATACATTCACAGCCTACGCCTCGTGTGCCGGTGGAGAAGGTCCGCGTGCAACAGTCAAGAATGTCTGGGTCGGCAAGGATTACCCTGCGGCCACGACGGCCACCCTTGCTTATGCCGATGGTAACATGACGGTGTCATGGCTTCCGGTCACAGAATCGCTTCATGGCGGCTACATTGACCTCAGCAAACTCACATATACTGTAAGACGCGCAGATGGTTCGGTGGCGAAAAGCGGACTGACCGGTACGTCGTTCAGCGAGGCTGTGGCCGAGCCTTCGTCGCTGACCTCATATTATTATGCAGTCGAGGCCGTATGTGACGGAAAGACATCAACGCCCGCGCTCACAAACGAGGTGATGCTCGGTGCGCTGGTGCCCCCATATAAATCCGACTTTGCCAACTCAGGGCTTAAGGACTGGAGTGTCATCGACGCTAACGGCGACGGAATCACCTGGGGAATCGTTGCCGGAGAGGCTTGTGCAAGCTACAGCGAGACCCGCGATATGAATGACTGGCTGATCAGTCCTCCGCTCAGACTTGAGGGCGGCAAGGTATATGATGTCACTTTCACCGCCCATGCCAACGGTTCGCAATACCCCGAAAGACTTGAAGTCAAATATGGCGCGTCGGCAACTGTTGCCGGCATGACAGGCACTCTGTTCGAACCGATAGTGCTCAACTCCGGTGTTCCGGCTCAGTTCGAGGCAGAGTTGGTGGCTACCGAAAGCGGGGTTTACCACATCGGGTTCCATGGCATTTCCGATGCCAATATGTATGAGCTTTATGTCGGTTCGTTAAAAGTGAGCGAAGGGTCATCGGTAGCTGTCCCGGGAGGTGCAACAGAATTGCAGGTAACACCTGACCTTACCGGTCAGCTTAAAGCCAATGTGTCGTTCCGGGCACCCGACAAGACTTTCACGGGCGCGGACCTTGAGTCGCTCGACCGTGTGGAGCTGCTTCGTGACGGTAAGATTATCCGTACATTCTCGCCGGTAGCTCCGGGCGATGCCGTGTCGTTCGACGACGTACTCGAATCGGCGGGTGATGTAACCTATACCGTTGTCGGTTACAACTCTTTCGGCAAGGGTGCGGAGGTTTCGGCTTCGGCCTATGTCGGCTACGCGCTTCCGGTGGCCCGAAATCTGGAGGCTGTGAGCAGTGCTGCCGGTGTGGAGCTTAAATGGAATGCGCCCGACCTCGGAGCATCCGCACAGCCCGTCACCGAAGATTTCGAGGACGCAGAGGCGTTTGCCGACAAATATGGTGACTGGCGTTTTGTGGATCTTGACGAATGGCCGGTAGGTGGATTCCAGACAACGCAGATTCCGGGAATCGTGCCTTACAGTACTACCGGCTCATTCTGGGTCTGGGATCACAACCAACTTGGAAACAGTACATTCGCGGCATACAGCGGCACGAAGTATCTCTTCTCCCTCTACTGCTCGGATGCCTTCGGAACCATGTCGCAGAGCGACGACTGGGCTATCTCGCCCGAACTCTCAGGTAGAGCGCAGACCATATCATTCTATGCCCGCAGCTACGACGGCGGGTATCCCGAGACTATTGCCGTGTATTACTCCACAGGAAGCACAGATCCCGACAGCTTCATCAAGGTCGAGGGTGCCGGTGCGGAAGAAGTGCCGGGTGAATGGACTCTTTATGAGGCTGAACTTCCGGAGGGTGCGAAATATTTCGCGATAGTCTGTGAGTCGTACGACGCGTTCATGCTCATGGTTGATGATGTGACATACGAACCTGTCAGCCCGGACGCGGGTCTGGAAATCCTGGGTTACAACTTGTATCGCGACGGAGTTAAGCTCAACGATGAGCCGCTGGCCGATACGGAATTTGTCGACAGCAATGTCACCGACGGCACGAGCTACACATACGCCGTGACAGTGGTCTATGCTGACAAGGGTGAGTCCGGAACATCCGGGAAGGTCGAGATAACCTACCACTCCGCCGGTGTCAACAATCTTGGAGACGGCAAGGTGAATGTCAGTGTAGAGGGTGGCGATATAGTGATTCTCAACGCTGCCGGTATGCCGGTAAGTGTGGCGTCGGCCAACGGTGCAGTGCTCTTCAACGGCACGGGCGAAGCCCGTATGACCGTCACGGTCGGCGAAGGCATCTACGTGGTCAAAGCCGGCAACAGCGTCAGCAAACTCGTTATAAGTTCACGTTAGTCTATACAGAACTGCAGTCTATACGGAACTGCGTTTTCTAAGTTCCCCCGTATGCTAAGTCTTATGCTTGGCGTAACGGGGGAACTGTTGTATTATTTTTGCATCTGGCATAGAGGTGAGTATTTTGAAATCCATGGGCCATGAATTCAGGTGATAGATTTTGCTTTGTATGGCAATTTGAAAAGATATGGGTCGCAATATGAATTGTTGATGCTGCTTTGTGTCTTGTATCCTGTAAAAATTGCAGTATAATCTTTGATTTAGCTTATTTTATGAGATAAATATTCATGTTGTATTCAAAATGTGTCCAAATGTAGAAAATTTTAATGTTTAATGGAAAATTTTATGGAAATAATTTGGAATATTGTTTAATAAAATTTAAATTTGCGATGTTGAATTGAACATAGATAGAAATTCCCAATTCAGAGCCGGATGTAAAATCAATATCATTTACATGCGCCTGGATGAAGTTAAGATTAGGTAATCATATTTTCACAGTTAATGAAAACACGCAATGAGAGCACGTAACATAATAGGACTTCTCGCAGTTGCGGCCTCGATGGCTCTTCAGGTCTCGGCAAAGCCTGCCAAACAGGGTGTCTTCACCTTGACGGTTGCCGACGGCACTGAAATTAGGGTTCGTCTGGCCGGTGACGAATTCTTCCACCAGTATTTTACCGAGGATGGTTATCCTATATTCGGGCGCGACGGATATTTCTATTACGGCGACTATGATTCGTCGGGAAATGCGGTCGTTTCGGATTTAAAGGTGACTAATGCCGGTGTGCGCGATGCTTCGGTAAGTGAATATCTCTCGAAAGTTGACAAAGCGGGTCTTGAGGATCGCATCAGAATGCGTGCCGCCAAGGCTTCCCGCCGCATGAACGCGCAGATTCCGCCGCAATCGGCGATCCGCGCACCTCGGGCAGCTCAGGAAACAAACGACGGCCCTCCCTACGAGCGTGGCTACGGACTCTTCCCGGAACAGCGGTTCCCGGCATATGGTGACCAGAAGGCTATCGTGATACTTGTGGAATATAAGGATGTGAAGTTCTCCTCGACCTACGACGCGCATGACTATTTCAGCCGTATGCTCAACGAGGATGGTTTCTCAGATTATGGTGGCACGGGTGGGGCTGCGGAGTATTTCCGCGAGAATTCAGGTGACTCTTTCCGTCCGGTGTTTGACGTGTACGGGCCGATCACACTGGCCAACAACCGTTCCTACTATGGTGGTAACGATTGGGGTGGTGATGATCAGAATCCCGGTGAAATGGTCAAGGAGGCGTGCGACGCGCTCGATGCCACGGTAGATTTTTCCGAGTATGACCGTAACAACGACGGAATAGTAGACAATATATACCTGTTCTATGCCGGACGAGGAGAGGCTTCCGGAGGTGGTGCCGATACCGTCTGGCCCCATTCGTGGAACATGGCTTCGGCCGGTTATCCCGGTCTGACATACGACGGTGTGGAGGTCTACACTTATGGTTGCTCTAACGAGTGGGAGGAGGGTCGTCCCGACGGAGTGGGCACATTCGTGCATGAGTTCAGTCACGTCATGGGGCTTCCCGACCTGTATGCCACGAGCTATACCTCCGCGTTCACGCCCGGATCATGGTCGGCGCTCGACTACGGTCCTTACAACAACGACGGCATGACGCCTCCCAATTACGGAGCCTTCGAACGCTACGCCCTCGGCTGGATGAAGCCGTCGGAGATTACAGAACCGTTGTCGGCAAACCTGAAGCCCATAGACGAGAATATGGCCGGGATTATCCGCACCGGTAAGGACACGGAGTTTTTTCTGATCGAGAACCGGCAGCAGACAGGCTGGGACAAGTATATTCCGGGGCATGGCATGCTCGTATGGCATGTGGACTATAACGGCGACATCTGGAAGCGCAATGTAGTCAACAATACCGCGTCGCACCAGTATGTGGATATAGAGGAAGCCGACGGCACCGAGTCTGATTACTCCCGCTCCGGCGACTCATTCCCCGGTACTTCCGGAAAGACGCAGTTCACTGCAACAACCCGCCCGGCCATGAAGACATGGAGCGGTCAGGCGGTGGATTATCCCATAACCAATATCACGGAAGCCGGCGGCATCATCTCGTTCGATGTGCTCGGAGGTGCTGAAATACCCTTGCTCCCTATGGCTGAGACGCTTCCGGCAGAGAACGTGACAACAGATTCCTTCACTGCACGCTGGATAAATGATGAAGGTCTGCAATACAGACTCTCGGTATTCTATTACGATGATAAAGAACGCGAGCAGGGTAGTGCCGAGAAGGATTCGCGCCGCTATCTTTCCGGCTTCAAGCGTCGCAATGTGGGCGAGGTGGATTCATATGAGGTGAAGGGTCTCGAACCCGGCAGACTCTATTTCTACACACTGACCGCGTGTACGGACTGGCACGAAAGCGCTGAATCTGATGAGATGCCTGTCACGACCGAACGTCTCGGCATAGATTATTACCGTGCAGAGGCAACCGAGGCCACAGATATAAGTGCCGACGGCTTCACTGCAAACTGGCTCCCGATGGAGGATGCTGTGGAGTATTACCTGACAGTTTCGGAAATGTTGCCCGGTGACCCGTATGAGGACATATGCGACTTCTCCGATTTCAAGAGCGGAAAGAACGACCGTGGCTGGTCGGCGACATCGACATTCACATATTCGATGGCTTCGAACTGCGGGGAGGCTGTGCCGTCGTTGCGACTCTCAAACGGGAATAGCTTGATGTCTCCAGTATATCCCGACGGCATAAGCTCCTGCAGCTTCTGGCACCGTGGCATAAATAACACAGGCAATGACAAGATAGAGGTGATTGCGATGACTCCGGCGGGACAGAAGTCCGTTCTTACGGTCGATGTTGATAAATCGGTAGGAGGTGTGACCACCGTTGCCGATGGTTTCCCCGAGAATACGTCGCAGGTTCTTCTGAAGTTCGTCCGTAACGGAGATGGCGGGTATCTCGCGCTCGATGATGTGACGGTCTTCCATGGTCTCGAATATGTGCCGGTGCCCGTAGCCGGTTACGACCGGCTCAGTGCGGGAGCAGATCTCTCATACGGAGTCAAAGGCTTGAAGCCCACCACAGACTATATATATACAGTCTGTGCTTCCGACGGCAACCTGTATTCTAAAGAATCAGACGCAATAAAAGTCCGGACAAATGATGCTACCGGAATTGGTGATGCCGTATCGGATGAGCCGGTGTTGTCGGTAGATGGCTTGACCATCAGCGTAAGCGACGGTGCGGAGATGGTGGTAAGCGACATTACGGGAATAATCGTGGCGCGTGGAGAAGGCACGGTCGTGCTCAGTTCGCCCGGTTTCTATCTGGTCAATGTTCCCTCTCGACGCCATGTGGATAAGTTGATTATAAAATAAAAGCAGCAAAGGGTCTTGAAAGACGCTATCCTGATAATACACAAATACATAGATACACAAAAAATAAACTATATAAATACACAAGCAAATAAACATAATCATTAACTTGGCTTAAGGCGATTACAGGAGACGCCATAGAAAGTCCACACACAAATTTTACCAAGGTCCGTCGCGGAGAAGGTTCCATCCGCGGCAAGGATTAAATCTACAGGAACAGAGTTAAACAACATGAAAAAAGTTCTATCCAGAATCGTCTCGACCGCGCTTATGGCAGCGACGGTAGCGACCCCGGTCATGGCACAGATGGCTAAGAAGGCCGGTGCTTCGGGAACAAGAGTTCAGAACACTGTTGCCGCAAAGGCAGAGTCAAAACAGATGCGGTCCGTAAACAAAAACGGATCGAAGATGCACTTCCAGACCTCGCGCAAGGCGTCAGGTCCGTTCACAAGTGCGAAGCGTGGTCCTTTGACAGCGGCTCCACGCCAGAACGCGAATGCACCTCGTTATGAGGCTGCAAACCTCCCCGAAATGTATGGTTCTGTAATCTACAACGACCAGTTCAACAGCGATGAAGCTGTAGCAGGACTATACGAAATGCCTAAGTCAGCCGGAGCGGCTACTATGGTATATGCAGGTCCCAATGCCAATGGAGGTGCCGTATGTGTGGACGATGTCTATTATGCCACCAACTATTTTTCTTTCTTTGGCATGATGTTCATAACCACAACCGCTTATGATTTTGAGTCGGGTGATGAGCTGGGTTCATTCGATTCCACGGATCTTCAGGTAATCGGCACCTACGCTCTCGATCCCACCACTCAGCAGGTTTACGGAATAACCTATAATGCCGCCGGTGACGGGCGCCAGCTCACGAAAATCGATCTGAGTCTCGACGGTATCTCAGCAACCGCTATCGCTCCGCTCGGTGGCAACTGGAACTCTATTGCATTCGATGCTTCGGGGCAGCTCTACGGCATTTCATACGAGGGCGAGACTCAGGATGAAAGTTTTGTGGTGCTCGCTTCTGCACTCAACAAGATAGACAAGACCACCGGTGCCGTGACTAAAGTCGGAGAGACCGGAGTAGCTCCCCAGTACTTGTCAAGCTCTGCAATAGACCATAAGAGCGGCAAGATGTATTGGAACGTATGTCCCGCCGATGAGAACGGATATATGTATGAGGTGAACCTTGCGACTGGTGCTGCGACACTTCTCTATCAGCTTCAGTATAACGATGAGGTTATGGGTCTCGTGATTCCCGCTCCCGCCGCCGCAGACAAGGCTCCGGGTGAGTGTGAGGTGACAAATACCATTTTCAACGGTGCTTCTCTCGAAGGCTTCATGTATGTCACAGCTCCCGCAACGCTGTTTGACGGAACCGCCGGTACCGGTAAGGTTAACCTGCATGTTGATGTCGATGGTGAGAATCTGGCCAATATCAATAATGTTGATTACGGCGAGCAGGTGCTCTTTAATCTTGACCTTACCTCTAAGGGTGCGGGTATGTACACATTTACGGTCTATGCAACAAACTCAGTAGGTGATGGCCCGAAAACCAAGGTTAAGAATATTTGGGTAGGTGCCGATACTCCTGAGGCAACCAAGGCTTCGCTTGCATATGTCAACGGCAATATGGAGGTGACATGGAATGCTGTTACCGGATCTGTTAACGGCGGTTATATCGACCTCGACAACCTTACTTATACTGTTAAGCGTGCCGACGGTTCGGTGGCAGCTTCGGGACTTACCACAACTACATTTACCGAGGCGGTGGCAGAGCCGGCTTCACTCACATCTTACTATTACACGGTAGAGGTTGTTTGTGGCGACATGGTTTCTGCGCCTGCAAGAACGAATACGGTAGTTCTTGGTTCGATTGTTCCTCCCTATACCTCTGACTTCGCAGCCGACGGTCTTGAAGGCTGGACAGTCATTGACGCTAATGACGACGGCAAAGTATGGACAGTTTATCAAGGTGAGGCAAGAATGGCCTACAACTCCGCTTTGGACATGGATGACTGGTTGATCACAGCTCCGGTTAAACTTGAAGGTGGCAAGGGTTATAACCTGACATTCAGTGCTCATTCAAACGGTGCTACTTTCCCCGAGATGCTTGAGGTTAAGATGGGTAAGGCAGCAACCGTCGAAGGTATGACAGAGACACTTGTGGACAAAGTTGTCCTTGAATCTTCCGAACCTGTCGAATTCAACAAAATGATTATGCCCGAGACCGACGGAGTCTATTATATAGGTTTCCACGGAGTTTCAGAGGCTGATATGTTCTACCTCTATCTTGGCAATATCACAATCGAGGCCGGTGTGTCAACCCTTGCTCCCGGTCTGGCTACTGACCTTGTTGTCACTCCCGATGCAACAGGAGCCCTGAAGGCAAATGTATCTTTCAAGGCTCCCACCGTGACAATGAACAATGAGACTCTGTCATCGCTTGAAAAGGTTGAGTTGCTCCGTGGTGAGGAGGTAGTGAATACGTTCGCTAATCCGCAGCCGGGTCAGTCGCTATCTTTCGATGATACCATGACTGACGGTGGAGATGTGACTTACTCAGTTGTAGGTTACAACGACCATGGTGCCGGTCTTAAGGCAACTGCTACAGCGTTTGTCGGTTTCAATGTTCCGGCTGCTCCTGCTAATGTTGTTATTGCTCGCACTTCAACAGTTGGTGAGGTTGTATTGAACTGGGATCCTGTTACAGTCGATATCAACGGTCTTGCTTATCCCGCAGGGGAGGTGACATATATGGTTGTTGATGCCGATTCCATGGATATATTGGCAGAAGGTGTTACATCAACCTCTTACAGCTATCAGGCTATTCCGGCCGGAGAGCAAGACTTTGTACAGCTCGGCGTATTCGCGGTTTCGGCGGCCGGTCAAAGTAAAGGTGTTGCCTCTGACATGATTCCGGTCGGCACGCCTTACAACGGCATCGAAGAGTCGTTTGCAGATAAGAGTCTGAGCTATATCTGGGGACTTCGTCCTATCGATGGCGGTTCCGTATCGTTGTTCTCTGATGAAGATTTCGAGAATGTCGGTTCTTGCGATGGCGACAATGGATTCATCGGTATCAAGGGTCAGTATCTTGACACGGGTGCCGAATTCTTCTCAGGCCTGGTTTCTCTCAACCAGATGGAAAATGCCGCTCTTACATTCTATACTTACAATATCGGTGGCGATGATGCCAATGAAATAACCGTATCTGTAAGAACTGTCGATGGTGCAAGCGAGAGTGAGTATGCCGAGGTCTTGAAGGCAGCTGTCGCTGACCTTGTAAGTGAAGAAGGCTGGGGCAAGGTGACCGTACCTCTGACTGCATATGAGAACAAGACAATTCAGTTCATGATTACAGGTCTTACCAAACAGTACGTGTACACTATGCTTGACCAGATCAAGGTCGGTTCAATCTTTGCATACGATCTCAAGGCCAATGGTATCTCCGCACCTGCGAAAGTGAAGGCCGGCGAGGATTACACAGTAGAGGTTTCGGTAATGAACAATGGCGCTCAGCCTGTTGATTCTTACAAGGTAGACCTTTATGCAGACGGTGAACTTGCTGCAAGCAAGGACTGTGACGCTCTTGATGCCTCTGCGTCAGTCAACGTGAAATTCGAGCGCACTATGTCGGCAATCGCGACAGAGCCGGTTGAATATTACGCAGTGGTTGTAGCAGCCAAGGATGAGGATATGGCAAACAACCAGACTCAAACAGTAACAGTAGCTCCGATTGTATCGACACTGCCTGTTGCAACTGACCTTAAGGGTGCAAGCCAGCCTGACGGTATCAAACTCACTTGGAATGAACCGAACCTTGAGGGTGGTGTGGCAGTTCCCGTAACCGATGACTTCGAGGATGCCGACGGTGTCGCAGCTGAATATGGAAACTGGAAATTTGTCGATGTTGATGGAGCGCCTGTAGGTGGATTCCAGGATAACAGTGGAACTACTCTTCAGATTCCGGGTATTACTGTCGGAGAGACTACCGGTTCTTTCTGGATCTGGGATAATGATGAGATCACATGGGCTACCGGTAACGCTACATATGAGGCTCACAGCGGTTCGAAGTATCTCTTCGCCCTCTTCCGTTATGATGACGGCCAGTCAGATGAATGGGCTATCTCTCCTGAGTTGACAGGTGACGAGCAGGAAATTTCTTTCTGGGCCCGAAGCTATTCGACTTCTTATCCGGAGAAAATAACTGTCTACTATTCGACCGGAAGTCTTGAGACGGCTGACTTCGTGGAGGTTTCAGGTTCGACGGTAGATAAAGTTCCGGGCGAGTGGACTGAATACAGCTACACGCTGCCCGCAGGTGCGAAATATTTCGCAATCCGCAGTCATGCTTCAGGTTCATTTATGCTTATGGTTGACGATGTGACTTACACTCCCGCCAGCTCTACGGCCGACCTCTCGATTGCAGGTTACAATGTTTACCGCGACGGTGTGAAGATCAACGACAAGCTCGTAGAGGATACTTCGTTCGTTGACGGTAATGTGACCGATGGCACTCAGTACACTTATGTTGTGACTGTTGTCTACACCGACAAGGGTGAGACCGCAGCTTCTAACGAGGTGGTAATCACTTACACCGGCACAGGTGTCAACAACTTGGGCGACGGTGCGGTAAGCGTCAGCGTTGACGGTAACGACATCGTGGTTCTCAACGCCGAGGGTCTGCCCGTAAGCGTTGCATCGGCAAACGGAGTTGTTCTTTTCAACGGAGTCGGCGAGGTCCGCACCACAGTGACCGTCGGCAACGGCGTCTACGTGGTCAAGGCCGGCAACACCGTCCGCAAGCTCGTGGTCCGATAAGCAATAATCCAATCCGGCCTGTCCGGACATAAGCCAACGTCGGGGGATGTCGCAAGGCATCCCCCGATTTTTTTTGCTGTCACGTGAACCGGCCGGAAAGGGTAGGAGCGTGCGGGTCCTGAGCATAGATGAAAGCGAATAAGAAGAAAAGAATCAAAAAAAATGCGAAAAGTTTGCGTAAGCGGCTGATTTTTTGTATCTTTGCAACGCTTTTCGAGGCATTTAAGCCGTCGGGCGCAGGCTAAACAATTGTGATTCAATTGTTTGGCGTGCGTTATATGTATGGCTTTGGATGTCTTGCGCAAAACTGAAAACAACTGTAAAAACATAAAATAAAAACAGACAAAGAATGCCTACAATTCAGCAATTAGTAAGAAAAGGGCGGACCGTTCTGAAAGACAAGAGCAAATCGCCGGCCTTGGATTCGTGTCCTCAGCGTCGCGGCGTGTGTGTGCGTGTCTACACCACCACCCCCAAGAAGCCTAACTCGGCAATGAGAAAAGTGGCTCGTGTGCGCCTCACCAACGGTAAGGAGGTCAACAGCTACATTCCCGGAGAAGGACACAATCTGCAGGAGCACTCCATCGTGATGGTGCGCGGCGGCCGTGTGAAAGACCTCCCCGGTGTGCGTTATCACATCGTGCGCGGTACTCTTGATACTGCCGGCGTACAGGGTCGTACCCAGCGTCGTTCCAAGTACGGAGCAAAGCGTCCTAAAGCAGCTAAGAAATAATAAAAGCAGCTTCTTACAAATCAATCAAAACAACAAACGTTTTTGATTTATTGGATGGCTAATGGTTGAGTAAACCCGGCAAGAGAGCCGAGTTGAAGATTGCAAAAGCAGCCGAAATCAAAACATTAAACAAGACTACTCAAAAATGAGAAAAGCAAAGCCTAAGAAAAGGGTGATCCTTCCGGATCCCGTTTTCCACGACGTGAAGGTTACAAAGTTCGTCAATCATCTAATGTATGATGGCAAGAAGAACACGTCGTACACTATCTTCTACACCGCATTGGAGACCGTGAAGGCCAAGATGCCCAACGAGGAGAAATCTGCACTCGAGATCTGGAAGCAGGCTCTTGAGAACGTAACTCCCCAGGTGGAGGTGAAGTCCCGCCGTGTCGGTGGCGCCACTTTCCAGGTTCCTACAGAGATCCGCGGCGACCGCAAGGAGTCGATATCAATGAAAAATCTCATCAACTACGCACGTAAGCGCGGCGGCAAGACTATGGCCGACAAGCTCGCAGCCGAGATTGTTGACGCGTTCAACGACCAGGGTGGCGCATTCAAGAGAAAAGAGGATATGCACCGCATGGCTGAGGCCAACCGCGCTTTCGCACATTTCAGATTTTAAATTGAACGATCAAAATGGCAAAGCAAGACGATCTCAGACTTACCCGCAATATCGGCATCATGGCCCACATCGATGCCGGAAAAACCACAACTTCCGAGCGTATTCTGTTCTATACCGGCAAGACCCACCGTATCGGCGAGGTGCATGACGGTGCAGCCACCATGGACTGGATGGAGCAGGAGCAGGAGCGCGGTATCACAATTACTTCCGCAGCTACCACAGCGTTCTGGAACTACGATGGCAACAAATACAAAATCAACCTGATTGACACCCCGGGACACGTCGACTTCACTGTCGAGGTTGAGCGTTCGCTCCGTGTGCTCGACGGCGCGGTGGCTACTTTCTGTGCTGTGGGTGGTGTTGAGCCCCAGTCGGAGACTGTATGGCGTCAGGCTGACAAATATAACGTTCCCCGTATCGGTTACGTCAACAAGATGGACCGTTCGGGCGCGAACTTCTTCGAGGTTGTGCGTCAGCTCCGCGAGGTGCTTGGTGCAAACCCGCTTCCCATCCAGATTCCTATCGGTGCGGAGGAGACTTTCAAGGGTGTTGTAGACCTCATCACCATGAAGGCTATCTTCTGGCACGACGAGACAATGGGTGCGGAATATACCGTAGAGGAAATTCCCGACTCGCTCCGCGACGAGGCTGAGGAGTATCATGACAAGATGCTTGAGACTCTCGCCGAGTTCGACGAGGCTCTCATGGAGAAATACTTCGACGATCCTTCGACCATCACCGAGGATGAGGTCCGCGCGGCTATCCGCAAGGCTACCCTCTCGATGGACATCAACCCGATGCTCTGCGGTTCTTCATTCAAGAACAAGGGTGTACAGACTCTCCTCGACGCTGTCTGCGCATATCTGCCCTCTCCCGAGGATGCAGGTGCTGTAGAGGGCCACGCGGTAGGTGATTCTGACACTATCGAGACCCGCGAACCCAGCAGCGACGCTCCCATGTCGGCTCTCGCGTTCAAGATTGCAACTGACCCCTATGTAGGCCGTCTCTGCTTCTTCCGCGTATATTCAGGCGACATTGACGCCGGTAGCTACGTTCTCAACACCCGTTCGGGCAAGAAGGAGCGTGTGTCGCGTCTGTTCCAGATGCACTCGAACAAGCAGAACCCGATGGAGAAAATCGGCTGCGGTGACATCGGTGCCGGTGTAGGTTTCAAGGATATACGCACAGGTGACACACTCTGCGACGAGAACCACCCCATCGTGCTTGAGGCTATGGAGTTCCCCGATCCTGTGATCGGTATCGCCGTAGAGCCCAAGACTCAGAAAGACCTTGACAAGCTCGGCGTCGGTCTTCAGAAGCTCGCCGAAGAGGACCCGACATTCCGCGTAGAGACCAACGAGGAGACAGGCCAGACCGTCATCAGCGGTATGGGTGAGCTCCACCTCGACATCATCATCGACCGTCTGCGTCGTGAGTTCAAGGTAGAGTGTAACCAGGGCCGTCCTCAGGTAACATACAAGGAGGCTATCACCAAGCCCGTCGAGCTCCGCGAGACATTCAAGAAGCAGACCGGTGGTCGCGGTAAGTACGCCGACATCATCGTCCGCATCGAGCCGGTTGACGAGGGCTTCGAGGGCAACCTCCAGTTCGTTGACGAGGTCAAGGGCGGTAACGTGCCTAAGGAATACATCCCCTCTGTACAGAAGGGCTTCCAGACAGCAATGAAGAACGGTGTGCTCGCAGGCTACCCCGTAGAGCAGATGAAGGTTACACTTCTCGACGGTTCGTTCCACCCCGTGGACTCCGACCAGCTCTCGTTCGAGCTCTGCGCCATCCAGGCATTCAAGCATGGTTCGGAAAAGGCAGGTCCGGTTCTCATGGAGCCTATCATGAAGATCGAGGTGGTTACACCCGAAGAGTCGATGGGTGACGTGATCGGCGACCTTAACAAGCGTCGCGGTCAGGTGGAAGGAATGGAGAACAGCCGTTCAGGTGCCCGCATCGTGAAGGCCAAGGCTCCTCTGGCAGAGATGTTCGGTTATGTGACCGCACTCCGTACGATCACATCAGGCCGCGCGACCTCGACCATGACGTTCAGCCACTACGCAGAGGTAAGCAACTCGATCGCCAAGAACGTCCTCACAGAAGTTCAGGGCCGTGTTGACCTTCTGAAGTAAAATACATTTTCCGTGATCCGGGGTCACACAGGGTGACTCCGGATGACGGAGTTTAAAAACGCTTCTAAGTCAAACATAAAATATGAGCCAAAAAATCAGAATCAAATTGAAATCTTACGATCACAATCTTGTCGACAAGTCGGCAGAGAAGATCGTGAAGACGGTTAAGTCGACTGGCGCTGTGGTAAGCGGACCGATTCCCCTGCCCACCCACAAGCGTATCTTCACCGTCAACCGTTCGACATTCGTTAACAAGAAAAGCCGCGAGCAGTTCCAGCTCTCTTCTTACCAGCGTCTCATCGACATCTACAGCAGCACTGCAAAGACTGTCGACGCTCTCATGAAGCTCGAACTTCCCTCAGGTGTTGACGTAAGCATCAAGGTGTAATCGGACAAAAGAAAGAAAACAGACAAACAACCACAAATAACAAAAAGAAATGCCAGGATTATTAGGAAAGAAAATCGGAATGACATCCGTTTTCAGTGCCGACGGAAAGAACATTCCGTGCACTGTTATCGAAGTAGGTCCTTGTGTGGTTACCCAGATCAAGACTGTTGAGACCGACGGCTACGCAGCCGTTCAGGTGGGCTTCCAGGAAGCAAAGGAGAAGCACACCACCCAGCCTATGGCCGGTCACTTCAAGAAAGCTGGTGTAGCTCCCCAGAGACACTTGGCCGAGTTCAAATCGTTCGAGACAGTACCTGCCTTGGGCGAGACACTGACTGTGGACCTCTTCCAGGAGGGTGGTTTCGTCGACGTTGTCGGCACATCCAAGGGTAAAGGTTTCCAGGGCGTTGTAAAACGTCATGGCTTCGGTGGCGTAGGTCAGAAGACCCATGGTCAGCACAACCGTCTCCGCGCACCCGGTTCAATCGGTGCCTGCTCGTATCCCGCAAAGGTGTTCAAGGGTCTCCGCATGGCCGGCCAGATGGGCAACGAGCGTGTCACTGTCCAGAATCTCCAGGTGATCAAAGTGCTTCCCGAGCACAATCTGTTAATGATTAAGGGTTCCGTTCCCGGACCTAAAGGTTCAATCGTAATTGTTGAGAAGTAAATGGAAGTAGCAGTTTATAACATCAAAGGTGAGGATACAGGCCGCAAGGTCACTCTGAACGACGACGTTTTCGCACGTGACCTCGAAAAGGGCAATGCGGAGCACACTCTCTATCTCGACATCAAACAGTATCTGGGCAACCAGCGTCAGGGAACTCACAAGAGCAAGGAACGCAGCGAGGTTTCATACTCCACACGCAAGATCGGACGTCAGAAAGGTGGCGGCGGCGCACGTCGCGGTGACCTCAACTCTCCGCTCCTGTACCATGGTGGTCGCGTGTTCGGTCCCCGTCCCCGTGACTATCGCACCAAGCTCAACAAGAAGATGAAAGGTCTGGCACGCAAGATAGCTCTGACTTCTCGCATGAACGACAAGAAAATCTTCGTAGTGGAGAACTTCACATTCGAGACTCCGCGCACAAAGAGCTACCTCGAGATCGCACGCAGCTTCAAGCTCGACGACAAGAAGGTTCTCCTCGTGTTCGCAGGCCAGGACCAGAACGTGCTTCTTTCGGTACGCAACGTGCCCAACGCACTCATGGCCCAGGCAAAGGACCTCAACGCATTCACGGTGCTCAACACCGACGCGATTCTCATGACCGAGGACAGCGTTGGCATCATTAACGATTACAAATAAGGAGATATAACAGATGGATATTCAAATCAAACCGATCGTGACTGAAAAGGCTACGGCCTACAGCGAGAAGCAGAATTGCTACGTCTTCGCAGTATCTCCGGACGCCAACAAGTTCCAGATCAAGGATATCGTGGAGAAGCTCTACAACGTGCGCGTTGTCAGAGTCAACATCGCCAACTATGCCGGCAAGCGCAAACAGCGTTACACCAAGGGTGGTCTCATCCGCGGTCGCCGCGATGCCTTCAAGAAAGCATATGTCACAGTGGCAGAAGGACAGAAGATTGACTATTACAGCAACATCTAAAAAGAAATGGCAGTAAGAAAATTCAAGCCCACTACGCCTGGGCAAAGACACAAGGTTATTGGTGTGTTCAAAGGACAAATCACTGCTACCACACCAGAAAAGTCTCTTACAGTCGGCAAACGCTCGACCGGTGGCCGTAACTCTTCGGGTCACCTCTCGACCCGCTACCGTGGCGGCGGCCATAAGAGAAAATTGCGTCTCATCGACTTCAAGAGAATCAACGATAACGTGCCCGCAACGGTAAAGAGCATCGAGTACGATCCCAACCGCTCGGCACGCATCGCGCTGTTGTACTACACAGACGGATCGAAGGCTTATATCATCGCCCCCAACGGCCTTGAGGTAGGTCAGGTGGTGATGAGCGGTGCCGACGTGGCACCCGAGGTAGGTAACTGCCTCCCCCTCGCCAAGATTCCTGTGGGTACTCTTATCCATTGTATCGAGCTGCGTCCCGGTCAGGGCGCGAGCATGGCTCGCTCAGCCGGTACGTTCGCACAGCTCACTTCGCGTGAAGGTGATTACGCGATCATCAAATTACCTTCTGGAGAAACTCGCAAGGTGCTTCTCACTTGCCGCGCAACAATCGGCGTAGTCGGCAACTCCGACCACGCTCTTGAGCGTTCAGGCAAGGCAGGACGCAGCCGCTGGCTCGGCCGTCGTCCGCACAACCGAGGTGTCGTAATGAACCCTGTAGACCACCCGATGGGTGGTGGTGAGGGCCGTCAGTCGGGTGGACATCCCCGCTCGCGCACGGGTCTCTACGCAAAGGGTCTGAAGACTCGCTCGCCCAAGAAGCACTCTTCGAAGTATATCATTGAAAGAAGGAAAAAATAATTTGATTAATCTAAGACAAGTATGAGTCGTTCGCTTAAAAAAGGACCCTTTATTTCCGTAAAGCTGGAGAAGAAGGTCGCAGCCATGGACGAGAGCGGTAAGAAGAGTGTCATCAAGACCTGGAGCCGCGCCTCCATGATCTCGCCCGACTTCGTGGGACACACTTTCGCCGTTCACAACGGCAACAAGTTCATCCCCGTCTATGTGACCGAAAACATGGTCGGCCACAAGCTCGGTGAGTTTGCCCCCACCCGCACATTCCGCGGCCACGCCGGCAACAAGAAGAAATAAGGCCCCAATCATCAATTCACGTAAAAAACAGAATAACATACAATGGGTTTAAGAAAAAGACAATCAGCCGACGCCATCAAGGCTGCGAAGAAGAACGAGTTCGGAGCACGTCTCCGCAACGTTCCCTCGTCGCCCCGCAAGATGCGTCTCGTCGTTGACATGATCCGCGGCGTCGAGGCGTTCAAGGCCCTCGGTATACTCAAGTTCTCCAACAAGGAGGCATCCCGCAAGGTTGAGAAGCTTCTCCGCTCCGCAATCGCAAACTGGGAACAGAAGAACGAGCGTAAAGCCGAAGCCGGCGAGCTCTATGTTAAAACGGTGTTTGTTGACGCCGCTCCGATGCTGAAGCGCATGCGCCCCGCTCCGCAGGGCCGTGGCTACAGAATCCGCAAGCGCTCAAACCACGTCACTCTCTTTGTGGACACTATTAATAAAACAAACGACTAAGCAAGATGGGACAGAAAGTAAATCCGATCAGCAACCGCCTCGGCGTGATCCGCGGCTGGGACTCCAACTGGTATGGCGGTAAGAAATACGGCGAGACTCTTCTTGAGGACTCTAAGATCCGTAAGTACCTCCACACTCGTCTTGCTAAGGCAAGTGTCTCGAGAATCATCATCGAACGCACCCTCAAGATGGCCACAGTGACCATCGCAACTTTCCGCCCCGGTATGATCATCGGCAAGGGCGGCAAGGATGTTGACGCGCTCAAGGAGGAACTCAAGAAAGTGACCGACAAGGAAGTTCAGATCAATATCCACGAGATCAAGCGTCCGGAACTCGACGCTGAGATCGTGGCGACCAACATCGCACGCCAGATTGAGAACAAGGTGGCTTACCGCCGTGCTGTCAAGATGGCTGTCGCAAGCACAATGCGCATGGGTGCCGAGGGTATCAAGGTGCAGGTGAGCGGTCGTCTGAACGGTGCCGAGATGGCACGCTCGGAGATGTTCAAGGAAGGCCGTACGCCTCTCCACACTCTCCGCGCTGACATCGACTACGCACTCGTGGAGGCTCACACCAAGGTCGGCGTTGTCGGCGTGAAGGTGTGGATCTGCCGCGGTGAGGTTTACGGCAAGAAGGAGCTGACTCCCACTTACGTGGCAGGTCAGAAGGAGCCGGGCGGTCGTCCCCGTGGCGAAGGCCGCAAGGGCGGTTTCCGCAACAAGAAGAATAACAACAACCGTTAACAAGTAAAGAATCTTAGATAATGTTACAGCCTAAGAAAACAAGATACCGCCGCTCGCAAAAGGGCCGCATGAAAGGTGAGGCTCAGAGAGGCAATCAGCTGGCTTTCGGTTCGTTCGGCATCAAGACTCTTGATTCGAAATGGATTACCGGCCGTCAGATAGAGGCAGCCCGTATCGCCGTGACACGCTACATGCAGCGTCAGGGTCAGATCTGGATCCGCATCTTCCCCGACAAGCCTATCACCAAGAAGCCCGCTGAGGTGCGAATGGGTAAAGGTAAGGGTAATCCCGAGGGATTCGTGGCACCCGTCACTCCCGGACGTATCCTTATCGAGGTTGACGGCGTACCCTACGACGTGGCTAAGGAAGCACTCCGCCTCGCGGCCCAGAAACTTCCGGTGCTCACCAAGTTCATCGTACGTCGCGACTACGACCCCTCACAGAACGTATAACCATAAATTCTGCGAAAAAATTAAGTGAGATATAGATTTTTCTATTGATACGCACAATAATTAGGGAATATTTCGGTTCAACATTCGGGAGGTATGCGCAAGCATGCCTCCCGACCGGGCCGGAATGGGCCCTAAATGTGTATAAGTACGATAGGGAAACCGATCGCACAT
The DNA here is from genome assembly GCA_910578385.1 of uncultured Muribaculaceae bacterium. Classification (GTDB taxonomy): domain Bacteria; phylum Bacteroidota; class Bacteroidia; order Bacteroidales; family Muribaculaceae; genus Lepagella. The sequence goes on along the minus strand of CAJTQV010000026.1, from coordinate 21,652 downwards.
AACCAACAAAAATAAAATGAAAAAGGAAGAAATCAAGGAATTAAGCATTCAGGAGTTGCAGGCCCGCATAGAGGCTGCAGAGAAGGCTTATCGTGAATTGAAAGTAGCGCACGCGATATCTCCCTCGGACAATCCGGCCAAGATCACCAAGGATCGCCGTGATATCGCCCGTCTGAAGACAGTGTTGCGCCAGAAGGAAATCGCCGCCGCCAAGGAGGCAGCTTCCAAGTAATTAACCCGGTGAAATCATCAGAAAAATGGAAGAAATCAAAAGAAATCTGAGAAAAGAGAGAATCGGGGTTGTTTCGAGCAACAAGTGCGACAAGACCATCACGGTTGAGATCAAATGGAAGGAGAAACACCCGATCTACGGTAAATTTGTGAATAAGACGAAGAAGTATCACGCACACGACGAGAACAACGAGTGCTCGATCGGTGATACTGTACGCCTGATGGAGACCCGTCCCTTGAGCAAGACCAAGAGATGGAGACTGGTAGAAATCATCGAAAAAGTTAAGTAATCATGATACAGACAGAATCACGTTTAACAGTAGCCGACAACTCTGGAGCGAAGGAAGTCCTCTGCATCCATGTCCTCGGTGGCACAGGCCGCCGCTATGCCGGCGTCGGTGATATCATCGTAGTTACCGTCAAGAGCACAATCCCCTCTTCCGACGTGAAGAAAGGTACAGTATCAAAGGCAGTCGTAGTCCGTACGAAGAAGGAGATCCGCCGTCCCGACGGAAGCTACATCCGCTTCGACGACAACGCTTGCGTGCTGCTCAACAACTCAGGCGAAATCCGCGGAACCCGTATCTTCGGCCCCGTGGCACGCGAACTCCGCGCGACCAACATGAAGATCGTTTCGCTCGCACCCGAGGTGCTCTAAATCAAATTCAAACGTCTTAGACAAATTCAAAGAAAATGGCAAAATTGCATATAAAGAAAGGAGACACTGTCTATGTCAATGCCGGTGACGACAAGGGCAAGACAGGTCGCGTGCTCGAGGTGCAGGTCAAGAAGAACCGCGCCATCGTGGAGGGCGTGAACATCGTCTCCAAAAGCACAAAGCCGACTGCCAAGTATCCCCAGGGTGGTATCGTGAAGATCGAGGCACCGGTGCATATTTCTAATCTTAATGTGGTGGATCCCAAGTCGGGCAAGCCCACCCGTATCGGTCGCCGCCGCAACGAGGCCGGCAAACTGGTGCGTTACGCTAAAAAATCAGGAGAGGAGATCAAATAATGGCAGAGACGACACTTTCAAAGGACTACAAAGAGAGAATTGTCCCCGAGCTCACTGAAGAGTTCAAGTACTCAACTCCCATGCAGGTCCCCCGCCTGGAGAAAATCGTGATCAACCAGGGTCTTGGCGCTGCTACGCAGGACAAGAAAATCATCGAGACAGCCCTCAACGAGCTTACTGCCATCACAGGTCAGAAAGCGGTTCCGACTCTCTCTCGCAAGGACATCTCGAACTTCAAGCTCCGTAAGAAAATGCCTATCGGCGCGATGGTGACACTCCGTCGTGAGAAAATGTATGAGTTCCTTGAGAGACTCGTGCGCGTGGCTCTGCCCCGTATCCGCGACTTCAAGGGTATCAACTCCAAGCTCGACGGCCGTGGCAACTACACGCTCGGCATCACTGAGCAGATCATCTTCCCCGAGATCAATATCGACAGCGTGCCCAAGCTCCAGGGTATGAACATCACCTTCGTGACTTCGGCCAACACTGACGAGGAAGGTTTCGCGCTGCTCAAGAAATTCGGATTACCGTTCAAACACGAAAATTAAGAGAAAGAGATATGGCAAAAGAATCAATGAAAGCCCGCGAGGTAAAGCGTCAGAGAATGGTGGCAAAGTATGCTGCCAAGAAAGCCGCTCTCAAGAAAGCCGCTCTCGCTGACGCCGACGGCAACATCGATTATGAGGCTCTCACGAAGCTCCAGAAGCTTCCGAAGAACGCCTCACGCGTGCGTCTCCACAACCGTTGCGAGATCACGGGCCGTCCCAAAGGCTACATGCGCCAGTTCGGAATCTCAAGGATCCAGTTCCGCGAGATGGCTTCGGCCGGTCTGATTCCGGGAGTAAAGAAGGCAAGCTGGTGATCCACAGGGTCACCGGCGGCCTCCGCCCCGGCACCGCTCGCCACCAAGTGGCACCAACATCGAACATACAGTGAGTTTTAAATATTGTTCAGTATATCTGAATCAATTTAATCAACAAAAAAATGACTGATCCAATAGCAGATTATCTGACCAGACTTAGGAACGCCATCATGGCAGGCCACCGCGTCGTGGAGATTCCTACGTCTAAAATGAAAAGGGAGATCACTAAGATCCTTTTCGACCAGGGCTATATCCTGAACTACAAGTTCGAGGATGCAAACGCCCCCAAAGGCACCATCAAGATTGCCTTGAAGTATGATCCGGTTGACAAAGTGTGCGCCATCAAGAACCTGCACCGCATCTCGCGTCCGGGTCTTCGCCAGTACACCGGTTACAAAGATATGCCCCGTGTGCTCAACGGCCTCGGCATCGCGATCCTCTCGACTTCGCAGGGCGTGATGACCAACAAGGAAGCCAAAGAGCGTAAGATCGGCGGCGAAGTATTGTGTTACGTTTATTAATAGGAGGAGGTATCATGTCAAGAATAGGTAAAGCACCGATTGAAATACCTGCCGGCGTAACCGTACAGGTAAAGGACCACACTGTGACTGTGAAGGGTCCAAAAGGAGAACTCACTCAGGAAATCAATCCCGACATCGAGGTAAAGGTTGAGGATGGCCACGTGCTCGTGACACGTCCCGACGACGAGCGTGAGCACCGCGCAATGCACGGTCTCTACCGCGCTCTCATCCACAACATGGTTGTCGGCGTTTCTGAAGGTTACAAGAAAGAGATGGAACTCGTCGGAGTCGGCTACCGTGCCACTGCAACCGGCCAGGTGCTCGAACTCGCACTGGGTTACTCTCACGCTATCTTCATCAAACTTCCCAAGGAAATCAAGGTTGAAGCCAAGACCGAGCGTAACAAGAACCCGCTCATCCTTCTCGAAAGCAGCGACAAGCAGCTTCTCGGCCAGGTGTGCGCAAAGATCCGTTCGCTCCGCAAGCCCGAGCCTTACAAGGGTAAAGGTATCAAGTTTGTAGGCGAGATTATCCGCCGCAAGTCAGGAAAGTCGGCTAACGCCAAATAAAAACTAAGGAATTATGGTATCCAAGATAGCAAGAAGAAATAAAATCAAAACCCGCATCCGCGGTAAAATCTCCGGTACCGCAGCACGTCCCCGCATGAGCGTCTTCCGCTCGAACAAGGCAATCTACGTGCAGGTGATCGATGACCTGAGCGGCAGCACACTCGCTGCAGCTTCTTCAAAGGGCATCCAGGAGGGAACAAAGGTCGAGATCGCCGCTAAGGTAGGCGAGGAGATCGCAAAGAAAGCTGTTGAGAAAGGTATCACCGAGGTCGTGTTCGACCGTAACGGTTACCTCTATCACGGTCGTGTTAAATCATTGGCTGACGCAGCCCGCAAGGCCGGTCTTAAATTTTAAAAGGAATCATGGCAAAGAACAATAAGGTAAAATCCACAAATGATCTTGAATTGCAGGACCGCCTTGTAGCCATCAACCGTGTGACCAAGGTCACCAAGGGTGGTCGCGCTTTCAGCTTCGCCGCCATCGTGGTGGTAGGTAACGGCGACGGCGTGATCGGCTGGGGTCTCGGCAAAGCCAATGAGGTGACAGCAGCCATCGCCAAGGGCGTTGAGACTGCGAAGAAGAATCTTATCAAGGTGCCGGTACACAAGGGCACAATTCCCCACGAGGTGGCAGCCAAGTTCGGCGGCTCACGCATCTTCCTCAAGCCCGCTTCGGAGGGTACCGGAGTAAAGGCCGGTGGTGCAATGCGTGCCGTTCTGGAGAGCGTCGGTATCACTGACGTGCTCGCCAAGTCAAAAGGCTCGTCCAACCCCCACAACCTCGTCAAGGCGACTATCGCCGCTCTCGACGAGCTCCGCAGCCCGGCGCAGGTAGCGCAGAACCGCGGCGTGAGCGTGGAAAAAGTGTTTAACGGCAAATAATCAAAGAGATGGCTAAGATTCAAATCACTCAGATCAAGAGCCGTATCAACGCGCCCAAGGTTCAGAAGCTGACCCTTGACGCGCTCGGCATCCACAAAATGAACCAGACCGTGGTCAAGGAGGATACTCCCGACATCATGGGTATGGTCAAGAGGGTTCATCATTTAGTTAAAGTGACTAAACTCTAAAGCAGATTCAGAACAATGGAATTACATAATTTACAGCCTGCCGTCGGCAGCAACAAGAAATGCAAGAGAATAGGCCGCGGTACCGGTTCGGGCTACGGCGGAACTTCGACCCGCGGTCACAAGGGTGCGAAATCACGCTCGGGCTACAAGCACAAAGTAGGTTTCGAGGGTGGTCAGATGCCGCTCCAGCGCCGCGTGCCGAAATTCGGCTTCAAGAACATCAACCGCGTGGAGTACAAGGCCATCAACCTTGACGCTCTCGAAGCTCTCGCTGCAGCAGGCGCCACCAAGGTGACTGTCGAGGACCTCCGCAACGCAGGTCTCGTTTCGAAGAACGCCCTTGTCAAGATTCTCGCGAACGGCACTATCAGCCACGCTCTCGAGGTCGAGGCAAACGGTTTCTCGAAAGCAGCCGAGGCTGCCATCACGGCCGCCGGTGGTTCTGTAGTAAAAAAATAACTGATACACAATGGGATTTACAAAAACGATTAAAAATATCTGGAGCGTAGAGGATCTCCGCAAGCGAATCGGCATCACGCTGCTGCTTGTGATCATCTACCGCTTCGGGTGCTACGTGGTCTTGCCGGGTATCAATCCCGACGAGCTGCTGGCATTGAAGAATTTCACTGCCGACGGGTTGATGCAACTCCTCGACATGTTCTCGGGTGGTGCCTTCTCACAGGCATCGATCTTCGCGCTTGGTATCATGCCCTATATCACGGCATCGATCGTGATACAGCTTCTTGGCATGGTGCTCCCTGCATTCCAGAAGATGCAGCGTGAGGGCGAGAGCGGCCGAATGAAGCTCAACCAGTATACCCGTTATCTGACAGTGCTGATTCTCGTGCTGCAGGGTCCGGCTTATCTGATGAATCTCAAGTATCAGGTTCAGGCAGCCGGAGGCCACGTGGAATTAGGTGTCTGGACCATAGCGTTCATGACGATTGTCCTTGCAGCAGGCTCCATGTTCATCATGTGGCTCGGCGAGCGTATCGACCAGAAGGGTGTAGGCAACGGTATCTCGTTCATCATCCTTATCGGTATCATCGCCCGTCTGCCCGAGGCTTTCGTTCAGGAATTCACCGGTCGTCTCATGAACTCGCAGGGTGGTGGCCTCGTGCTCTTCCTCGTTGAGATCGTGATTCTTCTCGCTGTCATCGCCGGTGCGGTCTTGCTCGTGCAGGGTACCCGCAACGTTCCGGTGCAGTATGCCAAGAAGGTGGTCGGCAACAAGCAGTATGGTGGCGCGCGCCAGTTCATTCCCCTCAAGGTGAATGCTGCAGGTGTGATGCCTATCATCTTCGCGCAGGCCATCATGTTCATCCCTGTAACACTCGTCGGATTCAGCACTGAGCAGACCGGTTTCTTCGGCGCTCTCACCGACATGTACGGCTTCTGGTACAACCTCATCTACTTCCTGATGATCGTTGCGTTCACATACTTCTACACCGCAATCACAGTGCGCCCCGCCCAGATGGCCGAGGACATGAAGCGCAACAACGGCTTCATCCCCGGTATCAAGCCCGGCAAGCCCACCGTTGATTATCTGGATTCAATCATGTCGCGCATCACTCTGCCCGGCTCGATTTTCCTCGGTATCGTGGCTATCCTGCCCGCTATCGCTCATGTATGTGGACTCAACCGCAGCTTCGCTTCGTTCTTCGGCGGTACGTCGCTGCTCATCCTCGTGGGTGTGATCCTTGACACTCTCCGCATTGTGGAAGGTCACCTGATCATGCACAAGTATGACGGTCTGATGAAGCACGGACGCATCAAGGGACGTTCATCCGGCAGCAGTGCCTTTTAACAGAAGTGATTTTTCAGTCGTAAGATGATTTTTATCAAGACACCTGAAGAGATAGAGCTGACACGCGCGGCATGCGACCTCGTAAGCCGCACGCTCGGCGAGGTGGCGAAATGGGTGAAGCCCGGCGTCACCACTCTTAAACTCGATACGATCGCAAGGGAGTTTATCCTCGACAACGGGGGTAAACCCGCTTGCCTCGGTTATCATGGATTTCCCGGCACACTCTGCATCGAGGTCAACGAGACCGTGGTGCATGGCTTCCCCTCGAACTATACCCTCCGTGAGGGTGACATAGTAGGAACAGACTGTGTGACGGAACTCAACGGCTTCAACGGCGACAGCTGCTACACGTTCGCTGTCGGCGAGGTTGATGAGAAGACAAAGGCATTGCTCACCACCACGCGCGAATCGCTCTACAAGGGCATCGAGGCCGCCAAGGCCGGCAAGCGTATCGGTGACATATCGAATGCCGTGCAGACATACGTGGAGCGACGCGGTTACAGCGTGGTCCGCGAGATGTGCGGTCATGGAATCGGCAAGAGCATGCACGAGGATCCCGAGGTGCCCAACTACGGACGCCGCGGAATCGGTCCGGTGCTCAAACCCGGCATGACCATCTGCATAGAACCGATGATCAACCTCGGAAGCAAGAATATCGTCATAGCGCAGAACGGCTGGGAGTGCCGCACACGCGACCGCAAGCCGTCGGCCCACTATGAGCACACGATACTCATAACCGATGACGTACCCGAGATTCTGACCACCTTCGACTACATCGAGGCGGCGCTTCAGGAGAACAGGTGACAATCAAACAAACAACAGAAAAACCTACAGAGTCAAAATGGCAAAACAGGCAGCAATCGAACAAGACGGTGTGATTCTCGAAGCATTGTCGAATGCAATGTTCAAGGTCGAGCTTGAGAACGGGCATGAAATCACAGCCCACATCTCAGGCAAGATGAGAATGCACTACATCAAGATTCTTCCCGGCGACAAGGTAAAGGTAGAGATGTCTCCCTACGACCTGAGCAAGGGCAGGATTTCATTCAGATACAAATAAAACAAAACTCGATATGAAAGTTAGAGCATCCGTAAAAAAGCGCACTCCCGACAGCAAAATCGTACGCCGGAAGGGTAGATTATACGTAATCAACAAGAAAAATCCAAAATTTAAAACACGTCAAGGATAATTTTATTACCTTTGCAAAAAAATTCTAAGCAAGCAATATGGCAGTAAGAATTGTCGGCGTAGATTTGCCGCAGAACAAAAGAGGAGAGATCGCGCTGACCTACATCTACGGAATCGGTCGCAGCGCAGCCAAAACCGTCCTGGACAAGGCCGGCGTGGATGGCGACATCAAAGTGAAGGACTGGACAGACGATCAGGCAGCCGCCGTTCGTGAGGTTATCCAGCGTGACTACAAGGTGGAGGGTGACCTTCGCACCGAGATTCAGCTCAACATCAAGCGACTGATGGATATCGGCTGCTACCGTGGCATCCGTCACCGTCTCGGACTTCCCGTGCGTGGCCAGAGCACCAAGAACAACGCCCGCACACGCAAGGGACGCAAGAAAACAGTCGCTAACAAGAAGAAAGCTACTAAATAACAAAATAAAGTATGGCAAAAAAGACAGTCGCAGCAAAAAAGAGGAATGTCAAGGTTGGTGCAAGTGGCCAGCTGCATGTGCATAGCTCTTTCAACAACATCATTGTGTGTCTTGCCAACGAGGAGGGTCAGGTCATCTCCTGGTCGTCTGCGGGCAAGATGGGCTTCAGAGGCTCCAAGAAGAACACTCCCTACGCAGCCCAGATGGCAGCGCAGGATTGCGCCAAGGTTGCATATGACCTCGGCCTGCGCAAAGTAAAGGCTTACGTGAAGGGTCCGGGCAACGGTCGTGAGGCCGCTATCCGTTTCGTTCACCAGAGCGGCATCGAGGTAACGGAGATCGTAGACGTGACTCCGCTTCCGCACAACGGTTGCCGTCCTCCCAAGAGAAGAAGAGTCTAACCGGAATTTTTTCAAAGATACAGTTATTCTGAAATTATAGTCCGGAACGAGTTGTCCTGAATGCGAAAGACCGTCACTTGCACTTTCTCTCGACGGTCGCGGCTGCGCTAAGGGACATTCTCAGCGGATAAGCAAAAAGAAAGAAAATAATGGCAAGATACACAGGACCAAAAACAAAAATCGCGCGTAAGTTCGGCGAGCCTATTTTCGGCGAGGACAAGGTTTTTGCAAAAAGAAACTATCCCCCGGGACAGCATGGCCAGAACCGCCGCAAGAAAACTTCTGAGTATGGCACTCAGCTGCGCGAGAAGCAGAAAGCAAAATACACCTACGGCGTGCTTGAGCGTCAGTTCCGCAATCTCTTCGAGAAGGCCGAGCGCACCAAGGGCATTACCGGTGAGGTTCTTCTCCAGCTTCTGGAGAGCCGTCTGGACAACGTTGTATACCGTCTCGGTCTCGCACCCAGCCGCCCCGCCGCACGCCAGCTCGTGCTCCACAAGCACATCAATGTCAACGGCAAGAACGTGAACATTCCTTCGTATCGCGTTATGCCCGGCGATGTGGTCACTGTCCGTGAGAAATCGAAATCGCTTGAGGTTATCGCCGACTGCGTGGCAGGTTTCAACCACAGCAAATATCCCTGGATCGAGTGGGACAACTCTATCATGGGCGGCAAGTTCCTTCACATGCCGCAGCGTGAGGACATCCCCGAGACAATCAAGGAGCAGCTTATCGTCGAGCTCTATTCTAAATAATAAACACTAAGATACCCATGCCAATTTTAGCATTTCAGAAACCCGACAAGGTCATCATGCTTGAGGCCGACAACTCGTTCGGAAAGTTCGAGTTCCGTCCCCTTGAGCCGGGTTACGGCCAGACCATCGGCAACGCTCTGAGACGAATTCTTCTTTCGTCGCTCGGAGGTTTTGCCATCAACTCCATCCGCATCAGCGGTGTGGCTCATGAGCTGGACACGATTCCCGGTGTTAAGGAAGATGTAACCAACATCATCCTCAACCTCAAGCAGATCCGGTTCAAGCAGGTGACCGAGGACCACAACGCCGAGTCCGCTACGGTCAAAGTGGAGGGAACAGATGTGTTTACGGCTGGTGACTTAGGCAAGGTTCTCTCGGGATTCGAGGTTCTCAATCCCGAACTGGTAATTTGTCACCTCGACCCGGACCAGGGCTTCGAGATGGAATACTCCATCAACAAGGGCCGCGGCTGGGTGCCGGCTGACGAGAACCGCGAGATGCTCGCGGGCGCCAGCGCCAACACGATTGCAATCGACTCCATCTACACTCCTGTAAAGAACGTGAAGTATGCTGTCGAGAACTATCGTGTGGAGCAGAAGACCGACTATGAGAAACTTCTGATTGAGGTCACCACCGACGGCTCGATTCTGCCCAAGGACGCGCTCAAGGAGGCTGCCAAGATCCTCATCCAGCATTTCATGATGTTCAGCGATGAGAAGATCACTCTCGAGACTCCGCAGGAGGACACTCCCGAGGAGTTCGACGAGGAGGTACTCCACATGCGCCAGCTCCTGAAGAGCAAGCTCGTCGACCTGGATCTCTCCGTCCGCGCGCTCAACTGTCTGAAGAGCGCGGAGGTCGAGACTCTCGGCGAACTGGTTGTCTTCAACAAGAACGACCTGCTCAAGTTCAAAAACTTCGGAAAGAAGTCTCTCTCGGAGCTCGACGAGCTGCTTGAGAAATACAATCTTTCCTTTGGAATGGATATTTCGAAATATAAATTAGACAAAGACTAAATCGCACAATGAGACATAATAAGAAATTCAATCACCTGAGCCGCAAGAAGGGACACCGCGAGGCGCTTCTGTCCAACCTGGCGATTTCTCTTATCATGCATAAGAGAATCTTCACCACTGTGGCGAAGGCCAAGGCATTGCGCGTCTATGCCGAGCCGCTCATCACACGTTCCAAGAGCGACGACACCTCTAACCGTCGTCTCGTCTTCAGCTATCTCCAGAACAAGGAGGCTGTAAAGGAGCTCTTCGGTGTGATTTCTGAGAAAGTCGCAACCCGCCCCGGCGGTTACCTGCGCATCCTCAAGACAGGTCACCGTCTCGGTGACAACGCTGAGATGGCCATGATCGAGTTCGTTGACTTCAACGAGAACGCTCTTGCCGAGGCTGAGACCAAGAAGGCCGGCCGCACCCGCCGCTCACGTTCCAAGAAGGCTGCTCCCGCTGCCGAGGCTCCCAAGGCTGAGGCTCCCGCAGCTGAGGCTGAGGCTCCTGCAGCTGAGTAATAAGACACGTATATTACCCGATAAAATAAAGGTTCCGCCGAAAGGCGGAACCTTTATTTTATTACAGAAGAACCTTTATTTTATTACAGAATCGGAGACACGAGCCGTACTATCGACTCCATGGTGCGCTGAAGCACGGGGCGCGTGTGCCATGTGGCGTAGGTCAGCTTGGTGCATTGGCCCATGTCGCGGAAGAATATCTCGCGCATGCGGCTGTTGATCTCCTTGTCGTAGATGAAAAGGTTGCACTCGAAATTGTTCTCGAAACTGCGGAAGTCGAAGTTGGTTGAGCCGGCGGTCACAATGTTGTCGTCGATAATCATACCCTTGGCATGAAGCATTCCCGGGTTATAAAGATAGACCTTGATACCGGCCTTCAGACACTGCGTGACATATGAGAAAGAAGCGAACTGGAGCATCCGCGAATCGCTACGGCGCGGAATCATGATGCGGACATCAATCTTGGACAGCGCAGCAGCCTCTAAAGCGTGCCTCAGAGCGTCTGTGGGCAGGAAGTAAGGGGTTTGTATATAAATGCTCCTTGTAGCCGACGAGATGGCCTTCAGAAAGCACAGGGCGAGGTTGTCCCACTGCGACAGCGGGCCGGATGTGACAAGCTGCATGCCGACGGTGTTTGTAAAATCCACCTCCGGAGTCTTCGGGTAGCGCATGGGATGTTCCTGATTGCGGAAATTCCAGTCGACGACAAACGAGAAAAGCAGAGACTCTACAATGTCACCCTCGACGCGGAAATGCGTGTCGCGCCATCCCCAGCCTTTCGATGCGCTCTTAACGTAACGGTCGGCGATGTTCATGCCCCCGATGTACCCTATGCGCTCATCGATTATTACAATCTTGCGGTGGTTGCGCCAGTTCACACGGTTGGCGAACTGAGGGAAAGTCACCTTGAAGAAGGGGTGAGTCTCGACACCGGCTCGGTTCATCATCTTGAAGAACTTGTTGCGCACCGAGAAACTGCCCACATGGTCATAGATTACCTTGACATCGACTCCTTCGCGGGCCTTGCGCATAAGTATCTCCGCTATCTCATGCCCCAGTGTATCATCAAGAAAGATGTAATATTGCAAGTAGATGGATCGTCTGGCCTCGCGGAGGTCTTTTTTCAGGGCCGTGAACTTGTCCTCGCCTGTGGTGAAGATTTCCATCAGGTTGTTGACCGTATAGAACGACGATGACAGGTTGCGTGCGAGTTTCACAAGGTTGCGGTCGGCACGCGAGAGGTTCTGCGAGTCGAGGTTGACATGCCGGGGGGCCATGGTAGTCATGATCTTCCGCTTGTTCATGCGCGAGATCATATGCTGCCCCCGTAGGCTCCGGCCAAAGAAGATGTAGAAAATCAGTCCGACGCCGGGGAGGAAAATCAGAGCGAGAACCCACGCCAACGATCGGATAGGGTTCCGGTTCTCCTTTAAGATGACGATGACGCAGCTGAGAATCGTTATCGCGTAAACTATGAACAAGATGAGATTGACCCACCAGTTGACTGTTCCCATAATCCTTCTTTTAGTTACTTACCGGGATTTTGCTTGAGATATTCGCGTGCCGTCAGTTCAAGTTCGGCATACCATTCCTCGCCGAACTTTGCCGTCAGCGGCCCCTTAAGGAACTCATACGCACGCACTCCGAGTTTGCGCCCGAGCGTCTCGGCAGGACGGCAAATCTTCCATCTGTGCATGTTGACGGCTGTGAATCCGTCATATTCCTTGAGACGGACCGGATAGAGACGGCACGAAATTGGCTTGACATCGGCAATGCGTCCTTCGCGGAAAGCCTTTTCAAGCGCACAGAGGCACTTGCCCCCCGGTGCGTAGCATGTGAAAACGCAGTCGCGGCCATCGACAATCTGAGTCACAAGGTCGCCGTCGGGGTCGGTGTAGGATACTCCGGAGTCGCGAATTTCCTGCAGCGCACGCGGCAGAAGGTCTTCCTCGACATCAGGAAGAACCTCACTTATCCGTTCCGACTCACCGGGAGACAGGGGTGCGCCCGCGTCACCCTCTATGCAGCAGGCCCCGAGACATGCGTCGAGGTCGCAGACAAAATAACGCTCAATAAGGTCGAGCGAGACCAATGTATGCTGAATCTGTAACATGTTTTCAATTGCTCGTTAATGTTGTGAATGATACAAGACGGTCAGCCCTCGCGCCCGGAGGACGGAAATATATCGCCACGCCATATTCATTGCCTGTCTCGAACTTGTTGCCTTCGATCGGAGCCGGAACAGGCGTGTCAGTGCTCATGCGCCGCTTCACCACGTATTGATAGTTGTACGCGCCCTGCTTTACGGGAATCTCCGCTGTGTATACCCCCTTGGCACGGTCGTAGGTCATGCGGTTGTAGTCGTTGTAAAGGCCGTGTGTGAACTCGCCGTCAACATACACTTCCGAGTCCATTATCTCCGGCATATCGAGCAGGAAGTGAACCGTGATGTAGTCCGCGCCGATGCTTGAATCGGTGGCGTTGTACTCGTGGACCATGAATCGGCCATGCTGCGTGCGGTCAAAGCTGTACTGGGCCGACGCACGGCTTGCGTCCGGCTTGAGCCATACATGGTAATTGCTGCCCATGTACCGCAGCGAATCTACATGCATGCCGGGGAAATTGTTGCTCACCGATTCAAAACGGCGGTATTCGTTGCCGGCCGGGAAAATGAGCTCATTCAGATGTTCGTAGACAATCCGGCTGCCATCCACGCGCAACGGTGAGGGCACGAATCTACGGGTGTTGTCGCGCATGTTCTGCGAGACCTCCACAAGAAAGTCCTGATAAGGATTGACATTGCCCAGCCCCTGCGATTCCACAGCAAACTCTACTTGCTGGTATTCCCCGTTTACGCCACGGTCAGTGCGCGTGGTCACACCGCCGTCAATGCGGAGCACATTCTCCGAGACCTGAAAACGGGTCTGGAGCAGCGTAACGTCCGGATCATCGGGGTCATATACCTGCAACAGATAATTCCCGGAATGAAGAATCTGCATGTCATCGTTAGGCAATGCTATGAGATAATTCACATAATGCACGAACGTGGCAGATGAGAAGGCGAAATCCTCGATACGGGCAGAGTTGAAGCCGGAGATGTATTCAGATTCCACCAGTCGCGACGGCTGCCAGTCGGCATTGCAGTGTATCAGACGGTATTCGAGATAGCTGTTATCCTCGCCGATTTCGTCGAAAGAGATGAGAATGCGGTCGTTGGTGCCGAGACGGATTACCGGAGGCGACATGAAGTTGTCTTCGACCTCAGTCTTGAGCGTGCGGAACTGTCGGGAGAATATTTTTGTAGCTGTATCGGTGTCGGCCACACAGCGCAGAGCCGGTATGACCGACATCATAATGAGCAGTGAAGTAAGTGCAGTCTTTACCATACAATCGGGGTTTTGCCATGGGCTGTGAGATATTCGTTGGCACGCGAGAAATGATGGTTCCCGAAGAATCCACGGTGAGCCGATAGAGGGGAGGGGTGGACCGAAGTGAGCACAAGGTGCCTGTTGCGGTCAATAAACGCACCTTTGCGGATAGCGTCGGAACCCCAGAGAATAAAGACGAGATTCTCGCGCTCGGTGGCAAGTTTTCGCACGGCAGCGTCAGTGAGCCGTTCCCAGCCGATGCCGGAGTGGGATTTAGGGGTATGCTCACGCACGGTGAGCGACGAATTGAGCAGCAGCACACCCTGACGTGCCCATCGCGACAGATCTCCGTTCTCAGGAAAGGGTGCGCCGGTGTCGTCGCAGACTTCCTTGAAGATGTTGCGCAGGGATGGGGGCATATCGATACCCGGATTGACCGAGAAGCAGAGGCCGTTGGCCTGTCCGGGACCATGATAAGGGTCCTGACCGATTATCACAACCTTTGTCTCATTGAAAGGCGAGGCATCGAAAGCCGCGAAAATCTGCGCGGCGGGTGGATATACGCGCACGCCCGGGTTGGAATACTCTGAGCGCACGCGGTCGGTCAGGTCCTTGAAATAAGGAGCGTTGAATTCATCGGCGAGAGCCACGCCCCACTGGGGATCGATACGAACATTCATAAAATTTTTCTTCAAAGATAGTGATAAAATTCGAAAAAAACATTAACTTTGCAATCAAATGCACCTGAAGGTCATGAATGACGCGGGTGCAGACATAACAAGTTCCCATAGTTCAATGGATAGAATATCGGATTCCGGTTCCGACGATTGGGGTTCGACTCCCCATGGGAATACCAACGCAAATTCTCAATTCTTTAGCTTATAATGAATTGAGAATTTTTTATTTTATATTATATTTCAAGCAATATAAAGTTAATGCGATGCCATGAATGAATTGCAAATAATACAAAGCAAAATTTATGAGTTCAGAGGTCAGAAAGTTATGCTCGACAGAGATCTCGCTGAGTTATATGGTGTTGAAACCAGAGTGCTGAATCAAGCAGTAAAGAGGAATTCAGAAAGATTTCCCGAAGACTTCATGTTTCAACTTTCAGATATTGAGGTCGAGATTTGGAAATCACAAATTGTGATGACCAATTCGGTGAAGATGGGATTGAGACGTAATCCCTATGCTTTTACTGAGCTTGGTGTGGCTATGCTTTCAAGCGTTCTCAAATCATCTATCGCAATTCAGGTCAATATCGGTATTATGAGAGCCTTTGTAGCCGTGCGCCAGATGGTAGGAGTGAATGACACCGTACTAAGACTGTCGACAATTGAAAAGAATTTTGAAGAACTCAAACAGGATTTGGAAGAGATATTTGCGGATTACAACGACATCAATGAGGATACCAGAATACAGCTGGAAGCCATTAACGTGACATTGGCGGAGCTGCAAAAGAAACCGGTGAGCAAATCTATTCCACGTATAGGTTTCAGAACCGATGATGATTAGGTACAAATAAAGGCATTGTGTGGGAATACAAAGCGAAAGGTGTGCGGATCGAAAGATCCGCACACCTTTTGACTTGTGGGTGGGTCGGGTTATTTGCGGGCGAGAATCAGGGCGGAGTAGGGGGCGAGAGTCATCTTGCCACCTTCGGTAGCGCCGAGGTCGCCGGCGGGGGAAATCTTGCCATCCTTGGCCACAATCATCCAGTTGCCTTTCTTGATGTTGACAGTCTGAGCCTCGGATGCTCCGTTGAACACAACCTTTATCTCATTCCACTCGTCGCCGTTGGCGTTGTTGAGCAGCGAATAAGAAATCAGGTTCGGAGTCTTGGCGGAATCAATCTTGTCAAACTTCAGATTCTTCGCGATGTCGGCAGCCGAAGTCATGCGGAAAGCCGGATGTGCCTTGCGCAATGCCGTCAGCCCCTTGTAATATTCGAACTGGTCGCGATACTTGGCCTTGTTCGACCAGTCGATAGCGTTGATCGAGTCCGGGCTGTTGTAGGAGTTGTGAACGCCCTGCTTGTCGCGGAATACCTCTTCGCCCGCAAACATGAAGGGAGTTCCCTGCGAAGTGAACACGATAGTCTGAGCCAATTTAGCGGCCGCGAGCATGTTCTCCTCCGGCTCTCCCGCCATCGACTTGTGCAGCTTGTCGGTCAGACAGAGGTCATCATGGCAAGACACATAGTTGACAATCATCTCGGGTGAGTCAGCATAAGCGAACTTCGAGTTGTTGCCCTTCTTGAAGTTGACCTGCGGATGATTTGTAGCGGCTACGATACCAATCTTGACAGTCTCCTCCAGTCCCGGTTTTCCGGTTGCGAAACCACGGTCGGCGGCGTTGGTATAGTGACCCTTCACGGCGTCGCGGATATCATCGGAAAAGACCGCTATGTCGGTCATCTTGCTGACATTCTCTTTGAGCGCGCGGCGTTCGGTCTGCAAGGGGGAGTCCCCGGCAGTCCAGCCCTCGCCATATACGAAGACCGAAGGATTGATTTTCTTAAGCTCTGCTGCAACCTGATTCATGGTCTCCGTGTCATGGATAGCCATGAGGTCGAAACGGAAACCATCTATATGATACTCATTCACCCAGTATTTTACAGAGTTGATGATGTAGTCGCGCATCTGCTGAAGGTCCGAGGCGGTCTCGTTGCCGCAACCCGAAGCGTCGGAATAACGTCCGTCATCCCAGTGGCGGTGATAGTAACCGGGAGCGGTCAGCTCGAAATTTGAGTCGTCGTTGGTGGCGGTGTGATTATACACAACGTCCATTACAACGCCGATTCCGGCATCATGCAGAGCCTTCACCATCTCCTTCATCTCACGTACACGTGTGGCCGGGTCAGAGGGGTTGGTCGAATAGCTGCCTTCGGGAGTGTTGTAGTTCAACGGGTCATAACCCCAGTTGTAGGTATTGTTCTGGAGATTCATCTCGTCGACTGAGTTGTAGTCATACGACGGCAGGATATGCACATGGGTTATGCCGAGTTCCTTGAGATGGTCGATGCCGGTCTTCATTCCCTCGGGCGAGGTGGTTCCTGTCTCGGTGAGCGCGAGGAACTTACCCTTGTTGGCTATGCCCGACGAGGGGTGCATCGACATGTCGCGATGGTGCATCTCATAAAGCATCACATCCGAGAAATTCTTCACCTCCGGACCCTTGTCGGTAGCCCAGCCGGCAGGATTGGTCGAGGCGAAATCGATGATCGCCGCGCGGTCGCCGTTCACTCCCACGGCTTTGGCCCATACGCCAGGAGTCTCCTTGAGCCATTTCCCATCGTTGTTGATCTGGAAAGTATAGAACTGCCCGTAGAGCTTTTCGGGAACAGAGACAGTCCATGTGCCAGTGGCAGCATCGAAGGTCATGGGGAGAATCTTGTAAGCCTCGCCGGTGTGGCCGTCGGTATAGAGGTTCACACGAGCTTCCTTGGCTTTAGGGCTCCACAGGCGGAAATGCGTTCCGGAATTGTCAACAGAAAGTTCGAGGTCATTGCCATTGTAAGTAGGCCAGCTTATGAACTGGGCGTCATAGGAGCTGTTGGTCTGCGCCACGGCAGCGGGCGCGAGACTGAAGGCGAGCATAGCGGCTGCCATAAATTTCAGAGTTCTTGATTTAGACATATTAAGGGTTATATTAAAAGTCCTGAAAATGCGGTATTTAGTAGTGCAAAGATAGGGTCTGAATCACAAAATTCCAAACATTTTTAGCTAAAAAATCACAAAATTCCGTTGATTTCGGGCTGATTTTTCACAAAATTCCTGTGGATTCGGGGCGGTTTTTCACAAAATTCCCAATTGGCGGTGGCTGCGAGGTGCGGAATTGGGTCAGGATGCAGTGTCGAGACGCGGGGCACGAATCTGGGTCAGATGCGGGTCAGGACGCGGGGTATGAGATCGCGCTCCGTGTCGCCGAAGCGCACGCGGTATGACCGTGCCGCCGCGTCATAGCTCAGCACCGTGCCTCGGCCGAACACGCGATGCTCGACTGTCGTTCCGGGTGCCATCGTGGCGTTCTCACCCTCGCCAAGTTCATTGTTCAGCAGATTCACCATGTTGCGCGTGCCCTCAAACAATGACTTGTCGGGATTACCTTCCACCGTGAGCAACACTTCCGGAATCTCCGCGATGAACCGCGACGGATACTTCAACGCACCGTTGTCGTTCATGTAACCCTCTGCCTCCGTCAGATAGAGCATACGGCACGCACGCGTCACAGCCACATACATCAGCCGCCGTTCCTCCTCCTCGCCGTCGCGGCGACGCTCGCGGATGCTCCGGTGGTTCGGGAAAACTCCCTCTGTGAGTCCGGTGATGAACACTGTCGGGAACTCCAGACCCTTCGACTGGTGGATTGTCATCATGCGCACCTTGTCGGTATCGGTGGCTGCATCTACATTGGTATATAGCGATATTTCCTGAAGATAGGCGTCGAGGGCGCGGTCGTCATCCTCGTCACGCGACAGCTCGAACTCCTTCATAGAGTTGATAAGCTCGGCGATATTCTCCAATCGGTCTTCGCGCTCATCCATGCGGTACACGTCAGCCAGACGGCTGTCAACGAGCATCTTGTCCGTAAGTTCCGACACAGGCATCTGCGCCGACAGAGTACGCAGGGTGTCGATAAGGCCGATAAAGGCCCTGAGCTGCGGTTTGTTGAACTTCGGTGTGTCGATGGCGTGGCGCAGAGTTGCCATGAGAGGTTCTCCCTGGGCCTCGGCCATTTCACGGAGGTTTGCGAGCGACGTGCGCCCGAACTTGCGGGCCGGCAGATTTATGATACGCGTGAAGGCCATATCATCGGCATCCGAGGCCACCAAACGAAGGTATGAGATGACATCCTTAATCTCCTTGCGCTCGAAAAAGCGGACGCCGCCCCACACGCTGTACGGAATCTTGCGCCGCAGCAATATCTGCTCAAGATTACGAGAGAGGAAAGAACTTCGGTACAGAATGGCGAAGTCGCGTGCACGCTCGCCATGCTTCATGCCCTCCTCGATGGTGTCGGCTATGAACTCGGCCTCCTCCCGCTCCGAACGGGCGTGGCGGTACACCGCACGACGCTCGTTGAGCTTCATGGTGTAAAGTTCCTTTGGTACGCGGTTGCGGTTGTTGGCTATTATCGAGTTGGCAATCTCAAGAATATCGGGCGTGGAGCGGTAATTCTCGTTAAGAATCA
Organism: uncultured Muribaculaceae bacterium; assembly: GCA_910578385.1. GTDB lineage: Bacteria > Bacteroidota > Bacteroidia > Bacteroidales > Muribaculaceae > Lepagella. The sequence goes on along the minus strand of CAJTQV010000026.1, from coordinate 2,734 downwards.
CATCGGTATGCGCCTTGAAGTCCACGAAAATCTTCGGGTTGCCGCCCCGCCACTCGTATATGGCCTGGTCAGGGTCGCCAACCACGAACAGGTTGCCGTGGCGCGAGGCGAGCAGATTGAGCAGCTTCCAGTCGTCGGCCGAGCAGTCTTGCACCTCATCGACCATGATGTAGTTGAGCTTGTCGGTCCAGTACTCACGCGCGTCGGCGAAATGATTCAGGATATATATCGTGAAATAAATCAGGTCATCGTAATCGAGCGCGTAATGCTTCAGCTGGAGCCGCATGTAGCGCACAAGCTCGTCGGGACATTCCGGCGAACTCGCCGGGAGCAGGTGCCGCTGTATGTACGCGTCGATATTGTAGCCTTTCAGAGCGGCTACTTTTGTCAGGAACCGTTCGGCTGTCAGCTTGCGGCGGTCCACTCCGAATTCCTCCATGGCCTGTTTGGCAAGCTGCTTGGCATCCTCCTCGTCAATCACCGTGAAGTTTTTCGGGTAGCCTATGCGGTATATCTCCCGTCGCAGGAACTTCACGCAGAAACTGTGGATAGTGCAGATGAAGTCGTTCACGCTGCCCCGGTCAACCATGCGGGCTATGCGGTGCTTCATCTCCTGAGCCGCCTTGTTGGTGAAGGTCAGACAGAGAATGTTGCCCGGAGATATTCCCAACTCATTCACAAGAAAGGCATAGCGGTGGGCCAATACTCGGGTCTTGCCCGAGCCTGCACCGGCCACCACGCGCACACGCCCCTCCGTTGCCTCCACGGCCTCGGTCTGACGCGCGTTCAGAGTAACTTTCTGCGGGGAGTCAGCCATACGTCAACAGGTCTCCAGATTGTCGGGTACAGTGAAAATGAACCGTGTGCCCTCCGGATGGGTCGAGTCCTTGCGGAGATCGCACGTGAGCAGCATGGCGATCATACGGCATACGTAAAGGCCATTCTTCTTGTCATCTACGAGGTCAGAAATCGATACCAGCGGATTGAAAAGGCGGGGAGTATCCTGCAATTCCGGCAGATAAGCCTCCGTGCAGATTGTGAAGCAGGTTTTCCCGTCGTTCATGCGCTCGCAGGCAAGGTCAAGGTTCGAGCCGGCCGGCGTACACTTCGACGCCTCCTCAAGCACGTGCGCCAACAGGTCGGTCAGACATTCCTTGTCGGTGTTTAGCCTGAAATCATCCTCAGGGCAGTTGAGGGTTATTCCCGAATCCTCGCCGAGATTCTCGTTTGCCTTCGACAGCGATTCGCGAAGCAGCCGGTCTACCGACACCTCGTGGATATGTTTCAGGCGGTCATTGTGGCCGACCATCGATATATACAGAAGGTCGTTCACGATGCTCTCCGTCATGAAAGTGGAGATCTCGTACTTCTTCTTGGGGCTCTTCCGGAAACGCTCAAGCCAGCTCTGATCAATAGAATTGTCATCAGTATCGGCATAGTCATAATATATGCTGCGGCGGATGCGGTTTCTCTCCGAAGCAAGATTGTCGACAATCTGCCCCATGTCGCGGGCATTTTTCTGATACTTGGTCCAGTTGAACAGCGACACTGCCAAGACGGCGGCAAGTATGATAAACATTACAATGACGAAAACCATGATGCGTCGTGTCGATGCAATCTCATCCTCACGGTTTTCGATCTCAAGCGCGGAGTTGCGCTCCTTGAGATCCATCAGGTCATACTTTATCTGGAGTTCCTTATACTTCTCCGATGCCTGGAGCTGGTTCAGCTCCGCAAGAATGGCATTATATTCTGTCAGAGCGTAAAGTTTTGTCTCGTCGTCGCCGGTATTCTCGGCTGCCTTGACGAGCATTTCGAGCGTCTGGCGCTTCAGAGCCAATGCCGGGTCGCTCTCTAACAGCTGTTTCAGATAAGGTATAGCCGCCGTATAATCTTCAGTGGCCATATAGTAATGGGCATGAATCCGGGCATGGGTGTCAAAATCCTTCTTTACATCAGGGTTTGATTCAGATAGCTTGACGCATTTGGCATAGATTCTTTCAGCCTCTCCCGGAGCGAGAGCCTCGAAATTACGCAGCATACGGCGGTAGGAAACGTAACGGCTTATGTCGTAGCTCCGGTATTCACGGCCCAGCGCGTCATACTTCTTCTCCAGACCATCAATGACCTGTTGCAACTTACGGTCGGCAGCCACGGCCTTCTGCTGGTCACCTGCATCAGAATAGATGTTGGCTGCCTCTGCATATACTATGTTGGGAATGGCATAGAGCGAGAATTCGGTCGAGGTGGTCATCTCCACGAGCCGTTGCAGATACTCCTTGAGCATGTCGCCAGTGGCATCGTTTCGCAGATACTCCACGAGAGTGAAGAGGTTCAAGGCCCGCTGATACTTGTCGGTTTTCTTGCGGCCATCATCATACTTTGCGATGATTGCCGTGATTTCCTTCTGGCGTTCCGCTTCCGGCAGATTTCGTGCCTTGAGCGTGATACGCTTCATTTTCAGAAACAGCTCTGTCTCCTTCTGTTCATCCGAAACGGGTAGTTTACGCACCGCATCCTCGATTTTAGCCAGGTCCTTGTCGTCGCGGACTGATGCCGTGGCCTGACGGCATATATCAAGCTGTGCGAGCACATCGCCGGCGCGATCCGCTACATTATAAAGCTCGTCGCAGACCTTAGGCTGATCCTTGCGAGGGGAGAGGTCGAATATGTCATAAAGAGGCTGTCTAACAAGTTTAGGCAGCCTCTCTTTTGTGTGGTTCATCAACAAAAA
>CAJTQV010000025.1 GCA_910578385.1 uncultured Muribaculaceae bacterium | reverse complement strand
TGGATGAGTAGAACACCGTCCGGTTTTCAAAGAAATCGTGGTAGACCTGCTGCATCTCCACGATGATATGCTCCTTTTCCCCTGCTGAGACGCAGTATATGTCGTACAGAATCCTTTTCCCGTCGGGTCCTTCCGGCAAGACTTCCGTATCAAGGAAGGTCACGTCTTTGACCTCCTTGCCCTCGGGCGCGAAGAGGATGTTGAGAAATCTCAGCAGGATTCTTTTGTTTGCAGGTTCACCGAAGAGCTTTTTGAAAGCGAAGTCGGTCATCAGATTCATGAAAGTTTCTTTTCCCATCCGTCAACTCTTTTTATTCACCGCTAAATTACAAAAATATCATCATATTACCAAATTCAAGTTTTCACAAGTAAACATCAAGCAAACCTTTCAAGATTCAAATCCCGGTTTATCGGTTTGTCTCTGTAGGGACATCGCTTCGCGATGTTTGGGTTATCCACGTTTAATGTACTGAAAACATGATTATCCTCAATCAACATGCCAAAGGCATGTCCCTACAAAGTCGATACCGATAAACCGGGATTTGGTTAATATCTTTTCGATGCAAATTGCCTTCGCGCATTCGCCGACAGAAATTAACAGTTTATACACATTATATTAAAATCGGGCCATTCCTTAAAAATTTGCAAATATTTTTTTTAATTTTATTTTGCATTTAAAAATAATTAATTAACTTTGGAGCGATAATCCTTAGATTAACGAAAATCTCGGAAGCCTAACAAGCTGAATTCATAAGCATGGGTACAGAGGCACTCATGAAGATGGTTGCAAAATCTAATGATTAAAAAAGTTTAATTAGTTATTTGAGTATTAACCAAACATTATGACTATGAGAACAAACATACTTCTTATTGTTATCTTGACTTCGCTGTCTGCTGCCGCTCGCGAATATGTTGTCGTATCCAATCCTCCGGGAAATGCGGTGGAGGGCGGTAAGTGCATACTATATAATGAGAAAAATGACTCAATCGGCAGTGCTGTTATTTCCAACAGCGGAAGGGTCGCGCTGCCTGCTTTCGGTTTCTCTTCAGTTGAAATCTCGGCAGAGGGCTGCTCGCCGCAGCTTTTCAGCTTTACCCGCATTTCCGCATTGCAGTCTGACACAATCAGCATCAAGGCCGCCGTCGCTCTAAACGAAGTGGTGATTACTCCCGACAACGCCCAGGATCTCGGCAACAGGATGTCGTACCGTATTCCCATGGCCGACATGAACCGCTACACCAACTTTTATCAGGCACTCAACGAGATTCCTCATCTTACTGTCTTGCCGACAGGTGGCGCATATTTTGAAGGTGATTCCAACATAAAATTCCTGCTCAACGGTGTCGAGGCAACAGTTGCGGAATTGAAGACAATTTCCAAAGAGGATATCGCCTCGGTTGAAGTCTACAGCGATCCTCCCGCCCGATTCGCAGCCCAGGGAGTCAGGACAGTCGTCGATGTGTTGACGAAATCGAATCTCACCGGCGGTAATTTCGGTCTTGACATAGACCAGGCATTCTATCCCTTGATTGGCGAAGAAGATGCCGCGTTATACTACAATTACCGGCGTTCAAGGTTCTCACTGTTATATTCCGGAAACAATACCCACCACAAAAAATACCGGCTGGATGAAAATCTTGAGTATGAATTTGACGGTATGGAGTATAAAAAGTCAAAGAAAGGAGAGGATTCGAATTTTGACAAAGACAACAACAACCTGTCGTTGTCTTTTCAGAACAACAAGTCCCAGAACTATCTTTACAACCTGAAAGTCGGCATGGGCTGGAGCGATGAGGGGAGAGACGCATTCCAGAAAGTGACATCAAACCTCTATGAATTTGATGCCTACAATTACCTGAAAACAAAGTATAGCCGTTATAACGTCACCAATTATTTCGAGAAATACCTTGGAGAGAAAGGTAAATACGGCACTATCCTCGCCAACGTCAACTATCAGCACTTTGACACACGTTACAGATCAACTTATCAGGAGTTCCCCGTAAGCGATAATCAGGCCGTGGTCTACAACAATTCCGCCTATAAGACAAATCTTGATGGTGTCTTTGCAGAGATTCAGTATGAATTCCCGACAACGAAGGCGGGCTATTTCGGCATAGCATTATGGGAATCGTATAAAAGAAGCCGGTATGTCGATGCCGTGACCCCGTTTTATGAGAAAACAAACTCCGTCGGAGGAGCGGCGACATGGATGGGAAGATGGAAAAAGATCCATTGGTACGCCAAGATGGCCGTAGGTTATCAGCATGAGGCCACCACATTGATGGTCAATAAGTATAATAAGGTTCTTCCTGAACCGAACATCCGGCTTACATGGGTTCCCCGCCGGACTTTCTCGCTCTCGGCAGAATATTCATATTACTCAAGTCTGCCATCAATAGCGCAGCTTAGTGAGACTGACCAATGGCTCGACACAAGGCTTGTTTACCACGGAAACGCCCTGCTGCGTCCAAGTGACTCACATAAGGCTAACCTGCAGGCGGTCTTCAACTGCAGATATTTCAATGGAGCGGCTTATTTCGGATATCTTTATTCTCCGAACATGATATGCAGCCAGTATCTGACTACCGACAAATATATGTTGGAGACGATAGTGAATCTTGACAGCTACAGAGAATTGTTGGGACAGCTGACTTTCTCGGTAATGCCGTTGGGAAATAACAGATTATACTTCTGGACACGCCTGATTTTTGCTGATGTCAGGGGTGAGAACGCGGATTACAGCTGGCATGGTCACAGATTCCAGTGGATGTCATCTCTTTCATATAACCTCGACAAATGGAGTTTCGCGGCCTTCTATCAATTTCCGGGCAAGATTGCGGAAGGCCAGCTGATACGACCGAGAGCCGAGACCTGGTATGTCATGGCATTATTCAGACCCATCAGTAATCTCTCTGTCGGACTAAAGTGGCAGATGCCGTTTGGAAAGTCATTCAAGGAGAGCGAACATACGGTAAAAGATGCTCCGGTCTTCTACGAGAACATTACAAGTTTTCGTGATGGAGCGAACTACGTGGCTCTGGAATTTTCGTGGAACATATCTTTCGGACGCAACAGGAATAACGCCCAGCCTCAGTTCTCCAACGGCGACAACGACTCCGGTCTGTTGAAAAAGTAACCAAAAATTCGATTTATGTCCAGATTCCGGCTTATCAAGCAGCATGACGGTATGCAGTGCGGTGTCGCGTGCGTGTCGATGATATGCAGCCATTATGACAATCGGTTTTCGATTCAACGGCTGGAGGACTATTGTCATGCGTCGAAAGAGGGTGTGTCGCTCAAAGCGATTCATAATACTCACTTTTGGGGATTGTGGGGGTGGGAGCGGATTTGTAAATTTGCAAAAATTTACATAACACACTCTCGGAATGCTCAGATATTTACCCTCTTTCCTCTTGTTGTTTGCGGGCGGAGTCAGCTCTGTTGGCATGCCGCATACTGCCATCGCGCAGATTTTCTCTCCACAATACATTGACAGTCAATCTCCTCTCGAAATACCCGTCAACAGCAATTCCACCGACACAAAATCAACACAGGGCAAATCATCCTCGGCCTCGCGACAGCAACAGGGGCGCGTAGATGCCGAAATAAAGGGTATTGTGACCGACAGCAGCGGCGAACCCCTTGCCGGAGTCGCTGTCGCAGTCAAGGGTACCCATTACGGAACCCTCACCGATGCCGACGGCCGATACCTACTTCGCGGTAAAATGAAGAAGGGTGACACCATATCGTTCTCGGCCCTCAGCATGAAGCCGGTTGAAGTCGCATATACCGGTCAGAAGACCATCGACACGACGATGGAGGATGACAGCAGCCAGCTCAACGAGATAACCGTCACCGCCGAATCAAACATCAACAACCTCGACATCCGCAGCCGTTCGGGCGTGGTCCAGACCGTCGATATGAAACGCCTCAACGAGAAACCGATGATGGACATCGGACTCGCACTGCAAGGCTCCGTGCCCGGCCTGATTGTGACAAACACCGGCGAACTCGGCTCGAAGCCGACAATCCGTATCCGCGGCAACCAGTCTCTGCGTGCCGGCGACTCGGCCAACGAGCCTCTCTACGTGCTCGACGGCAAGGTAATCTCGGCCGACGCGTTCCGCAGCCTAAACCCGCAGGACATTCGCGAGATCAAGGTGCTCAAGGATGCAGCGGCCTGTGCCCTCTACGGTATCAAGGCTGCCAACGGTGTGATCGAGATCTCATCGAAACGCGGCAGCCATTTCGGCACTGTCGATGTGACCTACTCGCTCAACATGGGCGTCACCCTCAAAGGACGCCGAGGTGTGGAAGTCATGAAGTCGGCCGAGAAACTCGAACTGGAACGCCTCATGATGAACGAGGCGACACCCGGTTACCGATACAGCGAGGACTACTACCGCAAACATTACCCCAACGATCCGAACCTGCCCACCATGATAGCCCAGGGCGCGGCGGTGCTCGACTCGCTACGGTCAATCAACACCGACTGGTTCAACGAACTGATGCGCAACGCCCTCTACCAGAGCCATAACCTCTCCGTGCGCGGCGGCAACGAGCAGTTCTCATATTTCATGAGCGGAAATCTCTCAACCCAGGGTGGACAGATCGAGGGCAACAATACCCTGCGTGGTTCCGCACGTCTCGGCGTTGACCTCACTCTCGGCAAAATCGGCTACTTCACTCTCAGCATGGATGGAGCCTACACCGATACCGACACCCCCAACGGCAGCAGCTTCACACCCGCCTCGCTCGTATATAACCTCAACCCCTACGAGACCCGCGACGGAGGCAAACTCTGGTCATACCCCAACCGCACATTTTCCGACCTGCTCTACCAATACAGCTCCAACAGCACCGACAAGCGCGGTGGCATATCAGCCAGCCTCAACCTCAAGCCATGGAAAGACCTGGAGGTGTCGGGAGTGGCCGGTCTTGACTACCTGCTCAACGAGAGCACACAGTTCACCCCCGCTTCATCCTACTCCGAACAGCAGAGCGGATTCAGCGCGGCCGAACTCGGCAAGCTCAACAAGAACAAGAACACCCTGCTCAACTTCACCTACAACATACGCGCCGTCTACAACCACATTTTCGACGACCGCCACGACGTGACGCTGAGTCTCAACCACGACTATTACCTGACCAGTGCGGACAACCTGGGCATAACCGGTTACGGTGTCGGCGACCATCCCTCGGCCGCTCTCATCAACCAGTCGCTCACCGGAGCACGCAAGCCGGCCGTGTCGAGTCTCAAGGAAAAGACCGCACAGTTGGGTGTGGGTGCAGTGGCCGGATACACATTCGACCGCACATACGACCTCTTCGCGACCTACAAACTCGATGCCTCGTCGCTCCTTCCCTCCGACAAACGGTGGAACGCCGCATGGGCGGCAGGTCTCGGCTGGACTCCCTCCAACTACCACTTCATGCAGGCCAACGAAGTGCTGACACGCCTCAACCTGAAAGGTAGCTACGGCAGCACCGCATCGCTCGCAGGGGTCAGCGCCGCGCAGACTATCGGAACTTTCGCATATCTTGAGGATGCCTACGCCACATCGCGTATGCTCCAGCTCCTCGCCCTCTATAACCGCGACCTCAAGCCGGAACAGACCACCTCGATCGACGCCGGTTTGCAGATAGGTCTGTTCCATTGCCTGAGCCTCGACTTCCAGTGGTACCGCCGCCAGACTGCCAACGCACTTCTCGATGTTCCCGTGGCTGCCAGCAACGGTTTCAGCATGATGAAACGAAACATCGGCATTCTCCGCAACGACGGCATCGAGGCCGGATTCAGTCTCAACCTCGACAAGCTCCACCCCGACTGGCTTTTCCGTCTGAGCAGCAACGTGGCCTACAACCGCAATCTTGTGGTTGACCTCTACTATACCGACAAACTCTACACGAGCGACTACTCGCTGATACCCGACTTCCAGGTAGGCAAGGCTTATGACATTCTCTACGGTCTCCGACAGACAGGTATCAACTCCGTAACCGGACTGCCGATATTCGCTGGAAAGGATGGGCGCGAGATAGAGCCGGGAAAGACACAGCTCACCCGCGACGACTTCATCAGCCTCGGCCACCTCACTCCTCCATTCTCAGGCACTGTGAGCCTCGGAGTGACATGGCGTGACCTTGAACTCGATGCAGACTTCTACTGGGTGGCCGGCGGTGTTCGCCAATACAACTACACATACGTTCGCAACCGCGATGATGTGAATTATAATGCACTTCGTGGACTTACCGAGACAATGTGGTTCGAACGCGGCGACACCGGTAAGAAGTACTACTCCCCCTTCTATTCCTCATCGGCAATCGAGACTCTGTCATACGCCAATACCTCCAACACCGGTTGCTCCGACTACCTGCGTCTGTCCATGCTCTCGCTGCGCTACCGCTTTCCGGAAAGTGTGCTGCGCCTCACGCGCAATGTCATCAAATACGCCTCGGTGGCAATCCAGGCCTCCAACCTGTTCACGCTGACCCCCTACAGCGAATCAGACCCAGAGACCGGACGTCTTGGAGCCTCAATCCAACCGGTAATCACAATGAACCTCAGCCTGACTTTTTAGGCTTTAGATTTTAGGTTTTAGGTTTTAGGTTTTAGAAGAGAGTGTTATTAGCCCTATTAGTCCTATTTGGCCTATTAGCCCTATCAAACCTATCAGACCTATCAGACCTATCAGCCCTAATGATTCACAAGAAAAAATGAGAAGAAGATTTATAAATACACTTCTGGGTTCAGGACTGTTGGCGGCAGCGGCATTGCCGCTGACAGGTTGCTCGCTCGACATTCCCTACGACAACCAGTTTTCCGACCCCGACGCAATAACCACCCCGGAGACCGGACGTGAGCTGCTCGCCTATGCCTACAGCTCTATACCGAACATAGAGTTCGACCTCGCCCTCCTCTCCGACGACTTCCAGCCTACATACTGGGCCTCGCGCAACCCCACCCTCAACAATGAATACACCTGGCAACGTCAGGCTCTGATAGACCTCTCGGCAAGTGTCTGGCCTGAATATTATTCGGTCATAGCCACCGTCAACGCCCTCACCGAACGCATTCCCGACATAAAGGTCAGTTCCGACGCTGACCGACGCGAAGTGGCTGACCTGACTTCGGAATGCGCCACGCTCAAAGCCTACTGCTATTTCCAGCTGCTCCGCCTCTACGCCGCCGACCCCACAGGTCCGCAGGGCTTGGAGGCGGACGGAATTGTGCTCAAGGACCGGCTGGTCATGGAGGATCTTCCCCGTTCGACGGTCAGCGAGTGCGTCGCTGAGATAAGACGGCTTCTCGATGTCGCAGCTGAGAGCGGCCATCAGGGCACCGACCCTTCATGGCTCACCGCCGACGCCACACGGCTGCTCCGCGCCGAGGTCGAGCTTTATGCCGGAAACTATGCCGAGGCTGCCGAAATGGCCGAGGCTCTTCTCAACGAACGTGGCTATTCCTGCTTCGGCCCGGATGTCTACCGCAACCTGTGGGACGGCACACAGTGCGACGAACGCATTTTCGTTTATAACAACCCCGATGTATCGCAGTCTTTCTACCAAGGCATTGTCTACGACACAAACACCGGCGACTATTACTCGGTGCCCGAGTCGATCGCGACCGACTTCACCGAAGGAGACTGCCGCACCGTCTGGAGCCTCTGCCCCGCCACTACTTCGGCACTCGGTTTCCAGTATTTCATCGGCAAGTACAACAAGCTGCGCCGCGACAAGCAGGAGATAATGCTCATCAACAAGATGCGTCTATCGGCCGCCCTCTATGTGGCTGCCCAGGCATGGTGCCTCGACGGTACAAACCATGCCAAGGCCCGCGAGGCGATGAACCGATACCTGAGTCTGCGCGGCGCCCCGCTTATCGACGACAGCCTCACCGGCGATGCGCTCCTCAGTGAGATTCTTCATCAGAAACAACTTGAATTTCTCGGCGAGGGTGAGCGGTGGTTCGACCTTAAACATTACCGCGCCTCACTCCTCAACGAATCCTCCACCCGCATACCGGGAGCTTCCGACTACCGCTGGCAGTGGCCAATACCCAAGGATGAATACCTCTACAATCAGCAGATGGTCCAGAATCCGGAGTGGCCCACCTCCTCTTACGACCTCTGACGGCAACAACTCTGTAAAAACCGCGCTGAAGACAGTTTTGAAAACAAATAACAAAATAAAAACAATACAGAAACCTATGAACGCAATCAAGTATCTTGCGGCCGCCGCGTCGCTTATCTGCGCGTCAGCCCTCGTATCGTGCGAGAAAGATGACGCCCCCGAAAACGGCATTGACACACATGTCTATCTTAGTGTGGCCGATGGCAACACCACACTCACCGCATGTTCGGGTGAGTCAATCACTGTCGATGTGACTCTCAGCACAGCACCCTCGGCTGACCTGAAGCTCTCGCTCGCTCTCACAGAGGGTGGTTCCGACTATCTCTCTCTCGACGGAATGCCCGTGACCATCGCAGCCGGAACAACCACCGGATCTTTCACCGTGACTGCCGACCGCAACCTCGACCCCACCGAGCAGCAGACTTTCAGCTTCGTTCTCACCGGTGGAGCCACCGACCTCAAGGAAAATGTGACAATCACCGTGCTCCCCTCTGACGGCGCAATCGCCCTCACCCCCAACCAGAAGCTCCTCATCGAAGCTTGGAAATCCAAATATGGCATCGACATCACTCCCTGGCTCGGCAACATCAGCCTGACAGGAACTCTCCAGTTCCCCGGCGACGGTAGCCGCGACCCGTTTGTCGCACCTTCTACCGTATCGCTCGCCGGATCCACACTCTTCGCCCTCAGCGAGGAGTCTGACGAGAACACCCCTGTGCTCGACATGAAGGAGAACCCCATGGGTATGAGCGATTACCTCTACAAGACACTCCGCCAGCTCACCGTCGACGACCGCGAGTATTTCGCGCTCGAAGATGACGGACAGGGTCTTGAGCTGATGGAGCTCATCAACTGGAATGCAAACTCTACCGAGACGTTCGCCGTGAGCCTTCCGGGCCTCCGCATCACCTCTATCGCAAACGGCAAGGCCACAGTCGAGTTTGTGAAGACCGGCGAGAACTATATCTACGGCAGCAACGGCAAACCCATCTTCAACGCCGAGTACGACATGGACCTCACCTACAACTGGGCCACAAGCTGGATTCCTTTCAAGTATGACTTCTCGGCATGGAACCGTCAGCTCTCTCTCGTAGAGGCAGGCAACCCCACCGCCCTTGAGCTCCTTACCTACGGCGTGAGCGCGGCTCCCGCAACTTATCTCGGAGTCAACGACGTTCTCGAAGATGTATGGGAAGTTGACGAGGATGAGGATGGTGTGGCAAACCTCTACGTCTATCCCCGTGGCGAGATTGACTTCAACGCCGGAACAATGACCTTCGAGTTCCCGTTCGACCACGCCGACCAGTACGGCTACTCGCGCGTGAAGGTTGTCTATTCGCTCAAATGAGCCGCCGTCACGCCACATCATCTTTAGCAACAGCTTAATGCTACCTTAATGCTATTTTGAAGTGATACACTTTGTAAAGACAAGACTCTCAGGACTTGCCGCCCTCGCCATATGCGGGGCGGCAATTTCTGCGATTAATGCAGATGCCCTCACTGCGGCTGCCGGGTCTTACGACCGCCTTATCCAACTGCCTGAAGCAGCCGTTGAGGGTGAGCTGCCAAACGGGCTGCACTACATAATCCTGCCCAACGACATGCCGGACGGACGGACCGAATTCCGCCTTGTGTGGAGGGTCGGGGCCGTGCAGCAGGAGGAGAACCAGGGAGGCTGCGCACATTTCCTCGAGCATATGGCTTTCGGCGGCTCGGAGAATTTTCCGGAACGTTCCGCAGTGGCATATCTCGAATCGCTCGGAATGAAGTATGGCATCGACATCAATGCCTTTACCGGACATGACCGCACCATCTACATGTTCGCCACTCCCTCCGACTCGCTGCGCGCCACCGGCTACGCACGCCCTCTCTCGATTATACGCGACTGGGCTGACAGGCTCACCATCAACCCGGAACGCGTCGGGACCGAGAAGGGAATCATTCTTGAGGAGCTGCGCAGCAGCTTTCAGGAAGACCCCTTCTATGACCTCAAGATAGGCCAGAACCGTTTCAGCCGCCGTATGCCGCTCGGCACCCCCGATGAGGTACGTGCCATGACCTCCGCCACCCTCTCCGACTACTACGGCAAGTGGTATGTGCCTCAGCTCGCCACGGTCGTCGTGGTCGGTGACGTTGACCCTGAGATGACCCGTCAGGAGATTGTCAGACAGTTCTCTTCTCTCCCCGCGAAACCTGACCCCGGTTTCCGGACATATTCGCTCGATTATGACCCTCCGGTGCAGATCATGCTCGATACAGATTCCCTCAACACCCGCGAGGAGGCTGAACTGATCATCCCCCACCCTACGGTTGTGACGCGCACCATCGGCGATGCACGTCTTAAAGAAGCCGGCAACATTCTCGTCAACGCTCTCGCACGCCGCATCTCCGACAGCGGGATACGTGGCGACATCAGCAACGCATGGTATCTCGGCGCGACCGACCATCTGGTGTTTACAGTCCGCGAGAGCGACGGCATGCCGCTCGACTCAGCCATAACACGCATGGCCAATGTTGTGAAATCAGCCCTCGACCACGGTTTCAGCGCCGATGAAATAGAATACTACGCCCGACGCGCCGCAAACCGGATAGGCAATATGTCGCACGAAGGATACAGTTCGGCGATGTGGTGCGAGGATTTCGCCGACTACATCATCTCGGGCGACCGTCACATAAGCCGTCAGGAGGATGCCTCCCGACTTCAGGAGGCTGTGCTGACTGTTACTCCCGAAGAGATTTCCTCACTGCTTCGCGAATGGATTGCCGCTTCCGACACCACTATGCTCGTTGCCCTGCGCACAACGCCCGCAAAGGCACCTTCGCGCACACTCGATTATGTTCTGCCGGCATGGAGGGTGGGTCTTTCCTCACCTTCGGCTACATACTCGTTCAGCGCGCCCGAAGAGAAGACCCTCTCCGCCGTACCCACCCCCGAGGCTCTCACCGAAAAGCCGGAATCCCGGAATGGACAGATTGAGTCGAAGCATCTTTACCCCGCTCTCGATCTGCACGAATACACTCTGTCGAACGGTATGCGCCTTGTGGTCCGCCCCACCACCGACGACAGCACTGCCATGTTCGCCATGGTCTCGCCGGGCGGCTACAGCAGCGTGCAGCCTGAACAGTTGCCGCTGATTGAGAGCGCGGCCAGCTACATCGATATGGGAGGTATTGACGGAGTGCCATATGATGCACTTTCCGATTATCTCTACATGAACGACATGGCTCTAAGCACAGCCATCGAGAATGACTGGCACGGTTTCTTAGGGGCGTTTGACACTTCGCGCACCGATGAATTCCTCAATCTTCTCTATTATAAAATGACGGCACCGGAACTCCGCTACGACGATTTCGAGGAGATCCGTGAGTCGATGCTTGAGGATGTCGGCCGCGAGTCCGTGCTTTCCAAGATGCTCAGCCGTGCCTCCGACCGTCAGCTCACGGCCCGCATGGATGAACTGATGTGCTCGGTGCTCGACACGGAACAGGCCTATCGTGGCTCCGCCAACCGTGATGAGATGCGACGCGACTTCATCGGCAGGATGAGTCTCGACAGCATTGCGGATTTCTACAAGAACCTCTACGCACGGCGTGATGGTACGGTGTTCATTGTCTGCGGCAACCTTGACCCTGACTCTTTGGCAACCCGTTTCGCGGCGCGTCTCAGCGGTTTCGGCTCGGACCACAATGCTCCTCTCCGTTTCTCACCGCTCAATCTGCCCGTTCAGACGGTGACCGAACAGTTCCCCAACGAGAACGAATCGCAGACTGAGTTTGACTATGTCTACTTCGGCAAATATGAGCCGAACCTGCGCAACTCGCTCGTGCTGAAAATCATGAGCAACCTCCTGCGCAACCGTATCATCAGCGAGCTGCGCGAACATCAGGCTCTTGTCTATTCACCATATGTCAGCCTTGTCTACGATGGTTTGCCGCGAGGTTATTACTACTTCGACATCAATTCCTCGACCGACAACGCCAACATGCCACGTGTACACGAGGCTCTGCGCGGTGTGATAGAGGAACTGCGCGCCACACCTCCGACCGAGGCCGAACTTGATGCCATCCGCAAATCCTGCATCATCGCCAAGCGCGAGACCTTGACTCCGCAGGCTTCGCCGGCATGGCGCACCACTCTACTCTCGCTTGTAAAGAATAACGAGTCGTTTGCCGACTTCAACGACTATGAGAAAATAATCGGATCGATAACCCCGGATGAAATCCGCGAGGCGTTCCGCAAGCTGATTGACCCGGATCTCTTCGTGCTGCTCTATATGAGCAGGGAAGAGGTTTTAGGTTTTAGGCATTAGGTTTTAGATTTTAGGGTTTAGGGTTTAGGATTGGGGGTTAATATTTTTTGAATTATGAGAATGATTTTTGGAATTTTCGCTGCGGGGGCGGTTTCGCTCGGCGCAGCGACGGCGACGGCTCAGAATCCTGTCGCTTACCGTATATTCGACAACTCGGGCCACGAGGTTTCTTTCACCGAAATGATTGATTCCCTGTCAAGGGCAAAGACGGTCTTTGTAGGTGAGAACCACAACTGTCCGGTGGCCCATTGGATGGAGTTCGAGATAGCACGTGCGCTTCATGGTGTGCATGGCGACAAGCTCGTGATCGGCGAGGAGATGATGGAGGCTGACAACCAGCTGATTCTCGACGAATACATGAACCGCAAGATCAGCTATGACCGTTTCGAGGCCGAGGCGCGTCTATGGCCCAACTATTCCACCGACTATTATCCGGTGATTTTCTACGCCAAGGAAAACAACATTCCTTTCGTGGCTACCAATGTTCCGCGCCGATACGCAAACTCTGTGAGCAACTCCGGGCTGGAATGCCTCGCGGACTTCAGCGAGGAGGCAAGGCGTTACATAGCACCGCTGCCGATTGAGTTCAACTACGACTCGGATGAAGCCTCCGGTCAATTCGGAGCGATGCAGATGCTGAGCCGCCGCTCTCCAGAGGAACTGAAACACCTGGCCGAGGCTCAGGCACTCAAGGATGCCACGATGGCATGGTTCATCAGCAGCAACCTGACCGACACAAACAGCTTCCTGCACATCAACGGCACCATGCACTCCGACGGCCGCGGAGGCATAATACCCTACCTGCTCAGCTACCGTCCCGGAACGTCAGTCGCTACCGTCACCACCGTGCGTCTCGACGACATGGACGACACGACAACCACCCTCGACCCCGACTATCTCGGAGCGGCCGACTATTACATAGCCGTCCCCACCGACTTCCCGACCTCCTACTGAGACCCCGTTTCATAAAAAATAGCGGTCGCTGGGGTCGCAGCGTTGCGACGATTTTTGTTCTTGACTGAAAGGAGCAACCTTTCGGTTGTGACTGCAAGTCAAGGACAAAAAGCGGCCAAGGATGCGAGTCTGCGGTAACTTTTCAGAATAACTATGTTTGGATTGGTTTTTGCAACATAAATTTTTTGCAACATAAATTTTGATTTCTGAAGATTTCCAACTCTTTAAGGAATCGGATTGTAAACGAATGTGACGAAAGATTTTGTCCTTGCCCAGTTGGAGTTATTCCTCAATCCACCGAAAGAAGAAACTGTATCGCTGGAGGCACAACGGGATATTTTTATTTTTCAGTGCCTTACCGGATGCCGAGTTTCTGACTTGTTGGCGATGACTCACGATAGCATCATAAACGGTGCAATAGAGTACATGCCACAGAAGACCGCAGGAGAAAGGCCACAGGTGGTCCGCGTGCCACTGAATACCCGCGCTTTGGCTCTGGTTGAGAAATACAAAGGGCGAGAGGGTCTGAATGGAAATGTCTAACACGTTGATAATCGAAGAAAAATATGTAAATTTGCAATCTAAAACAATCACCAATGGATTTACAACGAATAAACCAACATAAGCAGTCATTCGACAGCATCCAACAATATATAACGAGCGAAGATGGTAAGGAGCAGATTGAAGTCTGGTTCGCACGTGAACTTCAAGAATTGCTCGGCTATGCTCGATGGGAGAATTTTTTGGTCGCAATAGGTCGAGCAGTGGACTCATGTAGAACGCAGGGAATCAACGTTGATGATCATTTTCGTGAGGTCACGAAAATGATACTCGTGTCAACCCACATATGGAATTTAACATTCCTGATGAATGGAGACTCATGTCTGAAAATTGTCAGCGTCAGGAAGCCCATATAGAATGCCAAATTTTCTACGCTCTGTAGAAGATTCCGAATTGTTGAAATTCCCCGGCTCATCATGCTTCGGCATGGCGAGTCGGGATTTTTCGTTTAGCGGCTATAAGGGGCTGTGAGCGGTTCATGCTCCGGTATTTCTGAACCTGTGTTGTTGTTTCCTATATTTGGTTATTTGGTGGTCAGTATTGACGACCATCCAATCGGTGTGCGCTGTCTGATTGAAATCGTTGAGGAATGTTCAAAGGCGCCCCAGCGACCGCTATTTTTTATGAAACGGGGCCTGAGACCTCTTCTGCGAGAAAAGCCAGGGGAGGAAGTCCGGGTGGTTGAAGGCTGCCGACCAGCAGTCGTGACCCGCGCCGGCAAACTCGACATACCGGGCATCATTGCCGAGGGCTTTCAGCGTCCTGTATGCCTCGCGGCCGCAGATTGTGGGCACCTCGTCGTCGCTGTCACCGTGAAAGATCAGAAACTTTACATTTCCCGCATCTTTCAGACGGTCTACATTCACCGCACCGCATATTGGCACGGCGGCGGCAAATGTGTCGGGATAGCGGCACACAAGGTCATAGGCACCTATCGCACCCATCGAAATTCCTACTATATAGATACGGTCGCGGTCAACAGGCAACGAATCCGCCAGACTCTCCACAAGCTCCATGACTCCCTTCTCGGTCGGCGACTCCTCCGGCACGGCAGCCCCCGGAAGAAAAACCTGGTCTGAGATCTCCGATGTCCAGTAACGCTTGGCACACTGCGGGAAAACCACGAACGCCGGGTACTCCGTCCGGTTCACCGGATTCGAAAAGACCGAGGCTCCGTTTGCCAGCTGGCTCTCGTTGTCATCGCCGGTCTCGCCCGCGCCATGCAGGAACAACACCAAGGGATACTTCTCCCCCTCCTGACTCTCCTCCGGGGTCAGCAATCTGTACGGTATATCCACACCCGTCCGGCTGCGGAATTCACCACGTCCGTAACAATCACTTATCTGAGGCACATGTACACGCGCCCCGCATGCCAACACGAGGCACAGCATGAAACTGAAAAGAATTATTAGTGTCCTCATAGCAATATAAATCTATAACCGGAATCTTGAATCGTGAATTGGAATCGTTGACCGGAACCGACAGGCGGAATCTCAAGTAACTGAAAACTGCAATCGGCTCCGAAATTAAAACACTCGTTTTGCGCTTTCGGTTTTCTGCATAACAAATCGGTTCCAATTGTAAAAATATTGACCTCAATAGAACAATTATCAGATATTTTCATTATCTTTGCACCTCTGATAACATCTCCATACAGGAGATTGAGACGTTCTCAAAACCGACATAATGGAACTTTCTACGGTATATGACATTTTGTTTCATGGTGCAAAGCTGGCTGTTTCAGAAGATGAGATGGGCAAGGTTGCTGAATGTCATGAATTTTTGAAGGAGTTCGCAAAAGACAAGGTAATCTACGGAATCAACACCGGTTTCGGTCCCATGGCGCAATGGCGCGTCAGCGACAGTCATCTCAAGGAACTTCAATACAACATCATACGCAGCCATTCGACCGGCGCGGGCGAACCACTCTCCGACGTTGAGGTACGCTCGGCCATGGTGGCCCGTATCGGCACTTTCCTTCAGGCCCGGTCGGGCATAAGTACCGAGGTCATAAAACTGTTGCAGGAGTTCGTGAACCGTGAGATATATCCATTCATACCGCAGCATGGCAGTGTCGGCGCGAGCGGCGACCTTGTGCAACTTGCCCACATCGCCCTCTGTCTTATAGGCGAGGGGAAGGTGCATTATAAAGGTGAGTGGCGCGACACGGCCGGCGTGATGGAGGCAGAGGGTCTCACCCC
This sequence comes from uncultured Muribaculaceae bacterium, assembly GCA_910578385.1. Classification (GTDB taxonomy): domain Bacteria; phylum Bacteroidota; class Bacteroidia; order Bacteroidales; family Muribaculaceae; genus Lepagella. The sequence continues at coordinate 27,563 of CAJTQV010000025.1, read as the reverse complement.
CATGGGCATCCGCGTGCGCGAGGGTCTCTCCGTGACCAACGGCACATCGGTCATGACCGGCATCTCGATCGTGAACCAGTATTACGCGGAGAACCTGCTGAAATACGCCACAATCGCCGGAGCATGGATCAACGAGATTGCCGATTCGTTCGACGACTACATGTCGGTCGAGGAGAACATCTGCCGCCGTCAGCCCGGCCAGCAGGTCATAGCCCGCTGGCTCCGCGAGGTGAGCGAAGGGAGCCGTCATCTCCAGAAGCGCGAGCATGAGCTCTACAATCCGGAGAAGAACAAGGATATGTATTTCGAGCACAAGGTGCAGGCATACTATTCACTCCGTTGCATCCCCCAGATCTACGGCCCGGTCTACGACACGCTGCGCAATGCGGCCGAGGTACTTGAAAACGAGATCAACTCGGCGTGCGACAACCCGATTGTGGATTACACCACCCGTAACATCTACCACGGCGGCAACTTCCACGGCGACTACATCTCGCTTGAGGAGGACAAGGTCAAGATTGCCATGGTGCGCGTGGCCATGACCGCCGAACGTCAGCTCAACTATCTCTTCCACGACCGCATAAACGGCATTCTACCGCCGTTCCTCAACCTCGGGACGTTGGGTCTCAACTACGGAATGCAGGCATGTCAGTTCACGGCCACCTCGACCACAGCCGAATGCCAGACACTGGCAATGCCCAATTACGTGCACAGCATACCCAACAACAACGACAACCAGGACATAGTGAGCATGGGTACGAACAGCGCCCTGCTCTGCCGGCGCGTCATCGACAACGCCTATCAGGTCATGTCGATTCTCTACATCGCGCTCGCACAGGCCACCGACTGCCTGGGAATCGCCGACAAACTCTCCCCCCGCACACGTGAGCAATACGGGGCAATCCGCGAGATATGCCCCAAATTCATCGAGGACCATCCATTCCACGAAGAGATTGCCGCGACCGAAAAATATCTAAGAACAAACATCATCGAGTATCTGAAATAATGGACTACGCTTTGGTCACCGGAGGTTCGCGCGGAATAGGCGCGGCCATTTGCAAGAGACTCTCCGCCCAGGGACTCTCCATCATCATCAACTACCGCTCCAATGAGCAGGCGGCACGTGCCGTGGCCGACGATATCGAGGCTGCCGGAGGTGTCGCAGAGCTGCTGCCCTTCGACGTCAGTTCGGAAGAGGCGGTCGATGCCGCCGTGGAGCGTTGGGAGACGGAACACCCCGACGACCGGATAACCGTGCTTGTCAACAATGCCGGAATCCGCGAGGACAATCTGCTCATATTCATGCAGACCGACCAGTGGAAGCGCGTGATAGACACCACGCTCGACGGCTTCTTCTTCGTTACACGCCGCGTGCTGAAAGGTATGCTGACCAAGCGTTACGGTCGCATAATCAACGTCACGTCGCTCTCCGGACTCAAAGGTCTGCCCGGTCAGGCCAACTATTCAGCCGCCAAGGCCGCTCTGATTGGAGCGACAAAGGCCCTTGCCCAGGAAGTGGCTCCACGGAAAGTGACGGTCAATGCCGTGGCTCCCGGCTTCATCAGGTCGGACATGACCAAGGACCTCGATGAAGAGAATCTGAAAAAGCTCGTACCCGCCGGTCGCTTCGGCGAGGCCGACGAGGTGGCCGCCCTTGTGGCTTTCCTCGCCTCGGAAGACTCCGCCTATATCACCGGCCAGACAATATCAATCAACGGAGGACTCTACACATGAACAGACGCGTGGTTATTACAGGGATGGGCATATGGTCCTGTCTCGGAAAAAACAAGGAGGAGGTCCGCGACGCTCTCTATAACGGACGTTCCGGAATCGGTCTTGAGGCCGAACGTCTGGAATATGGTTACCGGTCCGGACTCACCGGCATCGTTGAGCGTCCGAAGCTCAAGGGTGTCATAGACCGCCGTCTGCGCGTGGGTCTTTCTGAAGAGGCTGAATATGCCTACATTGCGGCAAAGGAGGCTTTCGAAGAGGCCAAGGTCTCTGACGACTATCTTCGCGAGAATGAGGTCGGTGTCATTTTCGGCAACGACTCATCGGCCAAGCCGGTTATCGAGGCATCGAAAATCATGGATGAGAAACATGACTCGGCCCTGCTCGGCTCGGGACTCATTTTCCAGTCGATGAACTCGACGGTCAACATGAACCTCAGCACCATCTTTCACCTGAAAGGTGTTAACTTCACCATCAGCGCGGCCTGTGCCAGCGGCTCCCACTCCATCGGAATAGCCTACATGCTCATAAAGTTGGGCTTGCAGGACATGGTTCTGGCAGGTGGCGCCCAGGAAACGAATTACTACTCGATGGCCACTTTCGACGCACTGAGTGCCTTCTCGGTGCGTATGGATGAGCCGACAAAAGCCTCGCGTCCCTTCGACCGCAACCACGACGGTCTGATACCGAGCGGTGGGGCGGCCGCGCTTGTCCTTGAGGAGTATGACCACGCCGTGGCACGCGGTGTCGACATTCTCGCCGAGGTTGTCGGTTACGGATTCTCCTCCAACGGCGGGGGCATCTCGCAGCCGAGCGATGACGGTTCGGTAATAGCGATGACACGCGCCATGGACGACGCCGGGGTGACGGCCGACGATATCGACTACATCAACGCCCACGCCACTTCCACTCCGCAGGGTGACATGTACGAGGCTCTTGCCCTCGACCGTCTCTTCAACGGCAGGAAAGCCCTTATCAGCTCAACCAAGTCGATGACCGGGCATGAGTGCTGGATGGCCGGCGCGAGCGAGATTGTCTACAGCACGCTCATGATGCGCGACGGCTTCGTGGCCCCCAACATCAACCTTGAGGAACCCGACGAGGCGGCGGCACGGCTCAACATCGCCCGCGAGAGGGTTGACATGCCGCTTGACATCGTGCTCTCGAACTCCTTCGGGTTCGGTGGCACCAACAGTGCGTTAATCATCAGGAAAGTCAAACAATAAATAACATGAGGACTATGAAAAAGATTTTTACAACCCTTGCGCTCTGCGCGGCGGCAGCCGTTCCGGCGTTCGCACTCACACCCACCTACAAGGGCTTCGGCGAGATGCAGACAGGCTACGCTATCCCCTCGGGAAAATTTTATGACGGAGGTGCCATGTACGGACTTGCCACCTCGCACGGTGTAAGCCTGTTCGACGGTCTATTCGTCGGTTTAGGTGCCGAGCTTGACCTCACCTACTACACCGAGCATGATTATCATGAGGATGATACCGACTATTCGGCTCTCGCCGTTCTCTTCGCCGAAGGTCGTTACAAGATACTCCGCACTAAGCGCGTCTCACCTTTCGTTGGGGTACGTCTCGGCGGTGGTTTCAACGGAATTGACGAAGAGGGATGCTTCTACTTCAGCCCGGCTGCAGGTTGCACCTTCGACCTCACCGAACGCTTCGGCTTCGACGCCAGCATCGGCTACGAGCTCTTCACCGGCGGCAGCAAGGACTGGCAGGCCGGCAACATCAACTGCATAGCTTTCCGCATCGGCGTACATTTCTAATCCGTGTGAATTCCCGCCATGAAGAAACTCTGTTTACTCCTCCTTCTGATTGTGTTCAGCGGCATTGCCGCCACAGCCAAGGATAATCCTCTGAGGCTGAAAAGCGGCTCGCTCTCCACTCTTAAAAACAGTGGTGGGGAGATTGAGTGTGTGATTGACTTCAGCCGCACGAAAGCGAACCGCAAGCCGCTTGAGCAGTATATCACCGAAGACTACAAGAGCGACATGGAGACATTCCGCCGCTATGAGCCGGAGATGCTTCAATGGTTCATGGAGCGTTGGGACGATGACATAGAGAAAGGTCCGAAGGCCACGACCTCCGATAGCGCGCCTCTGGAACTCAGGATTGTCGTCAAGACACTCCAGATGGGAGCCAAGACCGGATACGGCGGTTCCTCCGTCAGCGGATATGCGGATTTCTACAAACGTGGTGACACCGAACCTTTCGCTACTGTCGAGATTCTGAAAATGAACGGAACAATCATGGGTGGCGCGGTGCCCGGTTTCCCGGGGCTGAAACAGGTGTTCAGCGACCTGGCCGAATATCTGTGCGACCTTATCTATCACAGCGGAAAATAACGATACGACTTGCAAAGTCTACTGAGAGACCCAGACAACAATCAACCATCTAAAAGAAAGAACAATGAAAAAGTACATTCTTCCGGTAGCCGCAGCCATGATCTCACTGAGTGCATGGGCTGACGCCGATATCACAAGCGGCAGTGTGAAAGAGCTGAAAAACCCCGATGTGCGCGTGCTCGTCACATGGGATTATGACAAGATGCTCATCGAGGACAAGGATCCGGCCGAGTTCCTGAAAGAGAAGGGTCCTGAATGGGAACGCGACTATCCGGCCGAGGTTGCGGGCAGCGAGTCTGCTTTCGACGTGCTCTTCAACAAGAAAGACAAGAAATACGCTCTCATCACCGATGACGAGGATGCGGCTCAGTATGAGATGGTGATTCATGTCGACAAGTTCCACTACGGCTCGCTCGGCGCGGCAATCGCTTTCGGAGGTTTCGCACGCGGTGCCCACATCGAAGGCACTGTAGATGTCATAAAGCTCGATGACAAGTCTACCGTCGCGACCATCACCTATGACTGCTCGGGCAAGTCGGCATACAGCAACGAGGCACGCCGCGTGCTGGCATATCAGGATCTCGCGCAAGACCTCGCAAAACTTATCAACAAAGCCAAATAACTTGACTCGCCGTCTCTGTCACAGTTGGCGGAGACGGCGCGTTATACCAATTGAGTCACAATTTAGAGTCCGCCTCATAAAAAAGATAGTGTATGAACCTGTTTCCGGAACTTGAGAAGAGATATACCCGCGACACTCTCGGCGCGCGCGAGGCACAGCGCATGGCCGAGTTCATCGCCTTCGGCCCCGTGATTTTCCAGACGGCGAGAATCATGCTGAAACTCGGCATCATGGATATGCTGCGCGACAGCGACAACGGTCTCACTATCGACGAGGTGGCCCGGCGTGCCGGATTGTCGCAGTATGCCGCGAAGTGCCTGCTCGAAGCGTCGCTCTGCATCGGAATCCTCCTTGTTGACAAAGACACCGACCGGTTCCGGATATCCAAGACCGGATGGTTCCTCATCAACGACAAGGCCACACGCGTCAACATCGACTTCAACCACGACGTGAATTACCTCGGCTGGTTCAACCTTGAGGAAGCTCTCACCGAAGGTCGTCCCGCCGGTCTGAAGACTCTCGGCGACTGGCCGACGGTCTACGAAGGCCTCTCCTCCCTGCCTGAACATATACAGAAGAGCTGGTTCGGCTTCGACCATTTCTATTCTGACAATTCTTTCGACGAGGCACTTCAGATAGTGTTCGCCACGAAGCCAAAGACTCTCCTCGACGTGGGAGGCAACACTGGCCGCTTGGCTCTCCGTTGCGTTGCCCACGACCCCGACGTGCGCGTCACAATCCTCGACCTGCCGCAGCAGATCGGACTGATGCGCGCAAACATCGACGGCAAACCGGGCGCTGACCGCATTGACGGACTCGGTGCCGACCTGCTCGACGAGACCACTGAGATGCCCTCGGGCCGCAAGTTCGAGGCGGTATGGATGAGCCAGTTTCTCGACTGCTTCAGCGAGCCGCAGATTGTGAGCATTCTCCGCCGCGCCGCCAAGGTAATGGACACAGACTCGCGCCTGTACATAATGGAGACGCTCTGGGACCGCCAGCGCTTCGAGCCTGCGGCCCTCTGCCTTACGCTGACAAGCCTTTACTTCACGGCCATAGCCAACGGCAACAGCAAGATGTACCACTCCGAGGACATGGCGCGTCTCGTGGCCGAAGCCGGTCTCGAAATAGAGACCATACATGACCACCTCGGCCATGGACACAGCATCATGGTGTGCCGCATTCCGGAAAAGAAGTGAACGGATAAGGACGCGCCACTTCAGATTAAAACAACCTGACTGAAAACAACCCTAAATATGAACAGAACTGAAATAGAAAACAAAGTACGCGAGTTTCTCATAGAAGACCTTGAGGTCGAGGAAGACAAAATCTTCCCCGAGGCGAAACTCAAGGAGGATGTCGGCATCGACAGCCTCGACTTCGTTGACATCGTGGTTATCGTCGAGAAGAACTTCGGGTTCAAGATCAAGCCCGAGGAAATGGCCGGTGTGGTTACACTCAACGACTTCTACGGATATATCGAAAAGAAAGTAAACGAGAAGGCCTGATAACCGGAAACTCCACTTTAACCTACGGAAATACAAGGGAACAACTGACACAGGATTGAGCGAACTTGAACATGACAAATGGGTAGGTACCACTTACGGTACCGGATGGATGCACCGGTGGCTCATCGGTGTGTTGCGCGTTATGGATGTACGTCTTCTGTACATCTTCGCTTCGGTATTCGTCATACCTCCCACGCTGGTCTTCAACAGCCCTGCGCGGAAGGCCATGTACAGTTACTTCCGCCGCCGTCACCACATGGGCCGCATGAAGGCCGCATGGATGACCTACGTGAACCACTGCAAGTTCGCGCAGGTGGTGATTGACCGCTTCGCGATGTATGCCGGAAAGAAGTTCAAGATCTCGATAGATGGTTACAACAACTTCACCCGGCTCGCCTCGCGTCCGGAGGGTTTCATACAGCTCAGCTCGCACATAGGCAACTATGAGCTGGCCGGTTATTCGCTTCGGGCCGAGAAGCGTTTCAACGCCATGGTGTTCGGCGGCGAGAAGGGCTCTGTGATGGCCAACCGCAACCGCATGTTCGAGGAGAACAACATACGCATGATTCCCGTCGCGCCCGACATGTCGCATCTCTTCTTGACCGACCGCGCACTCTCCGACGGCGAGATTATCAGTATGCCGGCCGACCGGGTGTTCGGTTCGCCGAAGTCGTTCGCGTTGCCCTTCCTCGGAGCCACCGCCCAATTCCCGCAGGGGCCTTTCCAGCTCGCCGCTCTCCGCGACGCCCCCCTCCTCTTCGTGACCGTGATGAAGACCTCGCTCATGAAGTACCATATCACCGTACACCGCCTTTCGACACCCGCCGGCGGAAACAGCCGCCAACGCGCCGAGGCTATGGCACGCGAATTTGTGGGGCTGCTTGAGGAGACCGTGAAGCGGCACCCCGACCAATGGTATAACTACTTTGACTTCTGGACAGATTGATGGAAATAGAGAAGATTGACATTCATGAGCTGCTGCCGCAGCAGGAACCGTTCGTGATGGTAGGACGCATGACCCACTTCGACGAGAAGGAGACACGCACCGCCACCCGAATAACCGAGGGCAACATCATGGTCGAGGATGGTGTGTTCACACCCTCGGGCATAGTCGAGAACATCGCCCAGACCTGCGCCGCCCGCATCGGATATGTCAACAAGTATATCCGCCGGAAGGGGATACAGTTGGGATTCATCGGAGCTATACGTAATCTGCGCATACACCGCCACCCGCATGTGGGCGAGACAATCGAGACAAGCGTCGTGACACTCCAGGAGGTGTTTGGAATGACACTGGTATCCGCTACTGTCACCGGTCCGGATGGTCCCGTGGCCGAGGCCGAGATGAAGATTGCAATCAGCGATACCGAGTCACAGAATTGAGTTATCCACACGTTCAGACCATCCCGACAGAAATGAAGAGACTTACGGCAGAAAAAGATTTCGAGGTCCGGTTCAGCGAGGTTGACTCGATGAACATCGTTTGGCACGGCTCATACCCGCTCTATTTCGAGGATGCCCGCGAGGCATTCGGCGCGAAATATGGACTCGGCTACATGACTATCTTCTCCAACGGTTACTTCGCGCCGCTGGTGGAGCTGTCGTTCAAATACAAGAAACCGCTCGTGTATGAATCGAAGCCGGCCGTGCGCATAACGTATGTCCCTACCGAGTCGGCCAAGATAGTGTTCGACTACGAGATATTCGACCGTGCCGACGGTTCGGTGGTAGCCACAGGCCGGTCTGTCCAGGTGTTCATGGACAGCGAATATCAGCTCGTATGGGACAATCCGGAATTTTACCGCGAATGGAAAAAGAAATGGGAGGTGCTATGATTGTAAAGGTTTCCGACAATATCATCACACCGTTGGGACTTACCACCGGCGACAACCTTGAAGCTATTCTTGAAGGTCGTTCCGAGCTGCGTCTTCATGAGGGAGCATTCGGACTGCCGGAGCCTTTCTGCGGCTCCCTGCTCGACAGGGATGCGGTTGAGGAGGCTTTCCGCGAGGAGATTTCGTTGCACAATGCTGATAAGTCACGGACCGGAAGCAGTGTGCCCGACGAAGAGCTGACATTCATGGAGCGGCTCGCCATTCTCTCGGCCTCGAAGGCTATCAGAGAGGGTGGAATCGACCCGACACGCGACGATGTCCTCTTCATACTCTCCACCACAAAAGGGAATGTGGATCTGCTTGCAGAGAACCCTGACGATGACCGGGCATACCTCGCCGGTTCGGCACAGAAGATTGCGGAGTGGTTCGGCAACCCCAACCCTCCGACGGTCGTCTCGAACGCCTGCATATCGGGTGTATGCGCACAGATAGCAGCTGTACGCGCCCTGCTCGGCGGTCGTTGCCGGACAGCGGTGGTAATCGGTTGCGACGTGCTCTCCAAGTTCATCATCTCCGGTTTCCAGTCATTCAAGGCTCTCAGCCCGGAGCCATGCAAGCCCTACGACAAGAACCGTCTCGGCCTCAACCTCGGCGAAGGAGCCGCGACCCTCATCCTCCGCTCTTTCCAAGACGCGGAACTCTCTGATGCCTCATCTCACTGGCATTATATCTCAAGCTCCATACACAACGATGCCAACCACATCTCCGGCCCTTCGCGCACGGGTGAAGGTTCATACCGTGTCTTGCGCGACATTCTCGAAGATTTAAGCCCGGAAGAGCTGTCGTTTGTCAACGCGCACGGAACCGCCACGGCCTACAACGACGAGATGGAGTCGATAGCCCTCCACCGTGCCGGACTCGACAATGTTCCGGTGAACGGACTGAAAGGTTTCTATGGCCACACGCTCGGAGCCGCCGGGGTGATTGAGACAATCCTCTCGATGGCTGCTGCCGACAAAGGCATCATATTGCCCACACGTGGATTCTGCGAAACAGGCACCTCATACGCGCTCAATCTCAGTTCCGATACAAGGAAAAGCGACAGAAAAGCGTTTATCAAGATATTGTCAGGTTTCGGCGGGAGCAACGCCGGAATTGCCTACAGAAAAGGAGGAGCATCATGAACCCGGACAGCACAGATATGAATTCCATCACCGGCGGCGATAACTCAACCGGAGCAAGTGCCTTGAAGGTACTGAGAAGCGTGCGCGTCTCCAACAGGGGAGCCGAAGTTGACGGTGAGCTTGTGTCGGGCGCGGATGTCACGGGACTCTACCGTGAGTTTATCGGCGACTATCCGAAGTTCTTCAAGATGGACGCCCTCTGCAAACTCGGTTTTGTGGCTGCGGAACTTCTGTTGGTAAACATTCCGGCGGACAGGCTCGAAGATGCCGCCATAGTGCTCTTCAACCGCAACGGCTCGCTGGTGACCGACCGGAACTACCAGAAGACAATCGGCGACACGGACTATTTTCCGAGTCCCGCTCTGTTCGTCTATACCCTGGCGAACATAGTGACCGGAGAGATAGCCATACGCCATAAGATATACGGCGAATCCTCTTTCTACGTGGCCGACTCTTACGACCGCGACGAAGTTCTTGAAAGAGCCGCCGAATGTTACCTCACCTCCACCCCGTCGATGATAATCACCGGATGGGTGGACTGGAACGACAGCGGGGACTACCTCGCCGAATTCCAGCTTATAACGAAACTTTATTGAGAGTATATTTGAATTTAAACCGAATTAACGTTCAAACATACTCTCAGAAATCATCATAGAGAAAATGGAAGAACTTATCTTACAACTCAAGAACCAGATAATCGAAGTGCTCAATCTTGAGGACATGACCGCCGCCGACATCGATGCGGAGGCTCCCCTCTTTGGCGATGGACTCGGACTCGACTCTATCGACGCGCTCGAACTCATTGTGCTCATGGAGCGCGAATACGGCATCAAGCTCACCAACCCCGCCGAGGGTAAGGAAATCTTCAAATCGGTGGCTTCTATCGCTGACTACGTGAGCAAGAACCGCAAGAAATAAAGCACGCCGGAATCGGTAGAAAAGGAACAGTAATCCATAAAACAGTCATCCGTAAAAGGGAAAGGAAATGAAAGTTTATGTGACCGGATCAGGAATCGTGTCGGCGTTGGGTGCCGGGTGCGAGGCCACGCTCGACTCTCTTCTGAATGAAAGGCCGGGCATCGGTCGCGTGCGTCATCTTGCCACGGAACATGTCGAGTTTCCCGTCGGCGAGGTGCCTCTTTCAAACGCGGAAATGGCCTCGACGCTCGGTGTGGGTTACCCGGAATCAGGTTTGCGCACCGTGCTGCTCGGAATCATGGCCGGACGCGAGGCTATCGTTTCCGCACGTCTCTCCCGCTCCGACATCCGCGAGGCGGCTTTCATAAGCGGCACGACCGTAGGTGGAATGGACCGCACTGAGCAGTTCTTCAAGTCAGCTTTCGACTCGAACAGCGAGAGCGAGGACAGCACGGAACTCCGTTTCAACGACTGCGGTTGCTCCACTGAACTGATAGCCGACCGGTTGGGTCGTTTCCGTATGGTGACAACCTCCTCGACGGCCTGTTCCTCGGCTGCCAATGCCATAATTCTCGGCGCCAATCTCATAAAGGCGGGTGTGACCGACATTGTTGTTGCCGGTGGCTCGGAAGCGCTCACACGTTTCCATCTCAACGGCTTCAACACGCTCATGATTCTTGACCGTGAGCGTTGCCGTCCGTTCGACCGTGACCGCGCCGGAATAAATCTCGGCGAGGGTGCAGCCTATATCGTGCTTGAAAGCGAGGAGAGCATGAAGCGGCGGGGTATGACACCGCTTGCAGAATTGAGCGGTTATGCCAACACCTGCGACGCATTCCATCAGACTGCCTCGTCTGAAAACGGCGAGGGAGCCTACCGCGCCATGCGCGAGGCAATGGACATGGCCCGCCTCACTCCCGCCGACATCAGCTACGTCAATGCCCACGGCACCGGAACGCCCAACAATGACGAGACGGAACTCGCTGCGATGGAACGTATCTGGACACACGGACTTCCACCCTTCTCCTCCACCAAGTCTTTGACTGGACATACCACCAGCGCATCGGGAGCTATCGAATCGGTAATATCCCTTTTGGCCATGAGCCACGGCTTCCTGCCCGTAAACCGGGGTTGGAAGACACCTATCCAACAGGGAGCGGTACCGGTTCACCAATCCGGCACAAAGTGCAATATAAAGCACATAATCAACAATTCCTTCGGATTCGGCGGCAATGACTCCTCGCTTATATTCTCTGCAGTAAATAAAACAGCAGGGAGTGATGCGGCAAATTTTAATGAGACGGACTCTTAATTTCAGGACAAGAAGATGAGCAGACGCTGTTTTGTAAGATCACTCGCCATGGTATCCTGCCAGGATCCGTTGACGGAGGCCTGGGCTGAGGAACCCCGGTCGTTCGACACGGGTTATGTCCGTGCCGCCGAGCCTGACACGCGGGGACTTATCCTCCCCTCCGAGGCACGGCGCATGAGCCGCATCCTGAAGCGGGCGGTGGCCACGTCGCTCACCGCGCTCAACACTTCGGGCATAGAGCATCCCGACGCGATAATAACCGGAACGGGAATGGGCTGTATCGAGAACTCCGAGAAGTTTCTGATTGACCTCAGCAAATTTGGCGAGAGCTGTCTGAAACCGACTCTCTTCATGCAGTCCACCCACAACACAATCAGTTCGCTGATTGCCATAATCCTGAAATGCCACGGTTATAACAACACCTACTCGCACAAGGGTATCTCGTTCGAGAGCGCTCTTCTCGACGCATGGATACAGATCCGCGGCGGTATGCTCCGCAACGCTCTTGTGGGGAGTCACGACGAGGTGACACCATTTCTGGCTCTCGTCATGGATCGCACCCATCCGGATTACAGCATGATCTCGGAGACCTCCGTGTCATCGATGCTCACCTGCTCGGAGAGTGCCGACAACCGTTGTGAGATTACGGATGTCAGGATTCTCAACCGTCCCGACATCGGTGAGGTCGCCGCTTTGCTCAGCAAGGATGAGGATGACCTGCTGATTCTCGGCACAAACGGAAACCGGCTCAATGACGCTCTCTACGATGAACTCCTCGGCAAGCTGGACTTCGCGCCGCGCACAATGGGCTACAAGCATCTTTTCGGCGAGAATTTCTCCTCCCCCGCCGCAGCCTTCGTCATGGGAGCCACAATGCTCGGAAAAGGTGAGGCCGCACGCGTCACAATCATAAACCACTCGGACGGCTCGGCATGGTCGGTTGTCCGTCTAAAAGCCGTGACACCATGTGGCAGCTGATTATTCTTTCGGCGATACAGAGCGTGATGCTGTCGTTCGGCCAGCTCACTCTCAAGCTCGCGCTCGACCGTATGCCGGCGTTCTCATGGACCCGGGCGTTCTGGGCCGACCTGCTCACAAACTGGTGGTTCCTTGTGTGCGGCATAATGTTCGGCGGGGCATCGCTGCTCTGGATGTATATCCTCAAGCACTTCCCGCTCAACATGGCCTATCCGCTGGCAAGCCTGAGCTATGTCATAGCCCTCGTCTTCGCCATAGTGTTCCTGCATGAGAATGTGCCCTGGAACCGATGGCTCGGAGTGGCGCTGATAATGACCGGGTGCATATTCGTGGCCCGGTGACCGGATAAAACGAACCCTGAAACAACTTCTTGCAATGCAGATAATCAGAAAGACCCTTACGATATTGATTCTCGCGCTGACCTGTTCGGCTGTAATGGATGCGGCCACTCTCACTGCGCAGCAGAAAAAGGATGTCATCACCAAAATCAGCGCGAAGACCAGCTCGCTCAAAACCATGAGCTGCACTTTCACCCAGACAAAGTATCTCTCCATGCTGAGCGACAAGATGGTCTCGCAGGGTAAGATGGACTATAAGCAGCCAAACAAGCTGCGCTGGGAATACACCACCCCCTACAAGTACACGTTCATTCTCAACGGGGCTAAGGTTTATGTGGCCGGAAGCTCACGCAAGGATGTAATCGACACCAACTCAAACAAGATCTTCAAGGAGATTGCCCGCATAATGATGAACACCGTGACCGGGCAGGCTCTGGCAAGTCCGGCCGACTTCACGACCGATGTCGCCGACGGCGGCACGCTCTGGCAGGTCACACTCGTTCCGCGCAAGAAGGATATGAAAAAGATGTTTGCCAGGATTGTCCTCTCGTTCGACAAGAAGACCCTCATGGTGACTGAAATAAATATCCATGAGAACAACCGCGACCGCACCGACATAAAACTCAAGAATGTAAAGACCAACACCGCCATCAATGAGAATCTTTTCGCTATTCCTAAGTAGTCTGCTGCTCTGCGTGGCATCGCTGTCGGCACAGACCGGAACCCCGGCCGGCCGGCAGTCATTCGCCATCGAGATGGGAAAGGGATACATTTCCGGCATTCTCATCACGGCGGCCGATGACTCCGAGATACGCGGTAGCATGGTCAACGAGTTCGGTGTCTCGGCTCTCGATTTCATCTGCGACCGCGCCAACGGAAAGGTCGAGCTGGTCAACGTGGTCGGCTTCCTCAACAAATGGTACATAAAGCGTGTGCTGAAACCGGATCTCTCCTACTGCATGCACATCCTTTACGGATCCTCGCCGGGAAAGGTCAACAGGAAAGCCTACGATCTGAACCGCGACGGCGACACTGTGAGCATCACGAATCTGCGACGTGAAATAAAATACACTTTCTCTCCTCTCCCCCAACCAACTCCGAATCCTGACGACGAAGAAGATAATGATTCTGAACAATAACCTGTACAAGATAGAGCGCACCGATACGGAAGCGATGACGTGCCGGGTCTCTCTTCTGCGCGACTCCATAATCTACAAGGCCCATTTTCCGGAGCAACCTGTCACCCCCGGTGTCTGCATTGTCCAGATGGCCGGGGAACTGCTCGGCAAGCTGCTCGACTGCGGCCTTGAACTTGCGGGAATATCAAACGCAAAGTTCCTTACGGTCATCAACCCTGACAACACTCCCGGCGTGACTCTGAGCTTCAGCCGCATAAACCGCGACGATGCGGCCGGAACGGTAGCGGCGACTGTCGCGGTGGCCGATGACAGTACTGTCTATTCAAAACTCTCACTCTCCTTCCGTATAAAATAAGTCTTCTCTAACTATTGGCAATGAGCCTTCAAAAATGAGTCTTGGAAAATGAGCGGAAAGCCGACAAACGACATACGACCGACAATGCGCAGGCTCGGAATCTGCGTGGTGGTGCCGACATATAATAATGACGGCACCCTGCGCGATGTGCTCGAACGTCTGCTCTCGCTGGCCTCTGACATCATTGTTGTCAATGACGGAAGCACCGACAGCACCGCCGACCTGCTCGACCGATTCAAGGACCGGATTACGGTCGTGACCCACACCCGAAACCGTGGCAAGGGACACGCTCTGCGTACCGGCTTCCGCACGGCGCGCAGCCTCGGATACCGTTACGCCGTGACAATCGACTCCGATGGCCAGCACTACCCGGAGGACCTGCCGGGATTCGTGCGTGCCATTGCCGAATACCCGGGAGCACTGGTTGTCGGCAAACGCGACCTGACCGATGTTGACATCAACGGAAAAAGCTCTTTCGCCAACAAGTTCTCCAACTTCTGGTTTCATGTACAGACCGGGCGGCGGCTGGATGACACCCAGACCGGATACCGCGCCTATCCTCTCGACAGGCTGCATGGTCTCGGTCTGCTCACAAGCCGTTATGAGGCTGAGCTGGAACTGTTAGTCTTCTCCGCATGGGGCGGTGTGCCGATTGAACAGATTCCTATCCGCGTGTATTACCCGCCACAGTCGGAACGTGTGTCGCACTTCCGCCCAGTGCCTGACTTCACGCGCATCAGCATACTCAACACCCTGCTCTGCGGCGGCGCAATTCTTTATGGAGTGCCTTCGCGCATCATTCACGCCGTGGCCGACAAGCGTATTTTCAACCGTGAGTTCCGCCGCTTCACCCTCAAGAAGGATATACGTAAGGAGGCAGCCTCTACCCTCGGACGCATAACCCGTTCCATCTATGGTATATCATATTTCACTTTCTGGTCGGCGGCGGTGCTTTCACCCCTGTCGAGTCTATATTTCAAGATATTCCCGGCCACAGAGGAGCGCAAGCTGAAACTCCACCGGTTGCTCTGCTGGTCATGCCGCAGATTCACAAAACGATTCCCGGGAGCGACGACCCGCATCGACAATCCCACGGGCGAATCTTTCGAGCGACCCGCTCTTATAATCTGCAACCACCAATCGCATCTCGACCTGCCGATACTGATTTCGGTACACCCCAAACTAATATTCCTCACCAACGACTGGGTCTGGAACAACAAGACATACGGCACTCTTATCCATAATGCAGAGTATCTGCCGGTTTCGGCGGGAATAGACGCAATCATGCCGCAGCTCCGCGACTTGCGCGACCGTGGCTACTCGATTGTTGTCTTCCCCGAAGGAACCCGGTCGGCCGATTGCTCGATTCTACGTTTCCATCAGGGTGCTTTCCTGCTTGCCCGTGAGTTAGGCATGGACATAGTGCCGATGACGCTGCATGGTGCCGGACATTATCTCCCCAAGGAGGATTTCATGTTCCGCCGTGGCGTGTTGACCCTCCGCATACTGCCGCGTGTGCCTTATGACCCGTCAAACACAATGACCCTGCGCGAGGAGGCGTCGCATTACCGCCGGATGATCCGCGAGGAATATGCCCGCATCGTCACCGAGGTAGAGGATGCCGATTATTTCGAAAGCTTCGTGCGCTACAAGTATGCCTGGCGAGGCTGGCAGACAGTGTCACGTGCAAAAAGAACCCTGCGTGAGCTGAGAAAAATGCGCCCTCTCATTGCTGACGGAAAGAAATACCGCCGCGTCCGCATAATAAACAGCGGCCTCGGAACTTTCGCGATGCTCTATGCCCTCGTCAACAAGGAGACGGAGATATATGCTTACGAACGCTACTGGGATGATCACCTCGCCTCCTACCTGACGGGAGGAATGCCGGCGAACCTTCATTTCATCCATCCAATATGGGAGGAGGACTTCGGGACAGACGAAGACTTTGACCTCACTATTCATCTTGACTCTGAAGAGGAAGTGCTGGAGCACAATCTCATAAAACTGAAACTGAAATCATGAGCAGGAAGTGTGTGATAATAGGGAGCGGTCTCGGCGGACTTTCATGCGGGGTGATGCTGGCCCGGAACGGTTATGATGTGACGGTGCTCGAACAGCATTACCAGCCGGGAGGGTGTCTGCAATGTTTCACACGCAAGGGAGCGAAATTCGAGACGGGAATGCACTTCATCGGCAGCGCGGCACCGGGGCAGACTCTCGACAAACTGATGCGCTATCTGCGCCTTGACGACATACTTCTCAGCCGCCTCGACCCGATGGCCTACGACATCGTCTCGATCAACGGCGACACATTCCGTTTCGCCAACGACCGTGAGCCTTTCATCGAAACAATGGCCGGATATTTCCCCTCTGAGCGGGAGAACCTGACCCGTTATTACGACACCGTCGAGAAAATCTCACAGGCTTCTTCGCTCCATTCTCTCCGTTATGCAGAGAGCGACATCGCGGTCAGCACTCATTACCAGACTGTCAGCATCAATGCGGTGCTCGACGAACTTTTCCACGACGAGCTGCTGAAAAAAGTGCTGGTCGGAAACCTGCCCCTCTATGCGGCCGAGAAGGACCGCACCCCATTCTCGCAGCACGCTTTCATCATGGACTTCTACAACCGGAGCGCTTTCCGCGTTGCAGGGGGGAGCGACAGCATCGCCCGCTCGCTCATCGGCGCAATTGAGTCGTCGGGCGGTTCGGTGCGCACCCGAAGCCGTGTCACAAGGATATTGTGCGATGACTCGAAAGCAACCGGCGTGGAGGTGAACGGTGAGGAATTCATCGAGGCCGACATAGTGATAGCCGACATACACCCGGCGCGGGTCATGGAACTGCTCGACACCCGGCTCATACGCCCCGCATTCCGCAGGCGCATCTCCGGCATCCGCAACACCGTCGGGGGCTTCTCCGTATATCTTAAATTCAAGGAGAACGCCGTGCCCTACCTCAATTCAAATTATTACAGTTTCAACCGCAACACGCCGTGGGACTGCGAGAAATACAGCGACACGGACTGGCCGCGCGGATACCTGTACATGCACATGTGCGATTCTCCGGCACCGCGCTTCGCTTCGAGCGGTGTAATCCTCTCCTACATGAACATGGCCGACGTGGCCCGATGGCAAGGAACCTCAATCGGGCACCGTGGCGAGGACTACGAACGGTTCAAGGTCGAGAAGGCGGAACGTCTTCTTGACGAGGTGGAACGTGAGTTCCCGGGTCTGCGCGGAGGAATAGACAGCTATTACACAGCCACACCACTCACCTATCTCGACTATACCGGCACGCAGGATGGCTCGATGTATGGTGTGGCCAAGGACATCACACTCGGAGCGGCATGTCGCGTACCACACAAGACACGGGTGCCGAACCTGCTGCTCACGGGGCAGAACATCAATTCCCACGGCATGTTGGGAGTGCTGGTCGGAAGTATCGTGACCTGCTCCGAACTGCTCTCAGCTGAAAAGATATACCGGCAGATTGTCGAGGCAAATTCATGAGTCAACCAACTGTTTCAGGCCAATGGAAAGAAGCGCGATCATAATAGGAGGAGGTATCGGAGGGCTGTTCACCGGGGCTTTGCTGGCTAAGAACGGTCTGCGTGTCACCCTGCTCGAAAAGAACGCGATAATCGGCGGCGGCCTGCAGTGCTTCAGCCGTGGCGGCAAGCTGTACGAGACCGGAATGCACGTCATGGGCGGATTCGGCCCGACCGGCACCCTTACCCGCATATGCCGCTATCTCGGAATAATGGACTCGCTCGACATTCATCATATCGACCCCTCGTGCATGGATGAGATACGTTACGGCGAGAACGGCGACATATACAGGATTGCTTCCGGACGCGACAGTTTTACCGACTGCATGTGCCGTTATTTTCCGCACGAGGCGGAGGGCATCAGGTCGTATGTAGATGAGATATACCGTCTGACCGAGGAGGTGCCTCTCTTCTATCTGCGCGAGTCGGACGAGTCGATTCCGGTACATTCGGAACGCTTCACGATGGCTGCCGATGAACTTATTGCCGCGCATGTGGGCGACGATAAACTGCGTGAGGTGTTGGCCTACCTCAATCCTCTCTACGGCGGGGTGGCGGGCCACACGCCGGCTTATATCCACGCTCTTATAAATGTGCTGTACATCAACGGCGCTTCCCGGTTCGTGGGTGGCAGCCAGCAGTTGGCCGATGCCCTGAAAGGTGTGATTGAGGAGCATGGAGGTCAGGTCCTGGCACGCTGCGAGGTGACATCGATAGATGTTGAGGAGAGGGTAGCCAAATCTGTAAGGACTGCTGACGGACGTTGTTTCACGGCCGACTATGTGATTTCGGCCATACATCCCACGGAACTGGTGCGTATGGTGCCGGAGGGCGCGTTCCTGAAAGGATATGTGAGGCGCGTGAACGAGATTCCGGTCTCGAACTCTGCGTTCTCCCTCTTTATCGACCTCAAGCCGGGGAAGATTCCCTACATTGACCACACTTGCTACTACATGGAGCGTTACGGCGCGATATGGACACAAGCCGGGTGTGCGCCTGAGGACTGGCCGATGGGTTTCATGTACATGACTCCCCCCGACGCGGAGCAGGGTGAGTTCGCCTCGCGTATGCTGGTACACTGCATAATGAGCTACGAAGAGGTGAGGGAATGGGAAAATACAACCGTCGGCCGTCGCGGAGAGGCTTACAACCGATGGAAAAAAGATAAGGTGGAGCGTACTCTCGACAAGCTGGAGAGGATTTTCCCCGGCTTCCGAGGGATGGCCAAGGCCGTCTATGCTGCGAGTCCGCTCACCATCCGCGATTATTACCACACCAAGGAGGGTGCCATCTTCGGCAACCGCAAGGATTGCGCCAACATGATGCTGTCGCAGCTTCCGGTCTATACCAAGGTGAGGAATCTGCTTCTGACGGGGCAGAACATCAACCTGCACGGCATCTGCGGAGTGCCTCTGACTGCAATCAACACCGCAGAGGCGATTCTCGGCACAAACCACATAATAAGGGAGATTAACAATGCTGCATCAGATAATTAAGAGAATAATTACGCTCGCGGTCTGTCTGCTCTGTGCGCTTATCGCCACGGCAGCTGACAAGCAGACCTTCAATATCTGGGAGGGCACGGATTGCAAGGCGAAGGTGAAACTCTCACCTTATCTTGCAGAGGGTTCGGGCAACCCGGCCTGTATCGTGTGTCCCGGCGGGAGTTATTTCTGGCTCGACCGCAAGACAGAGGGTGAGGGTGTGGCGGAATGGCTTCGCGCTAACGGCATATCGGCATTCGTGCTGGAATACCGCACGGGGGGAATCGCCGGTTTCATAACGCATTACCGGCTGCTCGCCCGTGGCAACCGCTACCCCGACATGCTTCAGGATGTGCAGAGGAGCATCCAGCTCGTGCGTGAGAATGCCGGGGAATATGGCATCGACCCGGAGTGTGTCGGCGTGATGGGGTTCTCTGCGGGGGGACATCTCACGGCCATGTCGGGTATGTTTTTCGACAGCGGTGTGCTTCAGCTCGCGGGGGTGACTCCGGAGGTGTCGCTGCGTCCGGACTTCATAGCTCCAATCTACCCGGTGGTCTCGCTCACGGACCGTTCGGTCCATAAGCGTTCGCGACGCGGATTGCTCGGCGAGGGACGCGCCATAAGCCGGGAGATGAAAGACTCGCTCTCGCTTGAGAAGCATGTGCGCCCCGACATGCCCCCGGTGTTCCTCATGAACTGCGTGGATGACCCGATTGTGAAATACCGCAATTCGGAACTTCTCGACTCGGCCATGACAGCCGCCGGAGTCGAACACCGCTATGTTCAGTACCGCACCGGAGGACATGGATTCGGTGCCACTGCATCGAAGACCACGGAGGAGGCGATTGCGTGGAAGGATGAATTTCTAAACTGGTTAAGAGGTATCTTCAAATGAAATATATGACTTTTCCCGACGGCATTGACCGCGACAATGATATTGAGTTCCGCACGGCTGAGGAAATAGCCGCCTATCAGGACGCGCGTCTGCGCGATGCGGTGTGCTATCTTGCGGAGCACTCCCCTTTCTACCGCCGGATGTTTGCCGACACCGGCATCAATCCGTCGGAAATACGCACTGTGGCCGACCTGCAGCGTGTGCCGTTTACAGAGAAGAAGGACCTGCAGCTCTGCAATGCTGATTTTCTCTGCGTGCCGCATGAGAAGATTATTGACTACGTGACCACTTCGGGCACATTGGGCGACCCGGTGACTTTCGGTTGCACGGACAGTGACCTGGAGCGTCTGGCCTATAACGAGATGAAATCGTTCGCATGTGCCGGAGTGCGGCCGGGTAACCGCGTTCAGCTGATGACCACTCTCGACAAACGGTTCATGGCCGGCCTGGCCTACTTCCTCGGCATACGCAAGCTCGGCGCGGGAATCATACGCGTCGGCAACGGTATGCCGGAACTACAATGGGACACAATCCGGCGGCTGAAACCTGACACGCTGATGTGCGTGCCGTCGTTCATTCTCCGGCTCATAGAGTATGCCGAACAGCATGGCATCGACTACCGCAATTCGAGCGTGCGCCGTGTGATTGGAATCGGCGAGGGACTTCGTGAACAGGATTTCAGTCTCAATATGCTCGGCAACCGCATTCGTGAGAAGTGGGATGTGGAGCTTTTCGCCACCTATTCCTCCACGGAGATGGGAGCTACTTTCTCGGAGTGTCCCTGCGGCTGCGGCGGTCATGTCCACCCTGAACTTATCATTGTCGAGATTATCGGCGAAGACAACCGTCCCGTTGCCGATGGAGAGGTAGGCGAGGTGGTGGTCACCACGCTCGGAGTGGAGGGTATGCCGCTGCTGCGCTTCCGCACAGGCGACATGAGCCGGAAGGTGATGGAACCCTGCGCGTGCGGACGCCACTCCTACCGTCTCACCCCATTGGTCGGCCGCAAGAACAACATGATCAAGCTGAAGGGCACCACCATCTACCCGCCGGCCATAAATGACGTGCTCGACAATACTCCCTACGTGGTCAACTATGTGGTGGAGGTGCGCAACAGTTTCGCGGGCACCGACGAGGTTGTGGTGCATGTCGGCGTGGCCGCTCCCCAGAGGTTCGACATGATAAAGGACCTTAAAGACCGCTTCCGTTCCCGGATACGTGTGGCCCCGATTGTTGAGATAATGCAGCCGGATGACGTGGCACGTATGCTGAACCCGGGGGATAACCGGAAGCCGCTGAAATTCATAGACAACCGGGGCAAACGTGGATAAGAATATGATACGGTTTGTTCTTTCGGTTTATGACTCTTTCCGCAGGCACCGGGCGTTGGCCTGGTCGCTGACCGGCGCCATTACGGTCTGTCTGGTTCTGGCCATACTGACGCTGAGCTATAAGGAGGATATCTTCGACTTCCTGCCGCTCGACGAGAAGAACCAGACCGCCCTGTCGGTTTATCAGGATATTTCGGGCGCGAACAATGTGTATGCCATAATCTCCCTCCGCGACACTTCGCTTGTAGACCCCGACCTGCTGACCGAGGGGGTTGAGGCTTTTGCGGGACACCTCGCCGAGGCTGATACTGCCGGATATGTCAGCAATGTCACCAAGGAGATTGACATGGACAAGATGCTCGGAATTGCCGAATTCGCATATGCCAACGCTCCATATTTCATGACTGACGGCGACTATGCCCGCGCGGACAGTCTGCTCGCAGATCCGGGGTTCGTGAATCGTCAGTTGGCCGCCGACAAGGAGATGCTGCTTTTCCCTTCGTCGGCGATGATGGCCGCGAACATGGGCCGCGACCCGCTGAATCTCTTCTCGCCGGTGCTTGCCCGGCTGAACCGTGGCGGTATGCCGATTGATTTCGAGACTTACGACGGATATATCCTCTCGCCCGACTCGAAACGTGCTATTGTGGTGATGGAATCGGCTTTCGGCTCAAGCGAGTCGGAGCATAACGCCGCGCTCGCCGCGATGCTCGGCGACGTGAAGGGAGCGACGGAGAAGGAACTTCCGGAGCTTGACATTCATGTCATCGGCGGTCCGCTGATTGCCGTGGCCAATGCTGAGCGTATCAAGAAGGACAGCATATTGGCTGTGGCGATTGCCGGAGTGCTGATAGTTCTACTGCTTATCTATGTGTTCCGCAACGCGAGGAACATTCTGCTCATCGTGGTTTCGGTGGCGTGGGGCTGGCTGTTCGCGATGGGTGGAATAGCTCTCTATTACGACTCGGTTTCGATTATCGTGATCGGTATCGCGTCGGTCATTCTCGGTATCGCGATAAATTACCCGCTGCATCTCATAGACCATATCAGGGAAAGCGAGCATCCACGCGCCGCTCTGCGCGAGATTGTCTCTCCGCTCGTGGTGGGCAATGTCACCACGGTAGGTGCTTTTCTCTGTCTTGTGCCGCTCGACTCCCCGGCCTTACATGACCTCGGCCTGTTCAGTTCGCTGCTGCTTGTCGGCACGATTCTTTTCGTGCTTGTGGTTCTCCCCCATCTTGTGCGCACGCGGCGTCCGGGCGACCCGAAAGTGAGCGACCCGAAGCTGATAACGCGTCTCGCCGGAATCTCGGTCGAGAACAGCCGTTGGCTCGTATGGGCTGTATTGCTGCTCACTGTGGTGTTCGGTTACTTCAGTCTGCGCACGGAGTTTGACTCTGATATGCGCAACATCAACTACATGACCCCGGAACAGCGCGAGAACATGGCATGGTTCCAGAGTCTTGTTGACAGCACGAGCGACGCGGAGAGCCTGTATGTAGTGAGCAACGGCAGCGACTGGAACGAAGCCCTGCGCTGCAACGAGAGCATAACTGCGCGTATAGACTCTATCGTGAAGTCGGGCAAAGCCTCACGTCGCGGCGAAGTCAGCGCGTTTTTGGTTAGCGACGGCAAACAACAAGAACGTCTGGAACGCTGGAAGCGGTTTGTCAACGACCATCACGAGGCCTTGACCACCGGAATAGCACGCGCAGCTGCCAATCAGGGATTCGGGCCGGAGGCTTTCGCCCCGTTCGGCGAATTGGTTACTGCTGACCTGCAACCTAAAAGTTTCAGCGACTTCGAGGAATTTTCCGGGACTGTTTTCAGCAACAGTCTGAGCGAGAACCCGGGTGCGGGAAGGAAATCGGTGGTGCAGGAGCTTTCGGTGCGCCGTGCCGACATGGAAGAGGTGAAGGAGGCTCTCGGGCGTGAGCGTGAGTTCGGAGGTCTTTTCTTCGACGTGCGGAGCATGAACGGGGCGATTGCCAACACTCTCTCCGACGATTTCAACTACATAGGCGTGGCGTGCGGTTTCATCGTGTTTATCTTCCTATGGATTTCATTGGGAAGCATCGAACTTGCGATAGTCTCGTTCATGCCGATGGCTTTCAGCTGGATCTGGATATTGGGAATAATGGGAATGTTGGGTATAAAGTTCAACATTGTCAATGTGATATTGGCCACGTTCATTTTCGGCCAGGGCGACGACTACACCATCTTCATGACCGAGGGACTGTCGTATGAATTCGCATACCGTCGCAAGATACTCGCTTCGTACAAGAACAGTATCATAGTCTCGGCATTGATCATGTTCATCGGCATCGGCACTCTGCTGTTCGCCAAGCATCCGGCGCTGCGCTCGTTAGGCGAGGTTACGGTGGTGGGTATGCTGTCGGTTGTGCTCATGGCCTATCTCTTCCCGCCGTTGGTATTCAGGTGGCTGACGCGCACCAAGTCAGGAGAGCTTCGCCGTCATCCTGTCACTTTGCGCGGACTGTTGCGCAGATTGTCGCGAACCCGACTCACTCCGGATCAGGAATTACGCGAGGCGGTCTATGGCCGCTACATCTACAAGGGGCGTGAGGTGGAAGTCACTGCACGACGTATGCTCCGGGAGATTGCACGCAATCACGGGGAATGCGACAGCATGTGCGACGGGGATGGACCAATCTCAATATCTGACACACGCGGCCAGGGTGAGATTGCACTGCTCGTGGCCTTGAAGCAACCCGGGAGGCCGGTTTACTGTTATCTTCCTGAGGGGGAACGCCGTGAGCTGCTGCGTGGCTGCGCCGAGGATTTCACCCCCAACCTCCACGTGATCAACCGCCGCGAAGACCTCCCCTCACATTAATTCATCAATCGACCAGGTTTTAATATAAAATCATATATGGATAAGAAAAGAATTGTGCCTGTGCTTTTGCTCACGGGCTATCTTGGAAGCGGTAAGACAACGCTTCTTAACCGCATACTGAACAACCGCAAGGGAATACGCTTCGCCGTTATCGTCAACGACATCGGCGAGGTCAATATCGACGCAGACCTTATCGCCAAGGGTGGCGTGGTAGGTCAGGATGAGGAGAGCCTCGTGCCGTTGCAGAACGGCTGCATATGCTGCACACTCAAGATGGATCTCGTCCAGCAACTCGCCGACCTCGCCAACAACGGCGATTTCGATTATATAGTGATTGAGGCGAGCGGTATCTGCGAGCCTGAGCCTATCGCACAGACCATCTGTGCCATGCCTCAGATGGGTGAGGAATACAACCGTGACGCCTCGGTTCGTCTCGACTGCATCACCACAGTTGTTGACGCTCTACGTCTGCGCGATGAGTTCGCCGGCGGCGACTCACTCACCCGCAAGAATATCGACGAGGAGGATATCGAGAATCTGGTTATCCAGCAGATTGAGTTCTGCAACATCATTCTTCTCAACAAGATTTCGGAAGTGACCAAGGAAGAGGCGCACCACATCCGCGAGGTGGTCCGTGCTCTCCAGCCCACCGCCGAGATTATAGAATGTGACTTCTGCGACGTTGACTTCGACAAGATTCTCAACACCCATATGTTCGACTTCGAGAAAGTAGCTACCTCGGCCACATGGGTCAAGGAAATCGAGAAACCGGTCGAGGAGGAAGAGCATCACCACCACCATCACCATGACGAGGAGCACGAGCATCATCATCATGTCCACGACGAGGAGCACGAGCATCATCATCACCATGACCACGACGAGGAGCACGGGCATCACCACCATCATCACGATGAAGAGGAGGATCACTCACACTGTGACCATGAGCATGGACATTGCTGCTGCCATCACCACCATCATCACGGTGAGGGTGAGGCCGAGGAGTATGGTATCGGCACATTCGTGTACTTCGCTCGCTGTCCCTTCTCGCTCAACAAGTTCGATTGGTTCTGCGCGAAGAACTGGCCGAAAAGCGTCATCCGCTGCAAGGGAGTATGCTATTTCAAGGAAAATCCCGACATGTCATATCTGTTCGAGCAGGCCGGCAGCCAGAAGCGGCTCATGGAGTCAGGCCGCTGGTATGTGACCGCGCCTCAGGAAGACCTTGAGGTACTTCTCGCACGCGACCCGGGACTGATGCGCGACTGGGATGAGAAGTATGGCGACCGGATGCAGAAGTTAGTTTTCATTGGCCAGAAAATGGACAAGGCGGCGATAACCGCCGCCCTGGATTCCTGCCTGGAAGAGCTGTAAGCTTATAGGGCCGATAGGTCTTATATGGCTTATAGGTCTTATAGGTCTTATAGGTCTTATAAGGCTTATAGGCCCTATAAGGCTTATTGGGCTTATTGGGCTTATTGGGCTTATTGGGCCTATTGGGCCTATTGGGCCTATCACCCTTCCGCCGGTGTGTCGGCCGAAAGGCCGATCAGTTCAGGACTCACACCTTTACGGGGCTGCTTCACAGTAGCCCCTAATTTTATGAGCTTGCGGCATGTCACGGGGATGCTCTGGCCTGAATCTCCGATTTTGGCCATGGCATCTCCGTAGCTTTTCTGTGCGTCCTCAAGTTTCTTGCCGAGTGCCACGAATTTCTCCATAAACATGTTGACCCGCTCCAGCATCTCGTTGGCGAGAGAGTAGACTTTCTCATGGTTCTCGGCCTGGGCAATCTGCCTCCATGTCATGTCGATGATGCGCAGAGCGGCGTAGAGCGTCTGCTCATCGGCGATATACACACCTTTCTCCATGGCCTTGCGCCATAGGTCCGGTTTCTTCAGAGTGGCGGCGTAGAGCGCGGTGGTGTTGGGGACGAACATGATCACATAGTCCATGCGCACTTTTCCGGCTCCGATATATGAGGAGTAGTCCTTGCGCGACAGTTCCTTCACGTGGTTTTCAACACTGGTCACATGGTTGCGGAGTGCTGTCTCGCGAGCCTCTTCCGACTCGGCAGCCTTATAGTCCATGAAGGCCGACAGCGATACCTTGGCATCGATCACCACGTCGCGTTCACGGTCAAGGTGTAGTATGACATCCGGACGAAGCAGACGGTCATTCTCCGAGCGGATAGCGTTGCCGGCGGCATCGCGGAGTGTTGGCTGGGTGTCGAAGTGTACGCCCTCGGTAAGTCCCTGCGACTCCAGGAGTTCGGTAAGCACTTTCTCACCCCAGTCTCCCTGAATCTTGCCTCCGCCACGGAGTGCGTCGGCCAGACGGTCCGCGCTCTTGCGGGCGGCATCGCTGTGTTCCATGACAAGACGGATATTCTCGGCGAGTTTACCGCCAAATTCGGAATGCTTCACGGTATTGTCGGCCACGGCCTCGCGCATCTCGCGGATAGAGGCGTTGAGCGGTTCGAGAATCTTTGATACACCCTCGCGGCTGGTAGTCTCGAATTCTGACTGACGGCGTTTCAGCATCTCGGCGGTGACGTTCTCCAGCTCTGCCTTCATCTTGGCAACGGTCTCGTCAAAACGCTTCTGAAGAGCATTCAATGCCTCGCGGTTATGCTGTTCCTGACGCTCAAAAGCCAACTCATGCGCCTTCGCCATATCGGCTATGGCCTTCTCATAAGCACCTTCTTTGTCGGCGATAATCTTGGCATGAGTACTTTCCTTATCGGCGAGCACCTTTTCATAAGAGCTTTCCTTATCGGCGAGCACCTTTTCATAAGCGCTTTCCTTATCGGCGAGAACCTTTTTATAAGCATTTTCCTTGTCGGCAAGAGTCTCAAGAAAAGACTTTTCCTTACTTAACATCAACTCGGCATTGGCTTTCTCGCGCTCGGCGAAAACACGACGGTGAGATTCCTCAAGCTGTCTCAGAGCCTCGGTACCGGCATTTTTAGTCTCGGCCAACTGCGACTCAAGCACTCCGACCTGCGTCCTCAACGCCCCGGTTCTGACGGCCTGCAGCAGCACGCCTACCACAACCCCCACAATTACCCCCACAATGGCAAAAACAATTTCCATATCACATTAATCCTTATTATTCACAAATTTATCCCCGTACCCGTCCCCATTTCCATGGCCTCCGGCCATGGA
>CAJTQV010000024.1:15228-43809 GCA_910578385.1 uncultured Muribaculaceae bacterium | reverse complement strand
TTCCACACCACTCACAGATTCGCTCGACTTTAATGTTGCTACTCATGTTGTACGTCTTTAATTGTTCTTAAATCTGTTCGCTCGCGTCCGTTGACGTCCGTCAGCGTCCGCAATCCTCCACCACCTTGCTGATGCTTGGGGTGGAGATGGTCAACGACGTACAATATCCGTACAAATAAGTGCGTAAAAACGCCTAATACTGACCGTTATCAGCATTAGGCGTTATGCGATGTCTTCAAGTTTTTCCGCTCAATGACAGTTAATTACTACCATTGTAATTTATTGCGTATCAATGAATTATTTACCGATGCAGAAGTGGGTGAAGATGGAGGTGAGGAGGGTGGTGGGGGTGATGGCGCCGGTTACGGTGCCGAGGTGGTGAAGGGACTCGCGGACGTCTTGGGCTATGAAGTCGGCGGTCAGGCCGGTATCCATCGCGCAGCGGGCGCGGCGGAGGGAGGCGGCTCCCGATTCCAAGGCGGCTTTGTGGCGGGCATTGGTTATTATCAGTTCGGCATCGGGGTCGTGGTCGCTCTTCACAAGTCGCGATAGTGCTTTTTCGAGTGCTTCGAGGCCGGCTCCGCTCTTCGCAGATATTGACATGTATGCGACTTCCCCGATAGAATCGCTAAGCAGTCCGGCTCCCTCACTCGGCTTATCGCCGGCGTTGCTATCCAACCTCTCGGCAACATCCCCCGGCAACCGGCCAGTATTGCCCGGTTGCATGTCGGTTTTGTTCAGCAGCAGGAGGTGCCTGGATTCCGGATGGGCATTTATTTGCACTTCTGCTTCTTTGAGTTGTGCTGCGAGTTCGGCGGGGGGCGTTGAAGCGTCTATAACCCAGAGCACTATCGCGGCGCGGCTTATCGCGTCGCGGGCGCGGTCTATGCCTATGCGCTCTACGGTGTCGTCCGTGTCGCGCAAACCGGCTGTGTCGTAGAAGCGGAACAGTATGCCGTTTATCTCACGCGTGTCCTCTATCACGTCACGTGTCGTGCCGGGAACGTCGCTCACTATCGCCTTGTCCTCACCTAACAACGCGTTGAGGAGCGTGGACTTGCCGGCATTCGGCCGGCCGGCTATGGCTACCGGCACACCCTCTTTGAAGGCGCGGCCTGAGTCGTAGGTAGATACAAGACGCTCTATCAACGCAAGGGTCTCGTCGGCGATTTCGCGCAGTCGTGTCCGGTCGGCAAATTCCACATCCTCTTCCGAAAAGTCAAGTTCGAGTTCAAGGAGAGATGCAAGTTCTATCAACCGCTCGCGCAGTTGATTGAGGCGCGTCGAGAAACCGCCCGACACCTGCGACATGGCAAGTCTGTGGGCGGCTCGTGACGATGCGGCTATCAGGTCGGCTACTCCCTCGGCCTGGGCAAGGTCCATACGGCCATTCATGAACGCTCGCTGTGTGAACTCGCCCGGTCCGGCCGGAACGGCTCCAAGCGACACGAGACGTTCAACTACCTGACGCTGTATCCATTTGGATCCATGCACCGAAAACTCCACCGTATCCTCTCCGGTAAATGAGTTGGGAGCACGGAACACAGTCGCGACAGCCTGGTCGAGCGCAGCACCGGAATCATCAGCTGTGATGGTGCCGAGATGGGCTGTGTGCGACGGCACAGACGATAACGGTTTGCCGCGCCATGCCCGGTCGGCTATTTCGAGGGCATCGGAACCGGAAAGGCGCACAACGGCGATTCCTCCCGTTCCGTAAGGGGTGGATATTGCAACGATTGTCTGCATATTATACCGAAATACAAATTATACCGAATGCGAAAGTTTCAGAAACATACTCTCTTGATGACCGGCCACACGCATCACCTGCCGTTCCAGTCGCGGAAGGATGACACGGTCTCTACCGCCTCTTCCACATCATCGGGAAGATTGTGGAAGAAATCATACCCGGTCAGTTTCTCCACTTCTCGTATGGTCATCACATAATTCTCCATATTTCCGGGCGAAGTCATGTTGGGATACACGAACGCTATGCCGCGCGGCTCGTCGAGATAGGGGGCGACCATCACCTTGAAGAAAGCGCCGGGCACACGCACACCGGCATCGCCTATGCGCTTCGTGTCAGAGTCAGCATATACCGGACCCGCAACAATCAGTATCGCCGAGTCGCGCTGCGCCCAAAGGCGCTCCTTGCTCTCAAGCGTCTGCCACGCGCCGGCATTGAGCGCATGGTCCTGGGGCACGATATTTGTAAGCACGAAACAGGCGGTCATGGCCTCGCTGCTCCACTTCTGGTCGGCGGCGGGACACATATGCCCCCGGTCGTAACCGGAATTCGTATAATCGCGCGTCACCGGACAACCCTCCATCTCCTCATCCTGCCAGAACTTGTTGGAACGCGACTCCCCGCCCGATGTCTCTGTGCCGAGCAACTCCCACGCCACCCAGTTGGGCGTGCGGTTATCTTTGTTGAACGACACGGTGAAACCTGTATAATCCTTACGTCGGTCGGCAAGCTGCGCCGGAGTCTTGACATCGAGCAGGTCGGCGGCCTTACCAACCGGAGCCGACGAGGAGATGCCTCGCGGCCCGGAAGCGTTCGCCACGCGCTGATTATCAGTCTGTGAGCCATCATCCATGCGCGACACGCCATATATGCCGGCGGCCACCACAACCAGGCATGCCACCAATAAAATGAGGGGTAATTTCTTTTTCATAAAGCAAATTTAGCTAATATATTGCAAAAAATCGTTATATTCGCGAAATAAAAGAACAAACCGGCATGCGGCGACACGTAAAAACCATGGCCGCCTGCCCTCAATACCATAAATTATGACAGTAACCGACAGATTTCTTGACTTCGTGAAATTTGACACACAGAGCGACGAACTCACCAACATGACCCCCTCGTCGCCCGGTCAGATGGAGTTCGCCAAATACCTCAAGGCCGTCCTTCTCGGCATGGGACTTGAGGAAGTATCGCTCGACGAGAACGGCTATCTCTTCGCCACCCTCCCGGCCAACATCGACAAGGATGTGCCCGTGATCGGCTTCATAGCCCATATGGACACAAGCCCCGACATGTCGGGTCGTCACGTCAGTCCCCGCATAGTCAAAAATTATGACGGCAAGGCAATAACGCTCAACGAGGCGCAGGGCATCACACTCAGCCCCGAGGAATTCCCCGAGCTGCTCAACTACCTCGGCAACGACATTATCGTGACCGACGGAACAACCCTGCTCGGAGCCGACGACAAGGCCGGTATCGCTGAAATCATCACCGCCGTGGCATACCTCCAGGCACACCCCGAGATCAAGCATGGCAAGATCCGCATCGGCTTCAACCCCGACGAGGAAATCGGCCTCGGAGCACATAAGTTCGACGTCGAGAAATTCGGTTGCGATTTCGCATACACCATGGACGGCGGTGCCGTCGGCGAGCTCGAATACGAGAACTTCAACGCCGCATCGGCCAAGGTCACAATCAAGGGGCGCAACGTACACCCCGGATACGCCAAGCACAAGATGATCAACTCCATCCGCGTGGCCAACAACTTCATAACCATGCTGCCGCGCTGGGAGACTCCAGAGCATACCGAGGGTTACGAGGGCTTCTATCACCTTGTGGGCATCGAGGGCAACGTGGAGCAGACCACGCTCACCTACATCATCCGTGACCATGACCGCGCACGCTTCGAGAGCCGCAAACGCGAGATCGAGCACCTCTGCCGCAAGATCAACGAGGAATATCCCGGCTGCTGCACCGCCGAGATAAAAGACCAGTACTACAACATGCGCGAGAAAATCGAACCGCTCATGCACATCATCGAGACTGTCGAGAAAGCCATGCGCGAGGCCGGTATCGAACCGCGCGTGCAGCCCATCCGCGGCGGTACAGACGGTGCGCAGCTCTCGTTCAAGGGTCTCCCCTGCCCCAACATCTTCGCAGGCGGCGAGAACTTCCACGGACGTTACGAATACGTGCCCATCCAGTCTATGGAAAAAGCCACCGAGGTAATCGTCAACATCTGCCGCCTCGTGGCCGAGTAATCCGTACCCACGACAATTACAACAGATGCAACTCCTGAAGTCAATCACTGACATTCACGAGCCGACATTGATAGTCATAACAGGGCCGACTGCCTCCGGGAAGTCGGCTCTGGCTGTCGATGTGGCTGAACGTCTCGGCACCGGCATAATATCGGCCGACAGCCGTCAGGTCTACCGTGGCATACCGATTGTAACCGCCATGCCTACCGACGATGAACGCTCACGCGTGCCCCACCATCTCATCGACATGCTGCCGCTCGATGCCTATTACAGCGCGGCCGAGTTCGAACGCGATGCTCTTGCGCTGACGCGCCGTATGCTCTCTGAGAAAGGGGTCGCCGTGGTCTGCGGAGGTTCGATGCTCTATGTCGACGCACTCTGCCATGGCATCGATGAACTGCCGACCGTGCCCGACTCCATACGCGACTCGCTCAAGCAGGAGCACGACTCACACGGCGACGGATGGCTGCTTGAGGAGCTGCGCCGCGTCGATCCGGAATATTACGAGGTGGTGGACCGCCGCAACATGAAGCGTGTCTTCCACGCCGTCGAGATTGTACGGGCGGCCGGAACAACCTACACCTCCCTACGCACCGGCCAGCGTCGCCAACGCGAGTTCAAGATCCGCAAGATACTCCTCGACCCGCCACGCGATGTGCTTTTCGACCGGATAAACCGCCGCGTTGACGCAATGGTCCGCGACGGTCTCGAAGAAGAGGCCCGCAGCGTGTACCCCATGCGTGCGCTCAATTCGCTCAACACCGTCGGTCTCAAAGAGATGTTCGCATGGTTCGACGGCACGATGGACCGGACCACCGCCATAGAACGTATCAAAAAAAACACCCGCGTCTACGCCAAGAAACAGATGACATGGCGCAAACGCGAGACCGACTGGGAACGAATCGTTCCCGACTATAACGAATGAGGGCCGCTACAGTAGCGGCCCTCGTCTGTAAATATCATTCCTCACTGTTCGAACGGCGCACAGAGTCTTTCGAGTGCTCCTCAACCTTCCCGTTCTCGGAGACTGCCGTATGGACACGGCTGTCGTTCTGGTGAGTCTTCTTCATCTTGATTTTCACCTTGTCGAAGCCCTGGCCATACACACCGTTGACCGCTCCCTGCGTCACAAACGCATGCTCGTCGATGCTCTTTATGATTCGGAAAATAGTCACCGACTCAATCTTGCGGCAGTACACCATCAGCACCTTGACATCGCACTTCGAGTACCAGCCCTTGCCGTCGAGCACCGTGACTCCACGGTGAGCCTCCACCAGAATGCGGTCGGCAATCTCCTTCCACTTCGGCGAGAAGATGAAGAACTGCGTGGCCTGACGGTTTGTGTTGATAATCTGGTCAGTTATGAACGAAACTATGAACGTCACCATAATACCGTAGACAATCGTCGGTATCCGTGTCTCGATACGCTCCACCCATGTTCCCTGGAACGGCAGGAAAATCGACAGCGAGACAATAAGCATATCCGTGTATATCATGATTCGGCCGATGCTCGCGTTGCTGACCTTCGACACACACGCCGCCACGATATCGGTGCCTCCCGACGAACCGTTGTGGATAAAGCAGGTTCCGACGCCCACACCGCAGAAAATGCCACCGAGCACCACCGACACCGTCCGGTCCGGAATGAGCGGATGCCCCAGCCCCATGAAAAAGCCCTCGCAGACACCGATGGCAAGAGCCACAACCGTTACGCCGAATATGGTACGCATCACAAACGTGCGCCCCACAATCTTGTAGGCGATTGCCAGCAGCATCATGTTGATGGCATACGATGATATCGCGACCGGGATGAAGCCGCCTGTACCGAAATAGATAAGGGTTGACACACCGGCCATGCCGCCGATCACGACCTCATGCGGCAATATGCATGCCGTGAAGCCGATGGCATAGAGGAACAGCCCGAAGATTATCCACAGATAATCCTTGGCGTTTACCAGCAGACTGTTGTACTTGTATGTTCTTGGAGTCATCAGATTAAATGTATGTTTCAAAACGTTATACCGGTCGGCGCGGCCGCAGGGTTCCGGACTGCACCAAACGGACTACAAAATTAGTAATAAAACCAAATATATTCCTATACAATCGAAAAAATTTCTTAAATTTGTAAATTCTAACCAAGAGCGGCCATGGCGGAGCGGCTTCGGTCACACGTTGCCGCGCCTGACACTCCCGAAAACCGGACCCTACATATGAAAAGACTTCTCATAGGCGCGGCATGCGCCGCATCGTGCCTGTTCTCCCAGGCGGCAGACTTCTTCTCGACCGAGAAATGCGACGAACTCTTCACCATCGGCGTGCGTCTCGGCGTCAACACCACCAACCGCACAATGAGCGACAAGGCATATCCCGACTGCTACCACCACGAGAGCTGGGGCACGGGCATAGATGTCGGAGCCGTTGTCGGCATCAACATCCGCGACTACCTGGCCATCCAGCCCGGATTCTTCTTCGAGTCGCGCAGCGGAGCCTACACACTTATCGGCACAGCCGAAGGGAGTGCTCTTGCGGCCGACGGCAGCGAGATTGCCCAGGCCGGCAAACGCCGCAGCTACAACTTCACGATTCCGGTTCTGGCCGTGTTCGGTTTCAACGTCACCGACGATGTCCGCTGGAACGTAGAGGCCGGTCCCTACCTGGCATTTGTGCTCGACTCGAAACTCAGCGACAAACGCTTCGTGGTC
Source organism: uncultured Muribaculaceae bacterium (assembly GCA_910578385.1). Classification (GTDB taxonomy): domain Bacteria; phylum Bacteroidota; class Bacteroidia; order Bacteroidales; family Muribaculaceae; genus Lepagella. Next base: position 37,099 of record CAJTQV010000024.1, on the reverse strand, counting down.
AACGGCACCGCCGAAGACCCGCTCTTCCACCAGAAAGCCGCCGGTTTCGACTTCGGCTTCAAGATGGGTACAGCCATCGAGATACTTGACCACTACTACGTGGGCGCCCACTACCTTGCCGGCTGTCTTCCCGCATGGAAAGACCGCAAGATCGGCAACGTCACCAAAGACTTCGGCGGCGTGACCAAAGGCTGGGTTTTCACCATCGGCTACAACTTCTGACCCGCCCCTTCTGACGCGCCCCTCCATCCTCTATTTTCAGATGTGCAACAGAAATATCAAATCACTATGACTACAATCAAATCTTCGCTTTCCGACACACCGTTTGATGAAGACCGCAACGATTTCGGAACAGAACGATACGTTAACGGGCTCATCAAATTCATAGAAAATTCTTCGGCACCGATAACCATCGCGCTGCAAGGAGAATGGGGCAGCGGAAAAACCTCGCTGATGACAAGACTCGAAAAAGCCTTGTGTTCTCCCGACGGTCAATTTGTGGGCATCGATATAAACACTTGGGAATATTCCATGCTCTCATCACCCGAAGAGACCGTATACAAAATCATTGAGCAGCTGGTCAACTCGATGTCAAAAGAAAGTCCCGCTCCCAAACACAAACTTGACAGTCTGCTGAAAAAATCCAGGGGACCGCTCTACCGGGGAGTACGCGAGGCCATTAAAATGATTCCGGGAGCTGGTGTGATTATCGAGGCCGCAAATATACCGGCCGACATCAAGAACGACGAGGATGAACATGAGGCAGCGACACTCTCTGACCTCAAGGAATCGCTTGAGGAGGGTGTACGTAAAATCAAGGGAGACTCAAAGAGAGGTGTCATCGTGTTCGTCGATGACCTCGACCGCCTCAATCCGCCGGTAGCGGTGGAGATTCTGGAGCTTCTGAAAAACATATTCTGCATAAAAGACTGCATTTTCGTTCTCGCCATTGACTACGAGGTTGTTGTCAAAGGACTTGAGCCTAAATTCGGCAAACTCACCGACAAGAATGAACGTGAGTTCCGTTCCTTCTTCGACAAGATAATACAGGTGCCATTCTCCCTGCCGGTCAATAGCTACCGTCCCATGAATTTCGTACTCGACTCTCTTGGGAACATCGGATACATATCAGCCGGAGAAAAGATGGACTCGCGAATCACAAAACCCTTCCAGAAGATTGTGGAATATTCAGTAGGAAAGAATCCCCGCTCCATCAAGCGGCTCATCAACGCCCTCTCACTGCTGTCGTGCATAGCGCAATGCGGAGAAGATGACGACGCGGAATTCTCCGCCTCGCGTGAAGGTCGCATAGTGAATTTCGCAATCGTGGCTCTTCAGGTCTGCTATCCGAAGATATACCGTATGCTCTCGCTCAACCCGAACTTCACAGAATGGGATGACACGATTGCCTGCCGTCTCAACATACCCTTCAAACGCGACTCCGGCTCTGCTCCCGACTGGGAGGAGATTCTCGAAGCCGCATGTTCGACCGACAGGTATCTCGAACAGCACTTCAACGACATCCGTTCGCTCCTGCTCATGATTCAGAGCACAATCGAAAGCGGGACAGATAAAAAATCCGCATCTTTCGAGGAACGCATACGCTCCATCATCGATAAATCGTCGGTGACCGTGGTTTCGGAACCTTCACACAACATCGAGGTCGACCAAAAGCGGATGATCGGACGACTCCATGACAACGTGTTCAGACGTCTCCAGACAAAGTTTGATGTCGTGCCGAATATAACTATCAAGAAAAATACCGGAAACGGAGGTTTCTTCATCGACATGCCCGACGGAAGTGGCCGCGTGGAGATTATCATACGCCCTCAGGTACTTACCGACAGAATAGCATGCGAGTTGCTTCTGTCCACACGTGTCAACCGACCTGCGTATCTCATGGAGAAGAGTTTCGACGAGATGATAGCCGACACGAATGTCAGAGAGATGTTCGAAACGTTCGACTCAATTATCTCGCCACTGCTCAAAGACGCAGAGTATTTCGAAGGACACACCTATCCTGAATCGGGCAAGGGCACATATTTCGGCAGCTTCGCCGAAGAACAGGCTTACCTCTCCGGTAAGGGCTGGCTCGATCCGTTTGTATGCGAGAAAGTGTCATATTGGATAAACCTCTCCAACGAATCGCTCTTCGAAGACAAGGCCATAGTCGATACCATTGCTGACGTGGTCAAGGCCACCTACGAACTGCGCCTCGCCGCCGATAAACTGTAACAGTCACCCTAAAAAAATTGCAAGACAAATGGAGGAATTTGTCTTGCAAAAGTATCCGGCTGCTGCGGATGCAGGCCCTCACCGGGACTGTATCTGCGGCAGTATTTCTTTAACCACATAGGCGGCCACATCGGCCGTGCCCTTAGCGGGAATGGGATAGGAATCGATCAATTCCTTCTGATCGGTTGAAATATACCTGTAGAGATATACCGCATCGGGCTTTGTCGCGTCTATAATCAGGTCAGTCCCTTCTATGCAGAGCAAGTCCCAATATTCACCGAGATTGAGACGCATCCTGCCATCTCCGGCACCGTACGCCTCAATGATGGCAAGGTTGACCACCGACCAGTTGCGTCCCGGCTTCTTCTCGGTATATATGGCTATCCAACCCATATCCTCGTCATCATAGAACTTGCCATAGCGGGCTTTCTCCAGAATCGACGGATATTTTATGATATAATCTTTCAACCCGAACCCGTCGGGGCGATAGGCTCCTATCATATCCTGCAGAACCTCAAGATGCCCCGCACCCGCAGCCACAGCAGCCGCATAGCGTTCGAGAAACACCGGGAGCACCGTGATAATACGGAAGTTGTCACGGTTCACAAACAGCACATTGCGCCATAATGAGTCAAGTCCGTTCTCCCCTACTCCCATGCGTATGCGCCAGCCGTTCTCCTTGCAGGTGATGTCGCCATTGCAAAGTATGGCCCTTGTCAGCAGCGCCGATTCCTCCCGGTAATTTCCGAACGCGCTGCGGAAAGCCCCGAACAGCTCCGGTTTTCTCCATCCTATGGCCGACAGTGCGCCGAGAAGCAGCGGATGATTCTCTATGGCGGCAATCTCAGTCTCGGCCTCCGGACATTCGGCGATGTAGGCCATCTTGCCGATTTCCTCCTCCTTCTGATTTTCATTGAGAGCCTTGAGCGAACTGTCGAGAGTACCATGAAGAATCAGTGCGCCTACCTCCCGGAAAATATCGCGGTAACGGCTCGGACGGAATTCATTGTTTGAGTTCTTCAGCAGGTTGCGCAACACCCGCAGCCGTGAACGCATATTCTCCTCCGTGATATACCGTTCATGACCCGGTCCGCAGGTATTATGATTGTAGAGATACAGAACAACAGCGTAAAGCAGCAGCAACTCCACATAACCGATACCCGCGCCATCGACACAAGCCTGGTCGAGAAGATTGATGTCAGTACTTCCGACATTGATCTTCGACGGCCCGCAGTCATCGCGCGTAAGGAAAAGTTCAAACACACCCTCTGCCTCGTCGGTGCATATGGCATCGAAAGCCCTTTCAAGAATCCGGACCATTGCGCCGCGAGAATATATATCCTCAATCCAGTCCATAGGATTGTCAGAAGGCTCCGTGCCATACAGGCTCAGTGTTATGAACCTCGACACGACATGGATGAAGTTGAGCAGATACGAATCCACGTCAGGGATGAAATCCCTGTCTTCCTCCCGTTGACCGGCGGTACAAGGGCTGACGTTCCCGAGCCGCCACATGCGGTCTGTGTAACCGAGATCCATTTTTCGGGCCATACGGTCACCGCACACCTTGTCGAACGATGCCTTGAAGTGCTCGAAATCGGTCAGAGGCTTGCCGCGCGAATTCATCTTGATATAGATGTCGTCGGTGAGTCCGAGATTCTCGATATTGAAGCAATAGAACTGAATGTTATCGAGACTCTCCCATATCGGCTTGATGTTCTCCTTGTCGGGATAGAAACAGCCGTCGAGATATTCCAGCATCCGCAACATGCTGTCGACCGTAGGGTCATTGTTCCATTCCAGACGATACCATTTCTGACGGCGTATATCCTGCGCTATATCGCCCGTGTCCGACGGGGTGTAGGGTATGAGATGCTCACAGAAATATTTAGAATTGGCCCGTGTCTCATAAGAGAACTGTTTCAGGAATTCATATTGCTCCGGAGCCACCTTCTCCCTCTTCGCCGCAAGCCAGTGAAGAAGAAACAGTGTGGTGAGACGCTGCTGGCCGTCGAGCGGAATGAAAGCACCGTTCTCCATGGCACCATATATGAAATCGAGAGATCCGGGTTCTCCGTTGACAAGTCTTTTCAGCTTACGCACGAAACCTTCGCGGACCTTGGCCTCGCTTTTGCGACCCTGTGCATAATCGCGCTGAATCATGGGAACGGTGACTTTTGTCACATCTCCGAACAGCTGACGGAATGATTGCTGTGCCATAGCGTTAAACCTTATTGATGTTGTAGACTATAGATAATATTCTGTCAAGATACGCGCCGCGGTCCTCGCCACTCCAGTAGTGCGGCTGGTTTGCTCCGGCCGGGGTGTAGTACTTCATGAACACATTGCGTGTGCAGACGGGTACGTACACCCCGCAGCTGTCCATGTCGATTATTTTCTGACGCTTTGTCTCGAACAGAGAGTTGCTCAGCACTATATTATCCTTGAACCCAAGCAATGCGAGATTGGATATCGAGTGAAGATCCTCATCAGACATGCGCTCGTCGGTCAGAAACTGTGTTGTCTTCTCGCGAAGATCATTGAAAATAATCTGCGTCAGCCGGGCACCCGGTATGCCATCGTCATTCTTGTCGAGATAATCATAGATAACGCCGAGCAGCTGCCGTACCTCCGGTTTCTCTCCGCTTACAGCCTCAAGACCCCGGGCATTCTCTGTGAGCCACTCCACCCACTGCTCGCGGCGGATCAGACCCTCCGAATGTTGCGCGTGTACATGCTCAAGACTCCACCCACCTTTCTTGCTCTTGTAACGGTTGAACGGGAATCTCGACATGTCGCCCGAATTGGCTGTGGTGCGCACGTTCATGAGCAACAATATATTCTCTATTTTCGTGCGGTCTTTGAGATAGGACAGTTCACGCAGACGGCCTTCTGTCTCGGCATCATCACCGCCGAGGCTCACCTCGTCGGCTATCTTACCGTCAAGCCAGTCGATCTTATCATCATATCCCATGTCGCGGGTCTCATTAAGAATCCTGGAAATCGGGAAATCACCGTTTACCGTCGATAGATAACCGGCACGGTGGTACAGACCGTTGTCGCCGAACCACTCGCGCAATTGCAGGAAATACTCGTATATGTCGCGCCATAGTTCCGAGGATGATCCCGAATACTTTTCCTTTAGCAGCCGGCTGAGTTCAAAAAAAATCGCATACTTGTCCTTACGGTCTGTCCTGTCGGAGGTGAAGAAATCAAACAGCAGGTCAAGACGAGTGTCGTATTTCTCCGCATCGGCGTTTGTCAGGAATGCCCATAACGATTCGTCATGCAGTTCGCGTTCAAGATTATCCCATTGCGCCGCTATCTGCGATTGCAGCGGATTACCCTCAGTGCCGTTTGCCGCGCCACGGTTCAGGAACAGAGCCTTGACCAGCTCTGCGTTTGTCAACGGAATCTTGCCAATATTCATCCGCGAGAAAAGCTCATGGCTGTCCTCACCGGCATCAGCCTCGTACCAGAGCACCTGTACCTGCTTCATGAGCAAAGTGAATATGTCCATCCTTCTCATGAAGGCGGTATTGACATCCTGTCCGAACCAGTCGTCGATATGGCGATACGCATCATATATGTATCTGAAATCGATATACTCGTTTTTATGTTCCGGATCAAGTGTGTCAAGGTATCCGGCGGAGTCCCTGCGCGTTTCATATTCCATACTATAGGGAACCTCTACAGCCATATTCTTCTGAATGGCTTTGAGAATAAGATATATGGTTGTGAGACGCTGCTGGCCGTCAATCAGCTCATAACGGTCTTCTTCAATTTTCTTGACAACAATCGGTTGCAGACAGTAATTCTGGCCTGTACCAGCACGTTCATATATATCGTCAAGCAGACGCGTCACCTCCTGCTTTCCCCAACGGTAGCCACGCTGGTACGACGGAATGACGAAGCGCCCCTTGATGTCGAGTGCGAGTTTCGGATAAAATTCCATGTTTCAGATTCTTGGATTGGAACTATAAAACATAAGCGGGTATGAGAAAACACCTTCGCGTAAGAGCAAAATTAACAAAAACATTTCATATCTCGTGATACAACGACTGAAAAAATCGCAGTAATACGATTTAGATACTAATACAGACAATGTTGGCCGGATTGACGCACGGTTAACTTTTGTTAACATAAATGTTGCAGGAATATGTTATATAACATGTAATTTTGCCAACAAAGTATCACACATGTATGCTTTGGAGGGTCTCTTCCACTTTGGCCATCGCAAACGGCTTGTACATTTACGGTCAAGTCAAAATTCTTGAGACCCAAGTTTTTATAATATCTAACTAACAACCAACTACCCGCATTATGAAAAAGACATTACAGATTTCTTCGATGCTGTGTCTGCTATGTTCGTTCGGCGCCTGGGCCGATTCGTTCACAGTGGCCGACTTTGTCGGGAAAGACAAGTTCTGCACGCAGCTCTTCTACTCATCAGAAATGATCAGCGACACACCGCGCCCGCAGGAGGGAGCCTGGGGACGTTTCGAGGCAGTCGAAGGCAGTGACAACAAGGTCCGCCTCACCTCGTTCAAGAACGGAGGTTCCGTCACTTTCACCATCGACGGCGACCACCTGCTGCTCGACGGCACCGAGAGCAAAGATGGTGCCCCGACAACCGATGCCAACGGCAACGCCGTGAAGCTGGTTACTGTAAAACACTCCACAAACTCGTATTATGAAGGAGGTTGGGTATGGAAACCGAAACACGACTATCACTTCTTCATTAAAGAGAGTTCAAATTATGTTGGTAATATCGAACGTAATGAAGATGAAAGCATCAAAGTTACATTCTACGATGATTCATTTTCTTTACAATTCCGTTCGAGGACTAATATTTTTGACACCTCTGCATCTGTAGCTACCTGTTGGAATGACGTAATAAACACATTCAGGAAAGTGGAGTTGCACATTCAAAAGCAAAACGGCGATATGCTGGGAGAAGAGGGAGAAAGTGGCATTCCTCTGGTAGTATCGGGTGACGCTGTAGAATCATCCGCCGTTCTGATCGGCAATTTCTGTGGAACCGGTAAAAATTATTTCAATAATTCGACAGACGGATACACAATTGTGAGTGGAGTCAACAGCGAAATATCGAATAACCACTCTATTTTCAAGATTCCGTCACAAGCCATTACTGGCCAGCTCACCAATCTCTCATACGACAGTCATCCTGACAGCAAAACCAATAGAGGCTTCTATCTGTCAAATTTCTCTGTCAGCAACACCTACGTCGAAGGCAACGAGGGCACGATTGAATACGTCGGCTATGAGGCCACTCCGGGATGGCACAAGAAGTATGTGGGTGGAGAGTTCGAGATACGCGAGATGTATCGCGCCACTTCCGATTGGGGCACCTACTCGGAAGACCAGAACGGAAACCATACTGAAATCTACCCCGTACAGACACGTGAGATAAAGATGTGGCGCGATCTCACCCCTGATGTCACACTCAGCATATCTACCTGCCTCTACAATGAGGGCGCGATACTCGTGGAGGGTGACTTATACGACGAGGTAAACCCCGAACTTGTGGATAGCTACGATGTGTTTGTAATCGGAAACCGGTATGATTCACCCTCCTCGGAAGCCTTCGACAGCACTCTTGATTCCGGACACAAGTCAGCCGTGTGCATCACCGACGGACAAGGAGCCACTTTACGCAGCGGAGACAGACTGCATTTCTCGCGCATCGTGCCGATGGAAGAAGTCGAGGCTCATGGCTGGAATCCTAATGCAACAACTGACGGCTACATGACCGTCTACGCACGCCTCAACCTGCACGACATGACCGCCGGAACGGCAGCACCCGACGATACCACCGAAACTGATACTCCCGAAGCTGCACCTCGACGCGAGGCTCCGGCATCGCTTTACTCGTTCAGCGCACTGACACCGACACCGCAGACCCTCGCCACATCAACCGAACTTCTCACAGCCGAAAATGTGACAATCGGGGCAACGAAAGGAGCGATAGAAATCACAGGCAACTCCGGCAATGTCACAGTTTACGACGCGGCCGGCCAGACCATCTACCGTGGCACCGACAACCGAATCGCCGTCACCCCGGGTCTGTACATCGTCACGACACCGACGCGCACAGCAAAAATCCTCGTCCGCTGACGCACCACGCAACCATACACAACGCAGGCTTCCAACCGTCCCAACAGAGACAAGGCTGGAAGCCTGAATTGTTTTACATGCTTGCTTATCCCGGATCGACAGGAGCGAGGTGAATGTTGCGGAGAGCCTCTTCGTCTGTCACCTTGCAGCCCCACAGTGCATAGTAGAGCATGAACAGCTCGCAGACCAGGGCCACGCTCCATGTCCATTGCCATGAGCCGAGTCCATCGGCCAACAGACCCTGCAGAAGCGGAAATACCGCACCACCGAAAACACCGGCCATGAAAACGCCCGAAGCTTTCGAAGTATATTTCTTAAGACCTGCCACAGCCAGCGTGAAGATACATCCCCACATTACGGAATGGCACAGTCCGACCGATACAAGTACCCAGAGATTGTCTGTCACCATAGCTACCGAGATCAGAACCGATGCCACTATGGTCATGACAATCAGCAGCGGGCGGGGCGACACATTGTTGAAGAAGCTGAAAATCAGCCGACCTACCATCATTCCTCCCCAATAGAGAGTGGCAAGCAGCGCAGGAATTCCAAGATTCAGTCCGGCAACCTCTATCTTGTCGAGCCCGAAGAATGAGAGCGGATGTCCCGACTCTATGAGCTGCATAGCGTGGAGATTTACATTTACCCCGACCGAGACCTCTGTTCCTACATAAAAGAATATCGCCACGACCCCGAGCGCGAGGTGACGGAACGACCACACGCTGCGTGGCAGTTTTTCATCGCCTGAACTGCGGGTCTCTGCCATATCAGGCAGCGGCATGAACGATGTCACAGCCGTCACAACTCCTATCGCACCGGCAAGAAGCAGAAACGGCACAAGCAACTGACCCGGCGACACACTCTCCATTGCCACTCCGGCAAAGATGACTGCCGTAACGAAAAACGGAGCGATTGTCGTACCGATTGAGTTTATTCCACACACTATGTTCATGCGTTGCACCGGTTTTGTGCCGGGCAGCTCGTAGGCCGAGACATACGGGTTTATGACAACCTGAAGCATAGCCGCCGAGCTTCCCATCAGGAATGAGCCGGCGAGGAACACGAAATATCCGGCCGGGATTACGTCGCTGCCGATTGTGACACACAGGTCTCCCCAACCGGTCACCACCCACGACGACAGACTGTAGAGCAACAGGCCTCCGACCATAAAGCCGAGGGCCCGCAACAGTGTGGTCTTGTAGCCCGAGCTGTTTATCCATCTTCCTGCTGTCGAGCTGTTGACAAGATACCCGAGGAAGAAGAAAAACGAGATCAACGTAGTGAGCGTGTTCCGCAACGCGTCGGTCCGCGAGAGGAACGCTACTTTCATCGGGCCCTGGAACTGGCCGTTGACAGTTGTCAGGAAACCGACAATGAAGTAAATCACCGTCAGCAGGATAAAGGGGCCGACGGTATATCGTCGTGGTGCGGTTTTCATAGCCCGGAGAATCAGATGATTGTTTCGAGAGTGGGCATGGCACCGTTGTCACGTATCGCCTCGACCATGTGCAGATACTTGTCGACAAATGCAGGCGACTCCCGGAGATTCGCCCCGGCGAATGCCGACAGTGCAAGGAAATCAAGAGGATTGTCGCTGTTGATGAGTGCCTCGTCGGCCGGGTTCATCCATGGTTCGTCGACCTTGAACTCCTCGCCGTTGTCATCGCGGTGATATTTCAGATAATGACGGTATGCGGCCAACAGATATGCCACACGTGTGAAGTCCTTGTTGTCCCGGACCATCTTGGAGAGGTTGGGCGTGACATAGACCGGGAATTTTGCAAGTCCGTCATAACACAGACGCGCCACCTGGTCGCTCACCGAACGGTTTCCGAACCTCTCGATCAGTGTCTGCTTGTATTTATCGAGGTTGATGTTTCCCGGAGCGGGTACATAGGGAGTGATGTCGATATCCATGAAGTCGCAGACAAACTTCGCGATGCGCCTGTCGTGCATGGCATCGTCCACTTTCCTGTATCCACTCAGGAATGACGGATATGACAGCAGCGTATGCGAGGCATTCAGCAGACTCAGCTTCATATTCTCGTAGGCGGTAACATCGTCGGTAAAATCCACCCCGACCTTCTCCCACTCCGGACGGCCATTGGCGAACTTGTCCTCGACGACCCATTGGATGAAGTCCTCGCAATATACGGGAGCCTTGTCGTCAGTGCCGTTCATCTTGTTCAGACGCTCCACATCTGCAGGAAGTGTCGCAGGTGTGATACGATCCACCATACTGTTTGGGAATGTGATGTTCTCCTCGGCCCACTCCGCCAATTCCGGATCCTGAGCCTTGAAGAAAGTCATGAATGCCTTTCGGGCTGTATCTCCGTTATGCTGGAGATTGTCGCAGGTAAGCATTGTCACGGCACCGCTTCCTGCATCGCGGCGGCGACGCAGACCCTCGGCTACATATCCGAACACTGTGACCGGCGACGATGGATTTGCGAGATCTCTTTTCACCGCCTCATTCTCCAGATTAAATTCCCCGCTGGCCTTGTCGATGTTATAGCCACCCTCGGTTATGGTCATCGAAATGATCTTGATGTCCGGATCCGCGATTCTGTCGAGAATGGCGCCGGGATTTTCTCCCGTCCAGACCAGATTGGCCAACGAACCGATCTCAAAACAACTGTCTTTGCCGTCGCGACCGCAAACAGTCACGGTATACACCCCCTCCTGCGATTTCAGCTTTTCATACAACGCACCATCCTGAGGCAGCATCATCGCGCCGCAGATGCCCCAGTTACGCTGTGACGGATCCGCCTCAAGAAGTTCATTGGTATAGAATTCCTCGTGCGCGCGATGAAAATTACCTACTCCGACATGAAGAATACCGCAAGAAACAGTTGCCCGGTCATAACCGACCTTTTTAACACTTTTACCCATGATAAGATAATATTTATTATACATAAAAGTCGTTCACCCCACACATTACGACCTTTACCTATAACATATAATCCCCGTTACATGGTTCATCAAATCGGTGAAATATACACCGATTATTATTATTTGGAACTATTACTTGTGACTATTACTTGCGTTACATATTCTTCACGACGCTTCCGAGCAGGGTGTCGCGGTAAGTATTGAATATATTCAGCTTCACCGGTTCATAGTCAGGAAGACTGCACAGATAGTCGAGTTCGAAGACAATTCTTGGATCCGTATCGCCGCAGTCAGGCTTGACCTCGGCCTTGTTTCCGATTCTCGCCACCTTGACCAGATACAGGTCCCGCACACCTTTACCCTTGATATACGGCATGAAATAATAGAGTTTGTTCAATGCCACGGTCGAAGGAAATGATTTCGTCTTACCGGTATAATAGAGTTTCGTAGTGTTTCCGTCAAGAAAATATTCCTGGTTGTCAGGTTTCACAAAACCGATGAACAGGTGTTTGCCTACATCAAGCTTGAAAGTTTTCTTTCTCTGATTCTTCACCAATGGAATTGAATCTACGGCAAACAGCCCCAGATCCAGCTTAGGCTGACTGTCCCGGCTCATCTCGATGGGATGTGTCGACACCGGCTCCTCTCCGAAGTGCGAACGGTACAGCGACTTTCCAATCTCCCTGACCACGCCGCACACAAGGGCATTGCCCATAAGGAATGCCCTGCGTCCGTCTGACACATCCGGATGGTATGTATGGTTATCAGGAAACATGTTGAGACGTTCAAGTTCTATGGGAATCAACCGGCGGAATCTTCCGGATGGAGTCTCGACCACATGTTTGAAGCGTGACGGAGCGGCTCCACCCTCACCCGTGATTATTGTACGCGAGGGGGCATCTGTAGAATCAGGGAATCCCATCGCCCCTTCTGAGAATACATACTCATATCCCTCCTTGGAAACACGGTTTATTTTCTTGGCCCCCTTCTCATATCTCCATTTCTTCAACTCATCTTCTGAAATGAAGAAATCCTCAGGCACCAATGACTCATCCACAAGATTTCCACCGAGCGTCATCACAGGTCCTTCGTATCGTGCCACAGCATCTTCAGAGACAACTTTCCGGTCTCTCATTATTCCGGCTGTGCCGAAGGGACTGTTCTTCCGTCCTTTGTTAAAACAGTCCGACACTTCAGGTATCGTACCGTCAATAGTAAATTCAGACAGCGTTCCCGGCTTCGCATCATATGGAAAAGCTTTTGCCAATACACCGTCATGACGCATCCAATCCTCCGGTTTCTCAACCGCACGGTCTATCGTAGAATTACGACGGTAGCCTGTGATATAGGTACGGCGGCGGCGCTGCGGCATTCCATAGTCGGCGGCATTGATTACCCGCCACTCGACAGTGTAGCCGAGGTCCGACAATGAAGCAAGAATGATTGCGAAATCGCGTCCTCGCTGCTTCGCCGGCGAACCGAGAAGCCGGTCAACATTCTCAAAAAAGATATAATCCGGACGGTTGTCTCCTTTCTCTTCAAGAATCCTGTAAATCTGCCACCACAGCACACCTTTCTTACCCTCTATTCCTCCGGAACGGCTCAGAGTGGACGCTACAGAATAATCCTGACATGGGAAACCGCCCACAAGCAGATCATGATCCGGAATGTCTTTTGTCTTCACAAGATTTATATCGACATTGGAATGACCTTCCGACCCGAAACGCGCACTGTAAACCATCGACGCGTCCTGCCGGACAGTAGAAGGTTCCCACTGGTTGCTCCATACGGTCTCGAAAGCGTCGGATGCACCTTCGAGACCTATGCGGAAACCGCCCACACCCGCAAATAATTCCACAACCCTTATTCTGTTCTTCCTTTTGATTGCCATAACGTTAGTTGTTAAAGATAGGGTAATTTTTCAAGTTCGGATGTTATGTACGAACCTTTCAGCCAGAAAAACTGTGGCAACATCCTGATATTATTCACCACCTCAGTCTTGGATGCTTCAGAAGAATCTTTTGCACCACCCCTGAAAAACACAGTATATGCGGAACTCTTCGGCAGATTGGGGGCAGCCTTAAACCCTCCCGAATTATTCAAAATCGGCATTCCCGTCCTTTTATTATACTGCACCTCCAGCACAAGCTGGTTGCGGTGGATAAGGTTACGCGCATCCTGCCATGTCCTTCTTACTTCTCCCTGCAAAAAATCCTCATCAAACGCAAATCTTTTGAACCCTTCGAATGTCGTTCCTGACGCGTCGTTCTTATCACGCTCGCAAAATACGGGACACAGAAAGCTATGTTCGCTGAAATAGGAATACACAGCCGAATCTTCAAAATCTATGTCCCTGTCAGTCCATTCGGAGAAATCGACCGACGCCAGTTTCATATCTTCCGTGCGACCTCCGGATGGAGTGATGGTGATGGTCTTTGCTATAATACCGGCTTTCGTAAAATCAGATATCTGATTCAACCTCTTGCAATCCGCACCAAACATCTTTATAATGCAACCGGAGGTAAAATTCTTGGCTGAAATATCAAGTTCCACACCGAGAATCTCTTTTAACTCCGCAAGTGTCTTACCCTTGTAAAGTTCCGCAAGAGCATGACAACGTGCATCAAGCTCTGCGAAACTTGAGAATGAATGTCCGAGACTCACCTCCTCGCGGTTTCCCCGGAAGTGTCCCCTTACAATATGGTCGACAAAAGTCTTCTTGAGCCTGTACCTCGGTCGCTGATATGAACCGTTGTTGCGTCTCTTGAATCCGGGCACCAATTCTATCAGCATGAGTTGAGGACGAAGCACATGGGTAAACCCGACAAGACTGCGGTTGCGCTCTTCGGCATTCTCATATGCGTCATATCGCTCCGCCAGATAATCCCGAACAATCTCCCAATCGCTCCGCAACTGTGATTTCTCTGCCTCTGAAAAGGTATTGTAACAATAACCGACAATCCGGAAATCACGGTAAGCGGCTGCAGGAACAACATCATATGACGCATACTCATAGAAAACAATCAGAAGCCTCTCCGATTTTTCCCAAAAATGAGATGTTGCGAAATCCCTCTGTATAGATGGCTCGAACGTCACGCCTGTAATGCTTATACCCTCCTTCGCAGAAAAATAGCTGCTGTATTCCTCCCAGCTTTTTCCACGCACCTTGGCCAGATCGGTCTTGGGAACCCTTACACCTGTTGTCTTCAGTTCTGTAAGGACTCCATCAATCTCTATGTCGCATTCCTGCTTGCTGTCACGGTCGTAACAGAATACAGACTGCTCTATCACGTCGCCTGCAATACCTGTTATTTTACTGCTCTTTTCTGTACGTGCGAACTGTCTGGAACCAACATCATCAACCTCTCCGAGGGTGCGACCTTTCACACCCTCAAGGAGGTTATAGACATACTGCCCGGTGTACTTTCTGTCTTCTGAAACTGCCATAATCAGCTCAAATGCTTTGGACTATTGTTTGCGGACGATGGTGGAGCCGTTGGCCTGGTGGGTGGCGAGGACCAGGATCTCGGCTATCTGGACGTGGGCGGGGGCCTGGACGGCGTAGACTACCGTGGCGGCGATGTCGTCGCCGGTCAGCGGCTCGATGCCTTTGTACACGTTCGATGCCCGGTCCGCGTCGCCGTGGAAGCGGACACGGCTGAAGTTGGTCTCGACCAGCCCGGGCTTCACGAGAGTTACACGCAGTGGTGTGTGCGCGACGTCTATGCGCAGTCCGTCGGTAATGGTCTTCACAGCCGCCTTGCTGGCGCAGTAGACCGCCCCGTTGGCATAGGCAGCGTCGCCCGCCACAGACCCGATGTTGATTATGTGACCACGGCCACGCGCAACCATACCGGGCACAATCGTGCGCGTCATGGTGAGCAGGCCCTTGACGTTGGTGTCAATCATCGTGTCCCAGTCATCATACGAGCCTTCGTACTCCGGCTCGAGTCCGAGAGCGAGCCCGGCATTGTTGACAAGCACCTCGATCTCCTGCCACGAAGGGGGAAGCGAGGCCACGGCACCCTCGGCTGTCTCGCGGTCGCGGACATCGAAGCAGAGAGGATACACGTCGCGGCGGTACTGGTCGGCCATACGGGAGAGTTCGCCGATGTTGCGCCCTGTTATAATCACGCGGTAGCCCGCACGGATAAGATGTTCGGCACACGCGCGGCCTATGCCGCTGGTCGCGCCGGTCACCATCGCTACCGGCTTTGTTTCTTTGCTATTCATGTCGTTCATGGTAGTTGGTTATATCGGTTAGTTACATTCTTGGAGAGGCACCCGAAACAGCGTCTGACTCCGGCTCCGCCGAGCTGTCAGCCTTCTTCTCTGAAGAGCTGTCGGAAATCTTTGTCACCTCATAGTCTATTTTCGAGAATGCATCGAGAAGCGCCTGCTCAGTAGTCTTGTCGGCATCGTAAGTCAGCGTGACACGCTGCTCCGGAATGTTGGTATCAATCTTCTTGATACCCTTCTCGAAGCGGAAGAAACCCTTGATCTTCTTCTCGCAGTTGGCACAGTGCATTTGCGGTTCTGTAGTCACTGTCACTGTGCGTATATCCTTGGCGTTTGCCGCCGCTGCCACCGCCACAAGCGCGGCAGCTATCATTATCTTGCTCATAGTGTTGTCTTTCTTTTAATTAATCGGATGGCCACTCAAACATTTCAGCCGGGCAACCATCGTAATTGCTAAGTAGCTGTTCAAATTAAATGAATGTTTAAATTATAGTAGCGGTTTAATTTGAACAGCTACTTATTGATTACAGATTCACACGTATGCCGGCATAGACCATGGCACCGCTTATCGGGCCCCACACCACAGTCGGGTCGAACGTCGGGCTCCAAGGCTGCGAGGCATCGACAATAGGATTCTTCTGTCGGAAATTCGTCAGATTCTCCCCTCCTATATAAACGGAGAAATGACGGAAATATCGCGTGGCCTGGAAATTGAGCGAGGGGAATGCCGGAAAACGCGCGTCCCAGCTCATCGAACCGTCGGATGTCATGTATGGTGCCGGCATACGTCCACCACCGTTCATGACGAATGTCGCGTCGAACTGCCAGAGTTCGAGCGGCGTCTTGTAGCCAACGGTGAGCAATGCCTTGTAACGCGATGTCAACGCCTTCTCCATCAGCTTGCCGCCATAGGTCGTCTTCACGTCATTGAGACGGTAGGCTGCCGTTGCCGAAACGCCAAACGAGGATTCCCACGTCACTTCCACCTGCATCACATTCGAGTATGACTTTCCTTTCAGGTCGGCAATCAGCAACACGCCGGGACGGCTGTCATAGTCAACAACAGCCTGGCGCAGGAAGTCCGTGCGGAAATACTCGGCCGAGGCCCTGATGGTCTGCGCTCCGACCGGGACTGACACCTCGGCGCTCACGCCGTAGTTCCATGCCTCTTCCTGACGGAGATTGTCAACAACCATCTGCCGGCCGCTTGCAAGCAGGTAATTATATTCGGCCCACGGGTGAACGGTGCGGTAACCCTTTCCAGCCGATGCCTTGAGGGTGAGAATCTCAACCGGGCTCCAGCGCACGTTGAAGCGGGGTGTAACGAAATATCCGAACTCGGAACTGTGGTCGGCGCGTACGCCCGCCATCGCGGTGAATTTATCGTCGAGCTTGAATGTGTACTGGGCATATATACCCGGCACAAGCTCCTTCTAATTCAGCCGTGCAGGTTCCTCACCCGTCGGGTCTGCGAGCAGGTTCTGACCGAAATAGTCATAGTTCAGGCTCATGCCGGCCGACAGGTTATGCGCCGGCGTGAAATCTGTCTCGAACATAAGCTGAGCGTAGGCGCTCTTCTCGTTCACATCATAGAGCTTGCGCCCGTAGACCGACGACTGCTCGTGCATGGAGAGGTTGCCCGCAAGGGCTATGTTGGTGTTGTGGTCCACGTCGAGTACGAAAGCATGTTTCATGTAGCCCTCGTACCGGCGCGTATCGAGATTGATCTTATAAAGAGGTGTGCCGTCGCCATCGGCATGATGACCTGTCTGGCCGGCGCGGCTACGCTCGTCGATGAATGACAGACCGCCGTGGAATATGTATCGTTCGCCGAAATAATTCCAGCGGTTCATCAGATTGAACTGCCTGATGGCCGGCATGTCGGCAAAGCCGTCATGGTTGCCGTCGTGCGTGCGGTAACGGTCTTCATAATGCGCCATGACCACCGTGTTGAGCTTGTCGGTCACATGGAAATTGGCATCACCATTCAGCTCCAGACGTATGTCAGAGTCAAAATACGCATTCAGGTTGATGGCTTTCTCGTCCTGAGGCTTTAGATACTCCACATCAATCTGCCCGGTAATCGCCTCGTAGCCGTTCTTTACCGTGCTGCTCCCTTTCGACACGCGTATGCTCTTCATCCACGGACCCGGCACGTAGCGGAACGCATAAGGCATCGCCGCGCCCCGGAAAGCGGGAAGGTTCTCGGTCATCATCTGCACATAACTGCCCGACAGGCCGAGCAGCTTGATCTGCTTGGCACCGGTTGCCGGATCGGCATAGTCAACATCGACCGAGGCATTGGTGGTGAAGCTCTCGCCAAGGTTGCAGCAGGCAGCGCGGAAGAGTTCGGTGCGACCTAACTTGAAACCCGATTCCGGACCCGACAGTCCCATCTTGCCCGGTGTCCGCTTCGTTATGACAAACTCGTCGAGTTCATAGGTAGCAAGCGAGTCGGCAGGTTCATCGGCAAGGGCATTAAAAGAGATTCCAAACAATGAATAAAGGAGCGCGACACGCCATGCGCCCCGCAATCGGTTGTCCATCATATGCTCTTACAATGTTTCTTTCATTCGTTTGTAGATGAATGTCTTGCCTCGCGACATCTGTTCGCCCGCGGGCTTCTTCACATCGGGAAACTTCACGGCACCGTTCTCCTGCACCCATTCCACGGCAGCATCCATCCATTTCACCATACCCTCGCGTGTGGGGTGGGGATTGGTCTTGCTCTGGCGCGGCAGGGTGAGGTCAAAGCTGCGGAAGAAATGGCCTTCGCCCAGTTCACCGGCCAGCCATGTGTTGAGCGTCTCCCCCTTGTCATGACCGGGCCATGACGGAGGCCCGACCCAGATTATAGGCACATCGCCGGCGGCACCCTTTATGGCATCGAGCTGCGTGCCGAGACGTGTCGCAGGATTCGCCTCGAAAAGTTCGTTCATGCCGAGGCTGATGAATATAGCGTCGGGATCCTGCTGAGATATGATTGAAGTGAGTCGCGGACTGCTCCCCCACTTCTTGATGGTCGAGCCATCCCAGACCACCGTAGCGACCTCGAAGCCGTTCTCCTTGCCATAGGCATTGAGACGTTCGGCGAGCCAGCCGGTCATGGAGTCACCCAAAAACAGCACCTTCTTGGCCACGGGTCTCTCGTCGGCCTGCGGCGACTGGTGATCCTGCCCGAAAGCGGCCGAAACCACCATCACAAACAGCAGCGAAAGAAATATTTTCAAATTCCTGGTCATAAGTAATGAGTCATTTTAAATTTAAGAAAAGCGGCCACCACCTTATCAACCGGCACAAACAGTTCTCTTGCCAAGGCACCAGTGACCGCCACATTAATATTATATAAACGCAATAACCGGAAAAAATTACCTCACCCACCGAATAAAAAAAGGGAGAGAACCTTAGTCCTCTCCCTATTGCATGAAAAAACACTTTAATGCTTAAGTTGAATATCACTTACGATGGCAGAGTCATCACCAACACTGCCGGAACTGTCTTTCGAGTAACAGATGCGTATGATTGAAGATCCGTCTGAATTAAAAGTAATCGGCACCTCTATATTCCTGACATCCCCTGAATAGGTGTTGCCGATCTGCGACCCATTGCGATATATGGAGACATAGTCATACCCCTGCTCGCTGCTAACAGTGAGGTTGAATTTCAATTGATCTCCTGAATAATGAGAGACATTGATATAAAGGCTTGACTGAGAGCCGCTGATACCGGTATTACCCGATTTCCACACACCGTTCTGAATTTGCATCCACGGATAATTCCCCTCACTGTAAACCTCCAACGAACCGGTAAAAATATCCTCATCGGTGGTAACAAACTGCTGTACCGGACCATACACGAATTCCTCAACTTCGTCATCTCCCTCCTCATATGTTCCGAGCGATATATATGCCACAACATGATAAGTTGTCAACGGGGAGAGTCCCGTAATCCTGTAACTGAAGTCTCTCTCTGTCACCGGAGAACTTACGAAATAGACATCTGCATTAGGAGACCATCTTCTATCTTCCCATCGCACAGCATTCTCATGGGTGAACTCTGAGGCATTGGAATACACGTTTGATATAAGGAAGCCTCCGGTCACTGTCTCCAGACCGATGTTGGAGAAGGGCACTGTACCGTTGAGCATGGCCGAGGTTGCATCGATATCTGTCGCCTTGTTCGTTCCGACCGAAATCTCACCCTTACCTTTAGTGGTCAGAGTCTTGACCTCCGGGCTATAGAAATACTTGTCATTCCATTTGAAGAAGGTTCTGTAATAGTATGTCTGACCGGGACGCAGATGTCTGAGCGGAATACTGATGCGTCCGTTGAGGTTGGTGGTTGTAGTCACCTCTTCCGGGCCATCAAAATCTTCTTCCGTCTCAAAGTGGTTCATAAGCCACTGCTCATAGTACTCGTAAGTCAGCTTGTCGGGACTGTTGAGCTGAGGAGCCGAAGAATATACGAAACCGTATTCCTGATCCTCATTGACATCCGAAAGATTGCCCACGTTCACAACGCCGTTCATTGTTCCTGCCACAGCATATATATCTGATGCGTCAGTAGTCGTCATAGTTATTTCAGGAGTGGGATCTTTGGTCGTGAACATCTCTACTTTGGAGTAGTTCACATTGCGTCCGATGCTGACATACGCACGATAATAGTAGACAGTGTTCGGTTTCAGACCGACAAGCTGCTTTTCGAACTTACCGTCGGCCGACGAACTCATGATGGCTGCGTCAACACAATCATACTGCTCCTTGTCAGTCTTGTTGCTGTGACCCTGATAAAGGAGCTTGGCATCATAGTCAAAATCTGGAGTTGTAAGCGCCTCCATATACACCACACCATACGTATGGTCACTCGTGATTTTAGGGAAGTCCACAGTTCCGAGCACCACACAACTCGTGTAATCCACATCGCGCGTCGAGCCGATTGTGATGAGATTACCTCCGAGCTGACCGTAATCACCAGGTTTGTCGTTGATGTCACCCGATGACGGTTCATCTTTGGAGCAACCCACAAGACCGAACATGCAGCAGGCAGTGACTGCGACAAAGGTTCTGAGTAAGATTTTCATTGAATTAGAAGAATTTAAATTAAAAATAAGTTCAGATGGCAAAATTACACATAATTTAACACATTACCCCCCCCGAAAGTTAATTTGTGTTAACAGTTACTTAAAATATATTAAAATGCTCATTAGCTTTCGCAAGCCAACCCTCCCGTTCACCCCCATTAACCTGAAGTTGGATACCAATTGTATCACATACCTATAGCTATGGCTTGTTTCATATATATATATAGCAATGGCGAGCCTGTCATAAAACCGCGACTGCCATATCACCCCACAAGAACTTTTCGGGTCTTAGAACCTTTGCGAACGATGTAAATACCATGGGTGATGGAGTTCACGCGAACTCCATTAAGATTAAAATATTCCTCTGGGGCATTATCTGCGTCATCCACACCTGTTTCCTCAACTCCCTCACCATCCAGAAGTCTCCGGATTACTGTGACTTTTCCCGTTACAAGTTCAAAATAAATATCCATTACGCCTGTCTCAGGGAATCTGCACAAGAAAGGCTCACCTCCTTCTTCTAAAACAAAATGTTCCGTCCAAAAATAAGGGCCCCATTCATCGTCCGGGACATCGATGAAATGTGCGTCCTCTGACAGGCCATAACAATTTTCCTGAGCCGGATAAAGGTTGTTTTCAGTCGACAATATAACCGTACATTCCCTTCCCTCTACACTCTTTTCAACTTTCATGGAATATTCAGGCGCATTTATCTCCTGAATCTTCCTATTTCCACCATCAGTTTCAGTGATAAGGTATATCGGTTTATCTGAGAATGGAGATTCCGGTGCATCTTCCGACCAGACTGAAACGAGGGAATCCCAGTGATCCTCCCAGAGAAAAACGGGATTAACGTTCATGGTGCCACCTTTCCAATTCGTAATTGAAAACGGTCCGTCCCAACCATGTTCTACCAATTCCCCAGGTTCGATACGAAGTTGCTTAACACCCACCTCATGGACATTCGTGACCGGATTATGCCAATTGGTCAACCAGAATTTATCCTGATTTACCCAATAGCGGCTGACACCATCACTCGACACAGTGTATATCTTAAATTCATTTGCTTCTGCCGGCACCTCGACCTTTCCTTTGAAAGTAATTCCGAATGGCCCCAAAATAGGCTCACCTAACGCCAAGGCACCATTATCTTTATTACCTTTCGGCACACGCCATGAATTGAAGTCTCCTATCAACCACGCTTCAGCAGGATAATCAGGATGATTGGGCTGGTTGGATCCTTTGAAAGTAACTGTCATATTGTTCCAGTCAACTTTTATTTTAAGT
>CAJTQV010000024.1:0-14669 GCA_910578385.1 uncultured Muribaculaceae bacterium | reverse complement strand
TGCAAACTGCCGGTTTATCCGTCAGTTTTTAGGCGTTAGGGGTTAGATTTTAAGTTTTAGAGCGTAGATTGGGGGAATGTCTCCGGTGCAATATGATTGAGCTGAGTCGGATGTGCCGCAAAGTGCCTGAAAGCACTCGGATATTGATAGCCGGAAGAGGCTGTGTCAAAATGAACTGCACCCCAAAAGTTAGACAAAAAACTTTTGGGGTGCAGTTCAAATAGGCACAGCCTCTTGTTTATTCGGGGCCGGATGATGCCCGGTCTGGCTGCGTGGTCAGAAACACTGGTCAGAAGCACTGGCCGGACGGGAGGTAAGACAATATTGTCACGCGGGCTGGTGGGTGGCGTGGGTGGCGTGGCGGGCGTCAGCCAGCTCGTTGGCCACTACCACGGCTCGGGAGATATGGTCGCAGATATGCTCGCGGTCTATCAGAGTGTCGATGTGCGAGCGGTGAAGCGCGTCGCGTACATTCTCGCGCACACCCGAGAGCACGACAAGTATTCCCTCCTTGTGCGACGACTCGATAAGTATCTGGAGGTTGTGCAGCCCCGTCGAGTCGATGAACGGCACACGGCGCATACGGATTATGCGCACGACCGGCATCTGGTGGGGCGCGGTGCGCATCATCTCGTCAAACTTCGTTGCCGCACCGAAGAAGAAGGGGCCGTCTATCTCATAGACCGACACACCGGGATGAAGGTCAAGCACCTCGTGCTGAGTCATATCTGTGTCGGCAGCATCAAGCTGGTCACCATACACCTTGATGGTCGTGTTCTCCGACACACGGCGCAGGAAGATGACCACAGCCAGTAGCATGCCCATCTCTATCGCGATTGTAAGGTCGAAGATAACCGTCAGAAGGAAAGTCACGATAAGCACCCATACATCGCCCATTGGGTTGGTCGCCATACCCTTCACCGTGCGCCAGCCGCTCATGTTATAGCTGACCACGATAAGCACAGCCGCAAGACATGACATCGGCACCAGGCTGATCAGAGGCATCGCGAACATGAAAGTGAGTGTCAGAACCAACGCATGTACCACACCTGCCACCGGCGTGCGTCCACCGTTGGTGATGTTGGCCATGGTGCGTGCTATGGCACCGGTCACGGGAATACCACCGAACAAGGGCACAGTGATGTTGGCGATACCCTGGCCTATAAGCTCTGTGTTAGAGTTGGTATGGGTACCCGTCACACCGTCGGCGACTGTAGCCGACAGCAACGACTCGATGGCACCGAGCATGGCGATTGTGAATGCCGAAGGAAGCAGCAGATTGATTGACTCCATGTTGAAACCGATCATGCGCGGACGCGGAATCGAAGTGTCAATCACGCCGAAACGGTCACCGATGGTCTGCACACCTGTTATGCCGAAATATTCCTTGGCAATCCACACAAACAGTGTGACAAGCACAATGGCGGTCAATGCCCCCGGTATACGCTTGGAAATCTTGGGAGTGAAGATGATGATCGCCAGCGACAGCAGTCCGACTATTGCCGTGGCAGTGTCGATTGTGGAGAAATGGCGCAGATAAACAGCCCACTTACCGAGGAAATCACCCGGCACAGCCTCGTCAATCTTCAGGCCGAAGAAGTCAGGCATCTGCGTCGAGAAAATGGTGACGGCGATACCGGCCGTGAAGCCCACCACAATAGGATAAGGTATGAACTTGATGACCGTACCGAGCCGGAAAACGCCAAGCAACACAAGAATGCAGCCGGCCATGAACGTGGCCAGAGCGAGTCCCTCAAGCCCGTAAAGGCTTATAATATTATAGATGATTACGATAAAGGCTCCGGTCGGGCCACCGATCTGCACCGTGCTGCCACCGAGGGCAGAGACAAGGAAACCACCGATGATGGCCGTGATGAGACCGACCGCAGGAGTCACACCGCTCGCGATAGCGAAAGCGATGGCCAGCGGAATGGCGATGATACCCACCACCAGACCCGCCGTGAGGTCCTGCTTGAACTTCGAGAATGAATAGTCGCGCATCGTGGCGACAAATGCCGGATTAAAATCCAGCTTCTTAAAATTAGACATATCTATATGTTAGGTTCTTTTTCGCTGCATAATCAACGCCCGACAGGCTGCCCCACAGAACTATCCGGGCTCCGCTTCTCCAAAACTTCAGACACCCGGGTGTCAGGCATAAACAGGCCGCAAAATTAGAAAAAAAGTCTCATATGGCCAAATCTTTGTTAAGAAATGTTAACGATTTTGTCAAATCAGAATTAATATCTAATTTTGCAGTGTTGTAGTTAAGCACAACAGTAATTAACAGCAACACCACCCCGGTTTTTAAGAACCTCAAACCCCTTATAAACCTTAACCACCTTATAAACTTAAAAACTTAAAAACAATCTAAACTTCCAAGCAATATGAAAAGATTTAAAGCACTCGTGGCAGCAGCGGCTGTCCTCTTCGGTTTCGCAAGCGCAGCACAGGCGCAGATTCTCTACAAGGTTGAAAAAGCAGGCAGCGACAAGGTAAGCTACCTTCTCGGCACACACCACTTCGCTCCCCTCGCCGTGGTTGACTCGATTGCCGAGCTCCCCGAAATCATGAAAAGCGTGGACCGTCTCTACGGCGAGATTGACATGGCTGCGATGAAAGACCCTGCTGCGATGATGGCATACCAGTCTTATCTCATGGCACCCGCCGACAGCACTCTCGACAAGGTACTCACTCCCGAACAACTCGACGCCGTGAGGACAGTCTGGAACGAATACACCGGCGGCGCTGCTCCCCTCGAAATGATGTACATGATGAAACCTTCGGTAATCTCGACACAGATCGCAGCCCTCATGGCCCAGAAGGTTTTCCCTGAACTCAACCCGCTCGAAGGTATCGACATGACCATGCAGACCCGCGCCGCCGAACTCGGCAAACCCGTCGGTGGCCTGGAGACAATGGACTTCCAGATGAACATGCTCTACAACCGTCCCATCTCCGAACAGGCCGAGGGTCTCGTTGAGACCGTGACCGACATGGCCGATGAGGAGGCGAAGTCTATCGAACTCTCGAAAGCATATCTCAACCACGACATCAACAAGATCCTCGACCTGATGCTCGTCATGGAGGATGAGGACGCCGGTGCCGCGGAACGCATGATCTACTCGCGCAACGACAACTGGGTCAAGCAGCTATCCGAAGAAATGCCCGGCGAGTCAATCATGGTGGTTGTCGGCGCAGGACATCTTCCCGGCGACCGTGGCGTGATAGCCGGTCTGACCAAAGCAGGTTTCACCGTGACACCTATAAAATAATCCCGGAACTTGCATGCACCACATGCCCTCCTCCACGGATTATTGAACCTGATCTGAGAACCAACAATATGTGCCACCGGCACACACCCGCAGATTATGATTGAATTAAAAGACATAGAGTTTTCATATACCAAGAAGGGATTCCCGGCACTGAGCGGCCTGACCGCCACTATACCGCCGGGGGTCCACCTCCTCGCAGGTGAGAACGGAGCCGGAAAGACAACCCTGCTCCACATCATGGCCGGACTCTCGCTCCCGACAGCCGGTGAATGCCTGATCGACGGCATTCCCTCGGGCGGAGACATCCCCTCGGGAATGGCCCGCACTTTCCTTCTTGAGGAGAATACCTTCTTCCCGGCAAAGACCATCCGGAAATTCGCCGAACTGTACTCGAACTTCTACCCCAACTTCTCGCAGGAACAATTCCTCTCCAACTTAGTGGCGTTCGGGCTCTCGGGCGACGAGCCGATGAAGTCGCTATCGCTCGGCAACCGCAAGAAGACACAGCTCGCATATGTGCTCGCACTCGGCGTGGAGGTGCTTCTCCTCGACGAACCGACCAACGCCCTCGACATCCAGAGCAAGGAGATTCTGCGCCGCCTCATAGCCTCGTCGCTGCGCGACGGTCAGACAATCATCGTTTCGACCCACACCGTATCGGAACTTGAGAACCTGTTCGACGGAGCGGTCATGATCACCCGCTCGCGGCTGATGTTCGCCGATACGGAAGAGGCCGTCACCGAGCGTCTGGCATTCGAGGTGAGCCGCGTACCCGAACCTGACGCGCTCTACTCCGAGACCCAGGTTGGCCGCGTGCTAAGCATACTCCCGGCTATTCCGGGCGACGAACCGACCCGCATAGACTGGCGTCTGCTCTACTCCGCCCTCCACTCCCCCTGCCGCAATGCCATACTCAAGGCCCTCTCAGCCGAAGTAGAACCTCAAAACACCGAAAGCATATGACACCAATAAACCTTGATACCACACGCCCGGCTGAAGCAACCGATGCCGCGGGCGACCGCTTCTCATGGAAACGCGTAGCCGAGGTGGCACGTTACTTCTCGACCGTCGCCAACCGTCAGCTGCTCGTCTACGCAATAATCTCGGCGATATTCGCGGTGCTCCTCCTGCTCCCCCTCAACGGTGTGGCACAGACCGGAATATTCACCTTGGTGTTCTCCGTGCTGCCCATCCTGTTCCAGTTAGCGCCTATAGCATTCGCCAAGAGCGGTGACACACGCGTCGTAGACCGTATGCTCCCGGCCAGGGCTTCCGAGAAATTCACATTCTATCTACTGTATCTGCTGGTCGCTGTTCCGATTGCTGTCTATGCTCTCCCGGAAGGTGCGATGTGGCTCTACGGAAAAATCCCGGCAATACACACCGATGCGATGATGGGTGTGAAGAACATGCACTTCGGTAATCCACCGGTCATAATCTGCATGAACATACTTGCAGCCGTAGCCGGATCAATGACCTGCCTCTTCGTGACTCTCTACGCACGCCACAGCCGGATCATCAAGGCGGTCATCTCGACATTCGCAGTGCAGTTCACGGTGGGCACATTAGGAGCCGTCTACGGCATGTATGCCGTGTTTCAGGCCGGTTTCAACGATGGCCTTGACGGAAAGATGATGTCTCCCGAACAACAGGAGGATTTCGCGCATAAAATAATCAACGACTTCTCGCACGCTACACCCTACATGGTGTCCGTTATAAGTCTGCTGGCCGTCTATAGCGGCCTGATGCTCTGGCTCACCTACCGCACCCTGCGCAAGCGCAACCTCTGATGCGTAAGTAAAAATGATGGAATTCAACGACAACAAACCGATCTACCGGCAGATTGTAGACTATGCCTTCAACCGCATAATCGAGGGCGCATGGCCACCCGGCGAGAAGATACCCTCGGTGCGCGAGCTCGCCGCCGACCTGGGTGTCAACACCCGAACCGTGCTGAAGGCCATGGAGGATCTTCAGGATGCCGACGTGATCGAACCGCGGCGCGGCATGGGCTTCATACTCGCCGACGACGCCTCCGACAAAGTGACCGGTGCTCGGCGCCGCGAGTTCTTCGACGTCACTCTGCCCGCACTGGCCGAGGAGATGCAACGGCTCGGCATAACCCCCGACGAACTATTCAACCACCCGATATTCAACACCTGTTACAATGGATAATATACTGACGGCGGAACATATATCGAAAAGTTTCACCAACCACCGCGCGCTCGACGATGTGTCGGTAAGCGTGCCACGCGGACAGGTCTACGGACTGCTCGGCCCCAACGGCGCGGGCAAGACCACCCTTATCCGCATCATCAACCACATCACCGCCCCCGACACGGGTCTCGTCACCTTCAACGGCCACCCACTCACCGCCGACGACGTGACCAACATCGGCTACCTCCCCGAGGAGCGCGGTCTCTACAAGAAGATGAAAGTCGGCGAGCAGGCACTCTTCTTCGCCCGCCTGAAAGGTCTCTCCAAGGCCGAGGCAACCTCGCGCCTGCGCGAATGGTTCGACCGTCTTGAGATCTCCGACTGGTGGGACAAGAAGGTCGAGGAACTGTCGAAAGGTATGGCCCAGAAGGTCCAGTTTATCGTCACGGTGCTTCACCGTCCGGAACTGCTCATCTTCGACGAGCCGTTCTCCGGTTTCGACCCCATCAACGCCGGAATCCTCAAGCGCGAGATTCTGAAACTGCGCGACGAAGGCTCCACCATCATCTTCTCGACCCACAACATGGGTAGCGTGGAGGAACTGTGCGACAACATCACGCTCATAAACCGCTCGCGCAACATCCTGTCGGGTTCCGTGCGCGACGTGCGCGAGAAATTTGCCGACAACCGCTACCGCATCACCTATCAGGGTGACCCGGCGCAGCTCCTTGAGGCTACCGACCGTCTCGGCGCGGAGGCAATGGTCGGCGAGACCGACAAGCTCGGCAATCTCACCGCCACCCTCTCGCTCGCACCCGGCACCGGCAAGCGCGACATGATAGCCGCCGTCAACGGTGCCGTTGATCTCTGCACCTTCGAGCAGGTCATACCGTCGATGGACGACATCTTCGTGGCCGCCGTGCGTGCAAGCGAGAAAAATGTTGAAGTTGAACCCCAAAACTGACCCGAATCATGGCAAATTCATTAGGACTTGTTATACAGCGCGAATACTTCGAGAGAGTAAAGCGCAAGAGTTTCATCATCAGCACAATCTTGGTGCCGATTGTCATGATCGCGCTGATGCTCGCCCCGGCTTTCTTCATGCTCTTCAGCAAATCGGAGCAGAAGACCGTGATGGTCGTTGACAACACCGGAGTGGTGGCACAGCGTCTTGTCGGCAACGATGAAGTCAAATTCGTGCCGGCCACTGCCCCCGTTGACTCACTCCGCGCCAACGAAGACAATGAGACTATACTTATTTTAGGAAGCGACGCAGTGGAGAACCCCGCCAAGGGAATCACACTCCTCTCGCGCGGCTCGGTGTCGATGATGACCGACGCGTTCATAACCGGCCAGATCAAGTCGGCAATCGAGGATGTGCGTCTTCAGAAATACAACATTCCCGACATAAAGCAGATCATGGAAGATGTCACAGCCGATGTCAAGATGACCACCATCCGCATAGACCAGGAGAAAGACACCGAGACCTCTTCGGAACTCTCCTACTTCCTGTCGCTGATAATGGACATGATGCTCTACATGTTCATCCTGATCTACGGCCAGATGGTCATGACCTCGATCATCGAGGAGAAGAACAACCGCGTGCTTGAGATAGTCGTGTCGTCGGTCAAGCCCTTCCAGCTCATGCTCGGCAAGATAGCGGGCGTAGGACTCGTGGCTATCACCCAGATACTCATATGGGCAGTGCTCATAGGCACAGCCGTGGCGGTTGCGACCCCCTTCCTCACGCCCGAGACACTCGGCAACGACGTGCCGGTTGAGGTTACAGGCGCGTTGGCGCAGTTCACCGAGCCGGGCTTCCTCATCTCACTCCTTGTCTACACACTCCTCTTCTTTATAGGAGGCTTCCTGTTCTACTCGTCGATTTACGCGGCGATCGGTTCGGCTGTGAGCAACGTCCAGGATGCGAGCCAGCTGTCGTCGATAGCCACCATGCCCGTCATAATCGGTATCATCGGCTCGATGGCCATACTCAACGACCCGAGTTCGGCACTTGCCTTCTGGCTCTCGATCATACCCTTCACGTCGCCGATGGCCATGATGGCGCGTCTCCCCTACGGCGTGCCCGGTTGGGAGATTGCCCTCTCGATCGTGCTGCTCTACATAGCGTTCATGTTCATGATCTGGCTCTGCGGCAAGATCTACCGCGTCGGCATCTTCATGTACGGCAAGAAACCGACCCTGATGGAAATCATCCGCTGGTCAAGATACAAGTAGCCATCCCGAAGTGTACAGACAGATACACATTTACAACAAAAGCACCGCTTTCCTATATAAAGCGGTGCTTTTGTTTATCGGCTGTTACAGTCCCGGCGGCTGTTACATAACGGTTTCGGTCGGATTCAGGGTTGCTGAATCGGCAGGCACGGCTGAATCGTCGGCCGGGACTTCCGGGAGCTGCTGGAGCCCGGAGAAACCCTCGGGATAACCCATCGCCTGGTAGAAACGGGTCTGGGTCTTCGCCTCCTCGGCAAGCAGCTTCTCAAGCGCGGTGCGGTTCTCCTCGCTGAGCGTAGCCGGGTCAGTGTTGAGCAACACACGGTTTATATAATCGACACCCGCGAGCTTCTCATCAGTCGACATCGCAATCATGGCGCGGCCGAGGGCCATGCGGTCGTCGGCATACTTCTCGATTGTATCGGCAAGCTGGCGGTTCACTTCCGATGCAGCCTCGATAGCTGCTGTATAATCAGCATCAGACAGCTCCTTTCCCTCCTGGATCTTAGCCACAATCTCATCAGTGCTCGGGGCGCATCCGGCCAGGAGCAACAACGCTGCAAAAGCAACAGGTAACACTCTTTTCATCATAACAATTCATATTTGGTCGTTCAAAGTAAACGAAAATCGGGGTAAAATAAAAATTTTTAGGCACAAAAGCGAAAAAGATTGCTGAAATATTTGGAAACTCGCAAATAATGTTCTAATTTTGTGACGCTTATGGCAAAGCGTGCCGTAAGGAGAGAATTACTAACACTATTTATTAACTTTTTTAATGACTGAATCAAAAGTTCAAACCCCGATCGAGGACTTCGATTGGGAGAGCTACGAAAGTGGCGCAAGCGTTGCCGACAAGAGCCGTGAGGAGTTGATGAACACCTACGACGAGTCTCTCAAGACAGCGAAAGAAAACGAAGTGGTGACCGGCACCGTGAAATCGATCAGCAAGCGCGAAGTGCGTGTTGATATCGGCATGAAGTCCGACGCCATCATACCCATCAGCGAGTTCCGCTACAATCCCGACCTCAAGGAAGGTGACGAGGTGGAAGTCTACATCGAGACACTCGAAGACAAGAACGGTCAGCTCCGTCTGAGCCACAAGAAGGCTTGCCAGACACGCAGCTGGGACCGCGTCAACGAGGCTCTTCAGAACGACGAGGTCATCAAGGGTTACGTCAAGAGCCGCACAAAGGGCGGTATGATTGTCGACGTGTTCGGCATCGAGGCGTTCCTCCCCGGATCACAGATCGACGTTCGTCCTATCCGCGACTATGACGTATTCGTCGGCAAGACGATGGAATTCAAGGTTGTGAAGATCAACCAGGAATACAAGAACGTGGTTGTAAGCCACAAGGCCCTCATCGAGGCCGAGCTCGAGCAGCAGAAGAAAGAGATCATCTCCAAGCTGGAGAAGGGTCAGGTGCTCGAAGGCAAGGTCAAGAACATCACTGCATACGGTGTATTCGTTGACCTCGGCGGTGTTGACGGTCTCGTACACATCACCGACCTCAGCTGGGGCCGCGTTTCAGATCCGCACGAGGTTGTCAAACTCGACCAGGACATCAAGGTCGTTATCATCGACTTCGACAACGAGAAGAAGCGTATCGCCCTCGGTATCAAGCAGCTCATGCCGCATCCCTGGGATAACCTCGACCCCAACCTCAAGGTTGGCGACCACATCAAGGGTCGCGTGGTTGTAATGGCCGACTACGGTGCATTCGTAGAGGTACAGCCCGGCGTAGAGGGTCTTATCCACGTCAGCGAGATGAGCTGGAGCCAGCACCTCCGCAGCGCACAGGACTTCCTGAAGGCCGGCGACGAGGTAGAGGCAGTCATCCTGACCCTCGACCGCGACGAGCGCAAGATGAGCCTCGGTCTCAAGCAGCTCAAGGCAGACCCCTGGGAGAACATCGAGCAGAAGTATGCTATCGGCAGCCGCCACACCGCAAAGGTTCGCAACTTCACTCACTTCGGCGTGTTCGTTGAGATTGAGGAGGGCGTAGACGGCCTTATCCACATCTCCGACCTCAGCTGGACAAAGAAGATCAAACACCCCAGCGAGTTCACTCAGATCGGCAACGACATCGAGGTTCAGGTTCTTGAGATCGATAAGGACAACCGTCGTCTCAGCCTCGGCCACAAGCAGCTTGAGGACAATCCTTGGGACGTATTCGAGACCATCTTCACTGTTGGTTCAATCCACCAGGGTAAGGTGATCGAGGTTCTCGACAAGGGTGCCGTGATCAGCCTTGAGCATGGCGTGGAGGGCTTCGCTACTCCCAAGCACCTCGTGAAGGAGGATGGCAGCCAGGCCAAGCTCGGCGACGAGCTCGAATTCAAGGTAATCGAGTTCAACAAAGACAACAAGCGCATCATCCTCAGCCACAGCCGCATCGCTGAAGACGCCAACAAGACTGAGCGTCGCGCTCAGAACGCAGCACGTCGCAGCGAGAAGCGTCAGGCAACAGAGACTGTAGCCGCACCCGCCATCGAGAAGACAACTCTCGGCGACCTCGGCGCACTCCAGGCTCTCAAGGAGCAGATGCAGAAAGAGGAGAAAAAAGGCTGATAACCGCCTTGGTCAGGGCCTGCGAAGGTAGTCCCCGGCACTCCCCGCAAGATATGAGTCCCCGCAAGTAATCCTTGCGGGGATTTTTTTGTCATATAATAGAATGTATATCAAAATAATTTTGTAATTTTACGAAGCAAAAGGAAAAAGTGAGAATGCGCATACGGTTGAAGACATATTTAGGTGCGGCTCTGCTGCTGGCGGCTTCGTCGGTGGCGTTCACCGCCGCGGCCGCTCCCAAGGGCTGGGAGCAGGTCAAGACCGAACGCGCCGATGCAAAGGCTGTGGTCCGCGAGACCGACATCGAGATCAAGGCCGCAAGCGGCCTGATCATAGTCAACGCCAACCACCCTGTGCAGATCAAGATTTTCACAATCCTTGGCCGACTGGTCAACAGCGAGACACTACCCGCCGGCCGCTCGCAGCTCCAGCTGCCGGCCCACGGCGTGTATATTGTCAAGGTCGGCGACCTGACCTGCAAGGTCGCAGTCTGATATAAGCCAGAGGTCAGAAGACCGAGGTCAGAGGTCAGACCTGTCAGACCTGTCAGACAAGTCAGACAAGTCGGACTGGTCAGACCGGTCAGACAAAAAACTGAAACAAAAACATTAAAACTCTCAATACATCTAACACCAGAAACACATGGAAACACCAAATCTTGACTGGGGCAAACTCCCCTTCGGTTATGTCAAGGCAGACTATAACGTCCGCTGCACTTACAAAGATGGCAAATGGGGCGAGATCGAAGTAAGCGACTCTGAATATGTTCCCCTGCACATCGCAGCAAGCTGTCTCCACTACGGACAGGAATCGTTCGAGGGCCTGAAGGCTTTCCGCGGTCCCGACGGTAAAGTTCGCGTGTTCCGCATGGACGAGAACGCAAAGCGCTTCATCCGCAGCGCCGAGGGCATCTCCATGCAGCCCATGCCCGTGGAACTCTTCGAGGAGATGGTCCGCAAGGTAGTCAAACTCAACGAGCGCTTCATTCCTCCCTACGAGTCGGGCGCTTCTCTCTATATCCGTCCTCTTGAGATTGGTATTTCACCCAAGATCGGCGTGAGCCCCTCTGAGGAATACATGGTGATCATGCTCGTAACTCCGGTAGGTCCCTACTTCAAGGCTGGTTTCAAGCCTACAAAGGTTTGTCTGTCGCGCGAGTACGACCGTGTGGCTCCCAAGGGAACCGGTTCTATCAAGATCGGCGGTAACTACGCTGCTTCTCTCAACGCCGGACAGAAGGCTCACGACCTCGGCTATGCTGTGATGCTCTACCTCGACCCGAAAGAGAAGGAGTATCTCGACGAGTGCGGCGCGGCCAACTTCTATGGCGTGAAGGGCAACACCTACGTTACTCCCGCGAGCGAGACAATCCTCCCCTCTATCACCAACATGAGCCTCCGTCAGCTTGCAAAAGACATGGGCATGGAGGTTGAGCAGCGTCACATCCCCTACGGCGAGCTGGCTGAGTTTGACGAGGTCGGCAACTGCGGTACGGCAGCTGTCTGCACCCCCATCGGTCAGATTGACGACATCGACAATGGCCGCACTTTCCAGTTCGACATGAACGAGGCAGGCCCTGTCACCACCAAGCTCTACAACAAACTGCGCGGCATACAGTACGGCACCGAGCCTGACACCCACGGCTGGTGCGAGGTCATCAACTTCGATTGATGATTGACTGCGACAGTATCATAGACAAATACTACGGAAAATCAAGCCGGCTGCGCACCATACTCACGGTGCACAGCCGGCTTGTCGCCGACAAGGCCCTTGCGTGCGCGCGCGCACGTGGTCTTGATGTCGATCTGACATTTGTGGAGGAGGCCGCGCTTCTCCACGACATCGGAATTTTCCTGTGTGATGCGCCCGACATATGCTGCACGGGCACATTGCCATACATATGTCACGGCGTGGAAGGGCGCCGTCTGTTGGAAGCCGAGGGACTGCCGCGCCACGCGCTTGTATGTGAACGGCACACCGGTTCCGGGCTGACAGTTGACGACATAGTGCGACAGGGTCTGCCGCTCCCCCACCGCGACATGACGCCGCAGACGCTGGAAGAGAAACTTGTCTGCTACGCCGATAAATTCTACTCCAAATCGGGCGACATCCGCGCCGAAAAATCCTTCGACCGCGTAGTGAAATCAATAGCGCGCCACGGCGAAGAAGCCGAAGCGCGCTTTATGAATCTCCACCAACAGGTGGGAATTATTTAAGAAACGGGGATTATTTCACTACTACCTTCTTGCCGGCTACGATGTAGAGGCCGGCGGGGAGGTTGTCGGTGGTGTCGGATACTTTGACGCCGTGGAGGTTGAAGACGGCGGTCGGGGCTGCGGCTGCGTCGGTGATGGCCTCAACGCTGTCGCCGATGTTCTCCGATACCTTGACCACTGTCTCGGGCTGGGTCACTACGAAGACGAAGTTACCCTCTTCTGCTGTGATGTTCTCACCGTTGACCGAAACCTGAAGCTTGACTTCACCCTCGGCTACCTTGAACTCGGTACCGTTGAAGCAGCTGTAACCCTTGCTGATTGTCTCGATGTCGTTGTCAACGAGAATCACGTCGTGTGTAACGGTAAGATCCTTGACATCGTCGGCAACCTCAAATTTAACGTCACATGACACAGGCTCCTCAGCCAGGAATACCTTGACAACTGCGTTGTCGGCGAGGTTCAGCATGCGCACGCCTTCCTCTTCCTCAACAGCTTCGCCGTTCACATATACCTTGTTCACGAGATCGGTGCCGGTGAACGAGAGTGTGAAGTCGTTCCAACCGCTGTTGAATACAAACTCATTGTAACCGGTGGCCGCTGCTATCGAACCGCCGAAGATAACGGTGTTGTCGCTTGCTGTCAGGCTGAATGACTCTGCCTTGGCTGCATCGTCAACCCAGAGAACCGCTGTCTTGTCAAGCTCGATGCTTGTGGTGATGGTGTAAGACGCGGTCGAACCGGCCTCGAACGAGAGTGAATAGCCTCCGGTGAAAGGATTCTGGAGCATACCCTCGGCGCTGTCGATTGTCCAAGGCTCAACGGCGGTGACGCTCATCAGACCTTCGGTTGTTGTCTCAATCTTATTCGCACCCTCCTCAAGAGGAATTGTCAGAGCCTCACCTCCGGCGTAAGAAACGAGCACGGTGACTGCCGTAGGATGGTCTACGTTGAGTGTGAGGTATGTCGGCTCACCGGCACCCTTGGCGGTGACAATGGTGTAAGATGCTGTCGCACCTGCCTCGAAAGATACCGAGTAACCGCCGGTGAAAGGATTCTGAACCATGCCCTCGGCACTCTCGATTGTCCAAGGCTCAACGGCGGTGATGCTCATCAGACCTGCAACTGTAGTGTCGATTTCGTTCTCACCCTCGACCATTGCGATTGTCTGGGTCTCGCCTCCGTCGTATGACACTTTCACGTCGAGAGCCTCCGGATGATCCACATTCAGAATGATGAATGTGCGGGGAACTTCCGGCTTGCTGGTCACGACAGTGTAAGAATCGGTCGCGCCGGCCGCGAAGTTAACGAAATATCCACCGAGAATGGGATTGACTGTCATGCCCTCGGCGCTCTCGATAGTCCAAGGCTCAACGGGAGTTACGCTGAGCATACCGGCCTCGGCTGTCTCAATCTTGTTGGCACCTGCGGTGAGCGAGATTACCTGGGCTGCGCCGCCGTTGTACGACACCTTCACATCAAGAGCCTCGGGATGATCCACGTTGAGCGTGATACCGGGAGTCTCAGGAGCCTCGGGGTTGCGGGTCGTGAAGACGTAAGTCTGGGTGGAACCTGCCGGCACTGCTGCTGTCCAGGCATCTAAGAAGCTCATATATGCCATGTTTGTGATGTTGTCAATCACCCAAGGAGAGACGGCTGTCACTTTCATCATGGCATCGCCGGTGCCTGTGATGGCAACCTCGTTGTCACCTGCCACGACATTGATTACCTCGGCCGTGTTGCTGCCGGGCTGTTGGATCTGCACTACTACCGCTTCCGGATGGTCAACCACGAGGGTGATTGCCGACGCCGGAAGGCATGTGGCTGCCGCTGCGAGAGCGACTGTCAAAAACTTGTTTAATTTTTTCATAAAACGTTCATTATGTTAGTTAATATACCAAAAATCATTTTCTTAGTAACATAGCACAAATTTACAATTAATATTCATAATTCTTGCATCCAGGTCGTATTTTTAACACTCATTAACATCATTTCGATAGCGGTCAACGGGATTTGTATGCGCAGATGCGCAAGTGTCGTCAGCAGCGGGAGGGGGTCAGACAAGAGCGAGGGATATCGTGCCGGGTCGATACGCGCGTCAGAGCCGCTTTAGCGGCGGCAACGGCGGTAGGCCCGGGTGATGACGGAATGGGCGTAGCCATTCCGTCATCACCCGGGTTTGGGTGCGGCACCCCCAATAAAATTTCCCCGTTTTGG
>CAJTQV010000023.1 GCA_910578385.1 uncultured Muribaculaceae bacterium | reverse complement strand
AAGCCGCAGGCTTCGCGGCAGGGATGGGGATAGGGTGGGATATCAACTTTACACGGGTGAAATCATGAAATGAAAGGCCCCGGGGCCTTTCATTTCATGTTTTCACCCGTGCCTACCGCCGTGCCGCCGCTACGCGGCTTCAACGTGCCTGATACCAACAAACGGCCCGATATAAGAGCGATGAACCGAACATTGTAATAGCGAGTTGGATGCGTAATCGCAATACAATAGAATTCTTGGGAATCTGGGAACAGTTATATAATCCCAATTTTAAACCCACCGAATTCGAGGGGTTTAGAGACTATAAATGCCATGCTGATCCATGAGGGAATGCCTCAGGGAGAACGGCTCATAAAGCTCAATAAGATTGCCATCCATCAGATGCAGGTGTTGGAAGGCACTGAAAATGACAGGAAATTACTGAAGTGATTTTACATTTGAAATCAAACGCTTATCCGCATAAGGCAAAAATAACCGTAAAAGATACCGAAGTTAATGTCGTAAAAGTAAATGGTGAAGACTATATTTGTCTCACCGATATGTTGCGAGCCAAGGATGGTGATTTCTTTATCACGGATTGGCTGCGTAACCGTAATACTCTTGAGTTTATCGGCATTTGGGAGAAAGTGTATAATCCTGATTTTAATTATGGCGAATTCGCCACAATTAGAAATCAGTCAGGACTCTCTCAAAAGAGGGGATTGATTACATCTGCATCACCGATATTTTGCCCGACAGAAGAATCCTGTTGAGCCTAAAGACGTTGTCAAGAATTGGATGCGTGTCAAAAATACCCTTGAATATCTTGGCCTTTGGGAGCGGCTGAATAATCCCAATTTTAAAGGGGTCGAATTCGACTCCATTTTAAGAGAGGCTGGTTCAAAAATGGCGGTGTATCAGCCATCATTCCGCGTGAAATCTTCATGTCGATAAGAAGTGGTCAAAGTGTGGCAGATTCTAATGGTGCTAAAGATGGTGCTAATCTAACAGCACGTCAGGTGGATATTGTTTCTATGATTAAAGAGAATCCCACAATATCTCTTAATAAGATTGCAGAGAAATTGAGCATCGGAACAACAACACTTGATAGAGAAATTAAAAAACTCAACAACATAGTCAAGAGAGTCGGACCACGTAATGGCGGTTACTGGGAGGTGATTGAATGACAGCGCTCATTGCATTTTCTGCATTATCTTCATTTTGGAACAATAATGTCAGACAACTTCAATACATATATAGAGCAGATTGATTTTGAGACTTGGCGCGAGTTTTGCGTCAACAAAGGTACATTCTATCAAAGACATGTTATACTGTTGAAATTTTCTTTCAATCTTGACTTTGGCAAATCAAGAGGAAATGCCCGACAACGTATGTCGAGCGAAGACACAAACACAGGTATAATGTCTGGTTCCCGATAAAACAAACACAATTCATGCAAGAAGAATTATCAAGCCATTCAAATTCGTAGAAGAAGATTTGAATGGCTTTCTTTTTGATGATACCAAGCATTTCCCTCCTTTGGCAGGACCGACACGACGTATTTTCCCCTTATTTTTCAGATTACTACTCCAAAGTATTACCCTGAACTGGTCGCCGCTTTTATCTCGTCGGCTGTCATGGCGCAAATTTACTCATAAACACATGAAACGACAAAAAATATTTTATTTATTTCAGCAGGGCGGTCAGGACGGTGTCGCGGTAGGTTTAACACTTCCAATTGCACATTTCAAAATTACAATGAAATTCGGGTGCCCGGGCGGTTTTGAGACAAAACAGCCCATTTCATCGACAAGCCCACCCTCTGCCGATGAAAAGTGCTGAATCCATATCTTATATTTTAGCTCAAATAAAATGAAAGTGCCTTTTATAGCACTCTAAATTTAGCAAGCTCAAATCCCGGTTTATATGAGAGGGTTTAAGTATCGTCTGGATGCTTGACAGAGCATCGGGAGATAGATAGCCGGAAGCACACCTCGTCTGAAAGACGTGGGGTGCTCCCGGCAAGAAGGTCACAGGATATTACAGGGTGGCGCATACCGGAGATAAGGCCACCCGGTGGTATCTGCCGATTACACTGATTATTTCGGTAGTTTGAATGTTACGGGTAGGGTGTAGTATGATCTGACCGGAGTGTTGTCGTTTTGCGCGGGTAACCATTGGGGCATTTTGTTGATCAAACGCATGGCTTCCGCATCTAAACTCTCATCAACACTTTTAGCTACCGTGATTCCAGTTATACTACCATCTTTTTCCACGACGAATTTTACTATCACTCGTCCCTCGATATTATTCTCTTTGGCTTCCGAGGGATACATGATATTATCACTTATCCACTTCATCAGTGCAGCCTGGCCACCGGGAAACTGGGCTTGCTGCTCTACCGCTACATAGATTTCCCAATCTGCCGACGTGCCTGAGTCTGCCCGAACGGATTTATCGGAAACTGTAAGGCGGCGATTTACCGGAGCGTCTTTATATTTGATGAATTCATCAAAGACAGAGCTGTC
The DNA here is from genome assembly GCA_910578385.1 of uncultured Muribaculaceae bacterium. Lineage (GTDB taxonomy): Bacteria > Bacteroidota > Bacteroidia > Bacteroidales > Muribaculaceae > Lepagella. The sequence goes on along the minus strand of CAJTQV010000023.1, from coordinate 41,679 downwards.
GTTATCAGGGAAAATCATATTTTCCTCAGTGATGCAGTGAAACGCTTTGTCATTGATATATTCCAATTCGTATTGATAAGTCGGTACACCTTCGTCGTTAACAAAAGTCATCCTGAACTTCGTGGGTGACAGTCTCTCTGTTTTCCAAGGCTCGGTAAAAACATCACGCAGGTCCTCCATTATTATCTGGTCTGCCCAGCTGCTTGCAGTGGCTTGGGCTTCTCCATCTGACTTTTCGGCCGCTGTGGACTTGCTTGTGGAATTCAAGGCTTTTCCGACTTCTGACATTGCCGCACGGGCACTGCGGCTTCCTGCCCCATGTCTTGCTTGGGCTCTGTTCCACTTTGCCGCAGCTCCAAAGAGCCCCATAACCTTGTTGTAGGCTTTTTCTTCCAATTGTTTCTCTTTTGCGGTCTTCTTTTCAAGTCCGATAGAGACCATGATTTTATGTCTTACCAGATTGCCCTCTGCCTGTATATCATACGCATTTGTGTCATACGCATGTTTGAGAATCTGATTTCTCAACTTCCCTTCAGGATACATGCCGATCCATCTATCTATTTCATTTGATGGGTAGACATATTTGAGGTTTCCTGACTCATCGTATAAAAAATATGTGAACCCATAATCTGATCGCTTGACTGCATATTCCGGATGTGCGGTATAAACCTATAACTTACCTCGATGGGGTATTTCTTATTTACATACTGTACGTCATAATCTTGCCTGAGCCATTCCCAACCCTCAACCATCTTTGCATGGTCATGATTGAATATTTGATCTTTTGGGTAAGAGTCATCCGATATGTACATGGCGTAGCGTGAATAAGGATTTGCCACAGTATCATTATATTCCAATGTCGGCATAGCTTGGTATTTGAATACCGCATCTGCACCATCGCGTAGTATTCGGTCAAGTTGATTCTGCATCAGGGATTGTGTTCTTTCAAGTGTAGATAACAAACTTTCAAGATATGGTGTGAATTTCTTGTTGATTTTTCCCTTATCCAGATCCTTGACTATTTTGTCGGCATCTTTTAATCCTCCTGATTTCAGTTGGTTGGCATAATAAGATAGGAAAGATTGGCACTCGGCCGGGCATTTTTTACCTGCATAGGGGAGTGCTGATTTGACAACTGCTTGCGCACTGGTAATTTCGGCCAGCGAATCTTGGAGACTTTTGATTTTATCCTTTACAACAGCATCTACCGCCGGTTGGTCTATTTTGCGGGATTTTATTACGATGAATGGCGCATTAATATCTACTTTGTCGAGATCATCGGCGTAGACAGATAGTCCGTTAATAATGACGGTAATCAAAATGACCATTCTGAATAGTATGGTGCGAAGATTGGGTAGGTAATGAAAATTTATTAAATTCATAAATTTGTGAATTTAAGTAGTTGCACATACCGGAGATAAGACCACCCGGTGGTGCCTGTGGATTACACTGATTATTTTTATCGTTTGAATGTTACGGGTATGGTGTAGTATGATCTGACCGTAGGGAGATTATATTATGATGTTGGCATAGCCTCTCCGGCCTGCATATGTACAGGCCGGGAAGACTATTCTGCATACCCGTACGAGTGGTCAGTCGCCGTCGATGGTGAAGGTGAGGGCCGATTCTTTGTTGTTGCTGCCCCAGGTGCCTTCGTAGCGCATGGCACCGGGTGTCTCCGCACCGTCCTTCACATAATGAAGAACCCAGTCGGATTTTTCGGAACCGTGGCCTAATTGCACAATCAGGTCTCCAACTGCGTCAAGATACCCGTTGAAGTCGAGATTGATGCCGTTCTCATTATGATAACGTCCGTGAAGCTCCCCGTCTTCGGTGATATAACATATCACATCCACAGAATGACGGCTTATATAGCCCTGCGCCCTGAGCGGCGTAGACGTGGAACCCCATTCCCCGCTTGTGTTGTAGTAGGCTTGGTCGCTGCCGTATCTGATAGCGTTGACCGAGCCGTTCAACCCTCTCATGATGTCTACCGCGCTGGCGCACAGCTCAAGCAGACTTCCTTCGTAAATCCCATCTTCGTAGGTCTCCGAGGCCTCGATAGCCTCTACCTCGACAGGATAAGAAGCCGAATCCCCGTCGCCTGTCTCGTCAAAATCAGTTGCATCCATGTCGTAAAGGTCGCTTGCGGATCCGGTCAGCGCGGTGGTCTGGAAATACGCTCCCAATCCGAGCGCTACCACGCAAACACCCGTGATAATCCAGTCAAGAGTTGCAAAGGAGACATTGGACTCTTCCTCCGGCTCTTCAGATGGCATACATAGGAAGACAAGAAGGATTATCGTACCCACAATTGGCACAAGAGCGATGAAAACCATGTATGGACTCTTGCCGGCGTCGCGAAGTCGTCTGACAACCAAAGCCAAAGAAGGCACAACCATGGCGAGCGAGAACAGCGAGGCAATCACTATACCCGCAATCATTCCGGTCATGCCGCCAAGTCCCATGAGCAACATGACCAATCCGCACAAGCCGACATTGACAATCTGCATGGCGAGCCATGCCATCCAGAAACTTTTTCGCGAGGTTCGGCCGGAGAAGTCTTTGAATTGCAGTAAATAAGGTTGCTTGAAATATGTTTCAAAGAAACCTGTGCGTTCTGGCTCGGTGTCATAAAGTTTTGGCTCGGGGTCATAAACAGGTGTTTCACCTGCTTGCTGCGGGTTGCCCGTGCCTGCTACGGGCGCCGGTGCGGATGAGGCATCAATCCATTCTCCGCAAAAGCGGCATTTCTTTGCGCTGTCGGCAATCTCCTCACCGCAAAAAGGGCATTTCTTACTCATGTCAAATTGCTTAAAAGCGAGGGAGTAGCATAAATGATGTCTATGCTACACCTCCTTCATGTATTTTTCCGGTCTTACTCTTCTGAATAATCCTCTACGGTTACTACCTGATCGCTGTCGAAACCGGCTGCGGGTGCTTCCTGGCCAGCTGTCATCACCTTTTCAGTGAGCTTATTTACACGTTTGCTGAGTGACTTGACATCCTTCTGCAGTGATTCGGGAAAGTTTGAGTCTTGCTCCGAGAGGATGTTCAAAGCCATATAAAGGCCCATCATCCCTACGGCTTTCTGTTCGTTCTCTTCCTCCCACTTGCCTAAATCTTTTGCCCCTTCGGCATCGTCGAGAGCATAACCGAGCTGTTCCACCATGGTCTTGTAGTCTTTCTCGGTGTAGGTTTCTTTGTTGTTGGTGAGTTCGTCAACTACCTTCTGGTCGTAGTGGCCGCTTCCGCAGGCCGCAAGGAGCATCATCATTGCAGATGCTCCGAACATAAGAATCTTTTTCATCTGTTGGTTTTTATTTATGTGGTTATCGTTATGATTGAACTGTGTCTCATTCCGATGAGCCTGCGTCATTGCGCAGCTCGTAGGCGTTGGTCAATGATACATGCTCATTCATTATCTTCAGCATTTCCGCCGGCGTGTATTCAAATTCCTTGTCGGAAAATGAATCGGTTTCGTAAGTCAAGTTGAACTCACCCTCGCTTGCGCAGAGTGCGGCAAAAAGAATAGTCCAGTTGTTGTTATAATTCTTGTTTATGTAACCGGTGGCCTTCTTCTTTGTCATGTTCTCAATCTCGGCGGCATCAAGGGCGTTCACCATGTCACCGATACCGCCGAGGATGGCCGAACTTACCGCCCGTCCTATCTGGTTTAATGGCTTTGTGAGTGTGAAACAATCCAGGAAGCTGTCATACTCTCCCTGAGTGTCCTTGGCAAGCATGTCAGGATCGGCCGCACACTCTTGCAACACCTCGGCCGCGTGCTCTTTCATGGCATCCTCGCTGTCATCCCATGCGTCGGGAATCGCGCTGATCAGGCTCTCCACCTGCATGGTATAGGCATCACATGATTGCAGTGTCATGAACACCGGACACAATGCAATCATGCCCGCTATCCGTAATAATCTCTGTGTTCTCATTCTTTCTTAAGTATTTTCCTCAGCTCGGAGGGGGTATAAAGTGCGTGCAGTTCCAGCTCATCAACCGTTATGCAGAAAGCCAAGGTCTTTTTCTCCCTGACAATCATGTTGAGAACCGGTCCTTCTTCAAAGTTCTTGACAAGAGACTTGCAGAAAGCCTCTTTCGCAGCATCCGACTCAATCATCATGATGGCTTTCCCGATATTCTCCGGTGTGCTTTTGAGTTTGAAGTTGAGAACAAGAAGTTCATCCGAAAGCATGGCCTCGACGCCAGTGTCCTTGGTCTGTGAATTGACCTCCTTCACAAATTCAGTGATAACCTTGTCGGGTGCGGGTGTCGAACCGCAGGCACACATCATTATGCCTGAAATGAAGGCGGCGCCGACACATATCATACTCTTAATCATCGTCTGCATCGCGGTCACTTAAGTTTATACTGATGGCTCCCACGCCAAATACAATTCCAATGAGTACCGCTACCCATGTCGGAGCATTCAGAGCTGCGGCCAGCACACCGGCGAGAAGCCCGACTGCCGCACCCAACACGATGCAGATGATATGTCCGAGAACCGGAATGTAGATAGCAATAGCAAGGATTATTGCCACCGCGACTCCTATCCAGAAACTCCAGATTCCCCAGGCTATACCGGCCACGATCATTACCTCTGTCCATAGCCAGCCTGATGATGAAGATTTGGAGCCGGATCCGGCCTCTACATCCACGTCCACATCTACGTCCACATCGACTTCAGTGTTTTGGGAAACCGCGTTGTTGATTACAATCTGCGGCATTATGACCTGCTGCGGCTGACCATCGGCGTTGATCTGGGTGGCCTGCAGGGGCGTGCCCGATACAGGCATCTGCTGTGCCGGAGTCAGTGTCACCTGTGGAGCGGGTGCCATCGGCAGCTGGCTTCCATCAGCCATCTCGCCGACTGCCACGGCATATTCCTCCTGTGGAGCTGTGGCCTCGCTGTTGAGCCATTCTCCGCAAAAACGGCATTTCACAGCCGATGCCTTGATTACTTCTCCGCAATAAGGACATTGTTTATCATCCATATTATCAGTGTTTATGTTGTTATTGTCTCTTATGTTATCGTGTCGCAAAGGTAATACGGTTTTATCAGTTCATTTCGGTTCATTATCGTTCATTCCGATTCATTTCAGCTCATTTTGGTTCACAACCACATTTTTTATTTTGCGCATGGGTCTCTTTTTGTTAATTTTGCAAAATAAAGGGATGACTATCATGCAGCAGGATTCTCAATATTTCATAGAGTGTTTGCGCCAGGATCTGGAGCACAAGGTGGGTCGCACAATGAAGACACCATCCGACTTCAATGTATTGATTCTTGAGATACAGAAGGTGATGAAGGAATCGCCCAGCATATCGACCCTAAAACGCCTGTGGCAATATGTCCCCGTTGCCTCATCGCGCAGCATGACCACGCTCAACACACTCTCCCGCTTTCTCGGCTATCGCGACTGGCCTGACTATATAGAGAACCTGATGCGGAGCAACCGCATAGAGAGTTCGTTCCTCTCATCCAACACACTGCTTGCCTCGAAGCTCGAACCGGGTGATGTCGTGGACTGTGAGTGGAATCCCGGACGGCATGTGTCGATGCAGTATCTGGGCGACAACCGTTTCAAGGTCCTGACCGCCGAAATGTCAAAACTGAAGGAGGGGTTCACTCTGACGGCCATGATCTTCTCAAAAGGGAATCCGCTTTTCGCCACCGAAGTTATGGATGGCGACACTAACTTAGGCAATTACATAGCCGGCAAGGAATCAGGCCTTACCACCCTCCGCTATATCCCGGCCAAGAACTGACCGCCGTCTGTCTTCGGCCGCCGTAGAAGCGCATTTATGCAGGAGTCGCCTGACCGCATTTGTGCATAACCGCTGTTTTTGTTATCTTTGTCCCGGCAATGGCAGACGAATCCTCATTTTTCGATACACCCGACGATAATCTTGCCGGTGCTTCGGCCGACACCGGTTACCGTCATTTCCGGCTTATATATGAGTCGGAGCATGGATTCTGCCGCCTTTTCACGGCACGCCGCCACGGCCGCACCTATGTCATCAAGACCTTGCGCGAGCCGTATCTTGATGCCCCTCTCGCCCATGATGCCTTGCGCAAGGAGTTCGAATGCGGCATGATGGTCGATTCCCCATATGTGGCCCGTACCTACGACTTCATCCCGCTTCCTGATCTCGGCGAGGCCATCGTCATGGAGTATTGTCCGGGCATGACGCTTGCGCGGATGATGGCGGACGGCGCACCGCTATCGACGGCCGATATTGACAAAATCGTCTTCTCCTTGGCCCGAGGAGTTGACGACATCCACTCCGCAGGGCTGATACACCGCGACCTTAAGCCCGACAATCTGATTTGGATGCCACAATCGGGTGCTCTGAAAATCATAGACTTCGGTTTCTGCGACTCGGAGTCTTTCTATATGCTCCATGATGCCGGCGGCACACTGCGTTACACGCCGCCCGGAAAATCCATTGCTGCTGTGGGTGCCGACCTCACCCCCGACACATACAATGACCTCTACGCCCTGGGTATGCTCCTCACTGATCTCCTGACGGTTGCTCCCGCTCATAGGCAGAAGACGTTGAAACGTCTTTCAGAAATGCTCATTGCCCGCTCAATCGGCAGTGGGGCAGAGCTTGAGGCGTGTTACCGGGCGCTGTCCCGTCGCTCCGTCTCAAAACGCCGTTTGCTGATAATCCCCGCCGCAGCTGTATTGTTGCTGACCGGTATCGTAATTTTCATTCTCCGAAGCAATTATGCAGACAAAGACATAATAGGTAATCCTCATAATGATACCATTGCCGAAAAGCCAATGGCACGCATGGAAGGAGAAAAGGAGATGGAAATGCCTGCTGGGGCTACGCATCTTGTTCGGGATGATGGACAAGACCCTCCAGGTGTGCAGAAATCAGTGGGGAGTCAGGTACCTGCGACCGATGATCAGGAAAGCCCGGCTGACATGTCGCAGCCGTTGTCCGGGCCTCCTGACGAAATGATAAAAGATGAGTATGGGGTGTGCATGGCCGAGGCAAAATATACGGCTAACTTCAGGCGCGACAAGATAGATGAATATGCTGTGACCACCACCGACAGGCTGATCACCGAGTCGATCATCACCCTGCAAAGCGACACGGCATCGACCCGGAGCCGTAAGGCAGCCTACCGGCAGCTCACCACCGACACCATCATGCAGCGGCGTGTGGCCGCGCTCACGCTGGGCAAATACCCCTCGGCCGACCGTCGCCGCATACTCGGCCTGAGCCGTCAGCGCCACCGCTACCTCCTCTCCGGCATCGACCTCACCCACCTCCAGCCGTGACGTGGCGCAGATAAATTTAAATAAGAAAAATCGTAAAAGGTTCTGATTGAGATTGACTATACTTCAGTTCACCCGAGTGTTGAGACAAGGGCAAGTTTATTTTGTGATAGTCATAATTTTATATAAGGTCAAGCAATCCGAAAATTTCGTTGTAAGGCTTGTGTATATCAAGATGCTCAATCTCGGCATCGCATTCCGAACGAAGGATGTCGATATTCCTTTTTGATTTGGAGTCGGATGTTACAAAGTAGCGTATATCCTTCTCGTAAGCACCTTGCGCAAATATCTTCGAATCATTGGGAATTATTAATCGGTCTGGAATCTCGATAAGTCCCTTTGTCTTTGCATTGAACAGGGCATTTGCAAATTTTCCAGCTTCTTTGGCGTGAAAGATATTGAATGGCAATATCCGGATATTCTGGAATGGAAGATCCTCAAAATCTCCTTTTACACAGTATTCGGCCACCGACACTGTTGAAAAATACATGGGAATCTCATTTTCCAAAAAATATTTGAAGTATCCCAATGCGTTCGGGTGTAGGGGCTGGGACTCGCTCAGCAGTCGAATCATAAAACTGGTGTCAAGTATAACACTGTATTCAGTTTCTTCCTTTTTCTTAGCCATTAGTTCCACGTATTTCAGATAGCCATTGGTCAGCGTCAGCGACATCGCTCCATTTATGGGAGGCCCGTTTAATCAGCTTGGCGAGATATTGTTCATTATATGACGGATCGTAGGGTGTCAGTTCAACCAAGCGCAGGCTTGACATGTCAATCACGCCTGTAGTGATGTTTTGACGTCCCGTAGCACGGACCATGAATCGCTTATACAGCAGGTTGTCTTTTTGTTCTTGCAGAAATTCTCGTTCTGTTGCAAGAATTATAACCCCATTGTCTTTGGTCTGTAAATGGATGTTGGTTTTCTCCTTTCCTCCGGCATTAATAAGCACTCCGTAGAAATAGAACTCGGCATCGGCCCAAAGATTCTCATTTATATGAAATGTTGTTCTGTTGGATATTGTCAGTGCCGGAATTTCATGTCCGGGTGTCCGGAACTCATACGTATACCCAGTTCTGACAGCTGATTTCTGAACCTCCTGCAAAGCCTTGGCTGTATTGAGGTCGAGCACATCAAGTGAACCGGATTTCTGGGCTAATGAGACAATTGTTATAAATGTGGCTGCACTCTGCGCCGTTGTTTTGAAAATGTTGCGGACCGAACCCTCCTTCATGGAAAAAGAGATAGGATTACGGGAAATCTTTTGATTTGGATAGAGCAAGGTCTCCACCACATCAAACAATCCCTTTATCTCCCTGATGTCGAAATTTTCGGGAGATAAGGGTTCATTGCCAACGTTTCCGGTGACTCTTATTTCTACTTTTCCAGATGTGTCCATTTCCATTTATGCGATAATCGCTTTGCAAAGATAACAAATTACAGTTACTTATCGACTATAATCTTCTAATTTAATGACAATTTTTTGCGTCGATGTCGAAAAATAAGGATTATCTGCCATAAAAATGCACTGCACTTATTTGGAAGTTATATCCATATGCGACTGCATTTATTGGGCAACTTTAGTGTGGCCTCAAAGCAACTATTTTCCGCTCCTCCGACAACCGGCTTACCCCAATCTAAATCATTGTGGTGATAATATAAAGTTGAAGCGTACTATTGTGGCTCAATAGTCATAATGGACCGAAGAATTTTATATTTCATCGGCGCATTATTGTTACTGGAATGACCAGTGATACACTAAGGCCCGTTTCATAAAAAAGCGGTCCCAGCGGCCGCTTTTTTTATGAAACGGGGCCTACAACAGGGATAATTTTACTGATTGAAAATCAGATTTAACACTGTTTAGTACAAATATCTCATTAAAATTTCGTAACTTTGCCACGGCTTACGCCGTGCGGTACTGTTTCAAGTGCTGGGCATTGGGTAGGTCATTTTTTATGAGAAGCGTTTATTGGCGCTTTGTTCTTGACCACTAAGAACTTCGCAACTTCTTTTGGAAAAGTCAAGGATGAGGCAACAGTAGATGCCTTCGGGTATGATTGTCATATCCATATGTGGCGTGCACAACAGTGCAGCCATATTATTGGTGTATATATATCATACGGCGTAGGCTCTGCGTGTTGCTCGTTCACTTTTCCGGGCAATGCGAAGGCCTTTAGTGGTAGGACGAGTAACCAGTACAGTTCCTACGCTTTTTTTGTAACCGGTCACGTTGAGGAACTGCCGACCATTAAACATGGAGCAAGATCCTTAATGTTCAAAATTGAGTGGGACATCGAAACGGGTGGCATTCTTCTTTCGTCCAAAGTTACAAAAGAAACTTTGGGCATTTCGCCACGTCCCGTTTGGTTTGAAGAACTTGATCTTCTCGGACTTGACCATCTCGGCTGGAACTATCCCCACTGCGATGAGCCGCTGATGTGGGCTGTCAATAAGCAATATTTCTACCGGGGCAAACTGATGTTTGAGGCCAAAGGAGCGAACATCTACGATGCACCTACTATTGTTTTTCAGCAAGGTGCTGATAAGGCAGTGAAGCTCAATCCGGTTGATGTCGCAGAAATGCTTCGCCGCAACAAGGATCAAATGTTCCTCATAGAAAGTGAGGCGATTGAGTTTATTCGTGATACTTACATTGCCTACGGAGGTGTAAATCGAGCATACGATTCAGTCAAGGCCAATCAAGGAGTCGACTATGAGGCACTTGCTGAGCGAACAGAAAAGCGTACCAAGACCAGAATGGCCGTGGTGAAACAGGATTGCGACTCTTTTGATATAGTTCCTCTCGATGTGGCTCGCGAAGAGGGCAAGCGTGTGATTCTCTCCACTCGTATTGACCGTTTTATCGCATCCTTTTCCGGTGGTAAAGACTCGCAAGTTGTGCTCGACCTTGTTACACGTGCCATACCACCAACGGCATTTGAAGTCATATACTCCGATACCGGTTATGAGTTGCCTCCTTCGCTGCAACTATATGAGGATGTGAAGCGCTTCTATGGCGACCGTTTTCCCGCCTTAAAGTTCAGTACCACTCGCAACCACGAGTCAGTTCTTAACTATTGGGACAAAATCGGCACACCATCTGACACACACCGTTGGTGTTGTTCCGTAATGAAGACAGCACCACTCTACCGCTGCCTCAAAATTGAGGGTACGAACAAGCAAGCCCGAGTGTTGACTTTCGACGGGGTTCGCGCAGAAGAATCTACCCGACGTAGCAGCTACGGTCGTATTGGAAAAGGTGTAAAGCATTCTACGACAGTTAATGCACGACCAATCCTTAAGTGGTCTACTACCGAAATATTTCTATATTTATTCAGTCATAAGCTCCCAATAAACCCGGCTTATCGGCAAGGCATAACACGCGTCGGTTGCGTGATTTGCCCGTTCGCGTCTGAATGGAATGAGTATGTTGGCAAGCGACTTTACAACGATAGTATAATGCCATTTTTGCAAAGAGTTGAAAATTATACAGTAAAAGCTGGCATCAAAGATGTGGACGTATTCATCAAACAAGGCAATTGGAAAAGACGTGCCAGTGGCGATGTATTTGACATAAAAACAACAATCAAATTTTCCTCTTCAAAGACAAGTTTTAGTGCTGAAATTAACAACTGTAAAGAGAATCTGCTCACATGGCTAATTCCAGTTGGCAAACTATCGTATCGAAAGACTTCTAAAGGTTACACAGGAAGTTTGAAATATGGAGACGTAGCATATTCTTTTAATATTTTAGTATCTGACCACAAAACCAAAATTGAGTTTAGCGACTGTAGCGACCCAATAGTAGTAGGACTAATCAGGAGAAGTATTTATAAATCTGCATATTGTATCCACTGTGAAGCATGTGAAGTTGAATGTCCGACAGGAGCATTAAGTGTACTTCCTTCAATATCAATAGATACTGACAAATGCATCCATTGTCAGAAATGTCTAAATTTCCACGATAAAGGGTGTATTGTAGCAGCCTCATTATATCAAACTGAAACAAAAATGAATCCACAAACGAGCATAGACAGATACAAAAATTTCGGTCTAAATCAAGAATGGGTTGATTCATTCTTCACTAACCCATACGAATTTTGGGACGGTGACCATGGTCTTAACCCCAAATATCAAATACCATCACTTCGCAACTGGCTTAAGGATGCAGAAGTGATTGATAGTAAATCGCAATTAACCCCGCTTGGTGCGCTCTTATATAAGATATATCAAGACAATCCCGATTTAGTATGGGAAATAATATGGATTAACCTGAACTATAATTCCTTCATTGTAAAGTGGTTTGGAGCTCGCGTTAACACTATGCAATCCTTTACTGCTACTGGGTTGGAGGAAATGTTGCTTGCTGAGTTCCCGATGTACAAGAAAGTCACCGTGCATAATGCAGTATATCAGCTTCTTCGAACTCTTAGGGAGTCCCCTATAGGCGAAGATTTTGGGCAATATAAAGCAATAAATAAGACGACAGCAAAAAGGAATGGCTACCAAGACCTAAGTCTTGAAGGGCTTGCATATTCCTTATATCGCTTTGCCTCTGATAGAGGTTTAAATACATTTAGAGTAACTGACCTATATTCGATAGAAGGAGAGACAGGTGTTGCAAAAGAATTTGGTATTGCAAAAAATGAGATGGTAAAAAAACTACGAGCGCTTCATTCGGAGCCTACTAATATTCTCATCGCCGAACTAAATATGGGTCTTGACCACATTACCCTCAGAGAAGACTTGGATGCCACCAAAGTACTAAGCATAATGACTGAATAATTAGTATATTATGAACTTTGGCAGAATCTTAATCAAGCTATAATTGATCAGTTGCTCAAAGTGATAGTAGAATAATAAACCGACAACAATCACAAACATCTTCATGGCCACCACATATAACGATATTATCAAACGCAGAGCTGGACGTGCTGCCTACTCGCTCGAAGAGGAAAAAGATGGACAATGGGTTTCGTTTATTCCTAACGAACAGTTTAATGCTGTTCTAAAAACAGTGCTTCGTTCAGTTCGCGCCAATGACATTGACGCTCACAAGTCTTTTTGGATAAACGGCACTTACGGTACCGGCAAGAGCCATGCCGCAGCTGTAATCACACACTTGCTCAGTGACCCTATTGACGATATTCGTGGATGGGTAGACTACGAGTATGGTGATGCCAAGTTTAGTGCACTCCGCACAAGCATTTACGACATACGCGCGAAGAAATGTCTACTTCCTGTAAAGATTGAGGGACTGGCTTCGATGTCATCGGTTGGTGACTTGCCGCTCGTGCTTCAGTCAGCAGTGATTAAAGCCCTTAAAGACCATGATATTGAGATTATTGTCGACACAGACTATGACACATTGCTGCGCAATATCGAAGAGTTTCCAGTGCTTTGGGATGAGATGATAGCGAAGAATAGCGGTCTTTATTCGGTGGCTCCCGACCGTACTATGCTCACCCACAAGCTACAGAATCGTGATATGGGCACATTCCAAAAAGCCAATGCAGCTCTTCATGAAGGCAATATTCATGTATTCCTAAGCCAAAACAACATAAGTGAATGGCTTGTTGAAGTGCAGGAGAAATTGCGTGAAATAAGCCATTACAAGGGTTTGCTCATTCTTTGGGACGAGTTTACCGATGTAATGGAAGACTCAATAGGTATTCAGGTGTTGAAAGCCTTGCAGACAATAGTGCAGAAATTTGCCAACGAAGAGAACGACAGTTACTTCTGTCTTATTTCGCACCCATCGGCATTCAACAAAATCGGTGTAGAGGAAACAAAGCAGACAGATGGTCGCTACCACCGCATGAAATACAACATGGAACCGGTTTCGGCATTCAAAATTATGTCGCGCAAGTTTGAAATTATTGACCCTGACCGTCATGAACAAATGCGAGACCACTTCTATACGGTAAATTCCCACCTGCTCGACATCTTCACCAGATCGAGCAATGACCCTCAGGAAACACGTAACGACCTTCTGCAATTATTCCCGTTGCACCCCGGAACTGCCAATCTTGCCACACATTATGCAACGGTTGTAGGCTCTTCGAGCCGAAGTGTATTTGAGTTCATCGGACAGAATGAAGCCATGGAGGCTTTTCTTGAAAGCGAAGAAATATTTGCCAACCGAGAGCTTGTTACCGCCGATTATCTTTGGGATTTCGTGCTTAACGTATTTAAAGATGATGTTATCAACTATGCTGCCGTAACCGAAAGATTCAGCACATACAACGAGCACGTCAAGAACCATAGTAAAGCCGCATACGCTGTTTTCAAGGGTGTGCTGCTGCTCAACGCATTCAATAATATTTCAGGCGATAACGACAATGTGGGAAGCCTTGTTGTACCCAAGACCGATAATATTATTGACCTGTTTACCGGCACACAGTATGAGAGTGAAGTAGAAGAAGTGCTTGATTGGTTCAACGATCAAGGCATTATTCAACGTGACCCGACAGGAGTCTTTTCCGTACAGTTCTCAGCGCTTCCATCTCATGAAATCGAGGAGATTAAGAGCAATCTTATGGATGGTGACTATCGATTCATCTCAAAAGTACTCAACTTCGGCGATACTGCCCGCAACCAAGTCGACAAAAAATATCTCCAAAAGATAATCCGTCCATATAGCTTCGAGTTTTATTCAGAGGCTACTAACGATTATCTACTCCGAGATTCCATCAAGAAAGCAAAGAAAAATACTCGTCCGAGCGACCTCTTTATGGCTATGATGTTCGCTCGAAATAATGAAGAAGTAGCTCACATGCGCAAAGTTGCAGAGGAGGCTTCTGAAGCTGTCAAGGACGACAAAGAATTGGCCGATATAATCTACATTGTATTCGATACACCATTCGGCAACAAAGAATATATCCGCTTCATCGAATATATGGCCAACTATACTGCCGCTCAAAATCATGGATTTCTTGAGCAAGTGAACGTGCATCGAGATAATGCCACCACAATGATTAAAGACTGGTTGACTCGTGCTCAGAGAGGCAATGCCACAATTTATATTAACGGCGCGACCATACCTATGTCTCTTAAGCACCTTTCATCGATGCTTAATGACATTATCGCCCCCAAGATATTCTCACTTGGGCCCGATGCCGTAGAGAAATTGCGAAAACACTCTCCTCAGACATTCTGGAAGCCTATGGTTTCTAAAGACGTTGTGAGAAAAATGATTTTCGCTACATCAAAAACTGAACTGCTGGAGCAATTCACCGGACCCATAGCGCCGATGAAGCATCTGCTTGAAGAAGCACTAGACGATAATCTTGAGTGGCGCGCAGACATGCCCGAAAAGCATCCCGTCAAGGCTGTTTATGACTTCATAAACAATCGCATAAAGAATGCAAACAAATCGGTGATTTTCAATTTTGCAGAGAAATTTGACGAACTTCGCTATGCCCCTTACGGCCTTGCCGGAAACTATGCGTCGGCAGCTCTTGTAGCGTTCGCACTACGTAAATGGGCGGGTAAAATTTTCGACAAACTTGGCAAGCCCCGCGACAACAACAACCTTGTTGATGACATCGCCGAACTTATAAGTGTATGGGAAAAGGGTAAAACAAGTAATAAACTCGAATTCAAATTTCAGACTCCCGAAGAAGGCAAGCTTTGCAAATCGCTTGTCAAACTATTCAAACTTGATAAACTAAAAGGTTATAGTGACATCTCCAGTCTGAAAGATGCCCGCTTCGCAATTACAGGGGCTTTCCTTGAAGAACAAGGCTATCCGCTTTGGGTAATCAAATACGTTGACGATGACTTCGCCAATTCTACTCCTGCCATTACCATCAATGATGACATCCGTAAGTTGATGGACGACATTGTTGACATCTGCGCAGAACGCGATTTGAAAAATCCTGCACTTGTGAATGAGGCTCTCAATCTGATGGACAACTATAAGGTTGACCTGCCCGATATCTTCAAGAAACAGGGTGTCTTTGAGCGCGGCTTCAATAATTTTCTCCTCGGTCAACCTACAGTGCAACTTCAGGTTGAAGAAATCAATGATGCCTATACTTATATCAAACAGCATCTTGAATCTACCGTTGGATATTGGTCAGAAGATGAAGTAGCAAATGCTCTTATGCGTTGGCGAATTGCCGAAAATGACCGTATCGAACAAGAACGCCGCGAACGCGAGGAGCGTGAACGTCGTGAGCGTGAAGCAGATGAACGAGCACGTCAGGAAGAAGAGCGTAAAAAATACGCTGACCTCATTAAGGAAGCGAAAGAGTTCAAGGGTGACGAGAATCAGATTCAGAAAAAGAAAGTATCTGTACGCGAATACATTGATTCAATAAATGACCCCGCAGAGTTGCGAAGACTTCTCGATGCTGTTATAGATCTCGGTTACGAGGGTATTCTCAATACCATTATCTCCACGGGCTTGGCTGCCAATAATTCCGAAACCGATGCATAAAGCATTTTCATCTCTCACCGAACTCTTTGACCATATAAAAGAGGACAAAGAGTGGCACGGAGCGAATAGCGGCCAGCACAACCGTTATCCGATTCGCTTTGTGCTGTTTGATAACTTTGCGGATTTCAACGAATTCATAGTTGATCGTCCGGGCAACATCTATAAATATTCGCTTGACGATTTATTAAAGCCGGATTATCCTGATACCTTTGCTTCATACACCGAACTTGGTAAAAAGATAATTGACCTTGTAAAACGACTTCCCGCAAATGACTTTGTCGTTTTCCCTTTTTCAGAAATGACACGCTTTTATACTCCAAAAGAGTTTGAAAGTCTTGTCAAGACTATACGTCTCACACAGCCGCCTTCTGACTCACAGGAAGAACACATCCGTATGTATATACCCATTGTTGGTATGCAAGGGAAGATGACTCCTTTTATAGCCGACCACCAGACTTTTGTTTGGGAGTATAAAAGCGCCTCGGAAAAGGGACTGTACAATCTCATAATAACTGATGGCACCATTTATGGTGTACAGGGGTTGAAGAAAGATTATTCTGTAGTAACCAATCTTACTGAATGGCTTAAATTATGGAAAGACGGTGACAAGGTAAAACGAAATATTATTTGCAGTTCTAAAACTATATTTGCAAATGCCCATAATGCTCAGCCAGACAATGCTTTTACTTACGTAGAGTGTCACAACGCATACGAGTTCCTTACTAAAGGATTGAAAATTGACTTTGGGGTGGAGGTTGAACCGTCAAATGACGAACTCGAATATTGGGGACAACTTGCCCAGGAGGTTGATGTGGAATCTTTTGACTTCAATAGTTTTATCAACTCACGCTTCGATACCTATAACATACATGACAGTCTCGACTTCATCAAAACCTGGATTGAATGTGATAACGGGTTCGATCGTTGGCTGCTGACTCTATATTTCCGAAAGATTTCTTCGGGTCAAGAGTACGTTCTTCGTGCGCTCAACCTGTGTTCAAATCTCAGTACGTCAGAGCTTTTCTCAAATATTGCAACAGCAATTTTTGACATGCAGTTGTTGCCTACTGCAATAGATGAACGTCGCAAAGCAATGAAGATTGCCGCTTCTAAGAACGTAAAGCTCACTGAAATGGCGGAACTACGCATCGAAGCTAAGCTCAAAGCAATGGTAGTTAATCCTGAACAAGGCATTTATATGGCCTTGCAACTTATAACCACATTAACAGAAAGTGAGCGTAGATTGATGGTGCAGTGGATTGGCGACGGTAGAATAAAGCCTGTGGATATACAGCATATTTTCCCCGATCTTTATTACTATCTAAAGCCAATGACGTTGTCTCAAATCGGCCACAATAATGAATGGGTCAACAAATACTTCGACGCTTATAGATTGTCAAAGGTCAAAAACGGCATCAGTGAGACTGTTGCAGAGATGGTAGGCGTATACAATGCTAATCATGCAACGTTCACCGGTTGGCGTGATAACTTCAAAACTGTCCGTACAATTCTTCACAAACGCGAAGATATAGACGTATATTATTGGATTGATGGTCTTGGTGTTGATTGGATTCCGTTTATCATAAATGTGATAGAGGAATACTCCAAAGAGAATGTTTATCTTAATGAGGTGCATGTTGCTGTATCTTCAATACCGACAACGACCTCCAAGAATAAACCTGTGCTTCAGTCGCTTTTGCCTGCTGGAGAAGAATTATCAAAGATCGGAAGTCTTGACAGTTTTGCGCATCAACACAAGAACTATCCGCAGTATATACTTGACGAATTCAAAATTGTACGGGAAGCGATCCACAATGTTCTTGATCAATACAATGGCAAGAAGATAGCCTTTGTCTCTGACCATGGCGTGTCATATCTTGCTCAATACTCCAAAGGCCTTAAGTTGGCCGGACTCACAAGCGATCACGAGGGACGACTTGCCCATGCCACACATAAGATGGTCTCAGATGACAAATATATCATTCTCGACGACAACGAAACAATATGCTCACTTACCCA
Organism: uncultured Muribaculaceae bacterium; assembly: GCA_910578385.1. Taxonomy (GTDB): domain Bacteria; phylum Bacteroidota; class Bacteroidia; order Bacteroidales; family Muribaculaceae; genus Lepagella. Next base: position 23,909 of record CAJTQV010000023.1, on the reverse strand, counting down.
CGCCTCGCTAACGGATAAAGTCAACAGCGGACATGGCGCGCATGGCGGATGCACTCCTGAAGAGGTACTTGTGCCGATTATCATCGTTTCATCGCAGAAAAATGCTTCAAACTATTCCGTCAAGATTGTCGCTGATGAAATTACCGGTACAAATCCCATAGTTGAGTTTGTAATTAAAGGTCTCAACTCAATAGATAACCCGGTCCTTGAATATAACGGTGTGGCATATACTCTGGAAAATATCGGAAACGATACATTCCGCAGTGAACGTCTCAACCTTGTGGATACCGCTTCGAAAGTAATTGTCAAAATAGGTGAGAACTTTAAGAGCTCCTTCAACATTCACGTGTCAACAGGTGCTCAGGAAGACGATTTGTTTGACTTCTAAATTTCATATCCATGAATCAGGAATTAACAAAGAAAGTTTGCGGTCAGTTTGCCGCAATGACAATATATAAAGACCCGACTACAACTGGCAGTCTCTTTGCCGGGCGTAACCTCCCGTCTTTTGTTAAAGACTTCCTTCTAAAACGCTATATCAACTCCGATGGCACAATTCAGCGTGAGAGGCTGACTACTTTTCTTGACTCTGTAATACCTACCAATCAAGCATCAGTTAAAGATCGTCTTGATTGCGGCGAAGAATTGACACTTCTTGCACGATTCATCGTAGAAATTGATCTTATCAAGGGCGTTCGCCGATTTGGCATTCCGGATGTAGGCATAAAGACTCGGGAGGGGCAAATACCTGAATATGTTTATAAAAACCATATAGGCGAACTTGTAGAGGGTGAAAAATGGGGCATTATCAAACTGGCATTGCTTCCGGATGATTGCGGTAAGAAATACCACGTTGAGATGGTCGATTATAAACCATTTAAACCTTATCGGTCTGTAGATGCCAATTATCTCTGTAATGCACGTGAGGCCTTTACTATTCGCGAATGGATAGACGTATTGCTGTCGGCAATGGAATACGATCCGGACGGCTTCGCATCGCAAACTGAAAAAATTGAATTTCTCACTCGATTGCTTGTATTCGTTGAGCCACGTCTCAACGTAATTGAACTGGCACCTAAGGGAACCGGCAAGTCGTATGTATTCGGGAACCTCTCCAAATATGGTTGGCTTGTCAGCGGAGGGAAGGTTACTCGTGCTAAACTATTCTTCGATAAACAAAAACAACAGAATGGTATCATCAAAAACCATGACTTCACAGCATTTGATGAAATTCAAACAATTGTTTTTCAGGAACCTGCCGAAATGCAAGCCGCTCTCAAATCTTATTTGGAGTCTGGAAAGACCACTATCGATAACAACGAGTTCACATCAGAGTGTGGACTTATGTTGATGGGCAACATTCCCCTTGACAGCAGCAAACGTCCGGTAAGCTACAGATATTTCGACTCTCTTCCCCAGCATTTTCGTGAATCTGCGCTTCTCGACCGCTTCCATTGCTTTATTGAAGGTTGGCACCTGCCTCGCATCAATAAAGGTTTGATATTCAAAGGCTGGACAATCAATGTAGAGTATTTTTCTGAAATTCTTCACGAACTGCGTACTCAAAATATCTATGGTATTATCTTTGACCGGATTGTAAAATACGACAAAAACGCTGATACACGCGATTTCAATGCAGTAAAACGCATTACCGTTGGTTATATGAAATTGCTCTTCCCTCATTGGACATCAGTTGACAAGGTTGACTTCGATGAGTTTGACATGTATTGCCTTCAACCTGCCATACGTCGCCGTGGCATAATCAAAGAGCAATGTCACTACATTGATCCTGAATTCAAAACCGCAATGCCGCGCTTTGAAGTATCATTACCCTGAAAAGCGACACGGTATCGTCTCTGAGCCGACAGTGCTACCGCTACCGCTTCTCCGTCAGCACCACCGCTACCGCCTCTCCGGCATCGACCTCACCCACCTCCAGCCGTGACTAATTTCGATTGGTTATCTACTACTTAAGGCCCCGTTTCATAAAAATAGCGGTCGCTGGGGTTGCAGCCTTGCGACCGATATTTTTTATGAAACGGGCCCTAAATGAATTTTATTTGTTATACCAAACAAAATTGCAAAGGATGGCTATTCTATTAATCGTACCAAATAAAATTGCTGCCGAAAGCGGTGAGAGACGGAGCGGCGTTTGGTGTTGGCGGCGCGATGCCGTCAAAAAGCGTTGGCTGTAGCACAACTATGTCAAAACGGGACGTTTTTATGACGTTTTCAGGTAATGACTAAAAAGAAAAAGAAAAAGTACTGTAAGTAAACTACTTATAGGACTCTAGTCTACCTTTTGGCGGAGAGAGAGGATTCGAACCCCCGCAAAGGGGAAGATGTGTTGCCCTCAATGGTTTTAAATAATAGAACCCGCTGAATTTCAGCGGGTTCTATTGGTTGGCGGAGAGAGAGGGATTCGAACCCCCGGAGGTGTTACCCTCAACGGTTTTCAAGACCGCCGCAATCGACCACTCTGCCATCTCTCCTGAGAAATACATTCGCCTGCACTCTACTGCGCTTGGCTTTACAGTGCAAAGTTAATAATTTTTTTTCATACCACAAACTCTATTGCTGATTTTTTTATTTTTTTTCTCAGCACCACGACCGCGTTGCCACATGGCTCAAACCGGTGTTATACAAAACCGTGATAAAAAGTGTGAATGCGATTGTGCTGATAATCAACCATAAACACCAAAATAGCAAAAAATATTCAAATTTTTTACAATTTTTTTTGCAGATAGGTAGATTATTACTATTTTTGCCATGTAATCTAATGCCGATTTAACTAAAACCATGAGTACAACACCCGTCTACCCCCTGGGGTCAGTAGGTGAGATTCCTACCGAAGTGACCCCGTTGTCGGAGTGCGATTTTCTATATGTCGTAGACCGCACTAAAGACAGCTTTACATTCCCCGTGCACCGTCACGCGGAATTCGAGATCAACTTTGTCGAGAACTGTGCCGGCGCGCGCCGCATAGTGGGCGACTCTATTGAGGATGTCGGTGACTTTGACCTCTGCATAGTAGGTCACGGAGTCGAGCATGGCTGGGAACAGCATGACTGCAAGAGCGGCTATATCCGCGAGATCACCATCCAGTTCCCCGTCGATATTTTTGGAAATGAGATGCTCCGACGCACTCAGATGCAGTCTGTCAAGACTCTTCTCGACAACGCCGCAAAGGGTGTTGCCTTCCCAATTCCGAGCATCATGAAGGTTTATCATCTCATCGAGGAACTTCTGACCGCTCCGTCAAGTTTCTATCAGATGATGAAGCTCATCGAGATACTTCACGTCATGGCTATCGATCCCAAGGGACGTCAGCTCTCAAGCAGCTCTGAGGCCGGTCCCGGCACCCAGCCTGTCAGCAACACGCGCCTCAATAAGACCCAGGAGTATATCGCCGCGCACTTCCGCGAGGAAATCCGTCTCAACGACCTCGCCAAGATGGCCGGCATGTCGCCCTCGTCGTTCAGCCGCTTCTTCAAGCTGCGCACAGGCCGCTCGCTGTCTGACTACATCATCGGTATCCGTCTCGACGTGGCGTCGCGCGACCTTGTCAGCACCCGCACGCCGATAGCCGACATATGCTACGCCTCGGGCTTCAACAACGTGTCGAACTTCAACCGTATCTTCAAGAAGAACAAAGGCTGCACGCCCAAGGAATTCCGCGAGGTTTACAAGCGTAACAAGTTCCTGGTGTAAATTGCCGGGCAGTGGCGGACGCACGGGCCGTGCGTCCCTACAAGACGTTTTAACCGGATAGTTGTCAAATAACTGCAACAAAATAAGAAAGGCTCCCGTCGGGAGCCTTTCTCTTTATTATGACCTTACAGCCGTGGGCTGTCGTTTGTAGGCTTATCAGAGCTTCGGACCTGCCTGAGCGAGCTTCTTGCCCACCTCGTTGGTCTCGAACTTCTTGAAGTTGTTGATGAACATCTCGGCGAGTTTCTTAGCCTTCTCGTCCCATTCCTTGGGATCAGCGTAAGTGTCGCGCGGATCGAGGATGCCTGTGTTCACGCCCGGAAGCTCAGTCGGGATGACGAAGTCGAAGTAGGGGAGAACCTTTGTGGGAGCCTTCTCGATGTCACCGTTGAGGATGTCGTCGATGATACCGCGTGTGTCAGGAATTGAGATACGCTTGCCTGTACCGTTCCAGCCCGTGTTCACGAGGTAAGCCTTCGCGCCGTTAGCCTGCATCTTCTTCACGAGCTCCTCGGCATATTTTGTCGGGTGGAGCGAGAGGAATGCCTGGCCGAAGCAAGCCGAGAATGTCGGAGTCGGCTCAGTGATGCCGCGCTCTGTACCGGCGAGCTTTGCGGTGAAGCCGCTCAGGAAGTAGTACTGAGCCTGCTCGTCGTTGAGGATGGCTACCGGAGGAAGCACACCGAATGCGTCGGCAGAAAGGAAGATGACCTGCTTTGCAGCGGGACCCTTGCTGACGGGCTTGACGATGTTCTCGATGTGGAAGATAGGATAAGAAACGCGGGTGTTCTCAGTCACGCTCTTGTCGGCGAAGTCGCAGACACCATCCTCCTTCACAGTCACGTTCTCAAGAAGAGCGTCGCGTGTGATGGCGTTGTAGATGTCGGGCTCGTTCTCTTTCGAGAGGTTGATGACCTTGGCGTAGCAACCACCTTCGTAGTTGAACACACCGTCATCGTCCCAGCCGTGCTCGTCGTCACCGATGAGCTTACGCTTCGGGTCGGTTGAGAGAGTGGTCTTACCTGTACCTGACAGACCGAAGAAGATGGCTGTCGAAGTCTCCTCCATGTTGGTGTTGGCAGAGCAGTGCATTGAAGCGATGCCGCGGAGGGGGTTGAAGTAGTTCATCATAGAGAACATACCCTTCTTCATCTCACCACCGTACCATGTGTTGAGGATAACCTGCTGGCGCTCCTTGATGTTGAAGGCCACGACAGTCTCCGAGTTGAGGCCGAGCTCCTTGTAGTTCTCGCACTTTGCCTTCGATGCGTTGAACACGACGAAGTCAGGAGTGAAGTCCTTGAGCTCCTCCTCGGTGGGACGGATGAACATGTTGGTCACGAAGTGAGCCTGCCATGCCACCTCCATGATGAAGCGTACGTTCATGCGGGTGTCCTTGTTGGCGCCGCAATATACGTCAACCACATAGAGAGTCTTGTCGCTCAGCTCCTTGACAGCTTTCTCGCGGAGCTCGTCCCATACCTTTGTGTCGATGGGCTTGTTGTCGTTCTTATATTCTTCGGATGTCCACCATACGGTGTTCTCTGTAACCTCGTCCTTCACGAGATATTTATCCTTGGGCGAGCGGCCTGTGTAGATACCGGTGAACACGTCAACGGCGCCGAGGTCGGTCAGGATACCTTTCTCGTAGCCTTCGAGGCTGGGGTCGAGCTCAGCTTTGTAGAGCTCGTCATAAGAGGGATTGTGAATGATTTTCTTCACATCCTTGATGCCGTACTTAGACAGATCTAAAGTTGCCATAAATTTGATATTTGGGTTTTAAGTTAATGTTTCAGAAGCTTTAAGTCGCGCACGCACGGTGCGTCTGTCTGCCCCCTCGGGGGCGTACCTGTAGTCTTAACAAATCGCTCTCGCGATTCATCATGCAAAATTACTAAATTTTATTTAAAACGAGGCTCTTTTAAAGAAAAATTTCTTTAATCGGAGCCTCGTTAACTTATTTTAAATGTCTTACGCCGGTGGCTGGTCAGTTGTTGCCGACCTTGGGGGCGGTGTAGGTGCGGGTCGCCAGCTCGCGGTCGATCTGGAGGATGCCGGTGCCGTCGGTGCCTACAAGCTCAAGGTTGTCGAGTATGTCCTGAAGTGTCGATTCCTCCTCGACCTGCTCGGCGATGTACCAGTTGAGCATCTGGCGTGTTGCGTAGTCTTTCTCCTCCTCGGCAAGGGCGTAGAGGTTGTAGATGCGCTGTGTCACCTTGCGCTCGTGTGTGAGAGAGTCGGCGAATGTCTCGGCCAGAGATTCCCAGTTCTGCTTGACCTGGGCGATCGGTTCGAGGCGCACCACGCCGTCGCGGTCGTGAAGGTAGTTCATGAATATCTCGGCGTGTGCGCGTTCCTCCTGAGCCTGCACGCGGAACCAGTTGGCCACGCCGTTGCGGCCCTTCTCGCGCCAGAAGTTCGACATGGCGAGGTAAAGATAGCCTGAATGGAATTCGAAATTGATCTGATCGTTGATGGCCGCAGCCAGCTTTTCATCTATTTTCATTTTCTTTTGGGTTATGTTGGTTTATTTATGTCATGGTGTGATGCCGCTGTTTGGCCCGACTCTCTGTCGCGCTCTTTCAGCAGTGGTATCCCCATAGGTTAGAACGGAACGGAGGGGGCATTTTGTTTTGGCGGAACCGATATTTTTGTTTGCGAATTTCAATTTCATGCTCCAGCCTCTCAATTTCATGTCGGGCGATTTCCAATTTTGTAAAATATGAGTTATTTTTGCATTGATGTTTACTGATATTGAAAATAATTACTGCCTGTCGGGTCGCGACACGATGCTTGGGCGCCACCTGGTCGCGGAGCTTGCCAAGTGCGGCCCGCAGCCCGAGCAGACCCTGTTCATATGCCACGGCACGGAGAGCGATGAACGCGCCTCCGAACTTAACCTTGAGGCTACCCGCCGGTTGCTTGGCTCGCTCGGCGAAGCGCTGCCGCGACGCGTGGTCTATGTCAGTTCATGGCAGGTCTACAGCCCCGATGCTGGCGAGGGGGTGGATGAGTCGCGCCCCACGTTCGCATGGAGTGCGGCGGGACGCTCGCACGCCCAGACCGAGCTGCTGCTTGAGAAGTGGGCTGCTGAGAATGGTGTGACGCTGACTGTGGTGCGTCCGGCTCTGATGTTCGGCAAGGGTGTTGATGGCGACATGCTCCGTCTTTTCAACCGCGTGGTGCGCGGCCATTATGTGCATATCCGTGGAAATGATGCCCGTATGTCGGCCATAACCGCCGTCGATGCGGCGCGTGCTATCGTGAAGCTCGCCGGAACTCCCGGCATTTTCAACCTCTCCGATGGCCGTTCCCACACATGGCTGTCGCTCGCCGAGGCCATGACAGCCAATGTCGGTGCGCAGAAGCGCATGACAACCCTCCCCGAGAGCTGGGCGCGGTGGATATACCGCTTTTTCCGCTGGCTCCCGGTCGTGGAGGAGACACTTTCGGAAAGTGCGCTCGCGCCGGTGTCGCGCACGCTCGTTCTCGACAACAGCCGTGCCCGTCAGGCCACCGGCCTCGAATTTCATGACACGCTCGAAGTCATAGCGCGTCGTGACAAAGATTATCCTTATGAAGACGCTTGAGAAGATACAGAGGGGCTTGGGGAAGAGCGTGGCGTCGCTTGCTTCGCTGGTCAAGATTGTGCTTATGTCGCGCCGTCCCACGGGTCGCTGCCGCGACCGCAAGGACACCATAATCATAATGGGCAACGGCCCCTCGCTGCGCGACGCCATGGAGCACGACATGGATGTGCTCAAGGCTTATCCGCGCATGGCGGTCAATCTGTCGGCTCTCGCCCCGGAGTTCCGCGAACTGCGCCCTGACTATTATATCTTGGCCGACATCGCCTTCTTCCTAAAGGTGAAGACGGGCAAGGTTCCCGCGCTGTGGGAGGCGTTGGCCGGTGTTGACTGGCCGATGACTCTGTTTCTTCCGGCCACGGCGCGTGGCATGGCCGAGGTGCGCCGTCTGCCGGGGAATGTGACCGTAAAATATTACAACCTCACGCCGGCCGAGGGTTTCGGCTGGCTGATGCGTCCGGTCTACGACATGGGACTTGCCATGCCGCGTCCGCGCAACGTGCTGATACCCTCCATCATGTCGGCCATGCGCGAGGGTTTCCGACGTGTGGTGCTGATTGGAGCCGACCACAACTGGAGCAAGACTCTCTGGGTCACGGAGCGCAATTGTGTGGTGTCGGTTCAGCCGCACTTCTACAAGGACGACGACAAGGAGCTGCGCCGTGCCGAGGAGATATTCAGGAACGTGCGCATCCACGATGTCTACGAGAACTACGCCATAGCCTTCCGCAGCTACCACAACCTGAAAGCCTACACTGACCGCCGGGGCGTCGAAGTCCTCAACGCCACCCCCGGCAGCTTCATCGACGCCTTCCCCCGCACCACCCTACGCCACCTCAAAGACGAGAACTGAGAGATGTCACTGAATGAGGAATACATAAAAGTCGGCAGTGACATAATCCGGGCTGCGTATAATGTAAGGAATACAGCCGGTAGGGGACTGAGGGAGATTTTCTACGAGGCCGCTCTTGAAATAGAATTGACTGAGATGGGACACTCCGTTCGGCGGCAAGTCGATGTCCCGGCTGTATATAAAGGAGTTGTAATTGAAGACTCGTATAGGGCTGACATGGTTGTGGATGGACGTGTGATAATTGAGGTAAAAGCTCTTGGTCAGATGAAGGAGGCTGAATGCAGACAGTTGCTCACATATTTGAAATTATCACGCTTCAAACTCGGTTATCTCATCAATTTCGGTGCTAAAGAGTTTAGATTTGGTAGAATCAGTGAGTCATTGCCCTACGTAAATGGTATCTATAGGCTGGTAAATAACATCTGAGGCGTAGGCGTACCAACGCCACAGCCTTCCGCGAATCAAAACGCTGTCTTTCAGATTCGAGAATCCGCGAAAATCCGCCCCATCCGCGTTTCTAGGCCGTATTTTGCGAGGCAAAATACGCCGGATCCGCGATGCCTTCAATCACTTCTCCTTAAAACAAAATTATCCGGTTTTATTTAAACTTGAGACTACTCTGATTTTTTCTGATTATTATTGATAGAAGGCATCGCGGATTCGGCTCAACGCTCCGCGTTGTTTGCCTCGGGGCGCGGATGTAGCGGATTTTGCGCGGATTTTTCCGCTAATTGGATTTTCCTGATTTTTATTGATTTGGGTTGACTTTGTCCAAGGGACGCGGAGTCACTGTTTGCGTTGCAAACGGTTCAGTCGCGGATCAGATTCGATGGCTGCGGATCTGTTCAGATTTGAGAATCCGCGAAAATCCGCCCCATCCGCGTTTCTAGGCCGTATTTTGCGAGGCAAAATACGCCGGATCCGCGATGCCTTCAATCACTTCTCCTTAAAACAAAATTATCCGGTTTTATTTAAACTTGAGACTACTCTGATTTTTTCTGATTATTATTGATAGAAGGCATCGCGGATTCGGCTCAACGCTCCGCGTTGTTTGCCTCGGGGCGCGGATGTAGCGGATTTTGCGCGGATTTTTCCGCTAATTGGATTTTCCTGATTTTTATTGATTTGGGTTGACTTTGTCCAAGGGACGCGGAGTCACTGTTTGCGTTGCAAACGGTTCAGTCGCGGATCAGATTCGATGGCTGCGGATCTGTTCAGATTTAAGAATCCGCGAAAATCCGCCCCATCCGCGTTTCGAGGCCGTATTTTGCAAGGCAAAAACGCCGGATCCGCGATGCCTTCAATCACCTCTCCTAAGCAAAACCCAAAATCAACAACAAATCCCGACATCGCCGATGCTGTCAGGCGATAGTGAAGACGAGGGCGTCGGGGGTGGAGGAGCGGGGGGCGGTGATTGACACGCGCAGCCAGCGGTAGCGGACGGTGCGCAGGTAGCGCACGTGCGGACCGCGCGATGTTGCTATCCGGTGCCACCGCTCCCTGTGGTGCGAACCGTATACTGTAACCTCAATCTCGGCTTTCACATCTACGGTGCCTCCCTCCGGCGGATTCTTCCCTGTCTCAATAGCATTGACATTCGCAGTGTTGGCGATGGTCTCAATTGGAATCGTCACTCTCCGCGAACGGGGGAAGATGCCGCGTACTGTAAGGGCGCGGATTTTCTTTGCCGTCTCCGGAAGCCCCAGATCGAGAGGCTCGGTTTCAAGAAGTATATGCGTGTGAGGAATCTCCGGGTCATCCGGATTATCCGGATCGGTCGGTGTGTCGGGCTTTGTGGTAGGTTCGCTGTCGAGAGCCGGAAAGTCCGACCAGTTGTCAAGATTCTTCATGTCGAGCGGCAACGTAATGCCGCCCAGTCCCTTCACAGCCTCTGCAATCGGAACCGATGCAATCACGCGGAATGAACTGTCGGCTGTTGCCGCCTCCTTCACCAGGTCTTCTGCCAGTCGCGGGTAGTGCCAGCAGGGAACATTTTCCCCGAAATAGGCATACGTGCGCACCCCTGCCACAGTCTCGTCACCCGTCAGCAACGCCGTCTGCCTCGTAGCGTAGAAGTCGAGGTGGGTCACCAGGCCTTCCGCTCCCTGCGGTAGTGAAAACGCCGGCAATGATGCCGACAATGCCGATGGAACGTTTACAATCTCGGTGAGCGTCTGGAGCATATTGTCCGACAGCTTCCGTTCGCGTATCAGCATGAGCGGAGCCATCGGGTTGGGGCAGAGCAGACGCGGCGTTGAGCGGCACACATGCGTGCCGTCTGCGATGCGCAAAGCGTAGCCCACACGGAAAGGAGCCGTAAATAGCGACGCACGCGCCGCAGCAGTCAGATAGGTTTCAATGCAACCGGTAACAGCGTCGGTCATACGCTTTATGAGTGTGTCGCTCGCGGAGCTCACGCCCGAGGAGGTGTTGCCGAACCAGCTGTTCACCAGCGGTAGGTCGGCGTCGGGCACCGAGACATTGACCGAGGCCACCGGATGCGAATAGCGCGACGACTCATAAGCGGTCAGCTCCCCCGGAGCGAGCGTGAAAGTCGCCACCGGCAGCTCGAAGCCGTCGAGCGCCGACGGAACCCACCGGTCTGATCGGTCTGACAAGTCTGACGAGTCCGACAGGTCCGACCGCGCCGGGTTATCCTCCAGAGGAATCGGGGAGATTGTGCAATTTTTCTCAGTGAGAGGAATTCTGATAATCATAGTCTTTTTTACCGGCAAAGGTACCAACCACTTTACGGTACTCACCCTTATCCGTACATTTTCAGGTATCAGGCGTTAGATTTCAGCCTTTAGAAGAGGTCTTAAAATCGAATTGCGGCTAAAAGTGGGTAAAAATACCCACTTTTAGCCGCAATTCGATTTTATTGGCTGCTGGCGGAATTGGATGTCGACAGGGCACATGAGGGAATGAGAAAGGCGGCTCCGGGGGGAGCCGCCTTTGGGGGAGACATCGGTTCGGGTGAATCGATGTCGGTTTATTTTCAGGGGGTGAATTACTTCACGAGAACCTTGCTTGCTTTGCCGTCCTTGACAACGATGAAGAGACCGTTCTCGGGGTTAGCCACGCGTACACCCTGAAGAGTGTAGTAAGCTGCAGCTGCGTTGTTCTCAACGTTTACAGACTCAACAGCGCTGGTGAGATCCCATCCGTCGGGAGTAGCCTCTTTGTCGTTTGACATCCAGAGGAGCTTCTCTGTGATGTTGAAGTAGGCAACACCATTCCATCCATCAGCATATTCTGCATCAAGTGTCATGTTGGGAGATGTAGCAGCTGCTTCGAGAATGTTCTCTACGTCGAGGAGAATGGGTTCAGCGGTGCCAAAGTTGATAGCATCAGTCCAGGCTGCGTCAGAAATCTTGAAACCTTCGCCGGGGAGGATAGCGATACCTTCTCCGCATGTGAATTTGTAGACATTGTCATTCAGCTGAGACCATTTCCACTCATCAGGAGTACCCCAGCCGTTGATGTCACCACGGAAGTAGAGGGGATTCTCAGAAGGTTCAGGGGTTGTAGTGGTCAGTGTGATTGTGCTGAGGTCGGCCGGAATCACAATTGTCCAGTCTCCAATCCAGGGACATGCAGTGTTCTCACCCCACTGTACGAGAGGAACTGCTACACCCTGTACGTTGCCATATCCAGCTTCGCCGCAACCGAGTGCGCTGGCATTGAAAGTGTCCCAGTCGCCACATGCTGTGGAAATTTTGAACTGTGCGAGCGAGGGAACAGTAATGGTGTACTGGCCGTCTGCGTATGCTAACTCATCAGGAGTTGCGGGATTCCAGTTTCCGTTTACGAAGCCTGAGGCATCATCTGCACCGGCACCACCTGTGATGTAGAGGGGCGCACCGTCCTGTGCGTTGGCTGCAACGGCCATGAGGGCAGCTGCTGCAAGAGCGTAAATTTTCTTCATAATTGAATCTTTAGATTTTTTTGGTTAATATTTGATATATTTGATTTCTAAGTCTAAAGCGGATTCGGGCTGTCGGAAGGAGTTAGTAGAGTTCTCACGGCACGAATTCTTTGCAAAATTAGGAACAAATATTGTGATTTCCAACTATTTTAACCAAAATTTTAGATTTTTTTGCGATTGTCCCATTTTCATGGATAAAATTCAATTGTAAAATAAGAAACGCCCGGCTGTGGGGCCGGGCGTTTCGAGTATAGGGGTTGGTGGATTATTTCGAGAGTGTGACGATGTAGGGGTATGAGCTGAAGTCTACTGTCACGTTGTACTTGCCGGGAGCGGAGCACTTGAGGTTGTCGCCGCCATCCTGCTTGTTAACCTGATATACGAACTTGCCGGTAACGTCATCGATAGATGTACCGCTGAAGCCGATTGCCCATGCGCCGTTGGCGTTAATCTTGAACTCATCGCCAATCTCAACGTCTGAAGCTGTCCATACCTTGAAGTCAGCAGAAGGAGTCAGCTCAGCTGCTGTTGCAAGATCCCATCCGTTACCGCTGCCAATCACAGACAGTGTTTTGAGGGCTGTGATATTGTAGGTAAGCTGGATAAGGTTAACATCAAGCCAATACAGATTCTTACCCTTGACCGGAGTCATAAGACGTGTACCGTCAGATGAAGTCGTGAGGCTACCTGTACGGGTCAGGCCATCCTCGCTGTCCTCGAATGCGTCGGGAGCCTGACGGAAGAGCACATCACCCTGATAGTTGGGCTGACCTGCGCAATACCAGAGCGTGTTGAGCATCGCTACACCGCCATAGTTGATGTAGTCGGTAGTGTAGAGAAGCATGACATCTTCGGGCTTGCTGGTATTGCCGCTTGTGAACGGATAGAGAACCTCAAGGGCATAGCCTACAGTGTACGAGTCAAGTTCGACGTTGATTGTCACGAGGACATCACCGAGAAGCTCGATAACACCTGCGTTGTCCTTGCCTGCTGCGGAGATGAGCTTGCCGCTCAGACCACCCTCGGCGGGGTTGCAGCCGAGTGCTCCGTCAAGGCTTCCGGCCTCGTATGAAGAAGCGGGAAGTATCTTCCAGCTGAGGGTCTCGTCTGCGGGTACGTTAAGCTTGATTGCAAACTCGGGGTTGTCGTATACGCTGACATTGCCGAGTGTATTGTTCATCTTGATTGCCTTCTTGACATCCCAGTCGCAGAAGTCACCAACGATGTAGTAGCTCTGCTCCATGACCTTCTCAGGATTGAGTGTGGTCACCTTGTAAGAGGCGGGGAGGTAAGTGGCGTCGATACCGCCGAGGCGCATACGGGTCGTGCCGCGCTCGGCATATGCCACGAAGCGGGTGTACACGTCATATGTACCCGGCTGCTTGGTCATGACCTCCTGGATTGCTCCGTTGAGGAAGTCGGGGTTCACAGTCACCGCGTCACCATCGATAACGGTTCCGACAGTAGCGTACTTAGAGAAGTTCTCGTTGCCCGAAACCTGCATGTCGATTGAGAGAGTGTAGGCTTCAGGGAAGTCTATAAGCTCGGTGATAGTCGCCATGTTGGCGAATTTGTTCTCCTCATTGAGAGTGACGAGGTTGATATCCTCGGCTCCCTTTGTGAGGACGAGACCGGAGTTGGCGAAGTAACCGTCCGGCTCGGGGTTTGTCTGACCCGGAGGATTAGGCAGGTCGAAGTTGTCGCACGATGCCATCACCATGGTCAGAGCTATTGCTGATATGAATTTTATCTTTTTCATAAGTGATTACTGTTTTAGTAGATTAGCTTTTTGGGCGGGGAGACTCAGCGGCCTCCCCGCTCAATGAAGGCATCAGTTGAATTCAGGATCGCGACCTACGAATGTCACATCGTGGAAGCCCTCCTTCACATAGATTTTGAGATTCACCTGGTCAACTACAACTGTCATAGGAGTGAGTTCGCTTACCCAGACACCCCAGTTGCCGAGACCATGCGCAACAACATCGCCGCTGTATCCTGCGTCGAACTTGTCTGCGATTGGCAGCACATAGAAGTCTCCCTCAGCTGAACCGAGCGATGCTTCTGTCGACCATCCGAGAAGTTCAGTGAAGAAACGGAACTGAGATGTGTCGTCAACGTTATTGAGGTCGGGTGTTGCCGACTTCGGATTGATGTTGAACTGACCTACATACAGCTTCTGGCCAATCATGTTGGCAGGTTCTTCCATGCGGAAGTTGTTGTAGTAGTGGTCGTAGTTTGCAACAGATGGACCCTTGAAGTCATCGACAACGCCAGTCTCGGGATTCTGGACGTTACCTACGATATAGATCCATGCCGGTTTCTTCTCTGCATACTGTATGCGGACCAGGTTGTAGCTTACCACATTGTCGCTGACGATACGGCTGCCCTCGATTCCGGGAATCTCGCAAACGGCGCGGAAGTAGCACTTGAAGGTCTGGTTGCCGTAGCCCTTGGCATCGAAATCTTCTTTATCGGTCACGCCGAGAAGCTGGTTCACAGCCACACCAAGCTCGAATGTCTTGATGGCCATAGCAGCCGAGCTGGGGAGAGTGTTCTCAAGAGCGTAAGACTTGCCGGTCACGGCCTGAAGGTCCTCGGTGGGGCACTCGGGGTCGAGCGACACGATTGCCGAATACTCGCAGACTGCCGAATAACCGTAGTCAGGCTGGGTGCAGAAAAGATTGAAAGTCTCAGGGTCGGTCATCTCGCTCGCGCAGAGGAACTCCTGGTTCTGGAGCGCCGGAGTCGCGACGGTGAATGTGGTCGGCGCGTTATACTTCGGATCGCTCTCCTGCCCGCAGGAAGCGAGGCCCAGAGTCAGCGCAGCCATCGCCAATATTATTGATGATTTTTTCATTTTTTGTCTGAAATAATTAACTGATTAATAACCTGTCTGCTGCTGGAGACTTGAAGAAGTCATGATACGTGTCGGGATAGGATAAGACTTGGTGTACTCGGGCAGGTTGGTACCTGTCTTCACGCCACCTTTCCATTCCCATGTGTAACCGGTGCACCAGAGGTTCCAGCGGATAAGGTCGGTGCGGCGGCAGTTCTCCTGATAGAGCTCGCGGCAACGCTCGTTCTGGAGGTCGGACATTGAGAGCGAGGTCCAGGGAGTGTAGTTCGCGCCATATGCACGCTGACGGATGTTGTTGACATACTGGAGAGCCTCGGCCTGTGAGCCACCGCCACCCTGGAGGATAGCCTCGGCAGCTGTCAGATAGATCTCGGCCAGACGGATGGCTGCGTAGTCACCGCCGTAGGGCTGTCCGGTCGGGATGCTTGCGCTGGTCACGTAGTCGATTGTACCGTCGTCGTTGTAGGCCCAGTTGGTGTACTTGAACGCGAGATAACCGTTCTTGCCCCAGTCGTCACCTACGAGCGAGGGGTTCTCAACTGAGAAGCCGTGAGATGCTGTCTGCCATGCTGCGACGCGGAGGTCGTTGCTCTTGGTCATCTCGACATCTTCCCAGTCGAACTTGCGTACGAAAGACTTGCGGGCAACCATACATTTCCAAACCTCGTCGGCGTGGATCCATTCACCCGACACCCATCCGGTAGCGGCAGGGTCGAAAGAGTATGCCTTGTTGGCGATTACCTCGCTGACAGTCTTCTGCCATACTTCCACATCTTCCTTGTCGAATGTAGCTTTGGCTGCATCGTAGCTTTCCTGTGTAGCGCAATAAACGTATATACCCTGATACTCGTTGCCATCTTTGTCTTTAGCTGTGTAAAGCAGGTCGTTGGGGTCGGTCACCGAGGCATATTTTGCATCCATTGTAGGACACGGAACAGTAGACTCGACACCGTTTGTACCGTTCCAGGCGGCGATGAGGAATGTAGAACCTGAATAACCGGTGAGGTCGTTGGTATTGTCAGTTCTTGAAGCAGGGATTGTCCAGATGATCTCGTTCACGTCGCTTCCGGCGTTACCGAGGGCATACTTGTCGTTGTTGTAGCCGAAGAGAGCCTGATAGCTGCGTGCGAGACCTGTGCCGTAGTATCCGCTGTGACCCAGACGGTCGATGATTGACTTACAGTGGCTGTAGCAGGCATCGTATGCGGGTGTGCCGGTGAATACCTCGGCGTTGAGATAAATCTTGGCGAGAACTGCCTCGGCAACGTCGAGACCTACGAAACCGTAGTAAACATCGGTCTTGTTGTTCTCCTTGTAGTATGCCACGACACTCTCAAGGTTGGATGTCACCTCATCGTAGATTGCCTGGCGACCCGGCTGGGTAGGCTCGGCACCGATCGGGAGGTCAACTGCCATGTAGGGAGGATTCTCGTAGAACGACAGCATGTAGAAGTAGCAGATGCCGCGGAGGATGTGTGCCTGGCGCACATAGTCCTGCGCACGGTCTGTGCCGGCGTCATCGAATTCTCCGTTCTGCACAGCCTGGATGAACTGGTTGCAGAGCGAGATGTTGATTACGAGACGTGAGTAGAAACCGAACGAAGCCTGAAGGTCAGGTGTGATTGAACCGTAGTTGAGTGTACCGAACTTGTCGGGGTCCCAGAGCCAGCATGCCTCGTCGGTGGGCATCTCCTCTGCGGTGAAGATGGCGCGCTGGAATGCCGCCATACCGCCGTCGAAGTCCTTTACAGGTGAGTCACCGTTGGCACCATAGGTTGCGAACTGGAGGTAGATGTCGGCGAAGACCTGGTCCATGTTCTTCGAGACATCGGTTGTGACACTCGGGTTGATCGGCGACAGGTCAAGGTCATTGACGCATGAGGTTGTTCCCAATGCGGTCGCGGCCACGCCCAGAGTCATGAATATTTTATTGAATGTTTTCATATTGGAATTTCTATTCTTTGATTATGTGGGAAAGATTAGAATGTGGCCACAAGACCGATGGTGGTCGTGATGGGGCGCGGATAGGGGCTGCTCTGCAGACCGCTGAACTCCTCGGGGTCGAGACCTGTGAACTTGGTGATCACGAATGCATTCTGTACAGCACCGAACAGACGGAGTGTGAAGTCGCTGCCTGCGATGTTGCGGAATGTGTAGCCGAGCGAGATGTTGTCGCAGCGGAGGAACGATGCGTTCTCAACGAAGTAGCTTGAGAGCGGGAGCAGGGTTGCCGACGACGAGTTCTCGAAGAGAGGACGGTCAGCGAGCAGGTTGCCGAGCTGATACTGTGCGGCTGCCACGTTGTAGATACGGCTGTTGTCATATCCGAGCTTGTTGTAGACGTAGTTGCCGATGTTGGCACGGAGTGTGAAGCCGAGGTCCCAGTTCTTCCACTGGAAGCTGTTGTTCCAGGTCAGGGTCACCTTCGGGTCGCGCGAGTGGTACATGATCTTGTCAGACTCGTTGATCACGCCGTCGCCGTTCTGGTCAACATACTGGTTCTCGATCGGGTCGCCGTTGTCGTCGTAAACCTGCTCGTAAACCAGGAATGTATATGCGGGCTGACCCACGATGTGCCATGCCACGTCGTAAGAACCTGTGCCGCCGGTAGAGAGGGCCACTGTGCTTGTGCCACCCTGGAGCTCGGTGATCTTGTTCTTGTTCCATGCCACGTTCACGCTGGTGTTCCATGTGAAGTTGTCGGTGATGACGGGCTTCGCGCCTACAGTCACCTCGACACCGATGTTGCGCATCTTACCGATGTTGTTCCACATCATGTTGGCGGTGTTCGAGGCGCCGGTCGGAACGTAAGAGAGAAGGTCGGAGGTGTCGCGGAGATACCAGTCAGCAGCAAGTGTGATGCGGTTGTTGAGGAATCCCATGTCGATACCGACGTTCCATGTAGTTGTGGTCTCCCACTTCAGGTCGGGGTTGTATGCCTGCGGGTAGAGGGGGTTGATCCAGTTGCCTGTGCCGGTCGGGTCGAGGTAGTGGAAACCGCTCTGGTAAGAGAGGAGATACTTCGGAATGTAGGGGAAGAATTCTCCGTAGAGCTCCTGCTGACCTGTCTGACCCCATCCGAGACGGAGCTTGAAGTCGTTGAGCCAGCCCTGAGCGGGTTCCATGAACTTCATGTTGTTGATCTTCCAGCCGAGAGCCACAGCGGGGAAGATACCCCAGCGGTTGTCTTTCGAGAAGCGTGATGTGCCGTCACCACGGAGAGTGAGAGTCAGCAGATATGTGTCGTCGAAGATGTAGTTGAGACGTCCGAAGAAAGATACGATCTGGTTGATCTCTGCCCAAGTCGATCCGGGAGCGTCGTTGTAGGAGTGGCCGATGTGGCTTTCGGTAGCGGGATCGTAGTTGAGGTTGTAGGTACCACCGCTGTAGTCGGCAGTGTAACCGAGAGTGTTGATCACTGTGTTGTCGCGACCATGATAGTCGAAACGCTGCCAGTCGTAACCTACGGTCACGTCGAGGTCAGATTTCGCAGCCTCGAAATACTTCTTGTAGTTGATGTAGAAGTCGAGGAGTGTGTTGCGCTGGAGCTCATACCAGTTGTAGTGAGTACCGGCACCATCCTTGTAGTTGTTGCGCCATGCCTGCACTGAGTTGGGTGCGGTGATGGTGTTTGACCAGTTCTTCGAAACCTGATAACCGAGGTTGAGGTTGAAGTGGAGCTCGGGGCACCAGTAGAGTGCGTAGTCGAGCTGGAGGTTACCCACACTTGAGAGAGTCTTGCCGATTGCAGTTGCGTCGCGAAGCTCCTGAACGGGGTTCTGCGATGCGTTGGTCTCGGCCAGACCGCCGCTCTGGGTGATGTTGTAGTAACCGTTGAACATTGTCAGGCCGGTGTCACCGGTAGTGGTATAGTCGTTGTAGACAGGGTAGAGCGGAGACATTCCGACAGCTGTACCCATGCCGCCCTGAGCCTGCTGGCTGCGCACGTAAGAACCCGATGCGTTGGCCGATACAGAGAGAGCGTCGTTGAAGAACTTCGGAGTCAGCGAGAAACCTACGGTTGTACGCTGCATCGAAGAAGTCTTGATGATACCCTGGTTGTCAGTGAACGAAGCGTTGATACGGTAAGGAACAATACCTGCAGAACCGCCGACGCTCAGAGAGTAGTCCTGAGAGAAGGTTGTGCGGAGCACCTCATCCTGCCAGTTGGTGTTGTAGAGGGGGTTGCCGTTCTCGTCGCAGAGAGCTGCCACCTGCTGGTTGGCTGCCTCGTTGCCATACTGGGCGTAGATGTCCCTGATCTGGGTGGAGTTCATCATGTCGAGGGTGTTGCGCGCCGTGTTCATGTGGAAGTTGGCTGCGAAGTTCACCTGCGGACGACCCTTCTTACCCTTCTTGGTGGTGATGATGATCACACCGTTAGATGCACGCGAACCGTAGATGGCTGTAGCCGATGCATCCTTGAGGATGGTCATTGACTCGATGTTCTGGGGGTTGAGCATTGTGAGGGCGTTGGTACCGCCGGCATTGCTCTGGTTGGTCTGGGGCACACCGTCGATGACGATAAGCGGGTTGTTCGACGCAGAGAGTGAGGAACCACCGCGGATACGGATGTTGGCGTTGCCTGTCGGGTCACCACCCGAAGTTGTTACAACGACACCGGGGCTCGCTCCGACCAGAAGGTCCTGGGCTGAAGTCGAGATACCGGCCTCGATATCGTCGGGAGTCACGACGGCCACCGAACCGGTAGCGTCAGACTTCTTGACCGAACCGTAACCGATCACGACTGTCTCGGCGAGAAGAGTCGCGTTCTGCTTCATGATGATGTTGAGGTGAGTCTGTCCGTTGACAGCGACATCCATCGGGTCGTAGCCCACGTAGCTGACAACGAGGGTGGCATTGGCCGGGACGCTGATGGTAAAGTTACCGTCGATGTCGGCCGAAGTACCGTTGGTGGTGCCCTTCTCCATAATGGTGGCACCGATCAGATCTTCTCCTAACTCGTCGGCCACGTGTCCGGTGACAGTGATCTTCTGAGCCAGAGAGGGAAATGCAAGCGTCAACAGCACGGCCATTGTCACCCACAGCTTCCTGTTCAGATGAAAACAAAAGTTCTTCATGCAAGAATGTGATTAAGTTTTACATTGGGTTTATTTAGTTTTTTTATTTTCTATCGCGAAGGTGCGGACACAACAATTGCGCCCGTGCCGATGCGGCGCGGCGCCCTTTGACGGAATCTGAATTCCGAAGCCTGTTGTCAGAGATCATAGGTTAAGGCTAACTGATTAATTATTGTGTAGGCAATCGCTGATTCGCTCGACCCGACGGCGAAGTTGCAGAGTTTTCATGGTACTCCGCCGCAGACTTTTTGCAAATCAGATACAAAAATAGGCAATTATTAGGACATTAAGGGTCATTAGGATATGTTTAACAATGTTAATTAACAAAATTAAGCAATGTTAAATTTTTATAAATTGTGTGTAGCGTACACCATATTGCCCCTCCCGGGGGCGGCTGTTGCGCCGGATCAGCGGAAGGCGGCGCGCACGCGGCGGCGCACGGTGAGCAGGTTCAGCAGTATTATGACGGTTGTCATGGCAGCTCCGGTGGCCAGCATGAGCCAGGGTGACGACGGGCGTGCGCCGAGGCCCTCGATGGGGGCGAGGTAGTAGAGGCGAAGCAGGAACACTCCGGCTATGGCGAGCAGGAAAGCGGCGACCGATGCCCATACGGCCAGCATGGCGTAGGGACGGCCCACGGTGGTGGTGTCGTAGCCCAGCATGAGCAGGTCGTGGAGCTTGCTGCGGTTCTTCTCCATTATGAGCGAAACGGAGAGTATGAGGATGAAGAGCGAGAGCAATGTGATGAGCGCGCCGATGGCGAGCACGATTCCGACAACCACGCGGAGCAGGAACGAGGCGGAGCTTGCCGATTTGTCTCCGGCCACCTCAAGGTCGTGCGATTCAAGGTAATCTGAGATGGCCACGTCGCCCGGTCGGCTCACGTCGATGATGAGGCGAGAGGGCCGGCGTTCGGCTCCGGTGCCGAGTGCGCGGTTGGTCTCCTCCATGAATGCCTCGGGCACGAGTATGGTGTTCAGTCGGTTGGAGTAGCCGGCCACGTGGCCGTGGAGCGTGCGGGTACGTGTCCCGTCCTCGCTGGTCAGTTTCAGTGTGAGCGGTATGCTGCTCATGAGTCCCTCCGACATCTGCGGCAGTCCGGCTGAGGCGGCGAAACCGAAGTTGTAGAGGGTAAGGTAATCTTTTGATAGTATGATCGGCACTTCGTCGGAACCGGGGCGGTAGACCCACTGAGAGCGCGGCACATCGACGAAGCTGTCGGGAATTGACTCGAAGAACATGTAGGTTGACATGCCCCGGCCCCCGCTGTTCACACCGGCGAGCACGCGGTAGTCGTTGGCCGAGAAGGAGCCGACTCGTCTCACCCATGGCTGCGACTCGATGTCGGCGACCTCGGCGGCGGAGAAGCCCGATGCGGCCGCGCCCACGGTGTTGGCGGCGGTGACTTTCTTGTTGACCACGAGATAGTCGCTCTTGATAAATGAGTCGTCGTCGGTCCAGATGGAGCGGGCGTCGCGGAAAAACTGCATGGCGCCGAGCACGATGACCATGCCGATGAAGTTCGACAGCACAAAACCGGCGATGCGTGCCGCCGAAGTATTCTTTCTCAATATCTTGCCGATCATAATCTGAGGGTGTGGGTGTAGGGGAGGCGGATGTGGTTGCCGACGGAGGTCGATATGATGCCCGCTCCCTGACGGCGTGCTTCCCCGGCGATGAGTCCGGCGGCGATGCGGTTGTTGTCGTCGTCGAGGTGGCTGACGGGTTCGTCGAGCATTATGAAGTCGAACGGCTGGCAGATGCTGCGGATTATCGCCACCCGCTGCTGCTGACCGATCGACATGCGTCCGGCCGGATAGTCGCGGCGCGAGTCGATGCCCAACTGCTCGAACCAGCTGAGTATCATCTTGTCGGAGGCGTAGCCGGTGAGACGGTTCTTGAGCTGGACGTTGTCCCACGCCGACAGCTCCGGAAAGAGCGACAGCTCCTGCGGCAGGTATGCGAGGTGACGGCGGCGTATCTCCTGCCATCGGGCTATGCTGAAGGAGCGCACATCCTCGCCGTCGAAGAGGATGCGTCCCTCGTAGTCGGTGCGGGCACCGAATATGTAAGCGCACATCGAGGACTTGCCACCGCCGCTGGCGGCCTCGACAAGATAGAGGTTGCCCCGCTCGAAGGTGGTGGCTGCTGACAGCCACACCTCCGAGGCGGGGATATTTTCGGAAACAAACACGCGCGGCAGCGCCTGTTCAAGCAGAATCTTTTCCAAAATCTTAAAGATTAAAGATTATAAGGTGTTTAAGGTTCTTAAAGTGTTTAAGGTGTTTAAGGTGTTTAAGCAAATAGGGCTGTTAAGAACCTTAAGAACGTTAATCACCTTAACTACCTTATCTCACAGTGTCGGCCGGGGCCGGAGCCGCACTCTGGGCTGAGGCGCCCTTGACCAGGCCGGAGAGGATGTTCTTGTCGCGGTCGGTGCCGAAGAGCACCACGCGTGCCTGGAGGCTGTTGCCCGACGGGCGGAGCGTAAACGCTCCGCCGGCTACCGCCTCGTTCGAGCCTTTGATGAAGTCGCGTGCCGAGGCTGTGGCCACACCCAGCATCGCGCCCTTGAACTCTGCTGCCAGTTCTGAAACCTGACTGTTGCCGGAGAGCGTGCCCTCGCTGATGCGTATCTTGTTGCCGTCGAGCACGGTCTTCACATTGCGCTGCGCGAGGAGCTGCGTGATGGCCGCCATGTTCTGCCCGTTGGTCGAGATGACACCGCTCAGCGCCGAGCCGTTCTCGTTGAAAGCCACGGCTGTCGTGCCGTCAACGCCCGAGAACGACTTCAGTATGATGTCGAACATCGACACACCCTTCGACGAGGTCTGCTTGATAAGCTCCGTGATGAGCTTGTTGGGTATCGCGATTGCGGCGAGAGCATCGGTAGTGGTTCCGGCCGACTCTACGGTCTTCACGTCGATAGTCTCGGTCGGGAAGAGGAATTTGGCGAGACTCCCCTTGGTGTTGAGGATATTGGCCTCGATCACCGCCTTACCCTTCTGGAAATCTACGGAGAAAGAGAGGTCAGAGGCATCCTCGAAAGCTGTCTGGAGCACAGCCTGTACGATGGCGCGCTGCTGGAAGTCGGCATTTGCAGTATTGAGCAGACCGGCGATGTTGCCCCAGCCCACAATGTCCTTGTCGAACTTGCAGAGGGCGTCAGACTGCTTGTTGGAGGTGAAGCTCTGGGTCTTGTCGAGCGAAGTGAAATGCTTCACCTCGCGCGGGTCGATAGAGGTGTTGCCGATGCACATCCAGTACTGGTTGGCCGAAATGGCGAAATTTCCACCGACATCAATGCCATCTTCAGTAGTGAATTTCACACCCTTTTTCTTCTCGATGGCAGCCTTGAACTTGGCGGGGTCGGCGGCGATACCCGACATATAAGTATAATAGCCCACATTGAAGACCACGGCCACCGAGGGTTCCACGCCGTTCTCCGGATTGCAGAGAATGTCGGCGAGTTCCTGCGGATTCGTGCCGAGGTTCTTGGCATCGGCTTTCTCCACTATAGCCTTAAGGTTGGCGACGGCGACGAGCGATGCGTCGTTAGGAACGGTGGCGATAAGGTCGCCGGCATCGGCCGACTCTCCCGACGAGCAGGAGTTCATGATGATGGCGATAACCGCGAGAAGCGGAAGAAGCAACTTGGTCTTCATATGCAGTTGGTTTTTAAGATTGAGCGTTTTGCAAAGTTAAGAAAAAAGTTCCGATAATCCTAATGCGGGGAGCATCCAGGTCTGGCGGACGCACGGGCCGTGCGTCCCTACATGTAAAAAGAGCGAGCCTTGAAAAGGTTCGCTCTTGGAGTATGTTGTTATTGTCTGTTGAGTGGGTGGTGATGGATTCGAACCACCGAAGGCGTAAGCCAGCAGATTTACAGTCT
>CAJTQV010000022.1 GCA_910578385.1 uncultured Muribaculaceae bacterium | reverse complement strand
GGCGCGGGCACACGACATGGGGCGGTGGAAATGACGCAGCCCGCCGGGCGGTGGGCGCGGCGGGCTGGAAAGGGGTTGGTGGGGATTGTGCTACAACAGGTAGGGAAGGAAAACGATGAGGCCGGTGGCGATTGAGGCGAGGACGAAGAGGAGAACGGCTCCGGCCGCCACATCTTTGGCTGCACCTATTAGGGGATCGCGGTCTTTGGTTATTCGGTCGGCGAGTTTCTCGATTGCCGTATTGAAGGCTTCGGCCATAAATACTCCGCCTATGCAGAGAATGACTGCACACCATTCCCATCGCGATATATGGAATATAAAACCCGCCGCTATCACGCATATGGCCGCGACAAGGTGTATTTTGGCGTGGGCCTCGCCTGAGAAGAGGCGACCAATTCCCATGAAGGCGTATTTAAAGGCGCGAATACGCTTTTGAATATATGACATAAATTAGGTACTAAGTCAGAGTTTCGAGGTTGCTAAAATTCGAAGGAGGCATAGACACCGATGTTGGTACCGTCGGAAACAGGTGAAATCTGGAGGTTGTGTTTCTTGGCGAATGGACGGGTGAAGATATACGCACTGCCGGCACCTATGGCCGCTCCTGCAAGCACATCGTACCAATAGTGTTTTTTCGAGAAGCATCTCCCCCACCCCACGTAGCAGGCCAAGGCATATGCCGGGCCTCCGTATGCCCAGCCATACCTACGCTGGAGATATGCGGCAGTCGCAAATGTGACTGCGGTATGCCCTGAGGGGAAAGAGTGCAGGTCGGAACCATCAGGACGACGCTCCTTGACTGTATATTTAAGAATATAAGTCGCAGCAGCCGTCGCAGCAGCCGTCTCCACACCCTGCAGCAATCCCTTCCAGTCCTTCATGACAAGAGTCCCGACAAGCGCCGAGGCGGGGAGAGCCAAGGCAATGACATCAGTCGAGGTTTTGACACCCTTCTGGGCTGCGGTACGTTTGAACGGTTGCGGTTCGACCTGTGCCAAACCCTGGAAAGGGATGGCACAGGTCGAAACGAGAAGTACGAGAATCGTGATGAATCTTTTCATATCAATAGTCGTAATCAAATGAGAATTGGTCAACATAGAGAACCGATCCACTGCCGCCGGTGAAATAGTCGCCATACTTCGAAGCCGAACATGTAATCTGCAAATAGCTCGGTATCCGCGAGGTGTCACGGTAGTTGAGCTTTATCTCGAAAGGCTCGTAAGCTGACATCTTTCCACTATAGACCAATTCGCCGTATGCGATTACATAATCTGCGTTCTTGTCGAAGAGCTGACGGTCGGAAGGTTTGGTACGAATCTCGTATGGAGCGGTCCAATCCGTGAGCGCCACATAGATATGACAGGTATCGGGCTGTCCCTTTAAAGACTGAAACTCTGTGGAGACATGAGAGATGTCCACTGCTGAATATTGATAATAACCACGCAGTTTG
Source organism: uncultured Muribaculaceae bacterium (assembly GCA_910578385.1). GTDB lineage: Bacteria > Bacteroidota > Bacteroidia > Bacteroidales > Muribaculaceae > Lepagella. The sequence continues at coordinate 42,870 of CAJTQV010000022.1, read as the reverse complement.
GTTGGACGCAATTCCCAACGACGGCCAAAGCCAAGCACACCGTTCGTACCTTCAGTGCGCAGATAATCACCGGTAAAAATCGAACCGGAGCCAAGCTTGCCGACCGCGGCTCCTAATCCGACAAACTTCGTCTCACACTTTGCGGCCTTACCAGCCCCGGTGACTGTATGGTCAGTCGGAGTTGTAAGATTCACATCCATTGTAATTGAACCGCCATTGCCGGTATCCCAGAAACGCTCACCCCCATCGGCCCAGGGACACCACATGAGCTTTCCGAGAGTTGTCGTAGTCTGACACCACTGTTCGAAATCTCCATCGGGAATATCTGCTGTTGGCTGTGTCGTTACACGGACTTCATTTCCGGTGTCCTCACCGGCTATGGCACGCACCGCATATTCAGTGTCAGGTTCGAGATGCGGGATATAGCAAGAGAAATTGCCCTGCGTCTGTGTGACATATTCCGACGGCACCGGTTTCCAGTCGATTTCCGAAGCAAGACGATATTCGAATCCTCCCTTGGCATCGGCCGGACATGCTCCGTAAGCCCAGATTACCTGCGACCAGGCATCGACCTGCGTGGTATTGACAACGGTCTCCGTAAGCTGGGCGTAGATAGTCCATGTTTCCGTGCGGTCATGACACGTCACATCTACCTTCATGGGATACAAAAGGTCGATGAGACCCGGCTTCAGATCGGGAGACATAGTAGAGATACCTGCCGGACCGAGCTTGACACGCTGTAAAGTGAGTTTTGAAAGGTCGGTGCCGAGAGGCATGTTCACTATCACACGATGACCTACAGGGTCGATCGTACTCGTACCAATCTCACCGGCAACATCAAAATAACGCTCGATATCCTGATGGGCAATGATTTCCCAAGAGTAATCCTGATAGAGAGATACATTCACATAAAGCGGAGTACTCATGTTATAAGTACCGTCAAGGAGATCCGGATCGGCAGTCGCACCTTCCGAGACACGGAACTCAGTGAAACGCACCTGCTCGATATCCACAGTCTCATCAAGATAGACATTGACCTCGAATGCGAGCGAGTCAATATAAGCCTCCTTTGTCTGACCCTCGGCCGAGAGAGCGAGAATCATCTGCGGTATCCGCGGATAAGGAAGGTCATTCTTGATGCAGCACTGCAGGAAGAGAGTCACCCCCACAAGAAGAGCGGGGAGTAGAAGTTTATATCCTTTGGAGAAAAAAGCCATGATTACAGATTGACGGCGATGCCGAAGTTGATATTGAAGATATTGAAACGGAAATTGGCTCCCGAAGAGAAACGGTTTCCGGCAGGCTCATCATTCTCGCGCTGTTTCTCATTCTTGAAATAGAAACCAAACACACCGAACGACACATGAAACGCCACATTCTTCATGATGAACACCTGGATACCGGGCGAGAAATTCAGCTGAGTCTCCATCGAAGTAGTATGGGTTACAGCCGGCTCTCCGTTGAGTGGACGGCGGAATTCCGAGTTGCCGGACTGGAACGACAGCTCGACCTCATTGAACACTCCGAACCGGCCGCGACGCGACAAACCTATGTACTGGCTGAATGTGAATGCCGCCGAATAGGATTCCGAGCGGTACATTATATCGCTCAAATCAAAACCAATCCCCTCAAAGTCGGCACTGAAAGAATCAACATTTCCCCGTGCATTATAATATCCGAACTTCAGACCGACCGCCATATTGTTACGTATAAAATATTGCAGGTAAGGTTTGATCGAGAACATATGGGCACGGATGTCGATGTCGGTCAGAAGACCCATCACCTCCAGGTCGCTCGTACCAATCTCGCCGTAAGAGGCAGTAAGACCAATGGCCCACACACCTTTCGGAATATATAGGAAATTCGAGAGACCTCTGTCATAACGACCGAGATTGATGGAGCGGAGCACCATCGGCACCGTATCACCTCTATGCACAGTCATCTCATCCGGATCAAGACGGTTAAGGTCATCAACAACCTTGGAGTGACCGTCAAGCAGACGGATCACATCATCCTGAAGCGAATCGGGCACAAAAATATACTTGCCGTCGGGCACAACATTCCGCTCCGGTATGGAGTCGCCGGCAGCAGCCGTAAAAGAGGCAACGACCGGAAGAAGATACAAAAGTAATTTCCTTAGTTTCATCACAGATAGAAAGTTGTACCGAAGGTTATACTGAAAAGATTTATACGGAAATTGGCCGACTTGGAATGTCTGCGCGAATGATACACCTGATCCTTGATGGAATGGGTGGTGTGGTAACTGAAACCGAGCACACCGACATTGACCTCCATAGCCGACCAGTTCGACAGGAACACCATCAGACCCGGCACGATACCGATGTCGAGAGAGAAGTTGGTCTCATACGTACCCGTAAGGTCATCGCTTATACCCTTGGTGAATTTCGACTGTCCGCCGCCGAGCTGCAACTGAATCTCATTGAAGAAACCGAAACGGCGCGAATTTCCCAAAGAGAAATAATTGCGGAAGAAAGCCGTGGCATAATAATTATGTGCCAGCGAATAGATATGGTCAAGATTCATGCTCGACTCAGAATCGAGCACCAGGTCCAGATTCTCCAGTTTGGCAAGCGAACGCGCATAGGCAAACTTGAGACCGAGAGCCATATCGTCGCGGAAAGCATAACCGAGCATCGGCGTAACCTTGAAGGTATAAGTATCGGCCGAAATACCCTCCAGAATCAGAAAACGGTAATCATTCTGGTTCGACTGCGTGTAAGAGAAAGACACACCGGTAATCCACTGCCCTTTCGGCACAAACACATTCGACTCTATATCGCGTTCGAAAGGGAGCACCTTATTCGCGGCATGAATTGAATCGATCATTGCCGGAGTGATATGAAGCGTGTCAACACGTTCAACCGACGACACTTGCGTTGTCTCGATAGGCAACGAGCACTCAGCCGGGGCAGGCTGGTCGATATAAACAGCCTGACTCCAGGCGCACGAAGCGCCCAGAGTCATGACTGAAAAAGCTATTGATAATCCAAATGATTTACTCATAGACTAACTCGAAATCGTCGAGATACAACACACTGCTTGCACTACCCGCGAAGAAATCACCGAACTTCGACGCACAGGCCACAATTACAAGATGAGTAGCCGGTGTGGTCTTGGCACGCTCGAAATACTCGAAGGGAATCTCAAGCATCTGCAACGAACCGTCGGGACCGAAAGCCTCCGACCATGTCACCTGACCATAGGCAAGCACATGTGAATCCTCAGTTGAGAAAAGCTTCTGATTATCCGGATTGGTACGGATGTCGATAGGCTCGTCAGTCAGCGCGATATAGATCTGACCCTGGTCAGTTCCACCCTTAACTATATCGACAAGACTTTCATTGCCGCCCTTGATTGTCACACTGCCACCCGGACGATAGTTGGCGTACACACGTACCTTGGTCGGGTGAGAACCATTGTACTCACGGCCTAACTTCAACACACCGTTTGTACCGTCAGTCTCTACGTAGTATCCGGCAAAGATATTGCCTGCGGCAATGATACCGAGGGCACTTGCTGAAGCAAGTCGAGCACTGTACTGACCGGAATGAACCATATCGGTAGATTTATCGGTCAGAACCTTATTGGCGGTAGCACCACCCTCATTTCCGGAACCCCAGAAAGAAGCCACCTTGTCACCACCCGCACCGGGCAGTATCACGGTCTTAGTTCCAAGAAGAGTGCTTGCCGAATAAGTACTCCAGTTCTCGAAAGAGGCATTGTCAATAACAAATACTCCCTCGGTGGTAAACTTCTGAATGTCGGCACTGTCATAACCGTGGCAGAAAGACTTATACTCATAAGTTGTGCCGGGTTTCAGATTCTTCAGCTGCACCTGGAAAGATGCGGTCTCACCACGTGTGGCGGCATTGCGGCGGGCTGCACGACGCGCCGCTGCACCCTGTGCCGATGAAGGATATGCCTCCGACCATGTCAGCGCACCCTCCTCACGGTAACGGATACCGAAGTTGGCAGCATCAGCACTATACACATAACCTGTCAAAGTGGCCGAAGTGGCGAGCACCGCCATCGGGTCAGTCTGCGGATTTGGAGCAGGAGCGACACCAACCGGAGCCATATGCTCCACTGCATCCTCGCTGTTGGCTATGCGGAGCGAGCCGGTGCCGACCTGATTGCGCACGTCGGTTGACTCGAACGAGATTACGTATTCCTCGCTGCTTGCGGGGAGAGCGTCAAGGAACTCCTTGGAGAATGTGACATAAACCTCGTCAACCTTCACCTGACCGCCATCGACATTCGCGGCATCGGACGACTCCTGACGCTCAACGCGGATACCCTTCGAAGCAAGGTCAGTTATGACCGAATTTGTCAGGATATTCTGGCCGCTTGTCATTCCGGCGAAATTGTCGCTGAAATTCATGATAACCGAGCTGAGGCCGAAATAACCACGGATATACACACGTGTGTCAGAGAAACTGCGGTCAACCGACACAACCTGCTCCTCGATATTGTAGCCTACACCACGAGCATTGGGTGAAGGGAAAATCTCGATGTCATCCTCGATGATGGGAATGTCGGCGATTGTGATGCGGATAAGCGCTCCACCCTCGGTGACGGGGGTCTCGTCGGCAGTTATCTTCATGCAGTACTCATGGGCACGCTGCACATTCTCAATCTTACCCTCCTTCAGATATGCAGAGCCGTCTGAGGCAGTACCCTCAATCTTGTAACTTACGGTAGTCTCGTCGGCAGAAGGCATCATGAAATAGCCCTTGGCCGAGGCGATGTTATCCTCAGTAAACTCAAGAGAAGCTACCGAAGTGGAGAAAGTCACCTTCATGTCAGAGAGATTGACGTCGAGCGACGCGGGATCGATGCTCACAACCACGTTGGCAATCTTGCAGAGCACCGTGAGCGAGTTCTGTCCCTGCTGAACATCAAACTCCTGGACGGCACGGTAGAACTTCTTGTCGTACGAAGCCGACACAGAGTCACCGCTCCAGGCATCGGCTGTGTAATGACCGACCTTCATCTTTATATTCTCCGGGATATTGTCAACGCCCTTGTAGCGCTTGATGAGCCCCTTCGAATTTGAGATCCATATTATACAGTTCTCGCGGAGCTTAGTCATCTCCTCGGAGCTGATGGCACGTGTATTCTTGATAACCTCACCCTTGATTTCGGTCGAGACAGTGAGGTTTCCCTCGCCACCGTCGCCGAACGGGGCCTCCATCGCACAGGAGGGAAGCAGAGCCGCAGCAGCCAATGCAACAGCCGAGCGGGTCATGAATTTATTAATCCTTTTCATAGCTGTTGCCGGTTAAAATTTAATCTTGAGTGTTTTTGAAGTTGTACCGTTGGCATCGGTGACAGTGATGATGAAATGGTGCTCACCCTCCCCGAGCATTCCGAGCAGACCGACGAACTGACTGATATCGAACTTGACATCGGTCTTACCACCGACGTTATATGGCAATCCAAGTCCACCAAGTCCATCGACAAGATTACCCGGATTAACAAGATCCATATGCGTTGAAAGACCCATACCGCTCAGTTCCTCTTCATCAAGTTTCGGAGAATCTATATCACAGATAAACTCAGTAAATCCGTCGGCTGAAGAGCTGTGTACATTGAGCACACATGAAGTCAGAGATGGACCGTCATTGACAATATCCAGATTTACCGGAGCCTCGGCAGTGATAGTCGGAGCCTCACCCTTGGGATCCTCGGGACCGGGGCCCGGAGGTTCGGGATCCTGGCCGCCATGTCCGGGATGCTCTGACCATTCGGGATCCATCGGATCATCATCCACAGTAACATTACGCTCCACATCGACAGTAGTGACCGTTGCATCGAGCACAACCTCACCGTTGGCATCGCCTGTACCGTCACCCTCGCCCCCGGCATGCAGCTTGAAGTTCAGCTTATAGTGGCATCCGCGCTGTATGTCCTTGTAAGATTTGGTCTCAACAGTAGTTGAGCCATCTATCTGGCCATAGAAAGTAGCCACAAGCGTAGTCTCGGCAGTGTGGAGGAAGTATCCCGCCTTTTCAGAAGTTGCCTCGGCAGTGGTGTACTTCAGACCCTCGTTGGCACCGACCTTCACCTCGACATATGAATCGGGCGACATGCGCGACACGAGAACAGGGTCGAAAGTGACAGTCACCTTCACATTCTCCAGCTTGCACTCGATCGGGTCGATGTAGCTTGTTATCTCCATCGGTTCAACCGAGAAAGTCTCGGACTGACCGAGATAATAGGGAGACTCCCATTCGGCCACACGGTTCTCACCGTATGTCGCGCTGCAAGTGTACTCACCCGCAGGGAGAGTCACCACCTCGGGCATCTCGGAATATTTATACTTGGCAACAGGTGCTCCTCCCTTGGTAAAGACCACCGTGAAATCATTCAGATTCACATCGCCACGGGTAGCTTTCTGCTGGCGGATTGTCTCGTCAGTATTGAGAGTGACGGCGAGGGCGGATTTAAGCACCTGACCCTCCGACGAGCTGTCGCCACCGAAAGGATTCTCCTTCGAGCAGCCGGTAAACAGAAGGCCGGCGGCGAGAATCGGTAATATATATGATTTTTTCATTACTGTTTCAGGATTTAGGTTTATCTTCTTTTGGCAGCTTTGGCACGGGTAGAGACAGCGTCATATCCGAGCTGGACGTTGGAAATGACAAGTTCGGAACCCTTCGCGAAGGTCTTGTGTGCGTTAGCGACACTTGAACTTCCACCTACATAATACTCTTTAGTACCGAGTTTGTAGCTTATACCTTCATTGAGGTCTGAGCCGGTAGGGATAGTGATTGCAGGATTTGAAGCATTAGAAGACTTGAAATCAACACAAATCTTCGCGCCCTTCTTACCAAAAGGATATGAGGGTAATGCCAACGTATGCGAGGTAGTCGAGGCTGCCGCATCAAGCGTTTCGGTTTTCTGTGCCAGAAGGGTACCGTCAGCAGCATATACCTTTACATAAACCTCACCCTTCTCATTGTTGAGAGAAGTATAAGTGTAGTTGAAAGTAAGTGTCGAGGGACGCGATGCAAATGCCACACCATCAGTTCTGCTGGCTGAGCCGTTGAATGAATATGAACCGAGGAACAGCTCTCCGGCCGAAACTGAAAGGTCGCTTGCAGAGGGAGAATTTGTACAGTAATACTTGCCGGTCGCCGCGCTCTGTGCAGGAACCGTGCCATTGTGGTTGTAACCTACGGTACGTACGGTGACTGATCCATTCTCGACAAATGTAGAAGGAACGACGAACCATGTATTCTTCGGATTAGTGCCGGAATAGCATGTCAGGTCATTCAATGTCGCCCACGAAGCGGGAGCGTAACGGTTTATATTGGAATAGTTAGTGTACACATACCAAGATGAACCGGGCACATTCCATTGTCCGCCACACTGAATCTTGTCAAACTTGTACTGCTGTCCAAGTTCCGAGAATGTATTGTTGGGGAGCTGCGTCTCCGCCTCGGTAGTGAATTCGGCGATGTCCTTGCGGTAGGAATCGAGACGGCAGTTCATGCCTGAATAGGTTGTGGAAGGCTGAAGACCGGTGATGGTGATGAAACCCTCACCTGTATGCGAGATGTTGGATGTCGGAACGGGAGTCTCGCCGTTATAGAACACCAGGTTATCGCAAATGTACTCGTTGGCCTCCTCGGAGTCTGACTCAATCTTGAACACCACCTTGCGGGCAAACGCGTCGGGCGTCACAGTAAAGTCAGGGTCGGCGACGGTGACGGCAGTCTTGAAGGTGCGCTTGCCGAGAGTTGTCTCCACATTCATTGTGGTACGTGTTATCTTGGCAACCTCAATCACGTAGCGGTACTTGTAAGGAAGGTCGGCACGTGTGGCCTTACCCGAAGCACCCGAGAGGGCTGTCACGCTCTTGATTGTGGCGTCTACAAGCTGGTTGTTGGCATCGGGAGCCTTGAATGTAATCTCATCCCTGATATCGGCGCAGTTGGTAGCCACATCCATGCTCACCTCTGTCGCAAGGAAAGCCGGCTTGACGGCTGAAGAAACCTCAAGTTCAACAGGAGTGATGTTGACCGACATACCGACAGGCTCGGTGGTGCGGGTCATGGCATCGACAACCTGAAGTTCGATGGTATAGTTGCCCGAAGGAAGCTGTGCCACAAAATTACGGAGGTCAACCACACCCATCTTGTCAACATTGCGGAAGAAGCCGGCACAGTCGATTCCGGCGGCTGTAAGCTGAGCCTGCGTATTGGCATCGGCGTTGACAAGCTGCACGCTGCGGCCGAACGAAGGCACATAGCCGTTGCTGCTGATCACGTTGAGCGTAGCCGATTTGAGACCGCCGAATGCAACCACGTCAAACTGAGCCTGATTCTTGAAAGCGGCATACTCGAAAGCCTCAAGCGCGGTGCCGGAGTCGAAACCCTTGGTCTTGACCACCGGAGCGGGAGCATTGAAGAGGTCATCGCCAAGAGAGACATTGACAGTCTCGGCCACGACATCATCGTCAAACTGGATGTCGAGCACGAGGTCGCCGCTCTCGCTGCCGGGTGCTACACCGATTGTCACCACATAATGATGACGTGCGATAGCCACGAACGAGGCCGGCTCGATATGTACCACCTTGCCCTCATGGTTGGTGAGTGTGAGGTCGAGTTTCACATCAGAAGGTGCCACGTATGCCGGACGTGTCTCATCCTGGGCGAAGACAACCCACTGGTGTCCCTCGGTCTGGATAGAGGTGCTGTAGGCGGAGAAATTCTCGCGGAAAGCGTCTGTGTAACGGATCGATACCATAGCATTGGCAAGAGTTGCAACAACGCGGGCATCAGTCACCGCACCCGGAGATACGTGAACATCCGTCTGACCCATGTAATAAGGATTTGTAAAACCCTCCTCGTCTATGCTTCCATAGGAGGCGGTCAGCGTATAGTCACCCATCGGGAATGATGTCTCGCGGTTAAAAGCCTCGACACTGCTCCAATTCTTTGAATAAGAGCCGTCGGACTTCGACAGATTCACGGCAAACTGGTTGCCGTCGGGCACGACGGGACTCACCGAGTCGTCCGCCCTTGTCTGACGCATCACACGTGCGTCGGAAGAAAATTCAAGATTGATTCCACCTTCCGAATCCGAACCTCTCCACGGGCTCTCGTCGCTACACGACACGAGTCCTGTCGAAGCTGCGGCAGCAAGCAGGAACAATCCTTTGCTAAAGTTCTTCATTGTTATGTTGTTTAAATTACTATTTCTAAAGTTGTATGTTGCGCGGCCGTTGTAAGCACGTACACGAGTCAAGTCTAATCCGAAAAAATAATTATATGGTCTGATTAAACTGGCAATTAAAATTGTTATCTTACATAAGAGTGTTGATTCCACACTCTAAACTCCAAGTAGCAGTTCAGATTTTCAAGCTACCGGAATTGCCGACAGCATAGAAATAGAACTGGAAATACTGAATAAGATTATCCTGTGAGTCCGGTTTAATCCTTATCGGCATACAAAGTTAATATTTTTTAACCGACAAGCGTGCATCGGACACTCAATAAAATCACAATTGCGTCAATTTAACCAATATTTTAAAATGAAAATTAGAAAATTAGCATTTTTAGCGGCATTTTTGACCATTTTCGGCATCAATACGGCTAACTCGCAGGGATTAGGGGATCTTCTCGGCGGCGGACTCGGCAATACGATCGGCAACGCCATAGAGGGTATCTTCTCAAGTTCCAACATCACCATCGCCGACATGGAGGGAGAATGGACTTCTACCGGCCCGGCCGTATGCTTCCAGAGCGAGAATTTTCTCCAGAAAGCGGGAGGTGTGGCAGCTGCTTCGGCTGTCGAGACGAAGCTCGCCCCCTATTATGAAAAGTATGGACTCAACAACGCGAAACTCACAATCACAACCGACGGAAAGTTCACACTTGTCTGCGGCAAGATAAAACTGAGCGGCACCATCACCCAGACTTCTGGTGCTCAGCCGGGTGTGTTCGAGTTCAACTTCACTGCACTCAACATGAAACTCGCCACCGTTACGACCTATGTCGAGAAGACCTCGCGCTCTATGGATGTGATGTTCGACGCCACAAAGCTTAAGAAACTTCTCTCGGCGGTGGCTCAGTTCAGCGGCATCCAGATTGTACAGACCGTAAGCAGCATTCTCGAATCGTACGACGGCCTCTGCGTCGGCTTCCATTTCTCGGGCGGCTCGACAACCGGCGGCTCCAGCAACCCCCTCGGCACGCTCCTCAACGGACTCGGAGGCGGCTCCAAGAGCAACAGCGGATCAAGCACAAATACTGACACAAACACGAATACAAACGGGAGTTCGACAAACACAAATTCCAATTCAGGCGACGCGGTCTCAAAAGGCGTTGACCTGCTGAAAGGGATTCTCAACGGCGGCGGCAGCAAATAATGCCCCGAGGCAAATAAGGCACCCCTCAGAACCGTGCGGTTCTGAGGGGTGCCTTATTTTATAACTGACAATCAGTATCAGAGCGAGGCGAGACGGGCGAGGTATTTGCCGAGGATGTCGAATTCGAGGTTCACCACCGAGCCTTCGCGAATCTCGCAGAAGTTGGTGTGGTCGTGGGTGTAGGGTATGATTGCCACCTGGAAAGTGCCGACGAGAGTTTCCGGATCAGCTGCGTCAGGACGCGAATCAGGATTACATACGGTCAGGCTGACACCGTTGACTGTCACCGAACCCTTGTCGACCGTGAAGTAACCACGGCGGGCAAGCTCGCGCGGCACGCGGTACTCGAAATCATAATACCAGCTGCCATCGGCCTCGGTCACACCCTTGCAACATGCCGTCTGGTCCACATGTCCCTGTACGATATGACCGTCGAGACGACCGTCTATCTTCATGCTGCGCTCCAGATTCACAAGGTCACCCTCGCGGAGCTGACCGAGATTCGAGCGGTCAAGAGTCTCGCGGATGGCGGTCACGGTATATGTTCCGTCGCCCGGAAGAGCGACCACGGTGAGACATACACCGTTGTGCGACACACTCTGGTCTATGCTGAGTTCATCTGCAAAAGAACATGACAGCGCGAGATGAAGATTATCCCCATCCTTACGCAAGGCCACAACACGGGCAGCCTCCTCTACTATTCCTGAAAACATATCTATTTAATCTTTTTTATATGAATCGATATGCAAAGTTAGAAAAAAATTTACTAAATTTACCGAAATAAGTGAGTGTGACAAATAAAATGGTGCTTTGTCACCCCCGCCAAGGCCCAGTCTCATAAAAAACAGCTGATATGAGTTCGATAATTCTTCCTCCCTCTACCGGTCAGGTCTCTTCCGACCGGCTCGGCGATTCCCGGCAGATAACCCTGATCGGTGCGAACGGTGCCGGAAAATCACGCTTCATGGAGGAGATGATGAACCTCTGCGGCGACCGGGCATATGTGCTCAACGCCCTTTCGGCTTTCTACCCGGAGAGAGAGGAATCGACCATGCCGGGGTCTATCGACAGGCTGTACAGGGAATCGATTCGTCAGCAGAGCTATATGCGCACCGACGCTGTCAGCGAGCTTGACAAGATTGTCTACATGCTCTTCGCCGACGAACTTGAAAGCCTGCTGGAGATGAAGGCCGATGCCGCCGGGCACGGAGGCAAGGTAAAATTCAAGCGCACAAAGCTCGACACCATCAAGAGCCATTGGGAAAGATTGTTTCCGGGCAACCGGATAACCCGCGACAAGGGGAGCCTGATGTTCTCGACCGCCAGCGGCGACGACCTCATATCGACCCATGCACTGAGCCAGGGTGAGAAAGCGGTGCTGTACTATCTCGGCGCGACGCTCTACGCCATGAAGGATGCCGTGATATTCATCGACTCCCCCACCCTGTTCGTACATCCTACCATATTGGGTAACCTGTGGAACGCCATCGAGGAACTTCGTCCGGACTGCACTTTTGTCTACAACTCCGTAGACGAGGACTTCGTAAGCTCACGCACCCACAACACCTGCATCTGGATAAAGAGCTTCGACTCCGAACGCCGGGCATGGGATTACGACATAGTAAGCCCAGGGACAAGCAGCGGGGAGATGATGGTGGAATTTGCCGGCAGCCGCCGGCCGGTGCTCTTTATCGAGGGTGATGCGCGCCACTCCATCGACATGCGTCTGTACAGCCTGGTGTTTCCCGACATGACAGTCAGGCCGCTCGGTTCCTGCAACAAGGTGATAGAGACCACACGCTCATTCAACGACCAGAAATCCATGCACCACCTGAGCAGCTGTGGAATCGTAGACCGCGACCGCCGCACGGACCAGGAAGTCGATTATCTGCGCAACAAGCAGATAATGGTGCCGGATGTGGCGGAAATAGAGAACATATTCCTGCTGCCGGGGGTTATCAAACTGATGGCACACCGGCGCGGCCGCGACGGCGCTAAAATCATGAGGCGCGTGGAGCGGGAGGTGATGCGCATGTTCAAACGCCACTCGGAGGAGCAGGCCCTGCAACATGTGCGCCACAAGGTGAAGCGCGACGTGGAGTGCAAGATCGATGCGCGGTTCACCTGCATAACAGCCCTGGAGACCCACATACGCAGTCTGATTGTCAAGCTCCAGCCGCGCAAGCACTACAACGCGCTCCGCGAGCAGTTCGCCGTCATGGTGCGCGACAATGACTATCCGGGGGTGCTCCGTGTGTTCAACCACAAGCCGATGCTCCCCGACAGCAGCGTGGCCCAGATGTTGGGCTTCCGCTCGAAAGATGACTACATAACCGGAGTGCTCGAAGTGCTGAAATCGTCGGGCAAGGACTCCGATACCCTGCGCGCCGTAATCAGGCACTGCCTGCACAGCGACGTGCCAAAAGAGAACAACCGGGCGGTATGACAATATCATCCGGCAAACCGAAAACTGAAAATCAAATATAACCCTGATATAATGGAAAAGAAACTTGCTATCCTCCGCAACGACCCCTGGCTTGAGCCATACGCTCCCGCCATCGAGGGACGTCACCAGGATGTAATCCGCAAAATGGAGGAACTGACCGCCAACACCGACGGCAGCCTCAAGAAATTCGCAAACGCATACAACTACTTCGGTCTGCATCGTGAGAAATCGGGTAAATGGACTTTCCGCGAGTTCGCGCCCAACGCCACGAAAATATACATAATCGGCACAATGAACGACTGGCAGGATGATCCGCGCTATGAGCTGAAACGTCTGCCCGACGGAGCATGGGAGGGTAAATTCCCGGCCGATTCAATCCACAACGGAGACCTCTTCAAGCTCCATATATATTGGGATGGTGGCGACGGCGAACGTCTGCCCGCCTACGCGCGCCGCGTGGTTCAGGACAACGACACCAAGATCTTCTCGGCCGAGGTCTACGCTCCGGAACATCCCTATCAGTTCAAGGTAAAGAAATTCACCCCCGACACCAAGCCGCTTCTCATCTACGAGGCGCACATCGGCATGGGCGAGAACAAGGAGGGTGTCGGCACCTACGACGAATTCCGCCGTAACGTGCTGCCCCGTATCGCCAAGGATGGCTACAACGCAATACAGCTTATGGCTATCCAGGAACATCCCTACTACGGTTCGTTCGGCTACCACGTCAGCAACTTCTACGCCGCTTCGTCGCGCTTCGGTACCCCCGACGAGCTAAAACAGCTCATCGACGATGCCCACGAGATGGGAATCTCCGTCATCATGGACATAGTGCATTCCCATGCGGTCAAGAACGAGCTTGAGGGACTGGGACGCTTCGACGGCAGCTATGACCTCTACTTCTACGGTGACTCGCGCCGCGAGCACCCGGCATGGGATTCGCTCTGCTTCGACTACGGCAAGAACAGCGTGCTCCACTTCCTGCTCTCCAACTGCAAATTCTGGCTCGACGAGTACAAGTTCGACGGTTTCCGCTTCGACGGCGTGACCTCGATGCTCTACTACAACCATGGTCTCGGCAAGGCATTCGGCGGCTATGGCGACTACTACGACGGCGGTCAGGATACCAACGCTCTTGTCTACCTCACACTTGCCAACATACTTATCCATGAGGTTAACCCGAAGGCGATAACCATCGCCGAGGAGATGAGCGGTATGCCTGGAATCGCCTCGAAGTTCGAGGATGGCGGCATGGGCTTCGACTACCGCCTGGCCATGGGCATCCCCGACTACTGGATCAAGATGATCAAGGAGAAGAAAGATGAGGACTGGCATCCGACCTCGATTTTCTGGGAGCTGACCAACCGCCGCTCAGACGAGAAGACCGTTAGTTACTGCGAGAGCCACGACCAGGCGCTCGTGGGTGACAAGACAATCATCTTCCGCCTTATCGACAAGGAGATGTACTGGCACATGATGGTCGGTGACGACAACGGCGTGGTGGCACGCGGCATGGCTCTCCATAAGATGATACGTCTTGTGACACTCGCCTCGATCAACGGTGGCTACCTCAACTTCATGGGCAACGAGTTCGGACACCCGGAATGGATCGACTTCCCGCGTGAGGGCAACGGCTGGAGCTATAAATATGCCCGCCGCCAGTGGGACCTCGTTGACCGCGAGGATCTGAAATACAAGTTCCTCAACGGCTTCGACAACGCGATGATTGAACTCGTCTCCGGAGTCTACGACTTCCAGAGCCTCCCGGTCGACAAACTGTGGGAGAAAGACTCAGACCAGGTGCTCGCCTTCCGTCGCGGTGACCTTATATTCGTGTTCAACTGGAGTCCGACACGCTCATTCACCGACTACGGCTTCCTCGCCCCCGCCGGAGAATATGAGGTTGTGCTCAACTCCGATGACCCGCGCTTCGGCGGTCTCGGCCTCTCTGACGACAGCGTGCACCACTTCACACAGCCCGACCCGCTCTATTCACCCTCGGGCAAAGGCTGGCTGAAGATGTACATCCCCGCCCGCACCGCCCAGGTGCTCCGTCTGGTAAGACAGCAGCCCGAGCGGAAACCGAAAAAGACTGACAAGTCCGACAAGTCAGAGACCCCCAAAAAAGCTGCGGCCAAACCAAAGACCGCCAAGACAACCAAAACCACAAAGACCACAAAAACAAAGAAGTCTGAAAAGAAATGAAAAAGATAATCGTTGCGATTGACGGTTACTCGTCGTCGGGCAAATCGACGATGGCCCGTGAACTTGCGAAGAGAATCGGTTACGTATATGTTGACTCGGGCGCGATGTACCGCGCCGTTACACTCTACGCTATCGAACATGGCATGACCGCCGACGGCAAGGTTGACCGCGAGGCTCTTGTGGCCGCGCTGCCTGAGATCCGCATCAGTTTCACGCCTGCCGGTTCTGACGGTGTGCAGCACACACACCTCAACGGCCGCGACGTTGAGACCGAGATACGCGACATGCAGGTCAGCTCGCTCGTAAGCCCCGTGGCGGAGATTCCCGAAGTCCGCGAGCGTCTTGTCAAGATGCAGCAGGAGTTTGGCGAGAGCAAGGGAATCGTGATGGATGGCCGCGACATAGGCACGACCGTCTTCCCCGATGCAGAGATGAAAGTCTTTGTAGATGCCTCGGCCGAGGAACGTGCCCGCCGCCGTCTCAAGGAGATGCAGGAGAAAGGTATGGATGTCACCTATGAGGAAGTGCTCGACAACATACGTCAGCGCGACCACATCGACACCACCCGCGCCGTCTCGCCTCTCCGCAAGGCAGCCGACGCCCACGTGCTCGACAACGACAAGATGACACACCAGCAGCAGATGGAGTGGCTTCTGAACCTGTACAACACAATAGTCAACGAATAGAATGGACATAGTCAACGAATAGAATGGACATAGTCAACGAATAGAATGGACAACCTTAAAGGACAGCCCGGCCCGGAATGCGGACCGGGCATTCCCTTGATTGAGATAGACACCAATTCTGGATTCTGTTTCGGTGTCGTGACGGCCATAGAGAAAGCCGAGGCGGAGCTTGAGCGCGGAGAGTCGCTGGCCTGTCTGGGCGACATCGTTCATAACGCATCGGAAGTGGAACGGTTGCGTCTGAAAGGGTTGAGCACCATAACCCACGATGATCTTGAGAACCTGCACAACTCCACCGTGCTTCTCCGCGCCCATGGTGAACCGCCGACAACCTACGGCCGCCTGCGTCAGAACAACAACCGCATAATCGACGCCACCTGTCCGGTGGTGCTCCGTCTGCAGCAACGTATCAAGCAGGCATACGACGAGGCCAGACAGCAGGTCGAGGCCGGAACAAGAAGCGAGATGCCGCTCATACTTATATATGGAAAGCAGGGACACGCCGAGGTCAACGGCCTGGTAGGCCAGACCGAGGGAACGGCAGTCGTAATCCAGGACAGCGGGGCACTCGACGGTCTTGACTTGGACCGCGACATCCTGTTATATTCGCAGACCACAAAAAGCCTGGACGGATTCAGAAATATCGTTGAGGAAATCGGCAAGCGCAAAAAGAGCGGCCGGTTCGAGTATTTCGACACCATATGCCGCCAGGTGGCCACACGGTCGGAAAAGATAAAGGGATTCGCCGCCACCCACGACACAATCATATTCGTGAGCGGTGCAAAAAGCTCAAACGGCAAGGTATTGCTTGAGGAATGCCGCAAGGTCAACCCGAGGACATACCTTGTGACCGACAGCTCGGACGTGCGCGCCGAATGGCTCGACGGAGCGGAAAAGATAGGAATATGCGGAGCCACCTCGACACCGGCGTGGCTTATGGAGGAAGTCAAGAAAAAATGCCTTGAATATGCAGGATGACGAAAAATTCATGAGACTCGCGCTCGCAGAAGCGCAATCGGCTTACGACCGGGGCGAGATTCCGGTCGGTGCCGTGGTGGTGAGCCGCGGCCGGGTGGTAGGTCGCGGGCACAACCTGACCGAGACCCTGACCGACGTGACGGCACACGCCGAGATGATAGCCCTCACGGCAGCCGCCGAGACATTGGGAGGCAAATACCTTCCTGACTGCACCATCTATGTCACGGTCGAGCCATGCACAATGTGCGCCGGAGCCTTGGGCTGGAGCCACATAGGGAGAATAGTCTACGGAGCGTCAGACGAGAAACGGGGATACTTCTCCCACACCCGGGCCGCGAACAGCGCAATTCACCCAAAGACAATTGTCGAATATGGAGTGCTTGAGGATGAATGCCGCCAGCTGATGGTCGATTTCTTCAAAAAAATGAGAAGATAATTATAAGAATATGCCCTAACTGGCATTTTTTTAATTAAACGAACTCCAATATACGGGAAAAATCATTATATTTGCCAAGAATTTGAAGATACTCCGGCTTGCCGGAGCAGCTTCATCAATCTATCTTTAAAGCCAAGCCGGAAGCTATATTAATTTAACATTATTACGGCCCCGATCTTGACACACACTGTTAACATATCTGAACATATCTGACATGAAACTTAATGACAAAATCAGGGGAGCCGTAGTGGGCTTCGCATTGGGCGACGCTCTCGGACTCGGCACTGAGTTCATGACCCGCAACGAGGTGGAATCGTACTACCCCGACGGACTCCGGCATTTCAACCAGATTATCCGCGATGCCCACAGGGGCCAGTTCAAGCGTGGCGAATGGACCAACGACACCGAAGTGATGACCCGTATGCTGGAGTGCATACTTCACGAGGATGGTTTCAGCATCCATGCCCTCGCAAGAAAATTCAAGGATTGGTTTGACGAGGCACCACGCGACATACCACCGATAGTACGTGCCACATGCAGCATGCCCGAATGGCTCGAAAACCCGATTGCCACATGTCACCGCGTATGGCAGAAGATCGGCACCCACGAGGCATCGAACGAAGGAATACAGCGTGCCGTGGTGACAGGTCTGACAAGCAACACGGAGAGTCTCAGCGACCATACCCGCAAGCTAATGCTCATGACCCACGATGACACCCGCTGCGTATCTACAACACTTATCATGGCCAAGATGGTCAACTCCCTGCTCTACCATGGCCACGAGGCTCCGTATGAGGAACTTGCCGCCATATGCCAGAGCATAGACCCGAGAACATTGCCTTTCCTGAAAAAAGCACATGAAGGCGACATCGAGGGCCTGGCCGTAGACGATGAGGACACTCTCAGCTGGACACGCAAGACAATGGGTGCCGCTCTGTGGGGATACTGGCACACCGACAACGCCCACGACGCACTCTTCAAGGTGATTGATCTCGGTGGCGACGCCGACACCAACGCGTCACTCTCAGGAGCACTCGCCGGAATAAAATATGGCTACGACGCGCTCCCGGAAGAGAAAGTGAATATTCTCAGACATGATTATCTGATCGACCTCAGCGACCGGATAACCGAATATGTTGAACGCAAAAACATAGGATGACAGCAAAAGCGAAAGCTTGGATCGGAGCGATGAGGCTCCACACACTTCCGGTCTCTGTGGCCGGTGTGCTGACAGGCGGCGGTTGCGCCGCGTTCTACGGTAGTTTCAAGACTGCACCGTTTCTTATCTGTCTGTTGTTCGCCATCGGCGCGCAGATAGTATCTAACTTCGCAAACGAGTATTTCGACTACCGCAACGGACTCGACCGCAAGGGACGCGAGGGTTTCCGCCGTGGAGTGACCGAGGGCGACATCTCCCCCCGTGCCATGCGCAACGCCACGTTCGGTCTGCTCGCGCTGACGTGTCTGCTCGGTTGCAGCCTGATAATCTGGGGCGGATGGTGGCTGGTATTCGTGGGCATCGCAGTGGCCCTGTTCGCCCTGGCATATTCCACCGGGCCATACCCGCTGTCGCATCACGGACTCGGCGAGATTGCCGTTGTCATATTCTTCGGATTCGTGCCGGTGGTCTTCACCTCGTATGTACAGACCGGGTCGTGGGACATGATGCCCGTCACTCTCCCGCTTTCGCTGGCAATCGGATTTATGGGAGCCAATGTACTGGTGGTAAACAATTACCGCGACATGGAGGATGACCGCCGCGTGGGCAAGAAGACACTTGCCGTGCGCTGGGGAAAACGCGCCATGGAGCGTCTTTATCTTGCCAACGGCTTCATCGCGCTGCTCCTCGTGGAGATTGCGACTGCTCTTGTAGTCAACCCGCTGTGGCAGCTCGGCGCATTGCTCTATATCAATTTCCACTATCTGACATGGGTACGGCTATGCAACTCCGAGGGCTCGGAACTGAACCCTATTTTGGGACGTACGGCAATGCTCATGTTCCTCTTCTCAATCTGGCTGTTCGTGGAGCTTAGCCTTCGCTAAGATGTTTTGCTCCACTGCAATGCAAATGGTTTTCTACACACGGGTGTAAATAACGTGAAGAAAAATATTATGAATAAATTAGCGGTTGTTTGGGGAACAATCGCTAATTTTGCATTATGGAAGAGAGACGATACAACAAGAAACCGGCATTCCAGCCGATAAAGGAAGACCCCACAGGCAAGCTGCCGCCCCACGACACGGACCTTGAAGAGGTAGTGCTCGGAGCGTTGATGCTTGAGAAGGACGCATACATGAACGTGGCGGACTTCCTGACACCCGACGCATTCTACGACCCCCGCAATGCCAAGATATACGACGCGATAAGCACGCTCGGTTTCAACCAGCGTCCGATCGACATGATGACCGTCACCGAGCAGCTGCGCGCCAACGGCACTCTTGAGGAAGTGGGCGGAGCGGTACACATCACCGAACTGACGGCACGCGTGTACTCGGCGGCCAATGTGGAGTATCACGCAAAAATCGTCTCGCAGAAATTCCTGGCACGCCGCCTGATAAGTTTCGCATCGAAAATCGAGACCGACGCGTTCGACGAAAGCAACGACGTGGACGACCTCCTTCAGCAGGCCGAGGGCCAGCTCTTTGAGATATCGCAGACACATCTCAAACGCGAGGTCACGCAAATTGACCCGGTGCTCAACCTCGCTCTCGAACAGATACAGACCGCCGCAAATGCAGAGACCGGTCTCTCGGGCCTGAAGACGGGATATGACGAGCTTGACCGCATGACTTCAGGATGGCAGAACTCCGACCTTATAATCATCGCCGCCCGTCCTGCGATGGGTAAGACAGCGTTCGTGCTCTCGATGGCCAAGAACATGGCTATAGATTACGGTACTCCGGTAGCGATTTTCACCCTTGAGATGGCGAACGTGCAGCTTGTGAAGCGTCTCATAAGCAACGTGGCCAACCTTGAAGGTGAGAAAATCAAGAGCGGCCAGCTGTCACCCGAGGAATGGGACCGTCTCAACAACCGCATCGCGGGCGTGTATTCGGCACCGATGTACCTTGACGAGACCCCGGGTCTCTCCATAACCGAGCTGCGTACCAAGGCGCGCCGTCTTGTTCGGGAGCACGGAGTGAAGATGATTATGATCGACTACCTCCAGCTGATGAACGCCACCGGCATGAAGTTAGGCAGCCGTGAGCAGGAGGTGTCCACAATCTCCCGCTCGCTCAAGGCTCTGGCCAAGGAGCTGAACATACCGATTATCGCCCTGTCGCAGCTGAACCGAAGCACGGAGACCCGCGAAGACAAACGTCCTGTTCTTTCCGACCTTCGTGAGTCGGGAGCCATCGAGCAGGATGCCGACATCGTCTGCTTCATACACCGTCCGGAATACTACACCAAAAGTTCCGAGGATGCCAACGGAAACGACATCCGTGGCATGGCCGAGCTGATTGTGGCCAAGCACCGAAGCGGTGCGGTGGGAGACGTGAAGCTGCGCTTTGTGAACCGTTTCGCCCGGTTCGAGAACTGGGATGAGAATGCCAACATAGTGAATGAGGCATTCGGGGGTGCTCCCGGCGAGGGCATGGAGATTCGCCGCGAGGACTCACGCATGAACAGCGAGGGCGCCGGTGGTGGCTTCCATTTTGCCGGAGCGTCAGGTTCGACCCATCCCGACATAATGCCGGGACCGGGTGAGGAACCCGTACCGTTCTGATCAAAACCTCGCGCTAAGACTGACTTGACCAATAATGATGCAATTTGTTGCATCATTATTTGGAGGGGTTCCGAAATTTTCGTAAATTCGCATCGCAAAACGGTATGTCAACATGTGCTTCACGTTGCGACAGCCGTGCGGGAGATTACACTACCAAGGCAATTCGGACTTTGCCCGCGCAGAGTCTGAAAGTAGTGGGACGGCTCCTCTCCCGCGAAGTCACTGATTATCCTCTGACACACAGCAGGAAAATCAGAGGCTCCGAACCGACATATACTGCATCCCGTCTGTAGAATCATACACAGCCGCGCACGCCCGGACAGGGACGTGCATCTGTGTCATGGCTCGACAGAACAGTATGCATCAGGATACCACCGCCCCCGCGTGCAGACTTTCCAAGAGCCTGCACGCGGGGGCGGTCTGTCACTGACAACAACCATACTAAAACCTACTCATTAATTGATAAATCAATGAACCGAAACAAATTTCTCAGAAATTGGACGGCCGCAGCTGCATTGCTGTCGGTTTGTCCATTGATGTCGGCAGTTGAAGTTGACGGCATCAATTACGAGGTTATCTCCGAGGATGAACGCACATGCGTTATCAGGGAGGGTAACTACAGTTTTGTGACCGGTGAGTACGAGATACCGGCACAGGTCGACATAGATGGTATAGTGTATACGGTCACTGAAATCGGCAACAATGCCTTTGCGAATTGCGAAAGGATGACCGGATTAACTATTCCGGAGACAGTAACGACTATCGGCCAAAGTGCATTTTGCGGATGTCCGGGCCTGACACGTGTGGTCATACCAAATTCTGTCAAGGAAATGTCTTACAGCTTTTCTTCATGCTTAAACCTCACGGAGGTTATAATCGGCTCGTCGGTCGAGAGAATGGACAATTCTTTTGGCGACTGCTGCTCAATTTCCAAGGTGTGCGTCCTGAATCCGGTTCCGCCCCAAGGTGGAATCGTCTCACACACTTCCAAATGCAGGCTATATGTACCTATCGGTTCCAAAGATGCCTACTCGACCAGCTATTATTGGTCTCGGTTCGGCAGAATCATAGAGGCGGACTTCTCGCAGGGGACTGACAACCTGCCTTCGGGAACCAATATGGTGGACGGTCTTGCATATGACATCGTTTCGGAAACAGATGGGACAGTGATGCTGACCTACGCAGACGAGCCTTACAAGGGCGACCTTGTCATACCGGAGACTGTATCATTCGACGGTAAGAAATGGCGCGTGACAAATGTGGGTATTGACGCGCTGTCAGATTCCCCGGAACTCGTTTCTGTAAGATTCGGCGAGGCCGTTGAATCAGTCGACAATATATCGTTCTCAGGTTGCAACGCTCTTGAGACGGTAATTTTCCCGACCAATCTGAAATCAATCGCCAATATAAAGATCAATTCGAGAAAGCTGAAATCCGTGGTATTGCCTCAGGAACTCGAATCGCTTGCCATTGACCTGAGCTATACATTGGCCCTCCCCACGCTTGAACTTCCGGCGAAACTGAAACGTATAACAAATTTAAATCTCACTTTTTCCGGAATCGCGTCCATCAATTTCCCGCAGTCAATAGAAAGTGTCGGCGGCCTGTCATTCAGCTACTGCTCGCAGCTGACATCGGTGGAACTGCCCGACGTTATGACACAAATGGGTGAGAGCTGCTTCAGCAATTGTACTTCGCTGAATAAGGTCAAACTTCCGGCTGGATTGAAAATCATAGGTTACCACACATTTCAGCAGTGCACCTCTCTGACTGAGATTGAACTGCCGGAGAGTCTTGAAACAATTGATGGTCATGCTTTCAATAATTCAGGACTGCTAAGGGTTACACTTCCCGAGAGCCTGACGCACCTCAACAACGGTGCATTCTTTGAATGCAAATCACTTGAGGAAGTCACCGTCGGCTCAGCCATAACAGACATGAACACTGCATTTTACGGATGCGATGCCATACACACCATGAACATGCGGTGCATGATACCACCGACGGTAGAGTACATGGACTTTACTGTCCCCACTTTCCATGTCCCGACCGGAACAGCCGAGCTTTATCGCCAGGCATATGGAGAGGATGCAAAGATTGTGGAGGATGCCGGCATGAATCCATGGGACTTCGAGGAGGACGGAAACGCATATAAGATATGCCGCGACAACGACTCCTCATGCACACTTCTATTCTCCAAGTTCAATGGTGAAAGCCTGACAATCCCTTCTGAAGTAACCAACGACGGGAAAAATTACAGTGTGACAGAAATCGCACCTAAGGCCTACATCTCGGCTACAGATGTGAAGCAGCTGACAATCCCCGCCTCTGTTGTAGAAATCGGCCAGGACGCACTTGCAAACAGCAAGCTGATTACGGATGTGATTATTGAAGATGGTCCCGAATCACTTACAGGAGCACGATGCGGAATCTCCCTCTCGACAATAACTGACCTATACATGGGCCGCAACACCGATATGTTCACATCCGTACCGAATCTTGAACATCTCACATTCGGCGACACCTATGTGACCACAGTCCGGGGTTTCAGCAATCTTTCTAAAATCACAGCTGTAATATTCCCGGAGAGCGTCGTGACAATCTCCGGTTTCAGCGGTTGTAAAGAACTTACAGAAGTAACCTTCGGCGCGAAAACACGCGAAATCGACGGGTTTGACAGCTGCCCTAAACTGACTTCTGTGTCATTCCCGGAATCGGTATTGGAAATCAACGGCTTCAATTATTCGGGTGTGACAGAATTGCGGCTCCCGACCGCCCTGAAGAAACTCTCAGGCTTCAACAGCACTTCAATATCTACTCTTGAGATTCCGAAACGCTGCACGGAAGTGGACGGTTTCAGCGATTGCGCTCAATTGACATTTGTAAGATTCGGCAAATCAGTAGAGATTATCAGTGGTTTCCACAAATGTCCCATGGTTACTGAAGTTATTTTCGGAAGCTCCACAGAGGCTGTAAGTGAAGCGGTACTTTCTGAAAGTCCCGTTCAACAGATTTATTCACTCAATCCCATTCCACCCCAATACTATTCGTATATCAGCACTGAACCGACAGTCACAGTTCCACTCGGAGCGCTTGAGGCTTACCGTAACAACTACCCCTGGTCAATGTTCGCCGACATAAGAGAAGCCGACCTCTCCGATATGGAAGACTTCGACATCGAAGCGGAAGGAGTGTATGCGGATATCAATACTTCCGACGACGGGACTCCGGTATGTACCATAACATCAGGAGATACTGATTACGAAGGTGCGGTAGACCTTCCGGAATCAATCACTGTTGACGGTGAGACATACACCGTCACGGCCATCGGGGCCAACGCCTTTGCAGGAAGCGGTTCACTCACTTCCGTGAAACTGCCTGACACTGTCGGGACAATAGGAGCCAACGCCTTTGGAAACTGTCAGTCGCTTGAAAGCGTATCGCTTGGAAAGGGTCTGGAGCAGATTCATGAAAGTGCGTTCACCGGATGCGATGCAATAGCTGATGTCTACTCATATAGCGAGACCGCTCCCAACTCTGTAACAAGAGCTGCGGGCAATCTTTTCACAGAACCGGTTTACAGCACGGCTACCCTGCACATACCCTATGGAGCCACTGAATCTTACATGGCAGTCAGATGCTGGAATCAGTTCTGCAACATCGAGGAGATGGCGGTGGAGGATTCAATCGAGCAGATAGATTGCGACCACTCTTCCGGATTCAACGTGAGAATCATCGGAGGGAAATTGATGATACTCGGAAATACAGACGGTATACTGATCAATATATATTACGCCGACGGACGATGTGTCTATTCCGGCTATTCCACAGAAGTGACCCTTTCTGAAACGGGACTCTACATTATCCGTATCGGTAACGAAAGCCTTAAAATACGGATCTGACCACTGACTTTTTTGACATCCATTCTTATCGCGGGCATGTCTTGATGTGCAAACACAAGATGTGCCCCTCTCTTTTTCTAACCAAAGGGTTTCTGAATTGTTATACTTTAGAGTCCGTATCATAAAAAATTTACCCATAGGGGCGGCTTATTTTTGCACTGATTCGGTTCAAGACCGCAGGGAGCAGCCTGATGGCTGTGACCGGAGGGCTTGGAGCGAAGCAGTCAAAAAGAAGCCGGACGGAGTAAATTTTAACGGATTCTGTTGTGTAAAGTTAAATTGAAAAGTATATGAAATAAATTTTCAGCATGTCCGATTTGATAAAAATTACCAAAGACCCGCTGGCTTAAGCCATCTCAGGCACTTGACTTTCAGTCACAACCGAAAGGTTGCTCCTTTCAGCCAAGCACCTGATATGACTCAATCCAGCGACCCCTATGGGTAAATTTTTTATGAGACGGACTCTATAATCAAGGCAACAAGCAAATACGCTTTGACTATAAAGAAATAACAGTATTTAGGCAATATATTGCCCACAAGTTGTATTCTTTATACCCAAAGATGCAAATTTTTGGCGAAAAATTTTGAAAGATGTCAAATTTTTCGCAACTTTGCATCCGAAATGCGATAAGTTTAACTAAAATTCAAAAAGAATGAACATTGAATCAATTGGCACATGGGCCGGTGAGGTCTACAAAGCTCTTGAAAACTCTGACACACGAATGCTCGGTATGAAGGGTCTTAAAAAGGCCACAAAGCTGAAAAAGGATGAGACCATGGCAGCTCTCGGCTGGCTGGGCCGCGAGGGCAAGATTGTCCTTACGGAGAATGACGAGGAACTCGTCGTAGCTCTCGTCTGAGAAACATTCACTCCTGCTTTCTTAATCCGCAGGAGCTTGTCTGAAAGAAATTGCCCGCACGGGCGAACATCAAAAAAAAGGACTGGCCTCGCGGTCAGTCCTTTTCAATTCCAAAATAATTTGTCATCTAATTGCTATCGTCATATTGCTATGACTCAGTTTAATAGTTTAATTTTTTAAAGGCTGTTTTATGAGATAATCTTACTTTTATTTTCTGAACGGTACGGACCAGACCACGCGCGTCGGCACTGACTGGCCGTTGAGTTTGCCGGGCTTCCATTCGGGCATCTTGCTCAGGATCCGGATTGCCTCTTTGTTGAGAGAGGGTTCCACGCCCCTGATCACGGAGATGTGACTGATGGTGCCGTCGGCGTTGACGACAAATGAACATGTGACACGCCCCTGCACCCCCTTGTCGTATGCCGCCTTGGGATACTCACGGGTGCTGTTGATGAATTTCATGAGCTGCGAGTCGCCTCCGGGAAAGGATGGTTTCTCGCTCACATAGTCATATTCATAAACCTCCATGTAGCTCACGCAGCCTGCGGGACTCGTGCCAACATTCACACGGCATGTCTGGGCCGATGCCCGACCCGGAGCCAGCATGACACCGAGACCTACGGAGAGGAGGATGTAGTGGAATATTCTTGCCATTGTCGTTTTAAAGCTGTATCGCCCTCACTTCCGCCGTATCTTCTCACGCGGAGCCATGTGGCGATGACTTCACTGCAAAATTATAAGGTTAATCGCACATATACAACTGTTGAATGTTTAATAATAGTTAATTATTGTTGAGATATTGTCACAAATTGCTTTTCACCACTGTTTTTCCACCCCTGCTACCTCTTTATGAACTTAACACACTCACTTCTTTCATTTCAGGCCGCATATAATAGAAGCGGCAATGACACGTTATTTTAGAGATGAAAATCCCGAAAAGACTCATATCCGGTTTGTTTGCACCGGCGGTCGCCATAGCATCTGTATCGGCGCAGAATGTCACCGACGGCTATAGTTTCCTCAACATCCCGACATCGTCGCACGTGTTCGGACTGGGTGGAAACAACATCGCCATAATCGACGAAGACGTGACTCTCGCCGACCAGAATCCCGCGCTTATCGGCCCGGAGCTTGACATGCAGGTCGCCGTGAGCTACATGCTCTACATGAGTTCGGGAAATTTCGCGAGCGTCCGTTTCGGCACAGGCGCAGGTGAACACAGCGGCTGGGCTCTGGGACTCCGCTATCTGAATTACGGAAAGTTTGACGGTTACGATGAGTTCGGCACGCCGACCGGCAGTTTCACCCCTTCGGAGGTTATACTTGAGGGTACTTATTCGCGCGACATCACCGACCGTTGGCGCGGAGGTGCCAACCTGAAAGTCATATACAGCGGTTACGCCAATTACGAGGCTTTTGCCATGGCTGCCGACCTCGGCGTGAATTATTATGACGACGAGCATGACCTCTCTTTCTCGGCGGTACTCAAGAACATGGGCGGACAGTTCAAGCGTTTCGACTCGCGTTACATAAAGATGCCGTTTGACATTCAGCTCGGCTACATGCAGGGCATAGGGTCATCACCGTTCCAGATAAGCATCACAGCCGACAACCTTACCCGCTGGAACATCCCCTATTACAAATATGACAATTCGGGTGACGGCGAACTCGTAAAAGAGAAACGCGGCTTCATCTCCAACCTATTCCGTCATCTTATTTTCGGTGTGCAGTACCAGCCCTCCGACAAGTTTTACGCCTGCCTGGCCTACAATTACCGCACCAAGAGCGACATGTCATCGTTCAATAACTCCTTTCTTTCCGGATTCTCGCTCGGTGCCGGTTTCAAGACGCGCACTTTCTCGGTCAGCGCAGCCTATGCCATGCCCCACAAATCGGCTTCATCTCTCATGATAAACCTCAGCTGCAACGTCGGCGAGCTGATGCACTGATTCCCCCTGACCTCCCTTTTATCAAACCGGCTCCAAACCACAGCCTCAAACCGGCTCTGAATCACAGCCTCAATCGACTGCCGCACTGAGTATATGCTCAAGATCGGGAGCCGACACCTTGATTGTCAGCTTACCACCCTGAGCAACCGAAATGCCGCCGGTTTCCTCACTGACTATCACGCAGACAGCATCTGTGACCTGGCTCATTCCCAAAGCCGCCCGGTGTCGCAGACCGAGATTCTTCGGAATATTCATATCGTGACTAACAGGCAAAATACATCCTGCCGCCTTTATGCGGTGTCCGGCTATGATCATCGCGCCGTCGTGAAGCGGGGAGTTCTTGAAAAATATATTCTCGATAAGGCGCACATTTATATCGGCATCGATCATATCTCCGGTCTTTTCATAATCGGTCAGCGGCACTTTCCTCTGGAAAACTATCAATGCTCCGGTCTTTGACTTCGACATCGACATGCAGGCATAGACCACACTCATTATCTCGGCATGGTCGCGGTCGTTGTTCTTCTCATGCTTGAATATCCTTATCATGTTGCGCAGGTTGCCGTGCGCACCGATATCAATGAGCACGCGCTTGATCTGGTCCTGAAAGAGGATTACGAGCACAATCAGGCCGATGCTCATGAATTTGTCGACAATCGTACCGGTAAGTCGCATGTCGAACACTTCATAGGCAACCACCCACACCACTATGAACGCGAGTACTCCGTAAAACAGCGACAGGGTGCCGCTGCTCTTCATCAGGCGGTACAGATAGTAGAGCATCACGGCCACTATCAGTATGTCGATTATATCTTTTATTCCGAAATGTATCATGGAAGAACGGTTAGTGAGGTCAGTAAATGACGGGAGGGAAAGTCTCTCCGTTGCGGTCTGACAGGTTGATTACGTTTGCTCCCTCAGGCATATTGCGGCGCAGGGCCATGTATAGTCTCACAGTCTCGGCAGCCTCGCGGACATCATGGACACGGAGAATGTCGGCTCCGTTCTGCAAGGCTACCATATTGAGAGCCGTGGTGCCGTTGAGGGCTTCGTCGGGTCGTATTCCGAGTTCCTTCCAGATCATGGTCTTGCGCGAGAGACCGGCAAGCACCGGGCAGCCGAGTTCCCTGAAGGCGCGGAGATTGGCCAGGATGCTGAAATTCTGGTCAACGGTCTTGGCGAATCCGAATCCGGGGTCAACAATCACATCGCTCACGCCGAGCTGACGCAGCGAATCAATCTTGAAAGCGAGATCCCGGATTACATCGGCCGTGACATCATCATATTCCGTGAGCGACTGCATGGTGGCAGGTGTGCCACGCATGTGCATCAGTATATATGGCACCTTGAGACGCGCCACCGTACTGAACATCTCCGGGTCGAGGTCTCCCCCACCGATGTCGTTGATTATATCGGCACCGAGGCTTACAGATTCCTCGGCCACCGAGGCGCGGAAAGTATCGACCGAAAGGATTACATCAGGAAAGTGGTTCCGGATGGCACGTATGGCGGGGGCGAGACGCGACATCTCCTCATCGGCACTCACCTCGTCGGCACCCGGACGCGAAGAGTATCCGCCGAGGTCGATCATGCCGGCACCGGCTGCGAGCATACTTTCCACACGGGCCAAAAGATGGTCACCGTCAACACGGCTGCCCGCATAGAAGCTGTCGGGAGTGACATTCACGATTCCCATCACGACAGGAGCCGACAGCTCCACCAGATTTCCCCTTATATTGATAGTCATTTTTGCTGAAATAGGTTTTATGATCCGTCTCCGGCACTTGCTCAGGAGACCCTGAATTGCCGCCGAAAGGGCTTCGGCGACAGTTTCTATCGCGAATTTAGCACAAATTTTGCTTATATGAAATATTTTACGTAACTTTGCAGTCGATTTAGCAATCTCTGGTAAGACAAGGTAGCTTATTAAATTGCAAATAATTAAAAAGATATAAACCAAATGGACTTAATTAAAATTGCAGAGGAGGCATTTGCCACCCCCAAAAAGAATTTCGATGCATTCGGCCCCGGCGACACAATCACAGTCGCTTACCGTATCAAAGAGGGTAACAAGGAGCGTATCCAGCAGTACCGTGGCGTTGTGATCAAGATCAACGGCGCAGGCGACAAGAAGCGTTTCACTGTCCGCAAGATTTCAGACGGAATCGGCGTAGAGCGTATCTTCCCCATGGAGTCACCCTTCATCGAATCAATCACAGTCAACAAGTACGGTAAGGTTCGTCGTGCGAAACTCTACTACCTGCGCAACCTCACAGGTAAGAAAGCCCGCATCAAAGAGCGTTACGTCAAGAAAGGCGACAAATAATCACCGCCCTTCCGAAACCCCCACACAGCCCGACTGCCCCACGCAGCCGGGCTGTTATATAACAGCAGGATTGTTATTTAACCAACCCTGAACTAAAGTTCCACACAGAAACAAATAAATGAGACTCATAAAAACTAATAGAGAGACTCACAGAAACAAATAAATGAGACTCATAGAAACTAATAGGGAGACTCACAGAAACTAATAAAAAACTGACAAACCGAGATGGGGAAGCAGGATAAACGGGCATATTGGCACAACTACCGGTCAAGGGCAATCTACATGGTCACCATGACCAAGAGCCACGGTACACCCCTCTTCGGAAAGATTGCCGACGACTGCCGGATTCCCCAGGGCCAACAGGGGCATCCCTATGTAAAATGGTCCGAAATCGGGAGCATTGTGGCAGACACGATTTTCAATATCCACAAAATATGCGATAAGATAAAGCTGCTCCAATATATCGTCATGCCCGACCATCTTCACGCACTGCTGTTTGTCACTCAACCAACGGCTGATCCCTTTGGCTACTATATGGCCCGCTTCAAAAATGAGGTCAACAACCGCTGCGGCGCAACAGGCATCTTTGAGAAAGGTTTCAATGACCAGATTCTGAAACCGAATAGAAAACTTGACGATATATATCAATATATCAAGCAGAATCCATATCGGCTTGCAGTGAGGCAACAGCATCCCGAATTTTTCCAAAGAATCAGAAACCTGTCAATCAACGGCCGGATGTGCCACGCATACGGAAATCCTTTTCTTCTCAGGAATCCATTCAAAGAGCAGGTGGTGGTTCACCGGGCGGATAATACCGACACACGCAGAATGAACCATGACCAATGGATTCACACAGCCGCTAACGGCGGCATACTGGTATCACCATTCATTTCCGAAGCCGAAAAAGCAATCCGCGATGAGGCGGAACTCGTCGGAGGTCGATTCATCCTGCTGCACGACCATCCCTTCGAAGCCAAAGAGAAGCCAAGCCGCCGGGAGTTC
Organism: uncultured Muribaculaceae bacterium; assembly: GCA_910578385.1. Lineage (GTDB taxonomy): Bacteria > Bacteroidota > Bacteroidia > Bacteroidales > Muribaculaceae > Lepagella. The sequence continues at coordinate 11,950 of CAJTQV010000022.1, read as the reverse complement.
AACCTCTGCGCCGAAGGCCGCATGCTCATGATAGCCCCCGCCGACTACTCCGGACGTACCCGCGACCAGCGCCTCTCCCGCCGCGACTGCCTCGACCTAAACGCCCTCGCAGCCGCCATCGCTACCAACCCCCAGCTAAAATAGTCCATAACCACCGCCAGCACCTCAGCTAAAATAACCCCGACCGCCACCAGCTGCGCAAAGGCATCTGTTTCAAAGCGTAGTTATTTGTCGTTGCGCGGAGCTTCAGCTCCTTTGACAGGCATTATATTTGAGATGTTTGATGAAACGGGGCTTGGTAGGGTCGGGATTTTTTGTTAATTTTGCATTGTAAAGGTAAAAAGTTGTTCCATAGGCAATATTTAGCCTATTGCCAATTGTTTAGACAATCAGAACACGTTCTCTGCACCAGCGCAACAGCCGGTAAAGCTGTGGTGCCAATCAGCAGGGAACCGCGACTTAAAGTTTGGAAATTAGAAAACACAGATAGAAATGTCAAAGAAAGCATTACTTATTATCCTGGACGGATATGGCATCGGCGACCACAAGAAAGACGATGCAATTTTCAATACACCTACGCCCTACATGGACAAGCTGGTGAGCGAGTACCCTCATTCGGAGCTTCAGGCTTCGGGCGAGGATGTCGGTCTGCCTGACGGCCAGATGGGCAACTCCGAGGTCGGTCACCTCAACATCGGCGCAGGCCGCGTGGTTTATCAGGACCTCGTGAAAATCAACCGCGCCATCGCCGACGGTTCTTTCTCGAAGAACCCCGAAATCGTCGAGGCATTCTCTTATGCCCGCGACCACAATGTGCCCATCCACTTCATGGGTCTGACCTCAAGCGGCGGTGTCCACTCGTCGCTCGACCATCTCTACGCACTCTGCGACACAGCCAAGGAGTACGGTCTCGACAAGGTTTATCTCCATGCGTTCATGGATGGCCGCGACACCGACCCGAAGAGCGGCGCGGGCTTCCTCCGCGAGGTGCAGGAGCACTGCGAGAAGAGCGCCGGCGTGATTGCCTCGGTAATCGGCCGCTATTACGCAATGGACCGCGACAAACGCTGGGAGCGTCTGAAAGAGGCTTACAACCTGCTCGTATACGGCGAGGGCAAACATGCCGACGACATGGTGAAGGCTGTCGAGGAGTCATATGCCGAGGGCGTGACCGACGAGTTCATCAAGCCGATCGTGAACGACCGTGTTGACGGCCGCATCGGCGCCGGCCATGTGGTAATCTTCTTCAACTACCGCAACGACCGCGCAAAAGAGCTGACAACAGTCCTCACACAGCATACGGAAGACGGCATGAACCCGATTCCCGACCTGCAGTACTACTGCATGACACCGTATGACGACTCTTTCAAGGGTGTGAAGATTCTCTTCAACAAGTCTGACGTTCCCAACACTCTCGCCGAGTATCTGTCGGCAAACGGCAAGACCCAGCTCCACATAGCCGAGACTGAGAAATACGCGCATGTGACATTCTTCTTCAACGGTGGCCGCGAAGCCGCATTCCCCGGTGAGGAGCGCATACTCGTACCCTCTCCCAAGGTTGCGACATACGACCTTCAGCCCGAGATGAGCGCACCCGAGGTTACTGAGAAACTTGTAGCCGCAATTGACTCTGACAAATTCGACTTCATCGTGGTCAACTTCGCCAACGGTGACATGGTGGGTCACACCGGTGTATATCCCGCTATCCAGAAGGCTGTCGAGACTCTCGACACATGTGTCGAGAAAGTGGTTGAGGCTGCCAAGGCTCACGGTTATGAGACAATCATCATCGCCGACCACGGTAACGCCGACCATGCCCTCAACGAGGACGGCACACCCAACACCGCCCACTCGCTCAACCCCGTGCCCTTCATCTACATCGGCTCGCACCCCGAAGCCAAGGTAGAGAACGGACGTCTTGCCGACGTGGCTCCCTCGCTGCTCGCCCTCATGGGACTGCCCCAGCCTGAGGACATGACTGGCAACGACCTTGTGAAGTTCTGAGTGATACATTCCACCTGAGAGTCCGAAGGGACACACTCAAGCATGTAGACAGAAATGAAAAAAATACTTATTGCAATGGCTCTGTTCCTCTGCCTTCCGGCAGTGGCACAGAGCCTTGTGCTTCTGCACACTAACGACACCCATTCCAACATAGATTCCGATGCAAAGGGCGTGGGGGGAATCCTGCCCCGCAAGGCGATAATCGACTCCGTGCGCAAGGCGGAGAAAAATGTCATCCTCATCGATGCCGGTGACATGGTGCAGGGAACGCTCTATTTCAAGTTCTTCAAGGGAGATGTCGAGTATCCGCTCTTCAACATGATGGATTATGACATCCGCATCCTCGGCAACCATGAGTTCGACAACGGTCTGGAAGACCTGGCCAAATACTGGAAAAACGTAAAAGGTTCGCGTCTGTCGGCCAACTATGACTTCTCCGGAACAGTGGCCGACGGCATCTTCTCCCCCTATGTCATAAAGAAAGTCGGCAAGAAAAAAGTCGGCTTCATAGGCATCAACGTCGATCCTGCCAGCCTTATCTCCGAAGAGAACTACGAGGGAATGAAGTTCAAGGAGATAATCGGCACAGCCAACAAGACCGCCGCAGAACTTAAGAGGAAAGGCTGCGACCTCGTGGTGGCCGTGACTCACATCGGCTATGAGGTATCAAACGGAAAGACCGACGACCTCGATCTGGCCCGTGCGAGCAAGGACATCGACATAATAATCGGTGGCCACTCGCACACCTTCGTTGACCCGGCCACTCCCGACAAGACTCCGTATTGGATAAAGAACGCCGATGGCCGTGAGGTGCTTGTCGCACAGACCGGAAAGTACGGCAAGAATGTGGGCTACATAAAGCTCGACCTTGACAACTTCTCGGGCGGCAACATCGACTACGAGTATATACCCGTTACCGACAGATTCTCGCCCGAGGCGTATTCCAAGGAGATGCAGGCATTTCTCGCGCCATACAAACATGTCGTGGATTCTGTCAACTCTCACGTCATCGCCTGGTCGGAAATGGATATGCCCAACGGAAAGACAACCGGAGCATACGCCAACTGGGCCGGAGATTTCGGCGCATGGTACGGACGCCAGATTGCCGACAGCCTCCGCGCAAGCGGTATCGAGGTTCCTCCTGTCGCATTCGGCATGATGAACGTGGGTGGCATACGTCAGCCCATGACAAAGGGAGCCGTTACAGAGGGACAGATACTCTCCACGTTCCCCTTCTCCAACCGCATGAGACTCATCGAACTTTCCGGCGCAGACCTGATAGAGACCATGAAGATTGTGGCTCCGAAGGGTGGCGAGGCAGTCAGTGCGGAAGTCCGCGTGGTAACTGACTCAGCCGGCAATTTCGAGCGTATGCTGATAGATGGTGTGGAGGTTGACCCCGCGAAAAAATATGTTGTCTCCACCATAGACTACGTGGCCAACGGCAACGACGACATGACACCGATGAAGCGTCACCGCGAGCTGTGGCGCGACCATGAGGAGGTCAGCGTGAGAATACTGGAATACCTGTACGGACAGACCGCAAACGGTGTGGCAATCTCGGCAGATCCGGCTCCTCGCTTCGCTCCCGATGTCAAATATGAAATGAAATAAGGAAGTTCAAGCACACTCTAAAAAATGATGTGATGGCAAAGGTGTGGATCGGGCTGGTGCTTTCAGCACTGCTGCTCACGGCAGGATGCCGTGGGGGAAAAAGTGCGCCCGCCCATGAACCCGCACCCAGGCCTGTAGAGATTTCCGACCTCACAGACGAAGCCCGTCACTGGGCCGATTCAGTATGCGCCACCCTGACCTTGCGTCAGAAGGTGGCGCAACTTTTTATGCCCGCCATATATGCCTCTGACGACATATGGACCCTGCGTCAGATCCGTCAATATGCCGACAGTTGCATAGGGGGCGTGGTACTGCTCAAGGGTGACTCCGGGAGTGCGGCGGCAATAGCCGATACCATACAGTCGCGGGGAAAAGTGCATTCATTCATAGCCATCGATGCTGAATGGGGCCTCGCCATGCGGCTTGCCGACGCACCGGAATTTCCGGCAAACAACGCCATAAGCGACAAAGCGGACGAGCAACTGCTCTACGACTATGGCCGCGAGCTTGCCCGCGAATGCCGGCTGATCGGAATAAACATGGTGCTCGGTCCGGTAGTGGACGTGAGTGTGCCCAATAGTTTCATGCGGCGGCGGTCATTCGGTGAGAATCCGCAAAGGGTCGCCGATCTCGCGCTTGCATATGCACGCGGGCTGGAGGATGGAGATGTGGTGAGCGTGGCCAAGCATTTTCCCGGACATGGATCGGTGTCGTCCGACTCACACAAGCGGAAAGGGGTAATCGAGAGGAGCCTCAACGAGATGGACTCCGTGGACCTGTACCCGTTTAGACGCTGGGTGGAGCAACGTCTGACCGGAATCATGGTCGGACACCTCGCCGTGCCATCGATTGATTCCGAGATGCGTCCCGCCGCTGTATCGCGTACCGTCATAACAGACCTGCTGCGCGATGACCTCGGATTCAGCGGCCTCATACTGACCGACGCACTCAATATGAAAGGTGCCGAAGGCTACGGATCGACCGACGCCATATGGGCCGGAGCCGACATTGTTGTCGCACCTGACGATACATTCCGCGAAGTGGCAGATGTTGTCAAGGCAGTTGAAGAAGGGGTGATCAGCCGGGAAGAGATAGACCGCCGCGTGAGAAAAATACTTTTCTACAAGTTTCTGTCAGGAGCAGGAAGCCGGTCTGATCTGTCTGACCCGTCGGACCTGCCTGACACCCGGTCCGACATACACCTCCGGCTCAACACCTGGCGGGCAGACTCCATATCGGAAAGGTTAAAAAAATAACTCCGCAGGGCCCTGCGGAGTTTATTTTTCACGAATCAACGCTTCCGGTGATTACTTGCCCGACATGTGGTCGGAAACCGAAAGGTTCAGACGCCCTTTGGCGCGACGGCGAGCGAGAACTTTGCGGCCGTTCTTAGTGGCCATTCTCAAACGAAAACCGTGCTTGTTGATTCTTCTGCGTCTTGAGGGTTGAAAAGTCCTTTTCATTTTATTTTATCATTTAAATTTGCAAATTTAAATACCTGCGCATGGACGCAATTCGGCATTCGGCTGCAAAATTAACTAAAAAATCCGAATCACGCAAATCCGACGAAAAATTTTAGCTGATTTTTATTTGTGGTGAAAGAATTTGAAGTTTTTTTTGTAAATTTGCAAGTTGTAAGGAGACCGCGCCGCAACCGGCACGGATTCCGACACTTCAGTGAATTTATATCAACACAATAAAACACAATAAAGACTTTCACAGCAATGATGAACGCTCAAGACATCAAGAACGGCTCCTGCATCCGTCTGGACGGCCGTCTCTACTTCTGCGTGGAGTTCCTCCACGTAAAGCCCGGTAAGGGAAACACATTCATGCGCACAAAACTGAAAGACGTCGTTGACGGCCGCGTGATCGAGCGCCGCTTCAACATCGGCGAGAAACTTGAGGATGTACGCGTGGAGCGCCGTCCCTATCAGTATCTCTATGCTGACGGCGAGGATGATATCTTCATGAACAACGAGACTTTCGAGCAGATTCCTATCAGCAAGGAGCTCGTAACAGGTGCAGCATATATGAAGGAGGGAGACACTGTCGAGGTTGTTTCTGACGCATCGACCAACACTGTGCTCTACGCCGAGATGCCCATGAAGACTGTCCTCAAGATCACTTACACTGAGCCGGGTCTCAAGGGTGACACCGCTACCAACACTCTCAAGCCCGCTACAGTAGAGACAGGTGCTACCGTAAAGGTGCCCCTCTTCATCAACGAAGGCGAGCTCATCGAGGTTGATACCCGCGACGGCAGCTACGTAGGCCGCGTAAAGGCATAACCCCGCTTAAACCAAGTAATCATGAAGAATCCGGATTCGATGCTCTTCTCAATCATAGTGCCGGTCTACAACCGGCCTGACGAGGTCGCCGACCTGTTGAAAAGCCTTGAGGCGCAGACGGACCGCGGATTCGAGACGGTTATCGTGGAGGATGGCTCCACGATTCCATGTCTGGAGGCGGAACCTTTGGCCGATGGCACGCTGAGCGTGTCGGGTCATGACTCACTCCGGCTCCTCTACTTCAGAAAATCAAACGAAGGGCGAAGCATCGCCCGCAATTACGGTATGGACAGAGCCGGCGGAGATTTCTTTATCTTCGTCGACTCTGACTGTATTTTACCCCCCGGCTACATAGCCGCACTCAGGAAAAGCCTGTCGGAGAATCCGGTGGATTGCTTCGGAGGGCCTGATGCCGCCCACGACTCATTCACGCCGACACAGAAGGCTATAAACTACGCCATGACCTCGTTCCTGACCACGGGTGGAATACGTGGCGGCAAGGTATCAATGGAGAAATTCACGCCGCGCACATTCAACATGGGTTTCTCGCGTGAGGTCTATGAACGTGTAGGGGGATTCCGCGAGATGTTCAGCGAGGACATAGACATGTCAACCCGCATACGTCTGGCAGGTTTCAAAATCACGCTTTTCCCCGATGTCCATGTCTATCACAAGCGTCGCGGAAATCTGCGAAAGTTCTGGAAACAGGTCCACGTGTTCGGAATGTCGCGCATAACCCTCGAACTCCTCTACCCCGGCTCCATGAAGCTGGTGCATTGGCTTCCGGCTGTGTTCACGATAGGTGCGGCTGCACTTATAATCGGATCCTTCTTCTGGCCGTGGCTGCTGATTCCGTTGGCAGTGTACATCGTTGCCTTGTGGGTTGGAGCTTTGATTGCCGAAAGAAACCTTAGAATTTCCATGCTTGCAGTGGCAGCCTCGATGGTACAGCTGTTAGGTTACGGCACAGGCTTCATCAAGGCTTATACCACGAAGATAATCATGAAACGTGGCCGCGACATAAACGAAGAAATCGAAATCCGCAAAGGGAAAAACGAGAAACTTTAGATATGGCTGAAGAGCAGGACAGATGTTTCGAGGGAATACCCGACTACACCGAAACGACAAGCGGTGAAGTTCCTGCTGCGCCAACAGTGACAGTCAAGGATCTTCCGACCGATGACCAGCCTCGGGAACGTGCCAGGCGGTTCGGAATCGCCTCTCTGAGCAACGCTGATCTGTTCGCAATAATACTCCGTACAGGCACACGCGGGTACCCGATCACCGACCTCTGCCGCGACCTGATGAAGATGAACCAGAACCTGATTCTGAATCTGGAACGTCTCACACGCGAGCAGATAATGGAAATCAACGGCATCGGTGAACTGAAAGCCATGCAGATTGAGGCCGTCATGGAGATTGTGCGCCGTTACAGCCGCGAACAGGTGGGCGACCGCGTGCAGATAAAGGATTCCGCCACAGTCTACAGAGTGATGCGCCACGAGATTGCCAATCTGCCCTATGAGGAGATGTGGGCCCTGCTGCTCAACAGGCGCAACCAGATAATCGGCAAACTGCGTGTGAGTCAAGGAGGCTCGACCTCTACCGTATTCGACCTGAAGAAAGTAATCAAGAACGCGCTGCTGGCTCATGCCGAAGGCATAGTGCTGTGCCACAACCACCCCTCGGGCCAGACGCGACCATCAGGGCCAGACGACAACATAACCAGACGTTTTGCAGAGGCATGCAAGACTCTGGACCTTACCTTTCTCGACCATATAATAGTCACGACCGAAGGATACTACTCCTACCGCGACTCATCCTCGCTGATCAGATAATTGATGCTGAGCACCGGCTCTGTCCTGCCGCACGGATACCATCCGGGCTCGACCGACTGTGTACACACACGAAAAAACCTCAGGCTTACGCCTGAGGTCGTTTCCCGGTCTTCAGAATGAAATTTTGACCCTTTATAAGGACCTTGAACGGCCGGTTGGATCTTCTGGATGCGGTTGTGTGTTTTTCATAATTATCTGCAACAAATGAGCATTATTCAGATGTGTGTTTTTCAATCAGGTTGCAGCAACAGAGTATTGTGTGTGTTCTTCGATATGTGTGTTTTTCATATAGACCGCATCGGGAATATGTCTTGTTATCCGTTCGTCACGCCCGAGAGAGCCTCAAACGTTCCGATTGAATAGAGCCACCAGAGCAAGATGAAGATGAGGATGAGCACTCCGAGCCAGAGCCAGAGTTTGTTCACCTTGCGGGTGCCATTGTTTTTTCTTACTTTACCTTCAGCCCGGAGTCTCTGGGCTGCTTCGTTTTCGAGTTCGTAATTTCTACGAGTTTTCTCTTCTTTTGTATCCTTTGTATCCATAACCTTTGATTTTTGTGTGCCTTTCAGCGACTTTATCTCTATAACATGCGTTGGCCGTAAAAGGTTTGTAGAAACCTTAATTTTTTGTAAATTTGCAAAAGGATTAGAGAATCCTATAAATTCACAAAGCGTGTTTTGTGCTATATCCATGAATTGAAAATCGCCAAAATTTCAGAAGAACAGGATAGAGCGGTCAAGACGTGCTCATGTTTGCCATATGCTCACTCCCCGCGAGGAGAGACAAATATAGGCCAGCGTGAGGCGGGGACTGTTTATCGTTCTTCAGGCGTTTGGCGATGCCTCAATTCAGATAGACAGGACGTTGTCTCACGTTTTTGCAACTATCCACCAACCGGCACAGAGGCAGTGCCGCCCAGATGCGACATGGCAATACACATAGGAGAGGAAATCAGGCGCATACTTCGCGAGGATGGTCACAGCGTGACATGGTTTGCAAACAAGATACATTGCTCACGCACCCATGTCTACAAAATTTTTGCCAATGAAAATATCGATGTCCAGCTTCTCGACCGTATCGGCCGTGCGCTCGGACACAACTTCTACGACCTGCTTTCAAAAAATTTCGAGGAAGAAGCGTAGCGCATTGCGATACACAACTGTATCACAATGCACTACGTCCGCATAATGCACATATCGTTCAAAGCCACTAACTTTGCGGCGACAATTTATTCAATAACTTAAAACTGAACGTTTATGAAAAAATTTACTCAGTATCTCATGCTGATGCTGCTCATGCTCGCTCCGCTGAGCCTCGCATCATGCAGCGACGACAAAGACAAAGATGAACCTGCCACCGCCAGTCTTGTAGGAACATGGGAACAGACAAACAGTGCCGGAACGGTGATTGATGTAACATTCAGCCGTAACGGCACGGGAAGTGTATTCTACACATTCGTAAGTGGTTCGACACAGACAGAATTTTTCGAATATACAACAAAGGTTGACAGCGACAATGACCAGTATGTCTATATCACATCGGATGACTGCCAGCTCACAGGGAATTACGAAGTAAAAATAACCCCTAACACGCTCACCCTCATCGGGTACACCAACGGCAGCTACGGAACATTCGTGTTCAAAAGAATAAAATAACACGGCTCACAAAAAGTCATCCTATGCCTAAGGATGACTTTTTCCATATTCAAAAAGACCGATATGGTTCAAAACAGACCAATATGAAAAATTTCAAATTCGTTTTAGCGGTTTTAATGACCGCACTCACGATAGGATTCACGGCCTGTGACTCCGACAATGACAAGAACGACGAACCGGACTACCCCGTAAATCCCGGCGGCTCCAACAATAACAACACCGAGAGCAACGGCATATTAGGAACTTGGTTATATACGGAAGCCGCATTCTCACAGAAAATCACATTTACAAGCTCCGGGCGCTTTACAAGTGTAGAAGAGGAGTATGGATACGGCACTTATACAGATTACGGAAGCTACACTTATTCAGGGTCAATCCTCACCATGAAATATGATGACGAAGAAGAAGAAATATTACTCTTCAAGTGCACCATAAGCGGCGACCGGATGATACTGGAAGAACTCGAAGGTGATGATGTATACGTATTCAAGCGGATTGCAAACGGAAATTCCGGAAACAATGACTCCGAAACAAGCAAATCTCAACTCGTAGGAAAATGGGAGGCATCATCCTACGGCATGGAACTCAAAGCGGACGGAACCGGAATGGAATGGGAAAATGGTGGATACCTTGAGACTTGGCCAATCAGATGGACTTTCTCCGGAGGTATCCTGACTATTACAGACCTTGACGGGCCTCATGACTATCGATATATCATCACATATGTATCAGACAGTTCTCTACTGCTGACTGACACAGATGGAGACAACTTCACATACCGCAAGGTATCAAAATTCTCATGGGAAGACCAGAATCAGGGTGGAGGTTCAGATATTGACGACACTCCTTATCTGGTGCTTGGAACGTGGACAGGACGCGATGGAGGAGATACATACACAATAACTTTCACAGGCACAGGAGCTGCAACCGAGGTTTGGTCAGACGGTTATGATACAGAATACAAGAAAGGGACATACACATGCGCGAATGGAAAGATAACATCGTGGGATTTTAAAAGCGGATCCGCTCTCGCCAATGTGCTGGGAGATTGTCCATGGCTCGTATCAGTAAAAGGTTCTGTAATGACAATTAAAAACGAACGCTACGGTTACTCCATGACATTCACCAAACAATAAGTTTAGACTATCCGTAATTAGCATGGATACAAAACAGATCCGGCGGAATCTTCTGTTGAGGATTCCGCCGGATGTATGTTGCGAAAGTGTTACTTACTTCGCTGCGTGGGGCTGCACGTTGATGAACTTGCGGCCTTCCTTGCCTGTGGTGAACACCACTGTTCCGTCGATGAGAGCGAAGAGCGTGTGGTCCTTGCCCATACCCACGTTGAGACCGGGATGGTGCACAGTACCGCGCTGACGCTTGATGATGTTACCGGCTTTGCAGTTCGCACCACCAAAAATTTTCACTCCAAGTCGTTTGCTTTCTGATTCGCGGCCGTTCTTAGAACTACCGACACCTTTTTTATGTGCCATTTTCTATCTTTGGTTTATGCGGTTACGATTTTCTTGATCATCACTTTTGTGAACTGCTGACGGTGACCGTTCAGACGACGGTAACCTTTGCGGCGCTTCTTCTTGAAGACAAGCACCTTGTCACCCTTTACGAGCGGGAGGAGCACTTCACATTCAACTTTGGCACCTTCAACGGCAGGTGCACCGACCTTGACGTCGCCGTCGGCATCGAGAAGAAGCACTTTGTCGAACGACACAGCGTCGCCTTCCTTAACTTCCTCGCCGAGGTGGTGAACATACAGGAACTTGCCCTCTTCGGCCTTGAACTGCTGTCCTTTGATTTCTACGATTGCGTACATTTTCGTTTGTTATGTTTTAATCGAACCGTGAGGCGACTCCGTCCGTCGGAGCACTTAATCGGCCTTCGCGGCATAATTGCGGTGCAAAATTAGCGTAAAATTTTGTAAATTCCAAATATATTAGTAATTTTGCATCGCTTTTCACGGAAAAGTGCCCCGGCGGAGAGAGCCGGAGAGCCGTGACTCAGGTCACGGCATGCGGCTTTTCCACGAAAGGTTTTATTAACAAACACTTAAATTTCTCTCAAAATGCATCTTTCATCAGACGAAAAGAAGAAAATCTTCGAGACTTACGGAAGCGGCCCCGGCGACACCGGTAGCCCCGAGAGCCAGATCGCTCTCTTCTCCATCCGCATCAAGCACCTTACAGAGCACCTGAAGGAGAACCACAAGGACTACACTACAGCACGCGCACTGAAAGCGCTTGTAGGTCAGCGCCGCAGCCTTCTCGACTACCTGATCCGCAAGGACATCAACCGTTACCGCGCGATCATCGCCAAGAAGGAACTCGGTATCCGCAAGTAATCCGCGATTTTCACAAGCATCAGACGCCACCCCACCAGGGGCGGCGTCTTTTTTTCGTCCATACAAAAACAAGACAGGGATAAAAACAAAAAACCGCCGAAATCACTTCGACGGTTTTTCGCGCTTCAGGATGGGCTTGAACCAACGACCCCCTGATTAACAGTCAGGTGCTCTAACCAACTGAGCTACTGA
>CAJTQV010000021.1 GCA_910578385.1 uncultured Muribaculaceae bacterium | reverse complement strand
TGTTTTTAATAAGAAACAATATTTTGTCGTAGTCGGTTGTGCAGCTGTCCCAGTCCTGCTTAGCATCGGCAAGATGAAGGAACAGCATCCTGAAGAGATCCGAGTAGATCTCATGGCTGTGGATATCCATCAGTCGCACGTCGTGCATTGTCTTCTTGGTCATATGCGGGAAATGGAAGTCCACCAGGAAAATCGAATATACCGGTCTCAGTTCGTTGTAGTTGCCACCTTTCCTTCCCTGCATCGACATGGCCTTGGATGAGTAGAACACCGTCCGGTTTTCAAAGAAATCGTGGTAGACCTGCTGCATTTCCACGATGATATGCTCCTTTTCTCCCGACGATACGCAGTATATGTCGTACAGAATCCTCTTTCCGTCGGGGCCTTCGGGCAAGACCTCCTTGTCAAGGAAGGTAACGTCCCTGACCTCCTTGCCCTCGGGCGCGAGAAGGATATTTAGGAATCTCAGCAGAATCCTTTTGTTGGCAGCTTCACCGAAGAGCTTTTTGAAAGCGAAGTCGGTCATCAGATTCATGAAAGTCTCTTTTCCCATCCGTCAAATCTTTGTATTCATCGCTAAATTACAAAAATATCATCATATTACCAAATCCAAGTTTTTACAAGTAAACCTCACATAAACCTTTCAAGATGCAAATCCCGGTTTATCTGACAGATGTTAGGTTTTAGAATCGTTCGAAGTTCTTCTGCGTTTTTCCTGCCATTTTTGCGATGAGTAACCGAGCATCGGCTCGGTTGCGAATGAAAATCTCTGCGTGGTTATGGATTCCGTTAAATTCCATATAAAGTGTTGGATGAGGAAAACAGGTGAAAAAAAAGCCACGCAGGAATTTCCTTTCAATCTGCTGCCTGTAGCATCAGATTTCAACGGAGAACAGGCAGGAAAAGCGCAGAAAAAGCCTGTTAGATAAACCGGGATGTGTTTGCAATATGGTTCTGGTGTAGGCGTTATTTTGTAAAAACGTTGGAATGTATTTATAAACGTTGAAGTGTATTATAACGTTGGAATGTATTATGGAGAAGGAAGTGGTGAGGTGTCCGTGGTGCGGGTCGGATCCGGTTTATGTCAGGTATCATGACGAGGAGTGGGGGAGACACGTTACCGATGACCGGACTTTGTTTGAATTTCTTGTGCTCGAAGGGGCGCAAGCCGGATTGTCCTGGATTTCAATCCTGCGGCGCAGGGAGGGGTACCGCAAGGCTTTTCATGAATTCGATGTCGCGAAAGTAGCAGCAATGACCGGTGAGGATGTCGAGCGTCTGATGGGTTATGACGGAATAATCCGCAACCGCCGGAAAATATCTTCGACCATAACAAATGCTCAACTCTTCATCGGCATACAGCACGAGTTCGGCTCTTTCTACAAATATCTCTGCACATTCTTCGACTGCCAGCTGCCGGTTGTGAATCATCCGCAGACGCTTGCCGAAATCCCGGTGACATCGCCCGAATCTGATGCCATCGCCAAAGATATGTACCGCCGTGGATTCCGTTTCTTCGGTTCAACCATCTGCTACGCCTTCCTTCAGGCCACCGGCTTTGTCGATGACCATATCACTTCCTGCCACTGTAAATCCTGACAATGTATAAGTGCATAAAATATAAAACCGGGGAGAACATCAGTTCTCCCCGGTTTTATATTTTATGAGTAAGCATCACGCTTTAGCGCGGCGTGAATCCCAGATGAGGTAGATGATGAGCAGCGCGTAGGCCACACAGCCGAGTATCTGGGTAAGACCCTCTGAGCCGGGAGTGTGGTACTCGAATCCGGCGAAGCGGGTGATTGCGGCGAACACGCCGAAGAGTGCGCCACCGGCTATAAGTCCCGACGACAACAGAGTGCCACGGTCGCGGCGTGCGTCGTTCACCTTCTTGTCTTTCGATGAATTGCTTACGAAGTAAGAAACGGCACCACCGACAAGCATCGGAGTGTTGAGTGACAACGGAATGAACATACCCAGACAGAATGCCAGTGCCGGCACGCCGAGCCAGTTGAGGATCAGAGCGAGTATCGCGCCGACCATGTAGAGAATCCAGGGAGTGTCACCACCCATCATGAGCGGTTCGATAACCTTTGCCATGGCGTTGGCCTGCGGTGCCACGAGAGCGTTGTCGCCGGTGAAGCCGTAAACCTTGTTGAGCACGATGATCACACCGCCCACAGTGGCTGCAGATACGAGTGTGCCGAGGAATTTCCATGTCTCCTGCTTTTTGGGAGTCGAGCCGAGCCAGTAACCGACCTTGAGGTCAGTCACGAAACCACCGGCCATAGAGAGCGCGGTGCAGACCACGCCACCGATTACCATCGATGCCACGATGCCGCTTGTGCCGCTCAGGCCGATAGCCACGAAGATTGCCGAGGCGATGATAAGGGTCATCAGGGTCATGCCCGATACAGGGTTACTGCCCACGATTGCGATTGCGTTGGCGGCAACCGTGGTGAACAGGAAGGCGATTGCAGTAACTACAAGCCATGCAACGGCTGCCTGCCAGAATGTGTTGATCACGCCGAACCAGAAGAACAGAAGTACTGCGACAAGAGCGATCACGATGAAGAACACTACTTTCTTCATCGACAGGTCAACCTGCCAGCGAACTTCCTGTGCCTTATCCTTCGTGCCCTTGAACTCGCGTCCGGCAAGACCAACGGCGTTGCAGATGATAGGCCATGACTTCACGATACCGATCACGCCGGCCATGGCGATACCACCGATACCGATCATGCGGGCATAGTCCTTGAATATCACGTCGGGCGACATGGCGGCCATCTCGGGAGCACCATATGTGCCCATCAACGGAATCACTACCCACCATACGAATATCGAACCGGCAAAGATGACGAACGCGTATTTAAGACCCACGATGTATCCGAGTCCGAGGAGCGCGGCTCCGGTGTTGCAGCTCAGCACGACCTTGGTCTTCTCCATGACGGTCTGACCCCATGACGAGGCGGTCGAGGTGACAGTCTCAGCCCACCAGCCGAAAGTGGCTACGATATAGTCGTAGATACCGCCGATGAGCGATGCGATGACGAGTGTCTTGGCCTGACCGGAGTTCTCGCCCGCCTTGGCGTCAGACTGCATTCCCGATGCGAGCACCTGGGTTGTGGCTGTAGCCTCGGGGAAGGGATACTTACCGTGCATGTCCTTCACGAAATACTTGCGGAAGGGTATGAAGAACAATATTCCCAATATACCACCCAACAATGAGCTGAGGAAAATCTGATAGAAGTCAACCACGATGTCAGGATATGAACCCTGAAGGATATAGAGCGCGGGGAGCGTGAAAATGGCACCGGCCACAATCACGCCGGAGCAACTTCCGATTGACTGTATGATCACGTTCTGACCCAATGAATTCTTTTTGCCGAGTGCGTTGCTCAGACCTACGGCGATAATGGCGATAGGGATTGCCGCCTCGAACACCTGACCAACTTTCAGGCCAAGATAAGCTGCCGCCGCGCTGAACACGATGGCCATCAGCAGACCCATTCCCACCGAATAGGGGGTGACCTCCTTCTGGTCGTGGGCCGGATGCATCACCGGAGTGTACTGCTCGTCGGCAGCCAGCTCACGGAACGCGTTTTCCGGCAGTCCCGTGTCGGTGGTGTAAACATTCTCTTCCTCTTTCATATTGTTAGGTTTATGGTTAAAATTCTATCAGTGGAATCATTCCGATGTCTTATCGAATCGAAACAAACGCAAATATAACGAAAAAAACCGAAAGTCAAACGACTTCCGGTCTTTTTGTTGTTGTCACGTTCCCGCAGAGGGGAGCGGGGCTGCTGATTATTTTCAGGCTTTCTTGATCTTCTTGTAACCGTAAACAGCGCGGTCGCCGAGTTCCTCCTCGATGCGGAGAAGCTGGTTGTACTTGGCCATACGGTCAGAACGGCTTGCAGAACCGGTCTTGATCTGACCTGCGTTGGTAGCAACTGCGATGTCAGCGATTGTGGCGTCCTCAGTCTCGCCCGAACGGTGAGAGATGACAGCTGTGTAGTTGTTGCGCTGAGCCATCTCAACGGCGCGGAGTGTCTCGGTGAGTGAACCAATCTGGTTAACCTTAACGAGGATAGAGTTTGCGCAGCCGTTAGCGATACCTTTCTCAAGATACTTCACGTTGGTCACGAACAGGTCGTCACCCACGAGCTGGCAGCGGTCGCCGATGAGGTTGGTAAGAATCTTCCAGCCTTCCCAGTCGTTCTCGTCCATACCGTCCTCGATTGAGTCGATAGGATATTTTGTGATGAGCTCTTCGAGATATTTGGCCTGCTCCTCGCTTGTGAGCTTCTTGCCGTTAACCTCTTTCTCAGCACCGTTCTTGAGGTGAGTGTAGTCGTAAACGCCGTTCTGGTAGAACTCTGAAGAAGCGCAGTCGAGACCGATGGTCACGTCCTTTCCGGGTTCGTAACCTGCCTTGCGGATAGCCTCCATGATTACGTTGAGGGCATCCTCGGTGCCTTCGAGCTTGGGAGCGAAACCACCCTCGTCACCTACTGCAGTAGAGAGACCGCGGGCCTTGAGCACGCTCTTGAGGTTGTGGAATACCTCTGTTCCCCAGCGGATAGCCTCCTTGAAAGTGGGAGCGCCTACAGGACGGATCATGAACTCCTGGAAGCAGATGGGGGCATCAGAGTGAGCACCACCGTTGATGATGTTCATCATCGGAACGGGAAGTACATATGTGTTTGTTCCGCCGATGTAGCGGTAAAGGGGCATATCGAGATAGTTTGCGGCAGCCTTGGCTACGGCAAGCGACACACCGAGGATTGCGTTTGCACCGAGGTTTGACTTGGTGGGAGTGCCGTCGAGAGCGAGCATGATCTCGTCAACGCCGATCTGGTCGAGTGCGCTGTGACCCTTGAGAGCCTCTGCGATGGGACCGTTCACGTTGGCAACAGCCTTCTGGACACCCTTGCCCATGTAGCGGCTCTTGTCGCCGTCACGGAGCTCGAGAGCCTCGTTCTCACCTGTTGAAGCACCGCTCGGAACAGCTGCACGGCCCATAACGCCGCTTTCAAGGATTACGTCTACCTCTACTGTCGGATTGCCGCGCGAGTCAAGTATTTCGCGACCGATAACTTTTTCAATTCTCATGTCTTGATTATTTTTTATTTGGGTTTTGTGATTTTTTGACTAATTTTACGTCTAATATGGCGGCTTGGCCGCCCTCCGGATATTTGTTATGCAAAGTTAACAATTTTTTCGCAAATATCGGTGCTTAATTTCGTCTTATTTAAAAATCTTTTCATAGTCTTAACATGGATTCCTCTTTGAGCAGGAACATACTTGCCGAGGCGGTGGGTTTTCTGCCGTTCGAACCTCTTGAGGAGCAGCGTGTGCTCCTCTGCATGGCGTCGGAGTTCATCGCTTCGGGCGGCGACCGCGATGTGTTTGTTCTCAATGGTTACGCAGGCACAGGCAAGACTTCGGTCGTGGGTTCTCTGATACATGCCATGAAGAAGTTGCGCCGTCCGGTTGTGGTGCTCGCGCCTACAGGAAGGGCGGCTAAGGTCGCTTCGGCTTTTTCCGGTCATGCCGCATCTACAATCCATCGCAAGATCTATCGTCCGAGCCCTTCGGATCCTACCGGCCACTCCTGGTTCATTTCGCGCAATGAGGCGAAGGATACACTCTTCATCGTTGACGAGGCATCGCTCATTTCCGACAATCCATCCGACTCGCGGAGTCTGCTGGCCATTCTCGTGCAGTATGTCTATTCCGCACCCGGCTGCCGCATGATGCTTGTCGGCGACGAGGCCCAGCTGCCTCCGGTCGGTCAGGCTACTTCTACGGCCATGAATTTCGACCGTCTGCGGCAGCTCGGCCTGAATCCTTCGGGATATACGCTCGACATTCCTGTGCGTCAGGCATCAGGGAGCGGCATAGTGCATAACGCTACTATCGTGCGACATGCCCTCTTCAATCCTCCGCCGGAGGGTATGCCGACTCTCCACGCCACAGGTTGCCCCGATGTGCATGTGCTCAATTCAGCTGAACTCGGTGACGCTCTGACTGATTCGTTTGCCCAGGTCGGCACAGAGGAGACTCTGATCATAACCCGTTCCAACCGCCGCGCCAACAATTTCAACAATGCTGTCCGCAACATGGTGATGTTTGCCGAGGAACCCCTCGAACGTGGCGACCGGGTGGTAATATCGAAAAATGACTATTTCTGGGGTAGGCAGAACAAGGGGGTGAAGCTGATTGCCAATGGTGATACCGCCGAGGTTACATGGGTGGGGCGCACGGAAAAGGCTTATGGCCGTTTTTTCACCGAGGTGGAGCTGCGGCTCTCAGACGGTGCTGTCGTCAGCGCGAAGGTCATGCTGCGGAGTCTCGTGTGCGATGGTCCCTCGATTCCCCGTGCTGAGATGGAGCGTTTCTATTCGCATGTCATGGCTGCCTACGATGGGGAGATGTCGGAGAAAATCGCCGGTGCTCTCGACGATCCTTTCTATAACGCGCTTCAGGTCAAATATGCCTATTGCGTCACATGCCACAAGGCTCAGGGTGGCCAGTGGCGTCATGTATATATCGATATGGGAGGAATCGCTCCCGATGCAATGGGACCCGATTTCTACCGCTGGCTTTACACAGCAATAACCCGCGCCACCGAGCAGGTCTTCCTGATCAACCCGACACTCCCCGTCGAATAGTAGGGACGCACGGCCCGTGCGTCCGCATACCCCCGTGCTCGATCTACTGATGATAACGCCCGCACGCAATACTCAAAAAGCAATTGCAGCGTAGAAAATAATCGTCACGAATGTCAGCAATCCGGTCACGATAGGAAGCACCGGAGGACGCCACAGCAGCTTGTTACCGGTCAGCGAAGCGTGGATGTAGGGTGCGCCGCGCTTGTAGGTGGCGACAATTTTGCGGGCTTCGCGTTCCATGGGCTTGAAGTGGACAAATACCCATAGCACAAATCCTGCGAGTGTGTATCCTGCCGCACCGCAGACGAACCCTATGCACATTCCCACAAATATGTCGCCGGGATAATGAACGCCCAAATAGAGGCGCGAATAACATACGGCTATTGCCCAGAGCATAATGAACAGTGTGAACTGCCATCGCTTGAAGAGCAGAGAGGTCAAAGCGGCGAGAGCGAAGGTGTTGGCGGCATGGCAGGAGGGGAATCCGTAACGTCCGCCACGGTAATTTTCCACGATATGCACCATACCGGAAATCGGGTTGTCAGGATTGGCCGGACGCATCCTTTCGAAATATGGGCGTATCAGACTGCCGCACAGCTGGTCGGCCGCAGTCACGGCTACAGCTGTCATAAGACCCATCAGAATCATGGTGCGGAAACCGTAGCTCAGGTAGATTGCGTAGAGCAGGGTCATGTAGAAAGGAATCCACACCCATTTGCCGCTCACGATGTACATTACTGTATCCCAGAACGGTGCATGGTGTGAATTTATCCACAGCAGTATTTCGGTGTCAAGACCGATTATGAAGTCGCCCATTATATTATAGCCGGTTTGTTCTCTTTAGTGGGGTCCGGAGGCATTTACTGTCCGGAGCCCTTGGATTCTGTAAGTATAACGGATAATATGCGAAAAGAAGTGTCTGCCACTCGGGCGGACACTTCTTTTTTATGATTCTTTTGGTAAAATCAGTCTTCGTTGAGGTTGACGCGCTTGAACTCTACGACAGTAAGACCCTTTGTGGTCTTGTCGAGGAACTCTCCTACAGAGATCTTGCCATCCTGAACATAAGCCTGTTCGAGAAGACAGTTCTCCTTGAAGAATTTGTTCAGACGACCGTTGGCGATGTTCTGGATCATAGCCTCTGGCAGGTTTGCAGCCTTAGCCTCACCGGCCTCCTTCATGATCTGACGACCACGGGCAGCGTCCTCTTCAGTAATCCAGCCCTTCGAGATGTTGCTCTCGATGTGGTCCTCAGAGTCGAAGTGGTTGGGGTTGAGACCGGCCTTGCGGAGAGCAGCCTCCTGAGCCTTTACAACCTGCTCCTGCTTGGTCTTCTCGATAGCCACGCTGATCTCCTGGTCAACAGTCTCTTTCGGAACGTCGTTGCGAGATACAGCCACGGGGTTCATCGATGCGATCTGCATACAGATCTCGCGACCAACCTGCGGGTCAACGCCTTCGAGGTTGAAACCTACGATAGCGGCGAGCTTGTCGTTGAAGTGGTTGTAAGAAGCTACAGTTGCAGCCTCGATCCACTCGTAGTCGCCGAGCTCCATCTTCTCACCGGTCTTACCGATCTCGTCAGTGATGTGCTCTGCGAGTGT
This sequence comes from uncultured Muribaculaceae bacterium, assembly GCA_910578385.1. Classification (GTDB taxonomy): domain Bacteria; phylum Bacteroidota; class Bacteroidia; order Bacteroidales; family Muribaculaceae; genus Lepagella. Next base: position 38,111 of record CAJTQV010000021.1, on the reverse strand, counting down.
GCGGCCCTCGAAGTCGAGGTTCTTAACCTCGTCGAGGCTCTTGGCCTTGGCAGCGAGAGCGAGGTCGAGCACCTTCTTTGCGAGGGCGCGGAAAGACTCGTTCTTAGCCACGAAGTCGGTCTCGCACTTCAGAGTGGCGATAGCGGCGAAGTTGCCGTTCACGCCTGAGAATACACAACCCTCGGCGGCGTTGCGGTCTTCACGCTTGGCAGCTACAGCCTGACCTTTCTTGCGAATGATTTCGATTGCAGCCTCGATATCGCCTTCAGTCTCGGCGAGGGCGTTCTTGCAGTCCATCATTCCTGCGCCGGTCATGTGACGCAGTTTCTTGATATCTTCAATACTTACAGCCATTGTAAATTTTCTAATTGGTTGTTGGATTGGAGAGCGGCCCGCCATGTGCGACGGGCCGTCTCAATTATTCTGCTGCGGGAGCTTCAGCTGCGGGAGCCTCGGCTGCTGCGGGAGCCTCGTTGCGACGAACGCGGCGGCGCTTTGCGGGAGCCTCGCCATCAGCCTCCTTGTCCTCGGGTGCGTCGATCTTCTCGACCTTGCGCTCCTCAAGACCCTCTGCCATAGCTGCACATACAGCCTCAAGCACGATGTCGATGCTCTTTGAAGCGTCGTCGTTTGCCGGGATGATGTAGTCTACGTCTGCGGGGTTGGAGTTGGTGTCGACGATAGCGAACACGGGGATACCGAGACGCTTTGCCTCAGCAACGGCGATGTGCTCCTTCATTACGTCAACCACGAAGAGAGCTGACGGAAGACGTCCGAGGTCAGCGATTGAACCGAGGTTCTTCTGCAGCTTGGCACGCTGACGTGTGATCTGGAGTTTCTCGCGCTTCGACAGGTTGTCGAATGTGCCGTCCTTAGTCATCTTGTCGATGGTGGTCATCTTCTTCACAGCCTTGCGGATTGTGGGGAAGTTGGTGAGCATACCGCCCGGCCAGCGCTCAGTAACATAGGGCATGTTGATTGCGCCTGCCTTGCTTTCGATTGCCTCTTTGGCCTGTTTCTTGGTGGCTACGAAGAGAACCTTCTTGCCGCTCTTGGCAATCTGTTTCAGAGCGTTGACTGCCTCGTCGATTTTAGCTGCCGTCTTATATAAGTCAATGATGTGGATACCGTTGCGCTCCATGAAGATGTAGGGAGCCATTGCGGGGTTCCATTTGCGCTTGAGGTGGCCGAAGTGGCAGCCTGCCTCAAGGAGCTGGTCAAATGTGGGTGTTGCCATTTTTTTCTTGGTTTGTTTACGTTCTTTGAGAATCAATTCCGGGGTAGGGAACGTGTCCATCCGCGGGATTTAGATACTAAACACAATGCGCCAAGCGCATAAAATCCATTAACGTTTCGAGAACTGGAAGCGTTTGCGTGCTTTCGGACGACCCGGTTTCTTGCGCTCAACCTCGCGGGCGTCGCGTGTCATGAAGCCTTCCTTGCGGAGAGCCGCCTTGTCCTCGGGGTTAACCTTCACGAGTGCGCGGGCGATAGCCAGACGGAGTGCCTCTGCCTGTCCTTTGTAACCGCCACCGTCGAGGTGTGCCACGATGTCGTACTTCTCAGCCACGTCGAGGGTGGTGAGAGGCTGTTTTACAACGTACTGAAGAATCGAAGAGGGGAAGTAGACGTCGAGAGGACGCTTGTCGATAATGATGTTACCGCTACCCTCGGTGAGATATACTCGGGCCACAGCTGCCTTGCGGCGGCCAATTGCATTTACTTTTTCCATCTTCTTTCTTATTTCATTTTAGTGATGTCTAATACAATCGGGTTCTTGTCGGCGAACGGGTGCTCCGCGCCGTTGAACACGTGCAGGTTGGTGAGCTGCTTCGCACCGAGCTTGGTCTTGGGGAGCATGCCTTTTACCACCTTGATGAACAGAGGGTGTTTGCCCTTCATTGTAGTCTTGAACGACTTGTTCATAAGGTCCTGCGGAGTGAAGCTGCGCTGACCGCCGGGATAGCCCGTGTAGCGGAGGTATTCGCGCTTGTTCATCTTGTCTCCGTTCAGAATCACTTTGTCTGCGTTGATGATGATCACATTGTCACCGCAGTCCATGTTGGGAGTGTAGTCCGCCTTGTTCTTGCCGCGGAGTATCTTTGCAACCTGGCTGCAAAGACGGCCGAGAACCTGGTCGGTCGCATCGATTACCACCCATTTCTTCTCGATTGTAGCAGGGGTGGCTGAGAGTGTTTTGTAACTTAAAGTATCCACTTTATTGATTTGATTTTTAATTAGTTAAACGCCGCTCTTTCAGAGCGCGGGCCGGCCAAAGCCTGCGCATCATCCCCAAGCGGACAATTGAACTGGATATAATCGGCTCGCAAAATTAATAAATTTTCCTCACATACACAAACATTTATCCGCACATTCATGCTTTTTCACAGTTTGTGCTCGCTTCGGTTGTGCCGGTGCCGAGTATGCCGGGGGCTATCTCAAGCACGTAGGCCCATGCCGCGTCGTGGTCGTAGGGAATCTTCCCTTCCATCACGGCTTCTTTCACGGCATCTTTGATGGCCGCGATCTCACGGCCGGGCGCGATGTGGAAGTATTCTATGATCTCGTTGCCGTTCACGGGGTTCTTCCAGTTGCGGAGTTCGTCGGCATCGTTGATCTGCGACATGCGTTCGCGCAGGCGTGCGAATCCTTCAAGCTGACGGCGCACCTTGTTCGGGTTCTTTGAAGTGATGTCGGCCTCGGCGAGTATCATAAGGTCGTCAAGGTCAGGTCCGGCATCGGTTATCAGTCGCCTCACTCCCGAGTCTGAAACTCCCTGCTCGCCCACACTCTGCGGACGCATGTGCAGCCCCACGAGTTTGGCGACGTATTTCATCTTCTCGTTCATCGGCAGCTTCATCTTGCGGAACAGACGGGGTATCATCTTCTCGCCGATGAAGTTGTGGTTGTGGAATGTCCAGCCGAGGCGTTCGTCGTATCGCTTGGTCTGAGGCTTGCCTATGTCGTGGAGCAGTGCGGCCCAGCGCAGCCACTCGCTGTCGCTTCTCTCGGCCACGTTGTCCACAACCTGAAGTGTGTGGTTGAAGTTGTCCTTATGGCCCTTCCCCTCCATGATCTCCACTCCTTTCAGTTCACAGATGGCGGGGAATATCAGTTCGAGAAGTCCGGCCCGGTCAAGCAGTTTGAGACCCACGGATGGTCGCGGTGAGCGCATGATCTTGCCCAATTCGTCGTTTATGCGCTCTTTGGTGATGATGTTTATGCGCTCGCGGTTGCGGCGGATTGCCTCGAATGTCTCGGGCACTATGTGGAAATCGAGCTGGCTTGCGAAGCGTATGGCGCGCATCATTCGCAGAGGGTCATCGCTGAATGTTATGTCCGGGTCGAGCGGTGTGCGGATCTGTCTTTTCTCCAGGTCGGCTATGCCACCGAACGGGTCAACCAGCTCGCCGAACCGCCCGGCGTTGAGGCATATCGCCATTGCGTTTATGGTGAAGTCGCGGCGGTTCTGGTCATCCTCAAGTGTGCCGTCCTCCACAATGGGGTTGCGGCTGTCGCGTGAGTATGATTCGCGCCGGGCACCTACGAACTCCAGTTCGAGGTCTCCGGCCTTGACCTGGGCGGTGCCGTAGTTGGCATATACGCTCAGACTCTTGGTGCGACCGAGTGCTTCGGCCACACGTTCGGCAAGCTCTATGCCGCTGCCTACGGTCACAAGGTCAATGTCCTGCGACGTACGCTTCAAAAATATGTCGCGCACGTAACCGCCCACGACATAAACCTCCCGACCCATCGTGTCGGCTATTTCTCCAATCCGGCGGAACACCGGATGCTTTAGTTCATCTTTGAGATTCACTGTCTATGCTGAATGTCAATATTTCTGTTTGTATCCCTTAATTGCGGTCTCCGCCTTGGTCGAAGTGCGGGAAAGGCAATATTATGGCATGAGCGCGGTCAGTTCCTCGCTGAACGGTGTCAGGTTTTCCAGACCGTTCTCACGGACCACGTAGGTGTTCTCTACTCCGAGAGCACCGATGTAGGGGAGCACGAATTTAGGCTCGATGGCGAGTGTCATGTTCTCTTCAAGCAGGGCCTTGTTGCGGTCCATTATCACCGGGGCCTCGTTAAGCTCTATGCCTACGCCGTGACCAATGAAGGCAACCTTGCGGGCGTGTCCCATGAAGTAGTCTGAAAGGCCGGCTTCGTCTGCTATCCTGACAGCGCGGCGGTACATCTCGCCGATTTCCACGCCCGGGCGGGCGAACGATTCCAGGTCGCGGAGTATTTCGCGTGAGCATTCATAGGCACGACGCCCTTTTTCGTTGATTTCACCGATTGTCCAGCAGCGCGTCATGTCGGTCTGGTAGCCGTTGAAGCCACCGTTCATGTCAACCATCACGGCCATGCCCGGTTTCATGATCATGCCCGATGCACCGACCGGAAGCGAGGGATCAACCCCGGCTCCACCCATCGAGAAGTCGTAGGGTGATGGTGCGTCGGCGTTGGGACCGGCAAGTAGGCTGCCCATGTTGATTTCCATCTTGGAACCGGCCACACGCAGGTAGCCGAGACATCCCTCCTTGCGGAGCACATGCTCTATCTCTATCTGAAGTTCGAGGTCAGTCATGTCTCCCTGGTAGCAGCGGTCCACGTGTGAGTAGACTGCGCAATGTTTCAGACCATCCTCGCGCATTTTCTTTATCTCAAGCGGTGTCTTGGTGAGTCTTGCCTCGCGCATCACCTTGGTGCCGTCGGCGCAGGTCACTTCTCCGAAAACTTTCTTGAGTCTCTCCACCTCCGAGTAGTACAGGTCGTCAAACTCCAGTCCGAGTCGTCGAGGACGCGCATATCCCCGTTCCTCAAGAATGGCCGATATCTGTTCCGGTTTGCGGATGGACACCTCATTAGCCCCGGCCGGTGTTGCGGGCGGCTGCATGAAGAAGACAGGCTCGCGGTCTATGGGCAGGTAGAAGTAACCGCGGCAAATGCCACCGGTGAGGTAATACAGGTTCACGGTCGAGGCCACGAGCAGAGCGTCAATCTCATGTCGCTCCATGGCCATACGCACTTTCGACACGCGGAGGTCGAACTCATCTTTAAACTCTTCGGTAAGAAGTGGGAAAGTCATGACTGTTTATTTTTATGAAACGGATCCTTAATGAAACTGACTCCAAGAGTTTGTTTATATGCAAACATGCCTTTAGAATCTGACAGGCGACCGGCGTTGCGGAGCATGGCTGTCGGTGAGTATTATGCCGACGTTTAGCATGCCTCTGGTCTGCTCTCTTGCGGCAAGTGGCGACACCGTGACCGCGAATCCGTCGTGCAGACGGAGCTGCGGGTCAAGTGTCATCCGCATCTCGCGCACACCGTAACGTTGTCTGGTCTCGACATTCTTGCTGTCGGCAGGCCTTATCACAATTGTGTCGGCGCGGACTATGCCGTTCTCATCCTCGATGGTGAGCGCTACCGGCAGGTCTGCTGTACGGAACCGCGACGAGTATCTCATCACAAGGTCCATACGGTATACGCTGCCGGCAGCGGCAGCAGAATCAGCCGGCCATGGCTCGAACACCAGGATGTCGAGAGGGTCCCAGCCATCGGAGCCAACCTGCTCGAAGTGCGAGTAGGGCACCGTGTCGCTGTCCGTGCATGCCGCGCTGAGCAACGCCATAAGCGTCACTGTCAGCCAAACAAGCGGAGAGAGACAGCGGTTCATTATTCTTCGCTCTTTTTAGGTTGTTGCGGTTTCGGTTTCTTCTGTCGCTGACGGTTATCGTTGCTGCCGTTGCGTTTCTCGCCCTGGGGACGCTTCTCCCCGTTCTGGGGTTGGCGGTCACCCTTCTTCTCGTTCGGCTGCTGACGACGTTCTCCGCGCTGCTTATCCTGTTTGGCAGGTCGGTCGCCCTGCTTCTCCTGTTTTGCCGGACGTTCACCCTGTTTCTCCTGCTTGGGTTGCTGACCCTTCTTTTTCTTCTTCTTTTTCGATTTGTCGAAGCGGGTCAGGCTCTCCTGCTCCACAAGGTCAACGTAGGCGGGTTTCTCCGCCTGTTTGGCTTTGCTCTCGGGCAGAAGGCTGTCAACTTTCACGCCCTGTTTGTTGAGGGCGATGATCTCGAACGCCCGGCGGGCGTCGATTGTGACGAGGTTGGCGGGAATCTTGCGGTCGGTGGAGTATGTCACGGTCGCCGCGAGTATGTCGGGCTTGAAGAAGTAGTACAGACCATCTTTTGTCTCCAGCACCACATCTTTTGGCGGTATCTTCTTCTGAGCCTCGCTGTATACGTCTGTCTCGAAGTTGAGGCAGCATTTCAGCTTGGCGCATTGTCCGGCGAGTTTCTGCGGGTTCATCGACAGGTCCTGGATTCGCGCCGCACCCGTGCCTACCGACACGAAGTGCGTCATCCACGAGGCGCAGCACAGCGGTCGTCCGCAGGGCCCTATGCCGCCGATGCGGCCGGCCTCCTGACGTGCCCCGATCTGTTTCATCTCCACGCGGATCTTGAACGTGTCGGCAAGTATCCGGATGAGCTTGCGGAAGTCCACACGCTCGTCGGCTATGTAGTAGAATATGGCTTTGCCGCCATCCCCCTGATACTCCACGTCGCCGATTTTCATGTTCAGCTCAAGCTCCTCGGCGATCTTTCGGGTCTTGATCATCGTGGAATGCTCGCGTGATCGGGCCTCCTCGAATTTCTCCATGTCAGATTGGGTGGCCAGACGGAACACCTTCTTGAGCTCGCTGTCGGCCTTGACACCGTTCTTGCGCATCTGCTGGTTTACCAGACGGCCCACCATGCTCACGCGTCCGATGTCATGCCCGGGGTTCCCCTCCACGGCCACGATGTCGCCGATTTTCAGCGGCAGCCCTGAAGGATTGGTATAGAAACCGACCCTGGTGTTCTTGAACGACACCTCGACAATGCCGTGGTCGCTGCTGTCCGATATTCCCTCAAGCCAGTTGGTGGCATAGAGTTTTCCGCGCGGACAACCCTTTTCCGAACAATATCTTCGTTTATTCTTCTCTGTGTCCACTAAGTTTCAAATTTGTACACTAAGTCTCAAATTAATGTTTCTACGGTCGCTTTCCGGTTAGAGCGGCAGTTTACTTAGCGAAGCTGATTGAGCGAGTCTCGCGGATAACGGTGATTTTCACCTGTCCGGGATATGTAAGCTCGTCCTGAATCTTTTTGGCGATTTCGGTCGAGAGTTTCTCGGTCTCTTCGTCGGTAATCTTGTCGGCACCGACAATCACGCGGAGCTCGCGGCCGGCCTGGATGGCGTAGGTCTTGAGCACACCGGGGTAGGAGAGTGCGAGCTGTTCAAGGTCGTTGAGACGCTTGATGTATGCCTCGACAATCTCGCGGCGGGCACCGGGACGCGCGCCCGATATGGCGTCGCAGACCTGCACGATGGGGGCGAGGAGCGATGTCTGTTCCACCTCGTCGTGGTGTGCGCCGATGGCGTTGCAGATGTCGGGTTTCTCCTTGAATTTCTCGGCAAGTTTCATACCGAGGAGTGCGTGCGGCAGTTCCGGCTCGTCATCGGGCACTTTGCCGATGTCGTGAAGAAGTCCTGCGCGGCGCGCTTTCTTGGGGTTCAGACCGAGTTCCGATGCCATCACGGCACAGAGGTTTGCTGTCTCGCGTGAGTGCTGTAGCAGGTTCTGACCGTAGCTTGAACGGTATTTCATCTTGCCGACCATGCGGATAAGCTCGGGGTGCAGACCATGTATGCCGAGGTCGATGGTAGTGCGCTTTCCGGTCTCGATGATTTCCTCCTCGACCTGCTTGCGGACTTTCGCAACCACCTCCTCGATGCGGGCGGGGTGGATACGTCCGTCGGTGACGAGCTGGTGGAGTGCCAGACGCGCTATCTCGCGGCGCACAGGGTCAAAGCCCGACAGCACGATTGCCTCGGGGGTATCGTCCACGATAATCTCTATGCCCGTCGCGGCCTCAAGAGCGCGGATGTTGCGACCCTCGCGGCCGATGATGCGGCCCTTGATCTCGTCGTTGTCGATATGGAACACTGTCACCGAGTTCTCGACGGCAGTTTCTGTGGCCACACGCTGAATCGACTGTATAACGATGCGCTTTGCCTCTTTTGTTGCGGTCATCTTGGCATCGTCCATGATGTCGTTGATGTAACCTGCGGCTGCGGTCTTTGCCTCATCCTTGAGCGACTCCACGAGTTTCTCCTTGGCTTCCTCAGCCGAGAGACCGGAGATTTTCACCAGTTCCTCCTGAGCCTGGCGGTGAAGATGCTCGACTTCCGCATTGCGGCTCTCAAGAACCTGCTCGCGGTTGTCGAGGTTGTTCTTGATGGTTTCGAGTTCCTTCTTGCGGCGCGCCTGTTCTCCCTGCTGCTGATTGAGCTGGAGCTCACGCTGTTTGAGACGGGCCTCGTTGGCCTGGGCTTTCTGCATACGCTGGTTGGCCGCACGCTCGGCATCGCCGATTATCTTCATCTCTTCCTCTTTTGCCTTGAGGATTTTTGATTCCTTGATTACCTCGGCCTCACGCTTCGCATCCTCGATGATGCGGTTCGCGTGCGACGTGGCATTCTTTTTGCTGATCGACATTGCCGCCGCATAACCTATAGCGAGTGCCGCGACCGCAATGATGATCCATATGGCTGTTCCCATGTGTATTTGGTCTTTTAAATTTTGTTTATATTAGTTTTATAATCAAGTTGTTTCTTTCTCTTTTCCGTTGTCATCTGCGTGCAGACCAGCTTGTGCCGGTAAGGCTCCGATACGTCGCCTCGGTTTCTGGTGGTGCACATACAGCGGCTGCTGCAATACGCCGCCACTCGGTTTCAGGGAGTGCATATGCAGCGGGTGCTGCGATACGCCTGCCCTCGGGCTGTCGGCTTCGCAACACCGGTTTCTGAAAAGTGTGGGGATGGGAACGTTAATTTCGGTCAATCAGCATGTTCCGCTCAATTGGAATCTTCCGCTCAATCGGAATGTTCCGTTCAATAAGAGTATTCCATGCCTTCTGAGTCTGAATCCGGGTCTTTATCTTCCGGGTCTGACTCGTTGTCGAGTTGTCTCAGACAGTCCGCAGCTTTAACTGCGGCGGAGTCATAAAGCTCTTTAAGTTCGCCGTAGAAAGTGGCATACTGATATGCAACCATGGCGAAAATCTCGCGGTCGGTCTTCTTGGGGAACGCCTGGCGCCACTTGCGGTAGAGCTTGTCTACGTCTGACTCGACATTCCTCGCGAATTCCTTTCGGGCGACCGGCACTGTCAGTGTGATCCGTTGGTCGCCTATATTGAGGTTCATCTTTATCTTTTCCGAATCGTTCATCTCCTCATTCCTTCAACATTTCAAGGCAACGGTCGATGTTGCGAATCAACTTGGCGATGTGGCGGCGGGTGTCAATCAGAGTGTCGGGCGAGTCTGCGAGCCGGTGCGAGACTGTCAGATACTCGGCATCAAGACGTGCGCGGTCGCGTTCGCGGCGTGCCTCGGCTATCTCAAGGCGCAGGTCAGCGATTTCTTCCTCAAGCTTGTGGTTTTGCTCCACAAGCCGGGCGTTGCGCATGGTGACATCCTTGATTCTTGCGTCAAGACGTTCCAGAGTCGTTATTAAGGATTCCGCCATATTGCCAAATTTTCGCAAATTTACAAAAAAAAATCGGAATCACAATATTTTTTCGCAAGTTGCGCCAAGTCGAAACAAGATTAATCATGATTTCACAAGTTTCATCATGATGCAACATGATTTACCATGATAAATCCCGATGAATCCCGATGAATCCCGATAAATCCCGATGAATCCTGATAAATCCCGATAAATCCTGTCAAATCTTGCCGATCCTGCGTCAATACCACTGTATTCCGTTGGTGGCGCGTGAGCGCTGGTCGTATTTCAGGTCCTTGAGCAGCGACGATTTTACCGCTATGTGGAAGTTGTACGACTTGTAGGGACCCACCGGCACGAACGACGCTGTCATCGTGAAGCAGTGCAGGTCGCGGCTCACTGAGCAGTTCATGTAGGCTATCTTGTGTACCGAGAAGTCGTAGCTGGCCGAGAATGAGAAGTTCCAGTTCTTCGTTGGCCGTATGTTGCCGTTGAAGCTCAGGTTCTGCGTCCAGCGTCCTTTGAATTCCATCTTGTCGTAGTCGAAATCTCCGTAACCGTAGCTTACCGAGTAGTTCACCGACAGGCTCCAGGGTACCTCCCATTTGGCATAGCCGTCGGAGTCGGATGATGTGTCGTCATCGTTTTTGCCCCGTTTTTCACGCTTCTTTGCTGCCAGATCGGCAAAACTGTCATGTTCGGAGTCTTCCTCTTCCTCGTCGCCATAGTCATTGCCGGTGTTGCGGTTGTCGGTCTGTTTCTTGCGCTTGAAGGTGTCGTTGTTGAATGTGTAGGAGAAGCTCGTTCCGGCCGATGACAGTCTGAACAATCCTTTCCCTTCCTGTATGCGGAGACGGTCAACCTGCACCGGGGTGCCCGACGAGTTGAGACGGTAGATATAGGGGTCCCATGTCGAGTTGATGTTGAGGTTGAAGTTCTTTACAAGCCTGAGCATGATGTTGGCCTGGAGCGGACTGAGACGCAGCGAGTCGGCGGCGAAGTTGTAGCTCTCCGTCAGGCTCAGGTTCTCTATGAGCGAGATTTTCCTGACACCGGTCGTGTCTTTGTCGCTCTTGACCTTCATCTCAAGGTTGTTGGCCAGGTTGAGGGTTACGACTCCGCTCTTGCCCCGGCTCGGCACACCGAACACTCCGTGCGAGAAGTAGGAGTAGTCGCGGCGTTGCTGATTGCCGGCCTGGTCGGTATAATAGTAGTAATCATAGATACCCCAGCCGGGCATGCCGAAGTCCGGACTCCAGCTGAACGACAGGGTCGGTGTCATGACGTGACGGATCATCTGCACCTTGTCGCCGAGGAACTTCATCGGTTTCCAGAAGCCGTAGACCTTGGTGTCGAGCCCTATCGAGGTGTTGAAGTCGAACACGTTGTAGAATCCGTAGGTGGTATCCATCATCTCGCGCGATGCCTGTGTGTCCCACTGCCGCTTGATCTTCGATGTGTACATGCGGTCGTTCATCGAGATGGAGGGTGAGATGTTGAAGTACTTGAAGAGCGAGAATGTCGCCGAAATAGGTATCGAGTGCTGCATGCCGTTCTTCCAGTCCTTTATAATGTTCTTCTTGAAGAATTCGTCCTGACCGGAGGTGAGCGAGTTCTGGAAGCGTCCGGAGTATGACATCTTGATTTTCTCGTACCATTTCTCTCCGCCGACTGAGCGTTTCCGTTTGAAGGGAGCGGTCTGCGACATGGTCACGGTCAGGTTCGGGAACGACACCTGAAGTGTCGAGTCCTGTGAACGCTGCGTGATGTTGGCCGTTGCCGACAGGCTCCATTTTGTACCCGGGAACCGGTAGGTCATGTTTACGGTACTCGACTTGGTGTTTTCCGTGAACGCCGAGCTGTAATATGAGTTGAGGTCATTGCGGGTATATCCGGAGGTGGCGAAGTTGACCGATGCCGAGAAGTTCAGGTTCGGGTTCGCCTTGGCATCCTGGGTGTGGCTCCAGATTACCTGGAAGTTACGCATCCGTGAATAGTCGGGGGCACCTTTGTCGCCATAGACGGTGTTGAGGAACGATATGTCGAACGTTCCCTTGAACTTGTAGCGTTTCACGTAGTTGGAGCGTGCGCTCAGTCCCCATGAACCTTTGGTGTATATCTCTCCGGTCAGGGCGAGGTCCACATTGTCGTTTATGGCAAAGTAGTAGCCTCCGTTGCGCAGGTAGAAACCGAGGTTGTAATCGTCGCCGAACGATGGGAAAATCACACCGCTCGAATATTTCTTGGAGAAGGGGAAGTAACCGAAGGGTAGGGCGAGGGGCAGCGGCACATCGGCGAGCACCATGTAGCCGGGACCGGTCACTACATCTTTGTCGGGACGCACCTTGGCGCGTGTGAGCTGGAAGTAGAAGTGTGGATGCTCATGGTCGTCGCAGGTGGTGTATTTACCATCTTCCACGTAGAACGAGCCATCTTCCATCCGTTTCGCCCTGCCTCCTTGCAGGAATCCCTCGTCCTGCTCGGTTATTACGCCGGTTATGTAGCCGCGTTCGGTCTTGAAGTTATACTTCATCGTCTCCGACTCGTACTCACCACCTTTGTCCTTGAATACAGGTTGTCCCGTAACGACTCCGGCCGTGTCGGTCATGCCGGTGGCATAGACGGTGCTGCTGTCGAGCTCCATGCGGATTTCAGCCGAATTGAGCTTGAAGTCCTGGTATTCCACCGTTCCGTCGCCATACAGATAGGCGTTGTTGAGACCTTCGAGCACAAGCGAGTCTTTGGCCGAGAATGTCACCGCGCTCTCTATGTCAACCTTCGAGCGGTCAATGCGTGAGAGTATGGTACGGCCACCGCGGGTGTCGAGTGTGTCGGCCGAGGTCGTGTCGAGCGGTTCGCGTCCGGGGAGCACATCGGGCAGAATGTCAGATAGTCCCGCCGAGTCAGGACGCAAAAGACCGGGCACTGTCGGGGCGACAGTGTCCGTCACCGTCTTTCCCTGCTGTGGGGCTTGACGGTCAGCGTTCTGAGAATAGGCGATGCCGAGTGTTACGGCCGCCGCTATGTAGATTAAAAAGCGTCTCAACTTCGTATTTCATTACAAAGTTATCTATATTTAGCCAAATAGCAAAATCCGGACGCCCTTAATTGACATTTATTCACACTCTATTTCACAAGTACTTTCACGCTGCGTCCGTTCACGCATACGACATATATGCCGGCAGCCAGGCCTTCGCGGCCAACCTCGGCACCATCTATGCTGTAGACCCTGGCTCCCTCGGGAGCGTTCACGCAGCCGTAACCGCCGCTGACATTCACGGTCTCATCACCTACGCTGTTTACGCCCGATGCGTCGGCTATGAAGTCGAATTTAATCACGCCGTCTTCTGTCTCGCGGATGTTGTTGATAAGGAATGTCGGAGTCGTTCCGGTCGATTTCCATACTGCGGCCGGAGTTGTGCTGCCGCCGAACGAGGTCACACCCTTGGTGCCGGGGAAGGGGTCTCCCGCTTCCTGGTCCGGGGTTGCCTTTGCCGGTTTGTCGTCGTCGGCTGCGATGAGCATCACATGCTCGTAACCCGCTACCGTCGGAACGTTCACCTTGTTGTCGCTCCAGAGTTTTTTGTCGTAGTTGACGAGGCTGATCACAAGGCCATGACCCGGAAGCCCGGCATCAAAACCGACTTTCTGACGGTTCTCAAGCGTGTAGTACTCGTTCTCGTTTTCGGGATTTACTATGAAGTAAGCCTTGTTGCTGTCGATCAGGTTCTTAAGTTCCACATCATAAGTGGTCTCAGTGAGGATTTCGGGTTCAAGCCAACCGAGAGTGTATCTGTCCATCGCCGTGTACCCGGCAGGTCTGCGGCGGTCGTCGTTCTGCGAGCCGTAGTCCATCACGTCATAATGGTACATGCCGTAGCCGCCAGAATAATTCGAGTCGTACACGTCGGGCAGTCCGAGCACGTGGCTGAATTCATGGCATATCGTGCCGATGCCATCCCAATTCTCACCCTCGCCACCTTTGAGCTCGCTTGAGCAGGCAGCTCTTGAGAGATAGAGTCCGTCGTATTTGACGAACACCTTGTTGGTCAGGTCGTCCATCGACGGGTGTATGGCTTCCATAGGACCACCCTGCGACCTGGAATGACCGGGGAATATCACGAATATGAAGTCAACATATCCGTCTTCGTCTACGTCATATTTGGTGAAGTCCACGTCCGCCTCTTTGTCGGCGGCCGACGCTGCATCGCGGTATAACCCTAACATGTTGTCGAAGAGACCATATGATGCACGGGTGTTAGGCAATGTCACCGGGCCTACAACGTCGAATACCGGCGTGAACAGTCCTTTTGACTGCTCGCGGAAATAGTCCGCCACACTTCCGGCCGCTTCTTCCGATACGAAGTTTTCGGAATTGACTTTGGTGTCGATGTAGTCGCGTGTTGTCTTTTCAAGAAATTTCACATCGCTGAATTCAGCCATGATAATCAGGCCTCGCACTGAGCCGGTTGTCGGAAAAGCGCGGTCGATTGGCCCCGGCCCCGCCGGTGCCGCCAGCGCACATGCGGATGTCGCGGATACTGCCAATGATGTAAGTATTGTACGAATGTTCATTTGTCCGTTCTGGTTTAGTTCTGATTTAAGTGATTTAGATTGACTGAGCGATTTAGCTCAATGCTGCTCTGCAAATTTGGGAAAATTTTTCCAATTTTACCACTGGAATTATCGGTTTTCGATAATATATGAATAAACGAGGCTCTTTTTAACATATATTAACTTCGTGGTCCTTTCCGTATTGTCAGTTCTGTTGGTTTACCCAACCTCTGTTTCTTTTTGGTTTTTCTTGATCTTATTTTTAATTTAATGGCGTAAGTTTTGTTGTTGTGTAAATAAATTGCTATATTTGTGGACAAAACGTAAAAATTATGAAATTAGTTGTAGCATTCGATTCTTGGAAAGGTTGTCTGACGGCCGGTCAGGCCGGCAGGGCAGCGAGCGACGGGTTCGCGAGTACTTGCAGCGATTATCTGTTGGATGTTTCGGTGTTGCCTCTCGCTGACGGCGGCGAGGGTACGCTGCGTTTCATCTCCTCCCATATCGGCGGAAAGATGTGTCCGGTCGATGCCCACGACGCTCTCATGCGTCCGCTTACGGCACCGTTCCTGATGTGTCGCGACGGTAAGCCGGCGGTGGTGGAACTCGCCTCGACATGTGGCCTGACACTCCTCCAACCTGATGAGCGCAACGTGATGCAGACCACTACCTACGGCTTCGGTGAGCAGATTGCCGCCGCGGTTGCCGCCGGTGCAACCGATGTGACCTGTGCGCTCGGTGGCAGCGCGACCAACGATGCCGGACTCGGTGCTCTCCAGGCTCTCGGATTGCAGATATACATGGATGGTGAGCTTCTTCTGCGCCCGGTTACCGGTGCTGACCTTGACAGGATAACCCGTTTTGACACTTCAGCATTGCAAGAGAAACTTCAGGGAGTGACCCTCCGTTATCTGTACGATGCAAGGATACCTTTCTACGGCGAACAGGGAGCGGTCAATCTCTATGCAGCCCAGAAAGGAGCCTCGATCTCCGACCTTTCTCTGCTGGAAGATGGCATGGAGAATGTGGCGGTCAAGATGAACGATGCCGTCGGGCGCAATCCCGAGGATTTCGCCGGTGCCGGAGCTGCAGGTGGTACGGGTGGCGGGCTGGCCGCACTTGCAGGTGCGGAGCCTCTTCATGGCATTGAGTATGTATTGGATACAATCAATTTCAATAACATTATCAAGGGTGCAGCCCTCGTGATAACAGGCGAGGGTAAGGCTGATGCCCAGACGCGTCAGGGCAAGGTGCCCGACGGCGTGTTGCGCCGTGCCAAGGCCGCAGGAGTGCCGGTCGTTCTGATGGCCGGACAGATTGAGGACCGTGAACAGCTGGAGGCCGACGGCTACTCCCGGGTCATAAACATCAACGAGGACCAACTCAACCCGAGCATGGATTTCCCCGCAGGCGACAATCCGCTCGACCCGGTAACAGCCCTCCACCGCATATTCTACGCCGCCGCCCTCCTCAACGTCCGCAATCAATGATTGTCAAGGTATGACCGTAAGGCCTTTTCGAGTGATTCTCCTTTGGGAAGGGCGAGTTTCTGCCGCAATCGCCAGCGTCCCTGCTTGACTGAGTCCGGGCGTATTCCCATGGTCGAGGCTATGCGTTTTTTATTGGTTCGACGATTCAGATAGGTCGTATGCCGTCGCAGTGGGGGTAGTTGCTGCATCCCCAGAATTCGCGGCCTTGTTGCTGCCCCTTTTTCTGTGTGCGCTTCAACATCTGCTTGCCGCATTTGGGACAAAGTGGCGCGCCTGCTGACGCTGCTTGGTTTTTTCTGGCCTCCAACCGTTCGACAGTCATATTCTCCGTGAAGCCGCCTTGCTGTTTGAAATTTTCAAGTTGGCTCTGAATCTGAGCTTGAAGCATTCTGTTCTCTCTCAGGCATAATACAAGAAGTGCGTTGGCTGCGATTTCCGGATTGTCGTTGTCAATCCAATAGTCGAATTTACTCTTCTGAGTAAGGATATGTATCGCGGCGTCATGTAGATAACTGTTTGTATAGTTCGGGTTATCAAGTTTCATTTTCCAAAGCGATTCTCTATCATGTTGTCCAATGGCCCAGACATCAGCTTTCTTCCTCAGCAAAAAGTTGAACAAATCACCTTGAAGTTCATCAAAACTCGCTCTGGCCACGTCAAGTAACCGCATCTCAGTCTCAATAGATGTAGAATGTCTGGCTGATCCTTCTGCAATGTTGGCAACTCCGCAACGGGCGGCCATCGTCATTTGATCATAAAGCCTGCGAGCCGGATCTATGCGGTAATCAATGAATCTGTCGCAGAAGTCTTGCGTTGCAAGTTGAATTATGTTGGCTAAGATCCAGGAATTAAGCCAGTGGTAAGACTGTGAGAATTGAATATTTACGCCCATAAAATATGCCGGTGTTGGTTCAGACGCAAATATAACCAAAAATTTTGAATCACAGTCGAAAATTGTGATTAATCGGGATAAATCGGGGCTAATCAGGGTTAATCAAGGTTAATCGGGATTAATCAGGGTAAATCCCGATCAATCCCGATGATTCCCGGTCTTGTCCGGGATTATTTTCCGGGGTGGTGGGGAATTTTGGGGTCAGGGTTGTTTTAGGTTATATAGTCCGATTTAAATAAGTTATGCTATGAAAACATATATCTTTGGCAAGTTGCGCGCTTGGGTGGCCGTTGCAGGTATCGCGCTCGGAGCCCTTGGCCTTTTCGCGCAGAACAGTCTCCCGGCTCCCGGCTCGGGTGGCAGCTATAGACCTAACGGCGGCTTCAGCGGCGGCATGGGACCCGGCATGATGGGACCCGGCTTCAACCCGGGCCCTCCGCCTCCCTCGGCATGGGGTAGCCCCTGGTACACCGGCTGGAATCCTTCGCCCACAATTGTGGTCAGCCCCTCGGTGTCAACCAATTTCCAGAATCAGGGCGTGATAAAAGTCATAGCCAACGGTTACGATGCTACCGGTGTATGGCGTGTGCTTCCGCTGGTGGTCAGCTATCAGTACAACGGCGTGCAGTACAATGTCAATGTGCTCAACGCATGGAATCCATGGACCGACCAATGGGACAAGGGTGTTGACGTTCCGGCATATAACACGAATTATGTCCTCCGGAACATCACCTATGACTTCTATACCGTCCTGTCGTTCGGTACCTTCTATTTCAATCTGTAGCCGCTTCAGCCGCGTTGCTGTCTTCTGTTGTTTTGGCGACAGGTGTCAGCTTGCGGCCTGTCATGCGGAGCATCAGCTTGAGTTCGGCATATGCCGGTTCTATTCCCGAGGCATCGCGGATGGCATCGATGACATCACGGCTGTATGACGGAAGTGTCTCCGTGCGGTTCAGATAAGACTCAATGGCACTGCGGGTGTCGGGGCGCAACAGTCTCGACACCTGCGTCGCGTCTGTGAGGTCAATCAGCTCTACCAAATGCCCTTCGATTGTGGACAGTGTCAGATTCCGTTCGGCGGCTATCTCCTGAGGTGTCTTCCCTTCAAGAAACATCCGGTAGCTTATCCGCTTTGTCTCGCCTCGCACCGGTTTAGGTCTTGCCGTCTTGGGTTCCTTCCCGTTGTCCGGCTCGTTACCTGTAACTTGGACTCTGTTTCTACGCTTGGGCGCGGCTTTGGCCGGTGTGGGCAGAGGAATCAGGGTTATATCCTTGCCCTCGGCAATAAATGAATCGACTATGTCAAGAATACTGTCGCCATATCGTTTTACTGTCGCGGAGCCTATGCCCGGCATAAGCATCAGCTCGTCGTAACTGGTGGGCAGGTGGTTGGAGATGGCCATCAGGCTCTTGGTCGAGGCGACGGTGTAGGCCGGCATGTCGAGTTGCGCTGCTTTGGCCGTTCTCCATTCGCGCAGACGGTCGAACAGCATCGGGTGGAGGTTATCCTCGGTCTGTTCGGAGACGGCCGCTATCCTGCGCGGTTTACGTTTATTTTCCTGCATGCGGAATGCTCCGTGCGCCTTGATGTCAAGGTAATGGTCCACATCGAAATCCTCTTCCGAGAATGTCTCTAAAAGTGCCGAGCGTATGTCGGCCATGCTGTCGAACAGTTCCTTGCGTTCGCTGAGTTTCTGCAAGACTTTCCGGCTGTCATGGTCGCCGGGCAACGCGTCGGTCATCTCGCGCAGCTTAGCCAGCTGGGCCAGGAAATAGCGCGACGCGTCCTTGATGCGCTGTATCAGCAGCGGGTTCTCGGCAGCTCCCTCAGCGTCGGCATCAATCCGGCGTATCTGTGTGCGGAACTTGTCGCCTACATCCACAAGGGTTTTCTGCATCTCCGCACAACCTTGCGCGAATACCTGCACCTGGGTCGGATACACCTTCATGAAGTTCTCATGAAGCAGACGGATCACACCCTCAAGCGCGTTGAAGAGCGGCCTGAAATTGAACATCCCCTCCACGAGATGCAGGTAATAGGCATGGCTCATCGCGTCGATTGCATCGTGGTCGAGTCCCTCAGCCTTGTGGGTGCTGATGAACTGGGTCACGGTCGGGTCGTTTATTATGGCATGGGGCGGGATGGGACGGTCGAGTACCAGACCTTCGAGCGTGCGGCAGCGGGACAGCGCGACATACGTCTGCCCATGTGCGAACGACCCGGATGTGTCGATTATGGCCCGGTCGAATGTCAGACCCTGGCTCTTGTGTATCGTGATGGCCCATGCCGTCTTGAGCGGCAGCTGGCGGAAGACACCCTCGCGCATCTCGGTAATCTCCTTCGTTTCCTCGTTCACAACGAACTTGACGTTTTCCCATTCCACGGGCTGAACGTCAATCTGGTCGTCGCTGTCGGTCGGGGTGACTGTCACCCCCTCCTCGTCGATAGCTGTGACGCGTCCGAGCATGCCGTTGAAGAAACGGCGGTCGGCACCTGTATCGTTCTTGATAAACATGACCTGCGCCCCCTCTTTCAGCTCAAGGTCGCGCTCGGCGGGGTAGGAGCTTTCCGGGAAATTCCCCTCGACCGTGGCCGGAAAGAAGAATGACGGGGTCGGCAGTGAGTCGAGCCGCGACCGGTTTATCCGGTTCGCAAGATGGTTGTGGGTGGTGAGACGCACGTATCCCTCCGAGTCGTCGGGGGTGAAACCTGGCCGGCAGCGAGAGTTGAGCCGGTCGAGCACCGAGGCGTCGGCACGGTTGTCGCGCACGGCGTTGAGCAGCCCGAGAAATTCAGAATCGCTCTGGCGGTAAACCTTTGTCAGCTCCACGGTCACATAGTCGAGCTGCGACAGTGCGTGGCTGTCGAAGAAATAAGGCGAGCGGTAATGCTCCTCCAGAAGTTTCCGCTCCGAGTCGATCACTACGGGCGGAAGCTGTTGCAGGTCGCCGATGAGCAGCAGCTGCACACCGCCGAAGGGGAGCGAGCGGTCGCGGAACCGCCGCAACACCTCGTCAACGGCATCGAGCATGTCGGAGCGCACCATACTCACCTCGTCGATTACCAGCAGGTCAAGACCGCGGATTATGCGTATCTTCTCCTTGCTGAATGCCATGGAGCGGCGGTTGGAGCTGTCGCGCTTCACGCCGGGAATGAACGGCCCGAAGTCAAGCTGGAAGAATGAGTGGAGCGTAACTCCTCCGGCGTTGATTGCGGCTATGCCGGTGGGAGCCGTGACCACCATGCGCTTGCGGCTCGATGAGCGCAGCTTGCGCAGGAACGTGGTTTTTCCCGTTCCGGCTTTTCCGGTCAGAAAAAGACTGCATCCGGTTCTCTCCACTATGGCCTCGGCCAGTTCAAGTTGCCCGTTGTTCTCCATGTCATGTCAGATATTGTCACATTATGAGTGCTTCAGCAGATATTGCGCGATCTGCACGGCGTTGAGCGCGGCGCCTTTCTTGATCTGGTCGGCCACGACCCAGAAGCTGAGTCCGCAGTCGTCGCACAGGTCCTTGCGCACACGTCCCACATAGACCGGGTCGCTGTCGGCGGCGAAGAGGGGCATCGGATAATATTTCGCGCCATCCTTCTCCTCGACGAGCACAAGTCCCTCGGCGTTGCTGAATGCTTCGAGGGCTTCCTCCACGCTGACCGGACGCTCGGTCTCGACCCAGATGGCCTCGCTGTGGGCACGGAGCACCGGCACGCGGACGCAGGTGGCCGACACCTTGATGTCGCTGTGCATGATCTTGCGGGTCTCGTTATACATCTTCATCTCCTCTTTGGTGTAACCGTTGTCGGTAAACACGTCAACGTGGGGGATGACATTATACGCGAGCTGATGGGCGAACTTGCACACCGTGGGTTCCTCGCCGCGTGTGAGCTGTGCGCACTGTTCGCGCAGTTCCTCCATGGCTGCCGCACCGGCACCGCTTGCCGCCTGGTAAGTGGCTACATGAGCACGCTTGATGTGGCTCACCTTCTCGATGGCGTTGAGAGCCACAACCATCTGTATGGTGGTGCAGTTGGGGTTGCCGATTATGTTGCGGGGACGGTCGAAAGCATCCGCGCCGTTGACCTCAGGAACCACCAGCGGCACATCCGGATCCATGCGGAATGCAGAACTGTTGTCGATCATCACCGCCCCGTGACGTGTGATGACATCGGCATATTCACGCGACACTCCGGCACCGGCCGAGGTGAAAGCTATGTCTATACCCGAGAAGTCTGAATCGTGGGTGAGTTCCTCGATAGTGTATTCCCTGCCACGGAACGTGCGGGTCTGTCCGGCCGAGCGGGCCGAACCGAAAAGACGAAGATTGTCAACCGGGAAATCCTGTTCTGTCAGCACGCGCAGGAATTCCTGTCCCACCGCGCCGCTGGCACCAACTATTGCTATATTCATTGTCTTGTCTGATATGGTCTATATGTGTCGTAAAACAAAAGTTGCCTAAAATTACAAAATTTCAGGCAACTTTCAAAGTTATCCGTGTGCGTTTTGCAACATTACGCACATTATTCCTCTTTTCAGGAGATTTTACGGTAGTGTCTGTTACTGCATTCCGCTTGTTGCCACGGAGCGGTCGATTTTCTTGACCAGACCCTGGAGCACAGAGCCGGGACCTAACTCCACAAACTCGTTGGCGCCGTCGGCTACCATAGCCTGCACGTCGTATGTCCAGCGTACCGGAGCGGTGAGCTGCTTAATAAGGTTCTCTTTGATTTCAGCCGGGTCGGTGTGGGGCTTGCCGTCCACGTTCTGGTAGATGGGGCAGCGGGGAGTCATGAACTCGGCAGCGGCGATTGCCTCGGCGAGCTCCTCCTGTGCGGGCTGCATGAGGGGGCTGTGGAATGCGCCGCCCACTTTCAGCTTCATCGCACGCTTGGCACCGGCGGCAAGCATCTTCTCGCAGGCTGCGTCGATACCCTCGATTGTGCCGGAGATAACGACCTGACCGGGGCAGTTGTAGTTGGCGGGTGCCACAACATCGTCAACCTCGGCGCAAAGTTCCTCGACTTTCTCGTCGGGGAGAGCGAGCACGGCTGCCATTGTCGAGGGACGTGCCTCACATGCCTTCTGCATGGCCATAGCACGTTTTGAGACAAGTTTCAGGCCTTCCTCGAAGCTGAGTGCTCCGGCGGCTACGAGAGCTGAGAACTCACCGAGGCTGTGGCCGGCCACCATGTCGGGCTTGAACTCGTCGCCAAGGCTCTTGGCGAGAAGCACGCTGTGCAGGAAGATGGCGGGCTGTGTCACCTTGGTCTGCTTGAGGTCTTCCTCAGTGCCTTCGAACATGAGGTCTGTGATACGGAAACCCAGAATCTCGTTTGCTTTCTCAAAGAGCTCCTTGGCTTCGGGATTGTTGTCGTAGAGGTCTTTGCCCATTCCTACAAACTGGGCACCCTGACCGGGGAAAACATATGCTTTCATATCATTCTTTTTCTAATCCGTCGCAAAATTAACAAATTATTCCCAATTACGGAAATAATTCTTTAATTGAATGATTATTCCGGTTTGAGTTCCACCCATGTGTGGGAGTGGCCGGTGGCGGGTATCACTTTTTCAAGGAGGTCGGAGAGCGGCATGGCCACGCTGGCGGTGTTCACGCAGGGGTGGCAGGCATAGTTTGAGGTCGCGGCCAGGTCTCGGTCTATGATGAGACGCACCTTGTGCTCCTTGTCATGTATCAGCCCCATGGGCGACACGGCTCCGGGCTGGATGTGCAGAAGCTCCTCCATCTTCTCGGCCGACGCGAACGACAGTCTCGCGCAGCCGAGCTGCGACGACAGATATTTTGTCTTGAAAGGCTTGTCGGCGGGAATCATCAGCAGATAGAAGTCGGTCTGCTGCCTGTTGGTCAGGAACAGGTTCTTGAACACTGGGGCGCCGATGTCGCGGCGCACGGCCTCGCACTCCTCCATGGTGAATGCCGCCGGATGACAAAGAGTGACATACTCCACACCGGTACGGTCAAGAAAGTCATAGACGGCGGTCTCGGCCTCGGTGCGGCTTTCGTTGCCATCTGTAGGCCGTCCTGAATACCTCACTGTCTGAAAGTTACCACTCCCGGCGGGTTTCTCTGCATCAAAATCCATAATCAGTTGTTTGTGAAAATCTCCGCAAAAATACCTCATTCCCCCCAATCCCGCAAATTTCTCTCTGCATTTCTAACCCCTAAAACCTAAAGCTGTCGGGTGGCCTGGAAGGAGATTTTCGGGAAAATGAACATCGGGATTGTCGCCCCGACCACCATGGCAAGAAGTATGAAGAAGGTGGTCAGCCCGTTGTTGGCAAAGAGGTAGAAGTAGTGGTTGAACTCCTCCTCGCCGTCGTAGCAGGTGCACATCACGAGCGCGGCGAAAGTCTTGTAGGCGTATATGCCCGGTATCATTGGGAGCAGGGCAGGATACAGCGATGTCTCAGCCGGAATCTTGGCATGTGGGGATAGCAGTACGGCCAGCAGACCGATGAGCAGCGACGCGCAGAAGCTGGCGACAACTATGTGCCAGCCCAACGTGTGCATCAGGCAGAAGCGGAGAGTGTGTCCGGCGGCGGCAATCACCGCACAATATAGATAGGCCCTTCGCGGAGGGTTGCTGATGGCCGAGAAACCGATTGCGGCCATAGCGGCAAACAGGGCATCTTGTATAAATTCGATAATCATGGCTGTGTGGTTTTTCAAAACATGTCGAGGTGCATCAGTGCCATTCCCGCGCAAAGCCCCAGCGACAGGCAGCAGAGCAGCACCGCGGCGTTCATCGCCCGCCCGAACGCGCAGAGGTAGTGGCGGTCTATCAGGTCGCAGAAGGAATTTATGAATGGTATGCCGGGCACGAGGTAAAGCACACTCGTGGCCACGGCTATGTCGGGAGTGTCAACAATTCCGCTCACCGAGGCGCCCGACGCTATGAGCGATGACAGGAATGCGCAAAGGAAAACCGTCACGCGCATGTCGATATGACGGCTGAGGAGCAACCGTTTCAGCAGAAATCCGGCGAAAGTGGCTATGAATACCACCGCCATTGCCAGCGGGCCTCCGTTGAACAGACGGCAGAACGAGGCATTGGCGATTGATACAAGCGTGGTCAGCATCCACGGATTCACGCAGCTGCAGTTGCATACGCGCGGCAGCACCGCACGCGCCTCCTCGAAGTCGAGTTTGCCGTCGGCTATCTGCCACGACAGCCGGCTGAGGTCCGTTATACGTGAGTAACTTATCGGAAGGTCGCGTATGCCGACAACCGAAGTGAAATCGGTTGTGCCCTGCGACACAGTTATGTGGATGTGACGCGGCAGGATACTGAACTCGACACTCATGCCGAGCGACGCCGCTATACGCTTCATGTTTTTCTCCAGCCGTATGCAGGTGCAGCCGCTTCCGAAGAGCTGCACGGCATATTCCGAAAGAAAGAGGCATGTCTCCCTCACATCGGGAATGATATGATGTTGACCGTTCATAGTGTGGAATCTTTCTCTGTTATAACGGTTGCCCGCGTCGGCAGGTTCGGCGAAAAAACCTTGCCCGTACCCCAGGCTGACCTTCGGGCAGCCCCGGATAAGCATATTTTTTTGCACTCAGCGAAATTTTTACTACCTTTGGAGGTTATATTTAGAAAAACAGTTATGAAAAAAATACTATCCCTCCTTCTTCTCGCCGTCGTAGTGCTGGCCGTTCCCGCCGGTGCCCGTAAGAAACAGGCGGAAATAAAGTTTGCCGAGTCTGCCTACAATTTCGGCACAATCCCCGAACATGGCGGCAAGGTGTCGCACACGTTCGAGTTCACAAACACCGGCGATGCCAACCTTGTCATCATCGATGCCTCGGCCGACTGCGGTTGCACCCTCCCCGAGTTCCCCACCCAGCCCATCGCCCCCGGCAAGAAGGGGAAGATCAAAGTGACATTCGACCCCCTCTACCGTCAGGGTTCCTTCAACAAGGTTGTCACCATCCGTACGAATGCCAAGCAGAAGAAAGCCCGCATCAAGGTTTCGGGCACTATCAACAATAATAAATAGCGCCTCTTCACATATGGGAAAAGCCGCCCTTACCGCCGTCTCGCTCCTCGCTGCCATGTCGCTCTGCGCCACGGCTGAAATCAGATGGATCGACCGCGATTATGACTTCGGCCTCATGAAGGAAATCGCAGGCCCGAAGACCGGAACGTCCCGTTTCGTGAACCTCGGACCCGATACCGTTACAATCTTCAGCGTGCGTCCGAGCTGCGGATGCACGACCGCCGACTATTCCGACGCGCCTATTGCCCCGGGCGACACCGCCGTCGTGTCGTACACCTACAATCCCGACATGCGTCCCGGCAAGTTCGACAAGAGCGTCAAGGTGCGTCTGTCGAACGGCGACCGTTACTCAATCCGCATCACCGGCAACGTGCTCGGCACCCCCGAGTCGCTTGCCACGCTCTACCCGGTCGATGCCGGCGACATCCGCCTCTCCGACGCGGTAATTCAGGCCGGCGACGTGACTTTCGGCCGGACGCGTGCCTTTTTCGTTAATGCCTATTCCCTGCCGCTCGATTCCATATCACCGGTTGTGGTCTCAGGCTCGCAGGGACTCGCCGTCACTCCGTCGCGTCCCAAGGCCGGCCCGGGCGACATCATAACATACAGCGTCAACTTCGACTCACGCCGCCACGGCGTGTACGGACCGGTCGAGATTCCGGTCACTTTCCGGGCTGACGCGGCTTCCGAACCGGCCACGGTCACATTCCACGCCTTTGTCCTTCCCGACACCGAAGCACTGACGCTCCATCAGAAAGGGAAGCATCCGGCTTGCGACCTTACGCCCGACCCGATTGACCTCGGCATGAGGGTGGGCACCGGTCGTGTGCGCACCGAATTGACCGTGACCAACAGCGGCTCCGGTCCGCTCCACATACTGCGGCTCTACGCGCCGTCCGATGCCGTAAGTTTCGGCAAGCTGCCCAAGGAAATAAAACCGGGCAAGTCGGCACGTATAAAGGTAGAGGTCGATGCCGCCTCACTTTCCGGCGGTCCCTTCCGGATTCCTGTGGATGTGATAACCGACGATCCGGTCCACCCGCATCTTCAGATTTCAGTGTCGGGTAACAAATGACCTTGGCCATGCGTAAATGATTCCTGCAGAGGTTATCTGATTACGGCCATGTGCCTGTCTTCCCGATTTATGATTCATAACCAAACCGAACAAACCTAACAAAACCATGATACACCCCGAAAACGATAAAGAATATAAAGGCTTGCAGGTCAACTCGGGAGTTACCTCGCAGCCCTGTGTCAACCCATACCGGCGCGTGCGTGCACGTCGCCCGCAGCTCACCGCCTCCGACTATGTGGAGGGCATTCTGAAAGGAAATGTCTCCATTCTCGGTCAGGCTGTGACTCTTGTCGAGTCTACTGTTGACACTCATCAGCAGCTCGCCCAGGAGGTGATAGAGAAGTGCCTTCCTTACTCGGGCAACTCACGCCGCATCGGCATAACAGGTGTGCCGGGTGCCGGTAAATCGACATCAATCGATGTCTTCGGACTCCACGTGCTGCGCGACGGCGGAAAACTCGCCGTCCTCGCCATCGACCCATCGTCCGAGCGCACGCAAGGCTCTATTCTCGG
The DNA here is from genome assembly GCA_910578385.1 of uncultured Muribaculaceae bacterium. GTDB lineage: Bacteria > Bacteroidota > Bacteroidia > Bacteroidales > Muribaculaceae > Lepagella. Next base: position 12,016 of record CAJTQV010000021.1, on the reverse strand, counting down.
CGACAAGACCCGCATGGAGAAACTGTCGCAGCATCCCTACGCCTTCATACGCCCTTCACCCTCGGCCGGATCTCTCGGCGGTGTGGCTCGTAAGACCAGAGAGACAATCGTGCTCTGCGAGGCCGCCGGATACAACAACATCTTTGTCGAGACCGTCGGCGTAGGCCAGTCGGAGACTGCCGTACACTCCATGGTAGACTTCTTCCTGCTCATACAGTTGGCAGGTACCGGCGACGAGCTCCAGGGCATAAAGCGCGGCATCATGGAGATGGCCGACGGCATTGCGATCAACAAGGCCGACGGCGACAACATAGAGCGTGCCAACCTGGCGGCTGCGCAGTTCCGCAACGCGCTTCATCTCTTCCCGCCCACGCCGAGCAAGTGGCGCCCCGAGGTGGTGACATATTCCGGCTACTTCGAGCTCAACATCGACAAGGTGTGGGACATGATCGACCGCTACTTCAAGTATGTCAAAGAAACCGGCTACTTCGAGCAGAAGCGCAACGAACAGGCCAAATACTGGATGCTTGAGACCATCAACGAGCAGCTGCGCAACGACTTCTACCGTCGTCCGGAGATCCGCGCCCTTCTCGAGCAGAAAGAGATGCGCGTGCTCAACAACGAGCAGTCCTCCTTCACCGCCGCCCACGACGTCCTCTCGCGCTACTACACCCTCCTCCGCCAATAACCGCTCCTCCGCCAATAACAGTCGCCGCCCTGATGAAGCCGAAGGCTTCATCAGGGCGGCGACAATTTAATATCTGACCTATTTCCGGAAGAGGCGGAGCAGCTCGCCGATCCAGAGCACAAGCGACGTGCCCGCTATGATGATCACCCAGTCGATGAACTTCAGGGGCACCACATTGAAGAACTCACCGCCCACCGAGACAATCAGAATCTGGCCGAGAAGAATCACAAGTGCGATCAGCCCGAAGCCGCCGCATCCCTTGAAGTGGAATGCCGACCGCCCCGTCTCGAACGCGCGGGCGTTGAACATGTTCCAGAACTGAAGGAACACAAAGATTGTGAAGAAGAGCGACAGCTCGTAGGGTGTCAGCCCGGTGTTGGCTCCCATGGCAACCTTGCCGACTTCTGTCAGACAGGTTATGTCGGTGTGCTGGAAGTAATAGAGCAGACCGAGCAGCAGCAGGAAGAACACGCCGCCCACACCCACTATCGATTTCCACATCGGGTTGTTGATGATAAACGCCGTGCGTGAACGCGGTTTCTCGCGCATCACATTCTGCGATGGCGGCAGCGAAGCCAGTGCCATGGCCGCGAATGTATCCATGATCAGGTTCACCCAGAGCATCTGCGTAACCGTGAGCGGAGACTGCATGCCCATGAACGCGCCGAAGAGCACGATCAGACACGCCGCCACGTTGACGGTCATCTGGAAGAGAATGAACCGCTGAATGTTCTGGTAGAGCGAGCGGCCCCACATCACGGCGCGTCCTATCGAAGAGAAGGAGTTGTCCACAATAGTTATGTCCGACGCCTCTTTGGCTACTGATGTGCCGTCGCCCATCGAGAGTCCGACATGTGCGCTCTTGAGCGCCGGAGCGTCGTTGGTGCCGTCGCCGGTCACGGCCACAACCTCGTTGTTGGCCTGGAGTGCCTCGACCAGACGCTTCTTGTCCATGGGGCGTGCGCGGGCTATGATCTTGAGGTCGCCCACGCGGTCGCGGAGCTGCCCGTCGGTAAGCTCTGCAAATTCCACACCGGTTATTATGTTGCGGTCATTGTCGGTCGAATCGTTCCAGAGCCCGATCTGACGGCCGATTTCCTTGGCGGTTCCGGGGGTGTCACCGGTCACAATCTTAACCTTGATACCGGCGTCGAGCACCTCGCGAACGGCTTCGGGTACATCTGAACGTACCGGGTCGGAGATTGCCACGATTCCGAGGAATGTGAGATTGTCGGCAACAACCTTGCTGTCGGCTATGGTCTTGTCGCCGTCAGCGAGTTCCTGGTATGCGAAACCGAGCGTACGCATAGCCTGGTTCTGGTATTCGAGAAGCTGGGCGTCAATCTCCTGCTTGGTCACGCCGCTGCTGTTGCGGCACATGCCGAAGATAATCTCGGGTGCGCCTTTCACGTAAAGTATGCGCTTGCCGCTTGCCGACTTCACTACCGAAGCCATATATTTGCGCTCTGTCGAGAAGGGGAGTTCCTCTATCCGTATCACACCGTCGCGGAGACCTGTGTAGTCTACGCCCCGTTCCCTGAGCCAGAGGAGTAGCGCACCCTCTGTCGGATTGCCGAGCACCTGGGGCTTCTCGCCCGAGAGGTCGAGCTGCGCCGTGGAGTTTACGGCTATGCCCTCATAGAGCACCTCGTCAGAAGGATTGCCGAAGAAATTGGTCTTGTAGACCTGCATCTGGTTCTCGGTGAGCGTGCCGGTCTTGTCGGTGCATATCACGGTTGTGGCACCCATTGTCTCGCACGCGTGCATCTTGCGGACCAGATTGTTGGTCTTGAGCATACGTCGCATGGAGTATGCGAGCGAGAGCGTCACGGCCATCGGAAGACCCTCGGGCACAGCCACGACCACAAGTGTCACGGCCACCATCAGCGTCTGGAGAAGGTAGGCGAGGAATTGGATCCAGTCGAATCCCTGCATGTTGATGAAGTAGAGAGCCACGCGGCCTATCACGATTGCTGCGGCGAAACCGTAGGATATTTTTGTGATGAGGTCTCCGAGTCCGTCGAGCTGTTCGTTGAGCGGAGTCTTTACGCTGTCGTCGATCTGCGCGGCCTCGAACACCTTGCCGTTCTCGGTTTGGTCGCCCACGGCGAGAACACGCATTATGCCATGTCCCTCCATCACTTTTGTGCCGCGCATGGCATGGTTGGAGGGGAAAGTCGATTCCTTGTCAAACTGCGCCGGGTCGGTTGTCTTGTGGCACATCGGCTCGCCGGTGAGGGTTGACTCGTCGATGTTGAGCGACACGGCCTCAAGAAGCTCTCCGTCGGCCGGGACCTCCTCGCCGGTGTTGAGAATGACGATGTCGCCCACAACAACATCTTTCTTGGGAACCTGCATGGCATTCCCGTTGCGGATCACCTGCACCGGCTCGTCATCATTCACCTGGTTGAGCAGGGCGAATTCCTTGTCGGCTTTCAGCTCGAATATGAAGGCAAGTCCTGTGGCAAGAAGAATGGCGATGAAGATTCCGATCGGCTCGAAAAACACACCGGCACCCTCGTCGAGTCCCCAGTATTCATAGCATGATATGCCGATCGAGAGTGCGCCGGCAATCAGGAGGATTATGATCAGCGGGTCGCCGAACTTCTCAAGAAACCGCTTCCATAGCGGTTCTTTCTCGGGGGGTGTCAGGATGTTGACACCATACTTTTCACGGCTCTGCGACACTTCCGCGTCGGTCAGTCCTGTGTAGTGATGTTTTTGTGACATAAGTTTATTTGTGGTTATCTGATTTCAAAACTGTTTCAGCGTCCGGACTGCCGGGTGCTTCATCACTCGGTGCGCATTGCGTCGGTAGGGGAGATGCCGGCCACGAAACGCGAGGGGAGTATCAGGCTCAGATATATGAGCAGCAGACACGCCGCGTTCATCGCGAGCACCGACCACCAGTTGATTTCCACCGGCACGAAGTCTATGTAGTATGCCTCCGGGTCGAGCGGCAGGAAATGCCAGCGGTCCTGGCAATAGAGGAATGCGAGCATCACCACATTGCCTGTCAGCATCCCCCACAGCGCTACCTTGATGGCGAGATATATGAACACTCGGCGCACAGTGCCGACCGACGCGCCCATGGCGCGCACCACGCCGATGAACCTCTTCTTGTCGAGAATGAGGATAAGCATGCCGCTTATGAGCGTGGCGATGGCCACAACCGCCATCAGTGTCAGCACCACAGCTACATTCGTGTCGAGCAGCGAAAGCCAGTTGAAGTAGCCTGCCCCCTGGTTGTAGGCGTTGTCCACACGGTAGTACTTGTAGAGCAGACCGGCGGCCACCCCTTCCACAAGAGCATCGTTGAGCGCGGCGGTGTAATCGGCCACGCGGTTGAAGTCGTCCGTGCGGATCTGCAGGCTTGTGCCCTGCGAGGCCGGAATCCCGGCGATTGACTGCACGAGCGGCAGCGCACCGTATATGATGACCTGGTCGTATGAGTCGAAGTGCGAGTTATAGACAGCGGCCACCTCAAGACGGCGCACTCGCACCTGGTCGGATATGAAGTAGGTGTCTATCTTGTCGCCGGCCTTTAGACCTAACTGGTTGGCGGCTATGCGCGAGATTACTATCAGGTTGTTGTTCTCCGGTTTCGTGAAGTCGGGAATGCGTCCCTCCTCGATATTTCCGCTCACAAATTCCTCTGTTCCTTTGCCGTTGAGGCTGCGCAGGTACACTCCCTTGAAATCGGTCGGTGTCTTGAGAATGGCCGGAATCGAAGCCTCAAGGCTGTAATCGGTAATGTATGGCTGTTTGTCAAGGATAGACTTCAGCGACGGGGTTAGGGTTATCAGATTGCCGCCGTCATAGTCGGAGGGCATGTTGTAGAGCGTGATATGCGAATTGAAGCCGATCACCTTGTCGCGAATCTCGCGCTTGAAGCCGATCACCACCGCAAGCGACGCCAGCATTACGGCCACCGACAGCGCGACAGCCGTGACCGACACACGTATGGCCGGTGAACTCCTGCGGCCATCGCTGCCAAGCGATAGCCGCCGTGCCACAAACAAACTGAAATTCATGGCACAAATTTATATAAATTATTCAACTTAACCAAATCGAATCACAGTTTTAAAGCCAAATAGGGCCTATAAGCCCTATAAGACCCATAGGCCCTATAAGCCTTATAAGACCTATAGGTCCTATAGGCCGGTCACTCCTCGATCTCGATCACGCCCTTGTACTGGCCGAGCAGGTTGAAGCGGAGCATCACGCCGTCGGAGAGTCCTATGTCGTAACCGGCGTTACGGCTCTTGATGCTCACCACCTTCACGTCGCTGAAGTTCTTGTTGATATACTTCATGACGGTCTTGGGCACAAGGCCCTCGGGCAGTTCCTTCTTGCCGCAGTTGACCGATGTCCACTTTCCCTTGTTGGAGAACTCGATTGTGGTGCCGTTGGTCAACCGCACGTCATAGTCCGTCTTTTTAAGCAGGTGACGGTCCACCTTGATCATTCCGATCTTTGCCTTGGGGAAGTACTCGTCAAGCATCTTCTGAGCCTCCTCGGGCAACTTGTCGCGGCTGATGGTGTAGGAGTCAATGAACGCGTTGGCCGCTGTCACCGACAGCACCATCGCAAACAGAATTAGCAATATTTTCTTCATGATTCAAAAAAAATTAGCGAGGACAGCCACCATGGCCGTCCTCGCTTTTAAAACGCCTCATCCCTCGTGAAAGTTGAGGAACGGGTGCGGGTTATTGCACTTTAACGTACATTTATTTTCAGTGGGTGACGCTTGCCGTCGGCACCTGTGGCTACTGCCACGTAGACGCCCGGCTGAAGCGATGCGGTGTCGAGCGAGTCGTGTGCTGCCGCAACCTCTGTGCCCTGCAGGCTGTAGAGTGCGAGCGCGCAACCCTCGGCACGCAGAGTGCGTCCGTCGTAGCTCATGAGGGTGCTGACCTCGACATTGCCGATGCCGCTTGTTCCGGTCACGAGGAGTACGCTGCTCTTGTTACCCTTGCTTGCAGTCACGGTGAACGTTCCCTCTTTTATTACGGTGAGGTCGAACACGATGTCGTTGGTGCCGCTGTTCACGTCACGCTCCATGCTCACCGCGCCCTCTTCCGAATATGTGAGTTCAATATCGTCGAAGCTGACATATTCGAGATGCAGGGTGACTTTGACAGTCTCTCCCTCTTTGGCAGATACGCTGCCCGGTACAAACTCGATGTCTTCAGCCACCTCGTTCTCGAAGTGCAGGTAAGGTCTCATCGGGTTGACGTCTGACATGAGCCAGGGCGAGTCGTTGTCGGCGGCCCCGAACTTGAAGCCGAGACCTTCGAAGAATGCCTGGTCTGCTTTGCCCTCTTCGACATCAGCACCCTCTGTGCTGGTGTGGAGCGCCTCGATGTCATTGTTCAGGGGCGCGAGACCGCTGATTACATAGTTGTCAGAGATTTTCTCCTCGGCTCCGGCGGGTTCACCCCAGCTGATAACCCAGTCGTAGGTGGCATGGTCATACTCTTCGCCGAGTATCGCCGGGTCGTTGTTCACATTCGAGCGGCCCACGATGCGGTGTGCCGTCGCAGCCAGTCCTTCGGTGTCGGGAATAGTGATGGCGTCGAGTGCCACCACGCAGTTGGAGATGACCGGGGGGAGTGCCGGGTCGGCGGGGAGGGGATTGCCGTTGTCATCGTATTCTACCGAGGGCGACGCGAGATGACCGGCGATACCGCCCGCGCTGATAGTCGGTACACCCGCGTTCTGGTAGTCGCTCCAGATGTTGCGCGGGGTCGTAGCCTCGATGCTGCCCTCTACGAGGCAACGCTGTATGTCGAGACGGTCGGAGGATCCGATCACACCACCCACGGTGTTCTTAGCGGTGATTTCAGCATTGACATGGCAGTCTGCGATCGCTGCTGATGCGAAGCCTGAGGCTGCGATACCACCTACGGTCGCGCCGGCGTTGATTATGCCGGTGAACGACGAAGCCGTAACCTTGGAGTCGTTGCCGAGTGTCGCTACGAGACCGCCCACCTCGTCTGTGTCGGGCATGTCGATGTCGGCACGCACGGCGCAGTTGGAGATTGTGGAGCCGGTCGCTGCGTTGTTTACAATCGGTCCGAAGTCAGCCTCCTCGCCGGTAGCGGTCGCGGTCATGATGTTCACGTTCTCGAAGTCGGTGGCATAGGCGTTGCGTACCAGTATGGCCGGAACGCTGCTGGCGTTCACCTGACGGAGAGTGAGATTCTTGATTGCCGAGCGGCGTGCGTTTCCGAGGCTGCCGACAGTGGCGAACATTGCTCCGTCGGTGAGGGCGAAGTTCTTGATGGTGTGTCCCGCGCCGTCGATTGAACCGGTGAACGAACCGGTCACGGGCACGAAGCGTGCGCCACGGTAGTCAATGTCGTTGGCAAGTGCGAAGTTCGACGACAGGTTGAAGCCGATGCGCTCCATGTCGCCGGGTGTGCGCAGCAGATAGGGATCCTCCACTGTGCCCGCGCCGTCGAAAGTATTGAGCGGCAGGCTCAGGAATTCACTGTGCGTCTGCTTGTCCTCGAATGTCTCGTAGGTGATCCAGATGGCCGGATTGGTCTTTTCGTTGACAATGGCCACATTGATGCCCGAGGCGTTGATATCGAAGGGATACTGCGCGAGCATCTCCCCGCGGTCGTTCACAATCATAAGCTCGGTGTGAGCCTGTGAGCCTGTCGCGTCGTCCAGACGCAGACCGAACATCAGGTACTCGCGTGCCTCGTCGGTGTTGACCAGGTAGCGTGTCAGACCGTTGGCCGAGATTTAGGGGCTGAGACGGTTTATGTTCTTGCCGCCGTTCAGAAGGTCCATCTGGAGGTAGTTGCCCTCGTTGTCGAACCATGCCACGAGGTGAGACGTGTCGCCATTGTCATCGGAGATGCCGCCGGTGCTCGCCGCCGCGTAACGGTAGCTGTTGCCCTCGGGCACACGGTCGATGAGAAGCGAGAGTGTCACCAGATAGTTCTCATAGGGCATGACTGTCGGGATAGATGCCACCTTCTCCATCGCGGGATAGTTGTAGAATGCGTATTCCAAATCGCCGCCGGCTGTCGCCATCAGCATGCAGTACTGTTCAGGCATACCGGGCACCGATGAGAGACGCAGGAATCCCTCGTTGCCTTCGCCGAATGTCTTGATCACGTCGGCCTCGGTATTGTAGACCTCGAACATTGTGGCCGTGTTCTCGTATATGTCGGAGTCCATTATCGAGATGATGAACGCCGGAGTCTTGCCGTCGCCGAAATCGAAGGTGATGTCGTCGGCACCCTCGAAGCCTCCAAGACAGTAGGAGCGCATCGCGAAGCCCTCGGCCGCCTCCTGACAGGGAATGGCGGTCGTCGACTGGAGAGTCATCTCCTTGTCGTAGGCACTTTTCTTGTAGAGCTCCACAATGTAGCGGTTGTCTTTCGAGAGGGTCTCGTTCATGAAGTCGAACGGATCCTCGAAGAAAGTCTTCTCATATTGTGCGACTGTCGCGTAGAGCGTGCTGCCTGATGACTTGATGAGCACCGGCATGCTCTCGTTCTCGCCGTCCGACATGGTGTGGATCATGTCTACGGTGAAAGATTTCACCGATGTGGCGGTTGGTGAGCTGTACGATGCCTTGGTGTAGATGTCGAACGTATAGAGCATCTCGTCGTCGGTCAGTTCCTCGCCTGTGAGGAATTCAAGGAAGAAGTCCTCGCTCCACGCGTCGGCGGGATTGTTGACTGCTGCGATGTAGTATCCGTTGAGGGTGCTGATTTTTTCGGCGGATTTCTCGGCTCCCTTCAGTGAGAACACATAGGTGAAGGGCACCGCGCCATAGCCCTCCTCGGGCTTGAAGTTGGCCATGAGCATTATCTCATAGCTGTCGTCGGTGTTGAAGAATTTCTTCGTCACACAGGGGCCGAACTGAGCCGAGGAACAGAGGCTGAACCCTTCGGGCTTCTCTATCTCGGTCTCGATGTAGCCTACTTTCTCATATTTGTCATTGTAGATGGTGGCCTTGACTCCAACAATATCGTATTGGGTGTAGTAATCCGACTGGCTCACTATCTCCTTGTCAAATTCAGTGGTGATGAACCAGTTGGTGCCGTCGGGCATGTCAAGGTAGCTCGCGCCCTCTGAGGTGGGGAGCTGTACGTCTGTTTCGGTAACCGGGGCTTTCGCTGCCTTCGACGCGCGTGGCGCGAGTTTGGCCCATTCTGAGGGGAGAGCCTTCGATTTGGGTGCCCACCGGAAAGCGTTGTCAGGAGACTGCATCTTCTCCTGGAACTGCGCGGGTGTGAGATGCGCCGCGTTCGCTGCCGGAAGTCCAATCAGCAAAGCCGCTCCGAGTGCGGTAAGATTTCGCTTCATAGGTTGATTATATTTGTTATTGGTTGATTTCAGTGATTGTCAACGCATAAACGTTTTTTCTGTCAGGGTCAGTTGGTCTTCTTGAAAATGTTCACTCTGTCCTTTCGAGGTGCAAATATAGATTCAAAACGTGTACAATCTCTAAATAATGTGGTTAATAATTGTTAAGATAATTAATTTTTACCTTGCATTTTAATAGTTTGGCCATTTTGCGGCTGAAACGGCTCTGTTTGCCATAAACTTTACGGGCGATTAATCCTTATGGCGGTGCCGCTGTCTTATAACCGGATTACTTCGGATTACAACATAATTATGAATATCAGAACATCTCTTTTCGCAGGCATGACCCTCGTGCCGGCCATCTTGATGGCCAAGGGTAATGTCACAGGCCGTGTGGTCAATAAAGAGAGCGGTGAACCTATGGATTTCGTGACGGTGCAGGTCGTTGATACCCGTACCAACAAACCGCTCAATCTCAGTGCGTCGACTGCCGACGACGGCTCTTTCAAGTTGCCGTCGCTCCCCGACGGCAGCTATGTGGTGCAGATCATGAACGTGGGCAGTGTGAACCAGGACCGCCCTGTAACCGTGAAGGGGGGCGACGTGGATCTGGGCGTCATCCGTCTGGCCGACGACTCGAAGGTGCTCAAGGAGGTAGTCGTTGAGGGCGTGCGCAGCCAGATGCGTTTCGAACTTGACAAGAAAGTCTTTCAGGTCGATGCCAATATCGCGTCGGCCGGCCAGTCGGCCAGCGAGCTTCTCGAATCGATTCCCTCGGTCGAGGTTGACCAGGATGGCGAGGTCTCTCTCCGTGGCGACTCTTCTGTGACTGTATGGATCAACGGCAAGGAGTCGGGCATGACCGCCGACAACCGTGCCCAGATTCTTGAGCAGATTCCCGCAGAGAGCATCGAGAGCATCGAGGTCATCACCAACCCCTCGGCTAAGTACAGCCCCGAGGGTACGTCGGGTATAATCAATATCATTCTCAAGAAGGACCGCCGCGCCGGTTATTTCGGCAGCGCGGAACTCTCGGCCAATACCCAGGGCGGTGGAAACGCTTCGGTCAATATCAACTTCAATGCCGGAAAGTGGGACACTTACGCCAGCCTCGGTTTCCGTATGCGCCATAACACGGGCGGAAGCATCATGCGCCGTACTTTCGATAATGGCGACTTCACCAACTCCGACGGCAAGTCGCGCAATCATGGAAACAACCTCTTCTTCCGCGCCGGCGCGACCTACCATCTCACCGACAACGATGATTTCTATCTCAACGGTTTCGGTATGTTCGGACACCGCTGGGGTAACACCACAACAGATTACACCTCCAATATGCCGAACCAATGGACCGCGGCAACTCAGCTCGCCCGGAGCATGGGCGACAACCGTGGCGGTCATGGCGAGTTCGGTTATACCCACCGCTTCAGCGACGTTCAGAACATCGATGCCAATGTGAGCTACAACCATTGGGGTGGGCCGTCGTGGAACTCATATCTTGAAGAGGAGGAGTGGCCGGCCGACATGGCGGGTGGCGACCCGGTAGAAAGTACCTCATACCGCGAGCAGACCATGCCCATCAATGTAAATACTTGGGAGGCCAAGCTCGACTATTCGAATGTCTTCAGCCAGTATCTGAAACTTGAGGCCGGCTACAACGGCAACTACTCTCACGAGAATACTCCCAATACGACCTGGCGCGGTACGTGCGCAGCCGACATGGCTCTCGCACCCGAGCTCTACAACCGGTTCATATACACCAACAACATCTCGGCGCTCTATTTCACGCTCGGCGGCAAGGTCGGTAACTTCAGCTATTCGGGAGGTCTCCGTTCCGAGGCTTGGCAGGTCCGTGCCCGCTCGCTCGAATATGGTCAGACCAAGGATGACGTTGAGCAGTACAAGAAAAACAATTTCGCTCTTTTCCCGTCGCTCTATCTTTCGTATGCCCTCCCTCACGACAATGAGCTTCAGGTCAACTACACGCGCCGGATCCGTCGCCCGTTCGGCGGTCAGCTCAACTCGTTCCGCGACATTTCCGACCCGACAGCCATCTCTTATGGTAATCCGCAGTTGGATCCGGAGTATTCGAACTCGTTCGAGATCAACTACCTGAAGTCCTGGACTTATCACATGATTTCCGTATCGGCTTATCTGCGTCAGGCTTCGGGCGTGATGAACCGCCTGAGCTATATGGATGGCGATGTGATGTACACCACCTGGGCCAACGTGTCGAGCCGCGCAAATTCAGGTATCGAGATTGTCGCCAAAAACCAGCTCTTCTCAGGTTGGCTTGACCTCACGACAACCGTCAACCTTTATGACAACTACATCTCGGCATGGACTTATAATATGAAGTCAATCGCCGGCGGTGACATTCTCCTCTCGAATGTCAAGCAGAACTCGTTTGCATGGGATGCCCGCATCATGGCGAACGTAAAGTTGCCATGGCAGCTCGCTTTCCAGGCAACGGGACGTTACTCCTCCGACCACAAGGAGGCGCAGGGTTCTCATCAGGGTGGATGGAGCGTGGGCCTCGGACTCCGCCGCAACTTCGGCGACTGGTCGGTGTCGCTCAACTGCCGCGACCTCTTCGACTCGCGCAAGTTCAAGAACACCACCATCGGCGACGACTACGAGCAGTATTCCGAGCGTTGGCGTGGCGGCCGTCAGATACGCCTCACCATCAAATATTCCTTCGGCAACATGAAGGCCAAGAAGGCCCGTGTCAACGAAGACATGGAACCGATGGACAGCTCCGGCTACGGCGACACCGAAATGTAACAAGTCCGCGCATCAACGCCGCATCCATGTACGCGCGTCGGAGCCGCGTCCGGTGTCCGGGTAATATGTACGCGCGTCAACGCCGCGTAGCGGCGACACGGCGGTAGGCACGGGTGAAATCATGGAGGGCGAAGCCCGACATGATTTCACCCGGGTATACAAAACAAACCAAAATAAATTTCCCCGTTTTGGCGAAACCGCAGGTTTCGC
>CAJTQV010000020.1 GCA_910578385.1 uncultured Muribaculaceae bacterium | reverse complement strand
CAGACCTTCGTTTGAGTGTCGGTTTGTTTCCCGTTTGCGGTTGCAAAATTAGTGCAAAAATCAGCCGTGTGCAAATTTTTCCGAAAGATTTTCTGTTATAAAACATATTTTCGATGATAACTAACTGTAAATTAACCGAATCAATAAATGTTAAAATATATTTCGTTATGTTAATAACAAATGTAAAACCTTATCGATACATCAACTTTTCCGCGAAAATTTTGTTATAAACTTAACCAAGGAGGGTCAAATCGGGTCTGAAATCATGAAAAAATCTTCCCCCGCAGGGAAAGAAGAACATGAATTTCCGGTAAAGACTCCGGGAAAAGCTCCCGAAGACACCCTTGAAAACCGATTAAATTAAGTAAAGAGATGAAAAAACTACTTGCCCTGATTTCTGTGGTGCTGCTTTCGGTGGCCACAATGTCTGCCCGCGACAAGGTGTACCGCGACGCAAGTGTACTGCCGGCTCAGGCCCAACAGACGCTTAAGAAGAATTTCCCGAAGGCTTCGGTGAACCGTGTGGTGGTCGACCAGAACCTGTTCGGCACAAAAGACTATGAGGTTGTGCTAAGCAACGGCGCAGAGATTGAATTCAACAAAGATGGTGAATGGAAAGAGGTGGATTGCGGTCATCAGGCCGTTCCGCAGGGGTTCGTGCTCGCACCTATCCGCACATATATCCAGAAGAACCATAAGAACAAGAGCATCGTCAAGATTGACAAGGACAGCAACGACTATGATGTGGAGCTCAACGACGGCACTGAGCTTAAATTCGACCGTGCCGGCAACTTCCTGCGCTACGACGACTGAGCCGGGCAGGTTCATACATATATGAGCTACATATGAAAAACAAAAAATCGCGACAGTCACTGACGGTCGCGATTTTCGTATTTCTTAGAAACCTTTCTATTTGCAATTTCTACTTCAATTTGTAAGATAAGTCCGGTGTAAGGTTATATAATCCAAGTTGTAGTCTACGTTCCAAGTTGTCGAGTTTATAAGAAAAGAGAAACTGTTTACCTGTAATCCTTCAGCAGTTCGCGGAGTCTCTTTCGGGTAAAGAAGATTCTGCTCTTGACAGTTCCGAGCGGCATGCCAAGTTTTTCCGAGATTTCCTCATACTTGTAACCGGCTATGTGCATCGAAAAAGGATTACGGTAATCTGCGGGGAAGCCGTTGAGTATTGCGCTGATCTCGCCGGCTGCGAACGCACCGTCGGGAGTCTGAACTCCCGAATCCTGCGAAAGATTGAGATGATAGAGATCTTCAGTGGCATCGACCACTGTGTTCTCCCTCGCCCGCTTGCGGTAGTTGTTGATGAAGATGTTGCGCATGATGGTCATCATCCACCCGCTGAAGTTGGCGTTGTCAACAAACTTCTCTTCGTTGTCAAGCGCCTTGAGCGTAGTGTCCTGAACCAGGTCGTGCGCCTCCTCCTCATTAAGAGTAAGCTTGAGGGCGAAGGACAGCAGGTTGCCCTGCATCCCGATCACCGAGGATTTGAAGGTGTCATTACCGTTCATTAAATTAAGCGATTATGTGTGTTCAGTTGTTTCTTGTTTAAACTCACGTTATCGTTGTTTTTAGAGCGTATCGGGCTTTTACGCCTTGCCCGCTCTGAATTTCGGCTCAAATATATTTCAAATTTTTTATTGGTGCAACTTTTTTAGCAAAAATCGTACAAAAACTTTTAAATTATTTCAAGGCCGCCCTTATCAGTCCTCCTCGCGGACATCGATTTTCTCGACTTTCACCAGCTCTATCCTCGTGGTAGACATCTTCTTGATGGTAAACCTGAGATTGGCGATGTCGAATGTCGAGCCTTGTGCCGGAAGGGCCTCAAGGTTATCGAGTATGTAACCCGCCAACGTATGATATTGCTCGCTCTCCTTGATGTTGAGACCGAACTCCTCGTTGATGGCCGTAATCTCTGCACGGCCTGAGAAGACATATGTGTTCACTCCGAGCGTACGCGCCACTATGCGCTTGCGGTCATGCTCATCCTCTATCTCGCCGAATATCTCCTCCACGAGGTCTTCGAGAGTGACAAGGCCGGAAGTGCCGCCGAACTCATCGACCACAATGGCCATGGACTTCTTCTCGCTCATGAGACGGCGCATCATCTTGTTGGCAAGCATGGTCTCGGGGGTGAAGAGCACCGGCTTGAGCCGTTCGCGCCAGTCGGCCGAGGCATTGAACAGTTCGGACACATGGATGTATCCCACCACGTCGTCGATGTCCTCCTTATACACCACGACCTTCGAAAGGCCGGTGGCGATGAAGCGTTCTATAAGATCCTCGCGTGTAGTGCCCTCGACCGGCACGGAGACAATCTCATTGCGCGGTGTCATGCACTCCGCAATCTGAGTATCCTTGAAATCGATCGCCTTACGGAAAATCCGCACCTCGTTCTCCACCTCCTGCTTGCCGGTATGCTCCTCGATAGACTGCTGTATGTAGTCGTCGAGCTCGTCGATGGTGAGTGTCTGGGCAGCGCCACCACCCGACTCTATGCCTACCAGCTTCATCAGTCCCTTCGAGATCATCGAGACAAAGAGCGACACCGGATAGAGCACTATATATATAAGAAAGAGAGGAAGCGCGAGAATCCGCATCATGAAATTCGGATTGATACGGAACGTGGTCTTGGGCAGGAACTCACCGGTTATGAGAATCAGGCCGGTCGAGAGGATGGTGTTGCACACCAGCACCAGCGCCTCGCCATCGGGTCCGAACCAATGTTCAAGAATCGGATTGACTATCGCCGAGAATGCTATACCATATATGACAAGCACCACATTGTTGCCCACCAGCAGAGTAGATATGAACATATCCTCATGGTGGCTGAAGTTCTGAAGTATCCGGTTTATGAAACCTCCCCGGGCGGCATCAATCTCACGGCGCACCTTGTTCGACTGCACGAAAGCAATCTCCGAGCCCGAGAACAGGCCCGAGAAAATGATTGCAATCACCGTGATGGTTATGGCGAGACTCAGCTGTAATTCCACGACTATTGGGTTTTGAGTGAATTGACGGGAAAAATTCCCTGGGGCTTGATTATGCGGTACGAGGTAAGACGTTCGTCGCTCTCGAATCCGAGTCCTTCAAGCACATGGGTCTCCGTCTCTATATGTATGAACGAATCACTGTAGATTATTCCTCTGCGCTGGTCCCAGAAAAGCTGTTCGGTCTGGAACAGGTCTTTCGGAACCTTGGTCATCTCGACATGGCCGTCAAGGCGCCACAGCTTCTGATTGCTGAAGAACCGTGCCGAGTCGGCCGCTACTGTGGCTATGACATGGAAATACGGGTCATACTTCTGGAGATAAAGGCCCTTCGGGAAGTTCCAGTAGGGGGTATCGACCTCCTCGAACACCTGCCATAGGGGCGCGACCACCTTATACTGCACCACACCCGAGTCGGATATGAAGGTCGCCACGTTCTTTGTGGTCATAGTGGCCATCTTCTTCGGGTTGAGGGTTGAGGCCACGTCGATTTTCTTCTCCTCGCGGCAGCCCGAGGCCACTACGAGCACAAGAAACATACCGATAAGAAACCATACCGCCCTTGTCATGCGTTATCTACTGACTTTTTATGATACGGGTTCAGCGATCAGCGGATCTTACGCTTGAAGAACCAGACCTCGTTGAAGTTCACACCAAGTGTGATGTTGAGATAGTTCTCCTTGATGAGCGACGAAGGATAAGCCTGACGCATCTTCCATTCCAGACCGAGGTTGATGATTGTCTTGCCCTCGATGGTGGGGAATCCGAGACCGGCAGTCACCCCGAACTCACGCACGCTGTTGCCGTTTATGCGGAGATAGTCGTCGGTGTAATATGCACCGAGACGGTAGGCGGCACGCTGCATGTACGAACCGCGGATCTTAGGCACGAACTCAGCTCCGACCGCATAACGGCTACGGTTATTGAACTCCATGCCCTGGAACACCACCGGATAACTGCCGTCGGCATCCGGCTCGCTGGCTCTGAGGGCTGAATACTTGGCATCTTTCCAGCCCTGCCATGTGTAGTCGAACTCCACATTGAAGCGGCTCACACGCTCGTGAGTATAGCTGAAACCTACACCCACACTGTTCGGAGTGTAGTAATTGTTCTTGAGTGTCATGCGGGCGACCTCGGTCGGCACCGACTCCTGCGTCATCTCCTGGATTGTGGCCCATGAACTGCCGAGGAGTGTCTTTTTCGGACTGTAGGTCGCACCGATCACAAACCGGTTGTAACGGTTTATACGGCCTGAGTACTGGGCACCGATAAGGATATTCCAGTCGCGCACCTTCATGACATGCTCGAACTTGGAGCTACCGCCGCTCTGGGGAGTGCCGAACACATCGTTCACGATATTACCGAAATCGTAGCTGACGTTCACACCGAGCGAGAAGCCCTTGAACTTACCGGCCACACCGACATAAAGTTCATTGATACCCCCCGAGCCCTGATTCTGCATCGTACCGTGGGCGATGTCATTACCGAAGGCGTAACCTACCGAGCTGTAAGGCAAAAGACCGATAGAACCACCCATATATTTGCTGAGCGGAAACTGCATGGTGAGATAATCGAGACCGCCTCCTATGGAATGCTCCCTGGCGCTCCCCTCCTGGTTCCAGAGGAAAGATATGTCGGCACCCATGTCGAAGAGGAAAGTCATAGAATCGACCGCGGCATACGAAGCCGGGTTCATCGCGTTGATCTGACGGCCGGAGTTCATGGCATAACCCACTCCACCCATCTGGCGCTGCATTGAGGTGGCACGGTCGCCGAGTATTCCGTATCCATACATCGAATAAGGAGTGGTGACGTTCTGGGCCAATGCAGGAATGGCACACACCAACGTAGCTAAAAATAACTTCAGTTTAGTCATAAGTCGTTATTGTAGTTGAAGATTCTCACCAGTCCGCGCCCGACGGTCTCGCTGTCGGCCACGGCCTCGATACCGTGCTCCGCAAGCAGCGGGGCGAGTATGGCGGCATCGCCGCCGGTGATAACCATTTTTATATTCTTATATTCGCTTCGCGCCGTCTCGAAGGCCCCGGCAAGTTCCCATACCAGACCGTTCATCACACCGGCCCGGATGGCCGTCTGCGTATCGTGTCCGAAAACAGGCAGCTCACCGTCGGGCGAAACAAGCGGCAACCGCGAAGTAAATTCATGGAGAGAGTGAAACCGCAGTTTCAGTCCGGGCGATATGTTGCCCCCGAGAAAACGGCGGTCAGCCACAAGGTCGCAAGTCACCGCCGTACCCGCGTCGACGACAAGCACGGCCTCCTCCTCGCCCGCCACACCGACGGCAGCGGCCAGACGGTCAGCCCCGAGGGTAGCGCGGCTTCCGTAACACACCTCGATCGGCAGCGGCGTTTCAGGACCAAGCGCCACCATCGGCAGCCCGGTATGGCGCAGATGCTCCAGCAGGTTCTCCCTGTCAGCGCCGACACAGCAATAGCAGATTCCTTCGACCGAATGGAAAGTCTGCAGGGCATCGACAGCCTCATGGGTCGAACCGGTTCCGACCACCGACTGAACAAGGCGTTCCCCTTCGAACACCGCGGCCTTCATGGCCGTGTTGCCGAAATCAATGGTCAGTATGGTGCGCTCCGGTAACATCTGTCAGTCGTTCCCTTTATCCTCCCCTTTTCCCGAAGCTTTCTCCTGACGGGCTTTCTCCTCCTTGCGCAGCGCAGACGACAGCAGCCACGAAGAAACGAGCTGTATCAGGGCACCGGCCAGAGTGAAGAGGATCGTCTCGTTGAGCATACGGAACGTCAGCACATCGCTGTCGATCTTCGCCGAGTTGTAGAACCAGAAGAAGGCACCTATGCAGAAGGCAATACCTGCCCAAGTCTCCATGCGGCGCAGACGGCGCACCCGGAAACTCTCGTCGCGGCCAAGCGAACCCGCTATACGGGCTGCGGTAAAGGTGACCGCGCCGACGGCGAACACCCATTTGAACATCACCGTCACCCACGTGTTGTCGAAACTCGCGAAGGGAGCTACCAGACCGGCAGCAACCAGAATGAGTCCGAAAGTGGCGAGTGGTTCCATAGCGCGCCTCACACGTGAGCGGTCAGCCGGCCTTGCGCTGTTATCTTTTCCTTTCATTTTGCATGTTTTATTATGAAAACGTCTTCCGTGGCTTTCTGCATACGGTATTCCTCGCGCGCGAGCTGCTCCAGTTCCTCGGTTCCGGTCAGGAGCTGCTGACGCTGCACGCGGTAATACTCGGCAGAGTCATTGCATGTCTTTATCTCCTCGTTCAGGGCCTTGATCTGCTCCTGATACTCCATGTTATGTTCCCACGAGGCATCCTCGTTGAGGAAGAGTAGAGCTATCACAAGCGAGCCTATGGCAATGACGGCGAGATGCGAGCGGCGTCTCACCCAGAAGTTCAGTTTCTTTATCTTGTCACTCATTTATCCAAATCACATCCTGAAAGCCACGCTCCTGCATGGAGAGGGCATCGGGCGGCATATGTCGCGTACAGGGCAACGCACACCGCTTCAACTTGCAAAGTTAACAAAAAAAGATGACACGCAAAGTGCGTGTCATCAAATATTTTTTAATGGCTGAAAATGCGCGTGGCGCGAAGCCGCGTAATTTTGCGGTCATTCCTCTGCTACGAGGTCAGCGATAGTCTTTCAGAAGACCCTGCAGACGCTTGCGTGCAAAGAAGATACGGCTCTTGACCGTGCCGAGGGGGAGACCCATCTTCTCGGCAATCTCGCTGTACTTGTAGCCGGCGATGTACATCGTGAAGGGCTGCTTGTACTCGTTGGAGAAGGCGTTGATGGCTACCGAGATCTCCTTGGCGGCGTATGAACCCTCCGGGGTGGAGAGACCTGACTCCTGCGAGAGATTGAGGTGGTAGAGGTCTTCGGTGGTGTCAATCACCGTTGCCGAACGCACCTGACGGCGGTAGTTGTTGATGAAGATGTTACGCATGATGGTGAACACCCAGCCCTTGAAGTTGACATTGTCAACATATTTCTCCTCATTGTCGAGCACCTTGAGAGTGGTGTCCTGCACGAGGTCCTGAGCTGCCTCACGGTCGGCGGTCAGCTGACATGCGAAATTGAACAGGTTTCCCTGAAGACCAAGAAGTCTCTGTTTGAATTGTTGTTTTTCAGCCATTGTAGTGGAATCTTAAGAAGTTAATATTCTTTCGATCCTTGGGGAATCTGCTTTGGGAAAATTTCTTTTCCTTTGGTCCAGACCTCAATAAGATCTATCTATGCCTTAATAACAACACCCGTTCAAAAACTTCCACGCCCCAACCGCCGTTTTAACATCTTTTTGCACAACCCGTCATCCCGCCACTGAATTTTAATACTCAACTGTTAAAATCGTTGGTATCGGCGCAGAGGTAGGTGGAGCCGGGGAGGGCGAGGGGGATGTATTCGCCCCGGGCGGGGTTGGCGTAACGCCCGAAACGGAGGGCATCGGCGCGGCGCTGACGACGCTCCTCCTCATCGCCGAGGGCGAAGTGCATCGGGAAGAACCGCACCACATCGAACTCACGCACAAATATCGAAGCTCCGGTGAAGTAATCTGTGCCGATGCGCGAATCAACCGGGAAGAAACAGAAATCGATTCTTCCGGCATCTTGCACCGGGGCTGCCGCACCTTGCACCGGGGGCATGGCCTCTGGCACCGTTGATACGGGATTCGCTTTCAACCACGCCGATATGTCGCGCAGACAAGCACGGTAGTCACCAAGCGCCTTCCTCACCTCCTGCTCGGTCGATTCATCTTTCCATATCCACGCGTTGAGGTCGCCGGCGTGGAAGATGCGACGGCCGTCACACTCCACTATATAGGAGTTGCCGATGTCGGTCGAGGGAAAAGCCGCCACCCGCACACGGCCATCCGAAAATTCCTCGCCGGGACGCAGCGCAGTCACCTGCGAAGGACTGACCTTCGGACCCGAATAAACCGATGTCGCGCTCACCACATGGCGTATCCGCTTCATCACATCCTTGCTCACAATATAATGTACATTCGGAAAGTCGGCTGCCCAAGAGAATATATCAGGATTGAAATGGTCCTTGTGACCGTGACTCACCAACACATACAGCGGCTTGTCCCGGTCCGTGATATCAAGAAAAGCCGGGTGCGCAGCGGCTCCACCGTCGGTGTCGAGCCAATAATCGAACACCAGCACCGCCACCGGGGTGCTGACCACGAAGCAGTCATGCCATATATAAGTGATACTTACCATACTCATAATTTTATATACCGGACACCTGTTTACGGGTCTTTTCAACCCTCATCAACAGCCGTCCATCATTAAAACACAAATTTAAATAAAAATCCAACACATAACAAATTGTTCCAAGTACTACATCTACACACTATCTACACACTACCTACACCGTATCTACTTACGCGATGTCCCATACCTTCTTTGCCCTTTGCACACCTTGACCAATACATTCCCGACGTTTACCACCTCATCATTGTTCATAATATATAATTGTTATAATTTTGCCCATGAAACGCAAATGTTTCATGATTGCATGTCATGAGAAGGTCATCTTCCACATGCGACCGTTAACCTACTACCAGCTTTCAAGCCTACTAATTTTTAACCTACATATACAACAGTAACTACATGACCATGGATTTACTTAAAAGTATGCTGTACGGAGCTGTCCTGGCCACAAGTGCCATGACCGCCAACGCCGCAACTTTTGTCGGCGACCGCACAGACTTCCGCGACGAGACTATCTACTTCGCGATGACAACCCGTTTCTACGACGGTGACCCCAACAACAACGTGTATTGCTGGGATGGCGTCCTAAACGTCCAGGATCCCGAATGGCGCGGTGACTTCCAGGGACTCATCGACAAGCTCGACTACATCAAGGCCCTCGGTTTCACAGCCGTATGGATCACTCCTGTCGTAGAGAACGCATCGGGTCTCGACTACCACGGCTACCATGCTCTCGACTTCTCGAAAGTTGACCACCGCTACGTGTCGAAAGACGCTACGGCAGCCGATGCCGAAGTGGCTTTCCAGAAGCTTATCGACGAGGTTCACAAGCGCGGCATGAAGCTCATTCTCGACATCGTGATCCAGCACACAGGAAACTTCGGCGAGAGCAACCTCGCCCCGATGTTCGACAAGGACTACACAAAAGACCTGGCCGACATCAACGCCTCGATGATTCCCCGCACGGTCAGCAACGGCGGCGTGCTCCCCGACAACTATCTCCAGCTCCCCGCCAAGTCGCAGTATGACAGCCGTCTGGCCTTGATGAAGAACTCTGACTTCACTAACAAAGACATCCACAACTACTATCACCACAAGGCTTGGTTCGACTGGGACGACCCCTCCCGCTGGTGGGGACAGATCGCCGGCGACTGCGTGGACCTCAACACCGAGAACCCGGCGGTGACGAACTATCTGATCGACTGCTACTCACGCTTCATCAAGATGGGTGTGGACGGATTCCGTATCGACACAGCAGGACATATTCCGCGCCTGTCGTTCAACAAGAATTTCCTTCCGCAGTTCCTCGCCGCTGCCGACAGCCCCGAGGCCAAGGCAAAGCGTGGCAACACTCCTTTCTTCATGTACGGCGAGGTCTGCGCACGCTCAAATGAAGTTATCTACCGTGGACAGAACTACAACTGCTCTCCCTGCTACTACACCTGGAAGGAGAACAAGGACTACGCGTGGGACTACGATGCCAAGTCATGGGACAGCGTGGTTGCCATCCCCACTCCAACCGAGGGGTCAGCCGATTACGAGACCGTGAGCGGCCATACCAACTGGGAATCATGCCACAAGCAGGCAGCCGACGACCTCGGCCACGCCGCTTCGATTCTCCGCAGCAGCGACAACGCCAAGCTCAACGGCAACGAATATCACACTCCCGACTACAGTGACTACTCCGGTCTGAGCGTCATTGACTTCGCGATGCATTGGAACTACGGTTCCGCCAAGGGTGCATATGGTGTCCACTCGCAAGACAACCTCTACAACGATGCCACCTATAACGTGGTATACGTAGACTCTCATGACTACGGTCCCGGCAGCGATGTCCGTTACAACGGCGACCAGGCATCATGGGCCGAGAATCTCTCGCTGATGTTCACATTCCGTGGAATCCCTTGCCTCTACTACGGTTCGGAAGTCGAGTTCCAGAAGGGCAAAATCATGGACAAGGGCGCTATCGAGCCCCTCAATAACACCGGCCGAGCATATTTCGGCGGTTACATCGAGGGTGATGTCAACGTGACCGACTTCGCCGAGTACACCGGAGCTACCGGCAACATGGCCTCCTCTCTCTCCTACCCGCTCGCACGCCACATACAGCGTCTGAACAAGATACGCGCCGCAGTCCCCGCTCTCCGCAAGGGACAGTACAGCAACGAGGGCTGCTCGGGCGACATGGCCTTCAAACGCCGTTACACCGATGCCAACACCGACTCTTATGTGCTCGTGACCATTTCCGGAAACGCCACATTCACAGGTGTTCTCAACGGCACCTATATCGATGCGATCACAGGCGACAAGAAAGTCGTGACCGACGGCAAGCTGACCGCAACATGCTCGGGCAAGGGTAACCTCCGTGTGTACGTGCTCGACACAACCAAGACTCCCGCTCCCGGCAAGGTCGGCGAGGATGGCAAATACCTCTACGCGACAGCTTCGGTTGACCAGCCCTGGGAGGAATGGCCTGACGAGACAATGCCCGCCGAGACATGGACAGAGAAGCCCAACGGTGGTGGTGGCGGCGGTGAGATCACCGAGCCCGACGAGCCTATCGCACCCTCTATGGCTGAAGGTGAGCAGGCAGTGTTCTTCGAGGCCGACAACGGCTGGAAAGGCATCAACGCTTACGTTTGGAACAACGGCAACAACTTCGCCGGCGCATGGCCCGGTTCTTACATGACCTACCTTGGAAACAATGTCTACAAGTGGACTTACACCGGCGAGGGCAAGATTCCCGAGAAGTCAGGTCTTATCTTCAGCTGCAACGGCGCTCAGACTGACGACTGGGAGTGGACCAACGGTGGCTACTACACATCGGCCGGTTACCAGAAGACTATCGAGGGTGCAGGAGAGATTCCCGACGACCCCTACACCGGCCCGACAGCACCGGAAGATGGCGTATGGGTGGCATATTTCGACAACTCCGATGCAAAGTGGGGTTCTGTCAACGCCTGGATCTGGGATGCAGCAGACGGTGACAAGAACTACACAGGCGGCACTTGGCCGGGCCAGAGCCTCAGCGTGGATCCCGAGACAGGCTACTACAAGGTATCGGCAGCTGTCACCAACGAGACACCCAATCTGATGATTATCTTCAGCAACAACGGCACGCCTCAGACAGCCAATCTGCAATTCTACCACAACGGTATCTATAATGCCCAGGGATTCTCCGGTGTCACTACCGGCGTGAAGGCCAACACGGTTTCCGAAAGCTCGCTCAAGGTGAGCGTGCGCGACCACAAGCTCTTCATCGAGACTCCCGAGGCCTGCACGGTCAATGTGGTCCGTCTCGACGGCGTCAGCCTCCCGCTCGACCTCCACATCGGCTACAACACCATCGAACTGCCCCGCGGTCTCTACATCGTGGCCGGCAAGAAAGTGGTGCTCTGATTTCGACCTCATCATAATCAATACCCTGTATAATGTGTGCGCCCGGACAACTGAAGTCCGGGCGCATCTGCTGTATGGGATCAAATTTAATGACCTGACCGACGGAACAACGGGCACATTTGTTGTTTAAGTTGTGTAACAGCACATTTTTTAGTAAATTTGCACATAAATTCAGACCCAATGATTACCGCATCGGCAAAAAAGAGAGAGAACATCGCGGAATATCTGCTCTACATGTGGCAGATTGAAGACATCATACGCGCGTATGGTCTCGATATCGACAAGATACAGAAGAACCTGATAGACCGTTACGAGGGGCTCGACGAAGCCACCCGGCGACAGATGCGCGACTGGTACGAGTCGCTCATCGACATGATGCGCCGCGAAGGGAAGGAGAAATCAGGGCACCTCCAGCTGAACATCAACACGCTCAACGACATCGAGCGTCTGCACCGTCAGCTGCTGAACGACCCGAAATATGCCGCCTACGCCGCAGAGTATTACAATACGCTGCCGCTCATTGTCGAGCTGCGTGCGCGTCAGGGGGAGAACCGCAAGGATGAGATCGAGACCTGTTTCGACGCCCTCTACGGAATGCTCATGCTGAAGCTGCAGGGAAAGGAAATCTCCGAAGAGACCGCACGGGCCTCGAAACAGATCTCCCGCTTCCTGGCCCAGCTCGCAGGGTATTACAAGAAAGACTACAACAACGAACTTGAAACCGACTAACATATAAACAGACCCGTCCCATGAAAAAAGTACTTGTCACCGGCTGCAAAGGCCAGCTCGGCTCCAGCCTGCGCCGCGAAATTGAGAAAGATCCTACAATCGAGGCTACATTTACCGATTACGACACTCTCGACATCACCAACCGCGATGATGTGGAGCAATTCCTCGCGGCCAACGACTTCGACTTCATCGTGAACTGCGCCGCATATACCGCTGTCGACAAGGCTGAGACCGACGAGATTCTCGCTTCGGCCCTCAACACCGCAGCTGTCGGCAACCTCGGGTCCGCAGCCGCGAAGCATGGGGCGAAAGTAATACATATCTCTACCGACTACGTGTTCTCGGGTCAGAACTGCCGTCCTTATGAGGAGAACGACGAGCCCTATCCGCAGGGCATATATGGCCGCACCAAACTCGAAGGAGAGGCGCTGCTCACCTCTTTCTGCCAGAACGCGATGATCATCCGCACGGCATGGCTCTACTCCGAGTTCGGCAAGAACTTCGTCAAGACCATGCTCTCTCTTGCAGACTCGCGTCCGGAAATCAGCGTAGTGGCCGACCAGATAGGTTCGCCGACCTACGCCGGCGACCTCGCGGCAGCTATACACACCGTGATCAACAGCCCGAAATGGACACCCGGAATCTACCACTATACCAACGAGGGTGTGGCATCATGGTACGACTTCACCAAAGCCATCCTTGAGATTGCCGGAAAGAACACCCCGGTAAAGCCTGTGCCGACCTCGGCATACCCGACACCGGCCAAACGTCCGCTGTATTCCGTGCTCAACAAGGCCAAGATCAAGAATACCTACGACATCGAGATTCCCTATTGGCGCGACTCGCTCCGCAAGTGCCTCGCGGCAATGGCCAAGGTGGAATTCTGATTCATCACGGGCAGCCGCTCCCCGATGGGGCGGCTGCCTGAAACATCCCTAATACAACAATCAACTTCATTTCGTGGAAGAGCTTAACAAGGAAATAGAACGCAGGCGCACATTCGCCATCATCTCCCACCCCGACGCGGGTAAGACAACCCTCACCGAGAAACTTCTTCTCTTCGGTGGCGCCATACATGTGGCCGGTGCCGTGAAGAGCAACAAGATCAAGAAGACCGCCACCTCCGACTGGATGGAAATCGAGAAGCAGCGTGGCATTTCGGTCGCAACCTCCGTGATGGGATTCAATTACGGTGACTACAAGATCAACATCCTCGACACTCCGGGTCACCAGGACTTCGCCGAAGACACGTTCCGCACGCTCACGGCTGTTGACTCGGTAATCATCGTGGTCGATGCCGCCAAAGGTGTCGAGACGCAGACCCGCCGCCTGATGGAGGTGTGCCGCATGCGCCGCACCCCGGTCATAATCTTCGTCAACAAGCTCGACCGCGAGGGCCGCGACCCGTTCGACATCCTCGACGAGCTTGAGAAGGAACTTCAGATCGGTGTCCGCCCGCTCACATGGCCTATCAACATGGGCGACCGTTTCAAGGGTGTCTACAATATATATGAGCATGGACTCGACCTCTTCACCCCCTCGAAGCAGACGGTCAGCGAGCGCGTGGAGATTGATGACGTGAACGACCCCGAGGTCGACCGTCTTGTCGGCGAGGAGAACGCCTCGAAGCTCCGCGAGGACCTTGAGCTGATCGAGGGCGTATATCCCGACTTCGACAAGGAGGCTTATCTGCGCGGCGAGATGGCGCCGGTGTTCTTCGGTTCGGCTCTAAACACATTCGGTGTGAAGGAGCTTCTGGACTGCTTCGTGGAGATTGCCCCCTCGCCCCGCCCCATTCAGGCACAGGAGCGCGAGGTCCGACCCGAAGAGGAGGAATTCACCGGCTTCGTGTTCAAGATTCACGCCAACATGGACCCGAACCACCGCAGCTGTATCGCCTTCGTCAAGGTCTGCTCCGGCAAGTTCGAGCGCAACGTATATTACAAGCATGTGCGCCACGGCAAGATGATGCGCTTCGCCGCACCGACGGCGTTCATGGCGCAGAAGAAGAATATCGTCGACGAGGCCTTCCCCGGCGACATCGTGGGTATTCCCGACACCGGCAACTTCAAGATTGGCGACACGCTGACCGGCGGCGAGGAACTGCATTTCAAGGGTCTCCCCTCTTTCTCTCCCGAGATGTTCAAATATATCGAGAACGCCGACCCCATGAAGTCCAAGCAGCTTGAGAAGGGTATCAACCAGCTCATGGACGAGGGTGTGGCGCAGATATTCACCAACCAGTTCAACGGACGCAAGATTATAGGCACCGTGGGTCAGCTTCAGTTCGAGGTCATACAGTACCGTCTGCTGCACGAATATGGCGCCCAGTGCCGCTGGGAACCGATAAGCCTCTACAAGGCATGCTGGATAGAGAGTGACGACGACGAGGCGTTGGCCGCCTTCAAGAAGCGCAAGCACCAGTTCATGGCCACCGACAAGGAGTGCCGCGACGTGTTCCTTGCCGACTCCAACTACGTACTCCAGATGGCTCAGTCGGACTTCCCCAAGATCCGCTTCCACTTCGCCTCCGAATTCTGAACCAGTCTTCCCGCAATCACACCGGCTGCATAGCCTCCGGCAGTGGCAAGGAGAATCTGACAGGCCACGGTAGGCCACATCGATATGCGGAGATACCCGCAGAAATAGGCTGCCACAGAAATGAATATCAGCTGGAGGCCGAATACATACAGAGCCTTTGCATTGACAAATGCAAAGGCTCTGCACATATATGTGCGTTCGAGATATCTGAATATCACCAACATGGCGACCGCTCCTGCGACCGCACATCCAAACGAAGCGGGGTAATGCCACCCCATCTCGCGCACGGAATAGTTTGTCGGGCCCGAAAAATAGTTCAACAGGGCGTATACCGGCACCGTGACCAGCAGCACCTGCCAGCCATAGCGTTCAAGAATCCCATACCTACGCAACAAATGTCCGCACCACATCATCGGAGCGATAAAGAATGCCGTATCCATACTCCATGGCAACAGTATGGGCAGACTGGGATATATAAAGCCGCACGCAACGCTGACCACACACGCCATGCCCTGCCGCAATGCGTCGCCACAACATAGTATGACACGGAACAGACAATACGCCGTGAACAGGGAGGTGAGAAACCAGAGAACACTGTTGTCAAGGTTCATCATGACAAAATGCGGACCTGACTCGTCGAAAGGGAAGAGACAGTAGCGGGAATAGAAAATGCCGGCGATTGAAGGCCATTCAATCGAGAAGTGAGACCGGACTGCCGTGAACAACAGACATACCAGGCTCATTACGGCATATGGAACCACCAGCGACTTGAACCTGCGCCTCAGGCTGAAATCGGGCCGGGAAGTAAACCCTGCGGCGACCCAGAAGACCGGCAGCAGAAAATTGTCTATATAAGACACCAATACGCCGCCGGCCGTATGCCCGAGCATGACACAAATCAAGGCGAAACCCTTCGCCCCGTCGATATACCTCATCCGGCCACCATCTCTCGACACCCCATTATCATACTTCATATTGCAAATATACAACTTTTTCTGACACACGCCAATTTTAAAAGATGGGAGAGCCACTCGAAAAAATGCGGATAAAATTCATGTCGGATTTGCATAATTGAACCGGATGAGTTATCTTTGCGTTGTAAAGTCAGGCAAGAGAGCCGGCGATGGTGTCAGATTCAGTGATAATCCCTCGGACAGACACCTGACCAAACCGAAAAAATCCCACATCAAAGTACATTGGGAAACTCATCAAATTTTATAGAAATACCGAGACAAGCTTGTCAGTCAATGGCGGGCCCCACGCCGAAAGGCGTTGACCTTCGGGTCGCAGGCGGATTACAAAGATTGCCGAGTCCTCAAATCCTGTCGTTCGGAGTTTCGTCACAATCCTTTGGTGTGGATCTTATAGAAGCCGATGACTGCCCCGCAGTCGTCGGCTTCATCTTTTCAAACTCAAAAAAAACAAAATTCCCCGTAAAAAACTCAAAATCCAAGAATATGATAGACGTTAAGGATGCTTTGCTGGAGCGTACCAGCGTGAGACGCTACGAGCGCGAACCGATTCCCGCCGAAACCATGGAATTCATCTACAAGGCTGTCGAGAACACCCCGACATCTTACAATGGCCAGCAGTTCTCTGTAATCGACATAGACAATCAGGAGCTCAAGGAAAAACTCTATGAGCTCACAAACCAGAAACAGCTCAAGACCTGCAACCGCCTTCTTATTTTCCTCTCCGACTACAACAAGATTACTCTTCTCGCCAACAGGAAGGGACTCGACGTTCCTCCATTCACAGATACGATGGATGGTGTGACCATCGGCATAATCGACGCGTCTCTCGCCATGATGAGCGCGGTGGTTGCCGCCCAGGCAGCCGGACTCGGCTCCAACTGCATCGGTTATCTCCGCACAGTTGACCCCAAGGCTGTGGCAGAGCTTCTGAAACTCCCCAAGGGCGTGTTCGTGGTGTGCGGTCTCGCACTTGGTGTTCCGCGCGAGCATCCCGACCTGAAGCCGAAGCAGCCAGCGTCGCTCGTCTTCCACCACAACGAATACCGTCAGGACAACGAGCGCATGGTTGAGGAACTGGAGGCATACGACGAGGTCGTGAAGCACTATAATCAGACCCGTGCCGGCGGCACCACAGACAACGACTGGGTTGCCCACATCCTCGACTACTACCGTCACGCCATGGAATACCGCATCAAGGACTACCTCCGCGACCAAGGCTACGACATCAAACGCTAACCAAGAAACTGAAAAATCCGGCGTCACCCGACACCGGATTTTTTCATGCCCGAAGGTATACAACAGAAAAACGGAGTCAAGGCCTCGACCTCAGCTCCGTTTTGTCGCAATTAGCATTGTTTTATTATTTCGGCAATGTCTGCGACAATTACCTACTATGTAGACGCTCAAAAACCGAAAAAGTTTAAATCCACCCTTGATTTTTTTCAAATTCAGGGTGGATTTAATATTTTTTCACGTTTCAGACACCGATTGCACGGTTATTCTTCGCATGACACGTTTATTTCTTCGCTCCGTTACCTTTGCAGCACTCCTTTTTGGGAGCGCGGTTGCACTGCACGCTGTCTTTGCCGCAGCGGACACCTTTGGCGCAGTTTTCTTTGCTGCAGGTCTGGCGTGCGCAGTTTGCATCGCGCTTCTTGCCGCAGACGGCTGTTGTATCGCATTTGAGCTGGCGGTCACAGAGACGTGCCGTATCGCAAAGCTGACGTACACGTCCTGGCTTTGCCATGCGCTTCTCGGTCTTTACTGTATCGTTTACCACCTTGGTACGTTCTGTCGCGTTGAAAAGTTTCTGCTGGCCGAAAGCAGATGTCGCTGCAATAACGACAGCGGCCATGAGGAAAATCAATTTCTTCATCTTATTTTCAAATTAAGTAAATTACAATGCTTTGACAATCTGTCTCCCACAAGGTTTAATTCTGACATCTCCACCCAAGTCCCGGTTTATCTGTGAGGCGTTTAGGCGTTAGGTTTTAGAATTCCGTGGTGTAGGTATCTAACGCGGCTGGAATGATTCCGGCATCTTTTACTCAGCAGCCTTTGTAGCTGCAGGAAGAGCCTTCGTCGGAGTTAGTTTTGAATGTATTTTCTGCCATTCATTATATACATTCCTTTTTCGCCATCTCGGAACAATGTCCCATCCAGACGATATTTGATGTTATTTACAACTGGTGTCTCTACGGCAGATGTTATACCTGCGGCATTGTTCTCAAAGACTACGTCTGAACAATCGGTAGAGACTTTCCTAAGCTCGGTTTTCACACCGCTGTAAAGAGCATAACATTGGTTAAGGAAGCCTGCCTGAGAACCGATTCCATAGATCCACGTAACTGAGGAGAGAGGACTCTCGTGGTTGGCATCATCGGGTGAATATATGCTGACTACCATAGTCGGGTGTTTATAACCGCATGATTCCCAGCTATTGGTCGGGGTGTTATCAAAGTGATATACATATGAGTCTTTTGAAAGAGTCCCATCCCAATTGATAGGAGTGATTTCTCTGTATCCGGGAATCAGACTGAAGTCATAGTTTTTGCACTCCCCATGGTCTACATCGTCAGGAGACAAAGCGTATACACACATTTCAGCTCTGTCGCACCGTATGTAGCTGGCCAAAGAATATTCTCCATCGCCTATCTTTACCCATAACTTCATATACTCGGTTCCGTTTATTTCTTCCGAGCCGTCAAGCCACTGAATGGCTTTTGTGACCGATGCGTCCGAATCAGTCAGATCCGTTACATCGATTTCCCATTTTGTGCCAGGTTCAATAAAACCTATGTATTTCCATTGGCTCTCACTTTCAGCATGTAGTGGGTTGGATGCTCCGATACATAAAAAGCCATCCATGCCATCATCATCGAAATTAAAATAATCCTTTTCTCTATAACTTATTTAATTAGTTTTAATTTTTACACCAAAAAAAGCCCCGGCTTTATATTGGGTTGAATATTCAAGCACCTCAGTCGTGCAGTAGCATTGACGACTTTGTTCTATGCCGCCTGTCAGTAAATATAGATTATAACATATCCCGCCCGCAGAAGAGCCGTAATATATTATTTCTCCACCATCAATGATTGCACTTTGTGAATCATTGATGTAGATATCATCAATATTCAGCAATATGAGGTATCCTGAACTCATTAATTCAGCAATGGACTGTCGGTCATATTTGTCATAATATGGTGACAGTTCGCAACCAATCGATTTCATTTCATTGTAGGCTCTGAGCAGATCTGTGGTGGAATTTTCTTTTGAATATGAAGTTCCCATTGAGCTCCCGAATTTGCTCATCAATGTGCCAAAGGCTTCTACACTTCCTTCATACGAATATAAAAAGGTCTGATCAAATATGTTGTTTGTAGATTGTGGCGAAGTTACTATAGGAGAAAACCCCGGCCCCTGTAAAAGGCAGTAATTGATTGATGGAAAGTTAAATCGGTAACCCTTATAACTTAAATCGGTTAAAGCGTAGGAGGCCATTACAGCACATGCGGTAGGAACAGTACCGGCTTTGCAGTTCGGCTGGTCTTTGGTAACTATTTTATTAAAGGGCGCTTCTTCACATACATTAATGTTAATTCTTTTTTCGATTAAATCATGGGTGTGTCCTACGCAATTGGCAGGGTTGAGACAACTGTATGATGACCCTGAAACGGACATTGTATGCTCGATATCCGATAATAATGGGTGTTGTATTACGCCATCTGAGACTTCAAGTTCTCCAGTTGGTGAATATGCTAACACTGGTGATGTCCGTGTGTCGTTGCGGATTACTGCGTATCCCTCTTGGTTGCCAAAATTAACGACAAAAGCGATTGTATCTGATGGGAAATCGTTATTGACACTCTTTTGCGAAAGAATGTATTCTACTTTGTAACTCATAAGAGGATACAGGTTGTATCCTAACTTGTGTTTCGCAACCTCTACCGCTTCTTGAACAGTAAGTATTTGAGTTGAAAATGATTTTTCCGCTCTTGTCGAAATCTGTGATTGTAGAGCATCTACTGATGGCTCGTCTGTTGATGTACATCCTCCTGAAATTGTTGTGATAGCAATAATCAGAATGAATGAGGCTGTCTGAAAAATGGATGCCAGTGTTTTCATATTTTTTATTTTTGGTGATTGTTTTGCAAATATAGCTTTTTTTAACAAAGAATGCAGTTTTTTCTAAAAAAAACGTAATTTTTTTATTCTGGGTAAGTTTGAGAAGATATTTTGCTTGTTGATAAATGACGAAAATCGCTTAAACTTTTAGGTCAAAGAAATAAGATGTACCGGTTTATGTCTATTTGTATATGTGCTTATGAGTGGTTATTTAAAAGTTGACTGCACCCTAAAAGTATTACATAATACTTTTAGGGTGCAGTCAACTTAGGGCGTCGGATTGGATAGCGAGACTATCTTTTTACTTAGCAGCCTTTGCAGCCGCAGGAGGTGCCTTCGTCGGAGTTGCAGCCGTCGCCGCAGCCTGAGTCACAGCCGTTGTCGCCGCAGCCGCCTCCGCAACCTCCGCAGCCGCCACCGCAGCCGTGGGTCGGCTTCAGTTCCTCGGGTGTGGCCTCGCGGACCGTGATCACCTCGCCGTCGTAGCGGACGGTCAGTCCGGCGAACGGGTGGTTGAAGTCCATCTTCACCTTGTCGCCGATCTCAAGAACTGTACCGGCTATGCGGTAGCCTTCGGCGGTCATCATCGGGAGCACAGCGCCGACCTTGACCTCCTCGGCCAGTTCGCCGTCGCGTGTGAAGATCTCGCGGTCCAGCTCCATCACCTCGTCGGGGTGACGGTCGCCGAATGCCGCTGCCGGGGGGAGAGTCACGCCGAAACGGTCGCCGGCCTTGAGTCCCTGCATAGCTGCGATGAGACCGGGTACTACTTCCTGCGACACGCCGTAGACCATCATGTCGGGACGTCCCTTGGGGGTCTCGAAAAGAAGCTCGCCGTTCGCGTCGTTGTAAAGCTTATATGAATACTCGACAAACATGCCGGGTCCTACTTTATTTTCCATATTATCTGGTTTTTAAAATTGATTACATTTTTTATTCTGCCGGAATATCGTCGGGGTCAATCTCTTCGGCCGCCGATTCGGCTTCCTGCTGCATTTCACCGGTATCGACATTGGAGTCCATCTCCTCGGGGTGCTTCAGCTCATATTGCTGCTGAGGCACGATGACGTTGAAGTAGAAGCCCTTGGCCGACTTGTCGCGCTTGCGGGTGTCAGTCTCGTCGGGCTGAACGGCGAGGTAGTCGTAGCCCGGGTCGATAAACTGGGCGTCGACCGCCTCGTAACCGAGAAGCTGAACCATGTCGTATTCATGGGCAGGATACATGACATACCATGCGTTCTCGACCGACTCGCCCGTGCCGGTGCTCTTTATCGCTCCGAGCAGATGCTCAAGACGGTACTCCCATATCTTGGCGCGCATGTCCTTGCGTTTCTCCTTGAGCACATGCACCAGGAATGACATCTGACGGAGGTCGAACGGATTGTCCTCCAGAGCGAGCTGTGCATATTTGGTGATGGTGTCAATCTCCTCCTTGGTATGCGTGGGCTTGTTGCGGAACTCATCGGTGATAGCTGAATAGGGCGAAACGCGGTAGGGGTCATAATCCTCCTGGAACATGTATCCAAGATAGAAATTGCGGAACTCCTCCGGAGTCATCGTCGTGTCGTTGACCTCATATTTCTTCTTCAGTTTCGGGAAGTAGAACTTGCTGGCGGGGTCGAGCGTGTTGCGTCTGATCTCCTCAAGGTCCGGTTTGGCTACAACAATCTTGCGCTTGCTGTCGGTCTTGGCAGCGGGTTTGGCGGCTGTGGCTGTAGATGTGGGTGTTGCGGCCGCTGCAGGTGTTGCAGCCGGAGCCGCCGGAATACTCACCGCAGCCGACGTTCTTTTCTTCTTCTTTTTCGTGGTGGTCTTGGTTGTCCTTGCCTTCGATGAAGACTTGCGGCGCGTACGTCCGTCGGCCATCGGGGTGACAAGAATGAGAGCGAGGAGCAGGGTCAATATCTTGAAAGAGTTCAGTTTCATAGTCCGTTCACATTTTTAAGGGCGATGAGGAGTACGAGAGCGACTCCCGCCATCATGAGAGTTATCGCCGTGGGGAAACCCTTGGCGAGCAGATAGCGGAAGAAATTGCCCGAACCGGGGCGCACCGGACGTCCGGCCGGGGTATTGGTGTAGAGCAGGAACCCGAGCACGATTCCGGCTGCGGTGGCGAGAATCATGCACGCATAACGCAGACTGATCGAAGAGGCCACCGAGAATCCGAGCAGACCGAGCGCGAGTCCGGTCACACCGCCGCCGATTATGAATGACATTCCGCGGGTCTGGCGGCGCACAGGCTCCGGCTGGAGCACGGTGGTGAAAATCACGACCAGCGTCATGCAGAGCCATCCGGTCAGAATGGTGCCGTTGAGAGGCATGACCGGATAACCGTTCTCCGACATGAAAGAGAGCGAAAGAAGCGCCAGATATGATAGCGCGGGGGCGAGGGTCTGCCGTCCATAGAGGCACCACACAGAAGCCACCCAGAGCAGTATGCTCAATATAATCAGAAAAACGGTCATATACAATCTCTTTAAATCAACTGGCATGCGGATACATCATACACGGGGATACACTATATAATATATGACACCGCAGGCCTCCTATTGTTTAAACGCCCGGGAAGCAAAAATTATTTTTTGCCTGTCAGATCAGGCATCTTTCCCGTCACATCGGTCAGGACCGGTTTCTTCAGCTCCGGGTAGGCCACACGTGAGTGGTAGATGGTCGAGAGACGTTTCTTGAACGTGTTCTTGATGGTCTGTATGTCGCGGAAAGAGATTGGCGATTCGTTGAAGAGGCCGTCGGCCATCTGGGTGTCGATTATGCGGTCCACGAGTGAGTTGATGGTGTCGGGAGTGTATTCGGGGAGGCTCCTCGAAGCAGCCTCGACCGAGTCCGCCATCATCAGTATGGCAGTCTCGCGGCTCTGCGGGTTGGGGCCGGGATAGGTGAACTTGGCACGGTCTACGGTGCCCTCCGGGTTCTCGTTGACGGCTGTGTTGTAGAAGAACCGGGTCACGGACTTGCCATGGTGCTCGGAGATGAAGTTGCGGATTACCTGAGGCAGCTTCTCCCGCTGGGCTATGGCCAGACCTGAGGTGACATGCGATATGATCTTGTGTGCGCTTGTCTCGGGGTTCAGACCGGTGTGCGGGTTGACGCCATGCTGGTTCTCGGTGAAGAATATCGGGCCGTCGAGCTTGCCGATGTCATGGTAGAGCGCTCCGGTACGCACAAGCTGTGTGTTGGCTCCGACGGCGCGTGCAGCTTCGGCCGCAAGGGTCGATACCTGCATGGAGTGCTGGAATGTGCCCGGGGCCTCTTCGGCCAGACGGCGCAGCAGCGGGTTGTTGATGTCGGAAAGCTCCACGAGGGTCACCGTAGATGTGAAGCCGTAGATTTTCTCGATAATGAGAATCAGGAAGTATGCGAACGAGAGCACCACAGCGTTGATGGCAAAGGCCCCGATTATGTGCCATTCGAACGGAGCGAGCGTACCGTCGGTGATCAGGTTGGAGACACAGTATGATGAGACATATGCCAGGAAGGTGTAGAGGGCCGTGCGCAGCAGCTGCGAGCGGCGTTCGAGAGTGTTGATCGAGAATGCCGCCGTCAGACCGGCCGCCAGTTCCATGAATATGAACTGGAAGGGGAACACCGCCACAAGGGCGGAGATCATCACGCTGATGAGCAGCGAGAAGATGGCCGTGCGCGAGTCGAAAAAGACTATTATCACAACCGGAATGGCCGCGAAGGGCACGAAGTATATGCCGTTGCCCACATACTCGAACATCAGGATTGAGAAGATGGCGAAGAGGGTGATGAAAGAGATCAGGAACACCATGTTCTTGATCGAGCTCAGGAAGCGAGGACGGCATATCCAGAGGAAGGTGTAGAGCGCGGAGAAACAGAGAAGCAGGTAGAGACCCTGGCCGAGCAGGAAGTAGGAGGTCTTGCTGTCGCCAGAATGGTTCTGCTCGGCAATCTCCATGTAGGTGTTGAGGTTGGTGAAGATTTGAGGGGTGACAATCTCACCACGGTCCACGATACGCTGCCCCTTCTTTATGACTCCGAGGGCACCGTTGACCGTGAGATATTCCTGCTCGCGGTATTTTTTGTCGGCCACCGAGTCGATCACGATATTGGCCGTGAGCACCGAGCCGAGCATGTGGGCCACATCGCTGTCGAGGGCCTCCGAAGCGGCCGGACCTGTCAGACCGGCATGATATACGGAGTCGATATACTGGAATGCCTTGGGGGGAGAGAGCATGTCGCGGGCATCGATGGTCTCAACGGCATTGGCTCCGTTCTCTATGTCGGCCACGCGCAGATGACCCGAAGCCCCGGTGTGAACCTGGTTGTAGACATCGGTGTCGACTATGCCTAAGCCGTAGACACGTTCCAGAAGATTGGTCAGGTAATTGGCGCGTGCCGGAGCGACCTTGCCCGATATGGCGTTGCGGAACTTGGTGATGTTGTTCTTGGCAACGGAGGCGTCGCGCTTCACGAACGGCACGAAGGCACGGTCTATGCTGTCGCGCATGAGGCGAGCCGACGAGGAGTCGCGCAGTATGGGCATGTCGAAGTCGGCCGTGAGCAGCTGGTAGCGCCATGGCTGGTTCAGCTCGTAGTTGTACGATTGCCTGTCGTCGTGGGGAAGAAGGAGCAGTATGAAGGCGATGGCCGCCGCCACGAGTCCGGCGTTGACCGTTATATGTTTTCCTATTGGCTTCATGAGATGCGTCGGGCGCTTTTCACACCCTTGATTTTTTTGAGGGAACTGATTATGTAATCGAGAGTCTCGGTGTTGTCAACCCGGATGGTCATCTCGCAGCTGAACACCTCGTTAAGGGTGTCGATGGTAAGGCTGCGGACATCCACGCCGAGTTTCTTCGAGAGCACCGATGAAATATCTTCAAGCACACCGAGACGGTCTATGCCTTCGAGGCGGATGCGCCCGAGGAATCGCTCGGCGCGTCCACCCCATTCGGTGGCCACCAGGCGCGAGCCGTAACCGGTCTTGAGCATCATGGCCTTGGGGCAGCTCACCTTGTGGACCACCACATGCTCGTCGTTGTCGATGAATCCGAGCACGTCATCACCCGGAATCGGCGAGCAGCACGTGTCGAGCCGGTAGTTCGGCTCCTTGTCGTCGGGATGCAGAATGTAGGTCTTTTTACGGTCAACAGGCATCACTTCCGGTTCGTCGACCGGCTCGAAGTCGGCCGGCTTCTTCGAAGCGAATGGATTGCGGAGCAGGCGGCGCATGAGCGACACGCGCTTCTGGTCGGCAATCTTGAGGCGTGCCGGCGAGAGGCTTATCTCGTCCGAGGCCAGCATACGGTAGAGGTCGTCGGGGGTTTCGAGACGGTAGCTGCCGAGCAGACGCTTCATCAGCCCGTTGGTGAGAGTGATCTCCTCGCGCTTCAGGAACTCCTCGAAGAGCTTGCGTCCGTGGGAGCGTAGAGCCTCGGGATCTTTGCGGAGGATGGTGCGTATGCAGTTGCGCGCCTTGGCCGACTGGCAGAAGTCCATCCACTCGCGCTTTGGAGTCTGTGTGCCCGAGGTGATTATCTCCACCTGGTCGCCCGACCCGAGCGGGTGGTTGAGCGGCACGAGACGGTGGTTTATTTTTCCGGCTATGCAATGGCTGCCGAGTTCGGAGTGGATCTCGAAAGCGAGGTCGAGCACCGTCGATCCGGTGGGAAGTACTTTCAGGTCGCCGCGCGGGGTGAACACGTAGATTTCCGACGAGAAGAGGTTGAGCTTGATGGTGTCGAGGAAGTCCATCGCGTTCGGCTCAGGGTTGGCCAGGATATCCTTGATGGTGTTCATCCACTTGTCGAGCTCGGTATCGTCGTCGGTGTCGCCGGTCTTGTATTTCCAGTGGGCGGCATATCCGAGTTCGGCGATCTCGTCCATCTTTCGCGAGCGTATCTGCACCTCGATCCATTTGCCGTCGGGACCCATGGCCGTGAGATGCAGGGCGCGGTAGCCGTTTGCCTTCGGAACCGAGGTCCAGTCGCGCAGGCGGTCGGGGTGAACCTTGTGGCCGTCGCTGAAGAAGGTGTAGATCTCCCAGCAGCGCACGCGTTCCTTCTCGTCATCGTCGTTCTCGAATATGACGCGCACGGCATATATGTCGTAGATTTCCTCGAAAGGTATCTTCTTGTGTTCCATCTTGGTATAGATGGAATACGCGCTCTTCACGCGGGCCTTGATCTCGTATTTGAAACCGGCGGCGTCGAGCTTGGCGCGTACCGGAGCGACGAACTGCTCCACAATCTCGTGGCGGTGCGACTCGCTCTCGCTGATCTTTGCCATTATGTCGGCATATTTCTGCGGGTGCTCATAGCGGAAGGCGAGGTCTTCGAGCTCCGATTTTATCTTGAACAGGCCGAGGCGGTGGGCGAGGGGGGCGTAGACATACAGTGTCTCGCCGGCAATCTTGAACTGCTTCTCAGGGCGCATGCTGCCGAGTGTGCGCATATTGTGCAGACGGTCGGCCATCTTGATTAGCACCACTCGTATGTCGGTAGACATCGAGAGCAGGAGCTTGCGGAAATTCTGGGCCTGGAGCGAAGCCTTGTCGCCGAAAATTCCGCCTGAGATTTTGGTCAGGCCCTCCACTATGTCGGCTATCTTCGTGCCGAAATTGGCTTCGATGTCCTCGCGGGTGAATTCGGTGTCCTCCACCACGTCGTGAAGCAGGGCGGCGCAGATGGAAGTGGAGCCGAGACCGAGTTCGGATATGACAATCTTGGCCACGGCTATCGGGTGGAGGATATAAGGCTCGCCGCTACGCCGGCGCACTCCCTTGTGGGCGGCCTTGGCAAAGCGGTACGCGCGCTCGATAATCTCCACTTTCTTGCGGTGGTTGCTGGCGAGATAAGCCGCGAGAAGCCCGCGGAACTCGCTCTCGACCATACGGTCCTCCTCTTCAGGCGACAAACGCTGGTAGTCAGTCATCGGCATAAGTCATCGGCATATTCCACAAAGGTAATAAATCGCCTCGAAAAATTCAAGAAAAATCCCTAATTTTACACTTTTCAAATTTTTTTAGGCTCAGAAATTACACTTTTCAAATTTTTTCAGGCTTAAAAATTACACTTTTCAAACTTTTTCTTCCGTCAAAAGTGGTGGCTTCCACATGAAGAGTAGACAGGAATAAAAAAATCCGGGCGTCTCGCGACGACCGGATTTTTTCCGCCTTGACGTGGACATTTCTGCTGTCCTCCGTAAGGTGGACGATAGAAATTACTAATGTATATAACCCAAAATTTAGACAATTATGTTTTTCTTACCAATCATCTGACAATCAATTGTTAGCTGTTGATTTCAGCCGTTTGGCCGGTTATAGTCTAAGGCGCGGTTGAAACATATCTAAGTCATGAAAAAGTGTTCGTGTCAGGCAGCGGCACCCTGCATGAGGGCGTCGTTGCTGTGATTTGTCTTGTTTTGTAGCAGGTGGTCAGCCGCCGGCTGTTGCGGACCGGGGGCCAATGGTTTGTCCGGGTTGTAGTATGGCTGCCGTCCCGGAACCGGCATTGTCGCATTTGGTAACCTATAAACGTACCCCTATATGTAAATATTGGTATCAAAATGTTAAATCTTCCCCACCAGCCCAAATTCCGGTTTTGTACATGTAGGGACATCGCTTTGCGATGTTGGGGGGTGGACGTAAGAAAGCCGGGCACGCGGGTGCCCGGCTTCTATGGTAAGTCAGTGGGTTTGTAAGGATATACTTACAACACCCGGGATTGCCAAAAGTTTACCCTCTCAGAGGACTTGGAATCTATTTCCTCAGAGAATCTGAAGTTTACTTTCTCAGAGAATCGACAATCAGCTCGGCGGCGTACTCGGCCGCCACGTAGGTTCCGAGACGACGCTGCATGTTGCGGTAGCCCGACAGCTGGAAGTCGCGTCTGGGCGAGGGCTGGAGCAGCGGCGACAGCTCTCGTGCAATCGAATCGACTGTGCATTTGTGTACAAGCAGCTCCGGCACAATCTCGTTGCCCACAATCAGGTTCGGCAGCGACACATACTTCACTTTCAGCAGCTTCTCCATGATCTTATAGGATATGGCCATGCCGTTGGCGCGGTATACAACCACCTGCGGAGTGCCGATCAGAGCTGTCTCAAGAGTGGCCGTTCCAGAGGTCACTACGGCAGCCTGCGAGTACTTGAGCAATGTCGGAGTGCAACCGAACACGAGTTTAAGCCCAGGGTCCTGTGCCACCTCGCGGTAGAATTTCTCGCCCACAGCCGGAGCCGCGCCGACTACATACTGGAATTCCGGGAAGCGCTTCGCCGCCTCGATCATCAATGGGAGATTGTTTCGGATCTCGCCTCGCCGTGAGCCGGGGAGCAGAGCGATTATAGGGCGCGACTCGTCAAGGTCCTGACGCTCTACGAAATGCTTACGCGGAGGCAGATGTCCCAGATAATGAGCGACCTCCTGCACCGACGGGTTGCCGACATAGGTCACATCGTAGCCATGTTTCTTGTAAAACTGTACCTCGAAAGGAAGGATGGAATACATGCGGTCAACATATTTCTTGATAGACTTGACGCGGTATTCCTTCCATGCCCAGACCTTGGGCGATATGAAATAATGCACCGGCACGCCGAGCTTGTGGGTGAACTTGGCGAGCGTGAGATTGAAGCCCGGATAGTCCACAAGAATGAGGGCGTCGGGGCGGTATTCACGGATCAGGCGACGTGCCCGGCGCAGGTTCGAGGCCAGCACCGGCAGCTTGCGGAGCACCTCGCTGAAGCCCATCACATTCATCATGTCATAATGCAGCTCAGGCTTGCGACGGGCCTCGGCGGCCATCAGGTCGCCGCCGAAAAAGCGGAATTCGGCCTCGCTGTCGAACTCCTTGATCCATTTTATAAGATGTGAGGCATGTAAATCACCGGATGCCTCGCCGGCAATAAGCATGTATTTCATTATTGATTCACACTATGCATAGGAGCAGACCCGACTTCCGGAAGAAAGCGGAGTCGCTCATAGATTTCAAGTACTTGTGAGCACACTCCGGATTGTCGTCGAAAATAAAAACGGTCTCACGAACGTTTTTTCTGAGAGTGTGTTTGAATTTAAATGGTTTTAGCACAAAGAGGAAATTTTGAGTGATTTTCGCGAGTCGAAGAAGGAGCATAGCGGGCTATGCGACTGATGAGGCTCGGCGGAAAGCGCCAAAATTTACCTTTGTGATGAAACCAAGAATGATTCAAATAGACTCGAAAATTAAATTCGATTTAAATTCAAACACACTCTTAAATGAGACAAATGCGCTACACTTTATTGACCCTCATCGGGCTGATAAGTTTAATTTCGATAAATTTTCTGATGACATCGTGCATCGACGACAGCATGACCACATCGCCGTCGGCGTTGCTCACCTTCTCGCGCGATACGGTAAACTTCGACACCGTTTTCACCGACCTCGGCACTCCGACGGCACGCCTGATTGTCTGCAACCGCAACAAGAAGGGTGTCAACATCAGCTCCATACGCTTCAAGAATCCCGACACACGCTTCTCGCTCAACGTTGACGGTGTGAGCGGACGGGAGTTCAGCGACGTGGAGATACGTGGCAAGGATTCGGTGTTTGTCTTCATAGAATGTTATATACCGGAGACCCAGGGTGCTTCGCCCGGCCTTGTGGAGGATGACCTCGAATTTGTTACCAACGGTGTCACGCAGAGCGTGCGCGTCGAGGCATACGGCCAGAACGTGACCCGGCTCCGCAACGTGCGGTTCTCTTCCGACACCAGTCTGACCGCAGACCGCCCCTATGTGGTGTTTGACTCGCTGACGGTTGAGCGTGGGGCCACGCTGACGGTCGAGCCGGGAGCACAGCTGCTGTTCCACGACGGAGCCTCGCTCGTGGTCGAGGGCCGTCTTGAGGCTGTCGGCGAACCGGGACGCATGATCGCCTTCCGTGGCGACCGGCTTGACGATGTGCTCCCCGACGTGGGTTACGACATCATGGCCGGACAGTGGAAAGGTGTCAGGATAGATGCCGGTTCATTCGACAACCGCATGGAATATGTAGACATGCGCAGCACCGTATCCGGTCTGACAGTTGACTCCTGCGCCGACCTGTCGCGCACCAAGCTGACCCTCCTCAACTCATGGCTTCACAACTCGCAGGGCAACGTGCTCAGCTCGAAATATGCCAAGGTCAATGCCTACGGGTGCTGCTTCTCCGAGGCGGCCGATGCTGTGGTGAGCCTGACAGGTGGCGAGCATGAGTTCCTGCAATGTACCATCGCCAACAATTACCTCTTCTCTGCCATACGCGGCGCGCTGCTGTCGCTCTGGCATGTCTTCCCCGACGAGGAGGAGGAGAACACTCAGCCGCTGATGAAAGCCAGCTTCGAGAACTCGATTATCTACGGCTTGGCCGAAGACCTCAACACCGAGAACCTGCGCAAGGGAGACCTGACCGGCTCGGATGTGTTCTTCAGATATGTCTCGCTGAAATCAGCCGGAGAGAATGACGACAACTTCATAGACTGTCTATGGGATACGGACCCGATGTTCTACACCGACCGTCCCATCTACTACTTCAACTACCGCCTTAAGGAGGATTCACCCGTGAAGTCGGCTGGTTCGGCATCTCTTGTTACCCCCGAGGTTCTTTACGACATGGACGGCACCGACCGCCTGCGCGACGGCTCCCCCTCGCTTGGCGCCTACCAATACCTCCCCGCCGCCGACTGAATCCCGGCCCCGGCCACAAAACTTTGATTGCGGTATAAACTGATTGGGGTTGGTGTGCGTAATATTGGAAGGGACTTTATTACTTTATTTTGGATAAAACATTGGATTATGGATAATACTCAGGAATTGGTGAAAGGGTTTGGGGAGCGTGTGAGGAATGACCTTATGGGCTTTCTGGTAGGTAAGGGAGCGGTCGATGCACATCTGCCGGAATGTCCCGATGTCGAGGAGAAATGGCCGGAAATCGCGCGCAGCTATCTGCCCGACGGCGCGCGGGAGTTCAAGGACTATCCGGTGGTGTCGCTCGGCTGGATGATGTTCGTCGGAATGGCCATGGCATGGCACTGGGATACCGATTGGGAGGCAAACTCCTCACGGACCGATTATTACACCGCGCTGCGGGACATGCGGGGCTACGACAACATGGATGAGGCCGTCGTCGAGGATGTGCTCGGCTGCAAGGGTGAGGAGGCAGAGAAAGTCACCACCCTCGTTTCCGAATGCGCAGCACGCGTCTACTCGCTCCTGCTGCACGATAAAGTCGAGCCCGGTACCGAGGTGGCTTTCGGAGTCTACGTGACCGCCCTCCATCAGCTCTATCTCGCCGGTGTGGCCGTCGGCTTGAAATCACTCGGCTACCATATGACGCCCCTCAACAATTCCTGAAAAGTGCTTTCTGAGTCCGAATTTCAGTCTTTTATGGTGAAAAATTATTATGTTTGACGATTTTATTGTAATTTTGCGAGATATTTTGTCTCTCCTTCAGAGTCTCAATAGAAACATAATATGAATCTCCGTTGTGACGGAGAACCACAACATAGACTGAAATGCTGATTATACGATCGGTTGCCGAACTGGAGACATTTGTCGCC
The DNA here is from genome assembly GCA_910578385.1 of uncultured Muribaculaceae bacterium. Taxonomy (GTDB): domain Bacteria; phylum Bacteroidota; class Bacteroidia; order Bacteroidales; family Muribaculaceae; genus Lepagella. Next base: position 23,428 of record CAJTQV010000020.1, on the reverse strand, counting down.
AACGAACGGCAGAAAGGACATAGCATCGGATTCGTTCCCACAATGGGTGCCCTGCATGAGGGACATCTGTCGCTCGTGGAACGCGCCGTGAGCGAGAACGACATCACCGTGACAAGCGTGTTTGTCAATCCTACCCAATTCAATAACCCCACCGACCTCGCCACGTATCCGCGCGACGAGGAATCGGACTTCCGCCTTCTGGCCAAGGCCGGAGTGTCGGTCGCCTTCGCCCCTTCGGTCGAGGAGATGTATCCCGGCGGAGTCGAGGGCCGCGAGCGTCATGAGTTCGCACTCGGCATGGCCGCAGTGGTCATGGAGGGCAAGTTCCGTCCGGGACACTTCCAGGGAGTAGCGGAGGTCGTTTCGCGCCTGTTCCGCATAGTGCGCCCGACCCGTGCATACTTCGGCGAGAAAGACTTCCAGCAGATTGCCGTGATACGCAACATGGTCGAGACCGAGGGTATCGACGTGGAGATAGTGCCCTGTCCGATACGCCGTGCTGACGACGGCCTCGCCCTGTCGAGCCGCAACGCGCTCCTCACGCCCGAGCAGCGGCACCTCGCACCCGAGATTCACCGCGCCCTCGCCGACTCGGTCGAGTACTCCCGCTCACATTCCATCCGCGCCACCCACGACACCGTGGTGGAGCGCATCAACGCCGTGCCGCAGATGGAGGTGGAATACTTCGAGATTGTGGATGGCCGCACGCTCCTTCCCCTTGAGGAATGGGAGGAGTCTCCCTGGGTGGTGGGTTGCATCACCGTTTACTGCGGCAAGGTGCGCCTGATAGACAACATCTGCTACAAAAAGAACATTTGACAGGCATCACGGCGGTGCCTGTCCGGGTGCTGCCGCGACGCGCAAAATAAGTGGACATGCTTATAGAAATGATGAAATCGAAGATTCACCGCGTCACAGTGACCGAGGCGAATCTCAACTATGTGGGTAGCATCACAATCGACGCCGAACTTCTCCGTGCCGCCGAGATACTTCCCGGCCAGCGTGTGTGGATTGTCAACAACAACAATGGCGAGCGTTTCGACACCTACGTCATAGAGGGAGAACCCGGATCGGGCGTGATCTGCCTGAACGGAGCGGCCGCCCGCAAGGCCCAGCCCGGCGACGTGGTGATCATCATGACCTACGCCCTGGTCACACCCGAAGAGGCCCGCGAAATGCGTCCCGTGGTGGTGTTTCCCGACACCCGCACCAACCGACTCACTAAATAATTCAGAATCAAACGCGAATAAATCCCGAATCAACGCGCCATGTTTAAGAACCTATCCGAGCGGCTTGAACGCTCTTTCAAAATTCTCAAAGGTGAGGGAAGAATCACCGAGATCAATATAGCCGAGACCCTCAAGGATGTGCGACGCGCACTTCTTGACGCCGATGTCAACTATAAGGTCGCCAAGACTTTCACCGACACTGTCAAGCAAAAGGCTCTCGGACAGAACGTAATCAACGCCCTGAAGCCGAAGGAGCTGATGGTCAAGATTGTGCATGACGAACTCGCCGAACTCATGGGCGGCGATGCGGCACCCCTCAACACCGAGGGCAAGCCGGCGGTGATTCTCATGGCCGGTCTCCAGGGTGCGGGTAAGACCACATTCGCCGGCAAACTCGCCAAGAAGCTGAAATCGACCAAGGGCAAACGTCCTCTGCTGGTCGGTGCCGACGTCTACCGTCCCGCCGCACGCGAGCAGCTCCGTGTCCTCGCCGAGAGCATCGGGGTGCCTGTGTACACCGAGGAGGAGAGCCGCAACCCGGTCCAGATCGCACTCAACGCAATTGACCACGCCCGTCAGAACAACTATGACCTCGTGGTTGTCGATACCGCCGGCCGCCTCGCCGTAGACGAGGAGATGATGGACGAGATCGAGCGCATCAAGAACGCCATTAACCCGCAGGAGACACTCTTCGTGGTTGACTCCATGACCGGTCAGGACGCCGTCAACACCGCCAAGGCATTCAACGACCGCATCGACTTCGACGGCGTGGTGCTCACCAAGCTCGACGGCGATACCCGTGGCGGTGCCGCCCTCTCGATCCGCGCCGTTGTCAAGAAGCCCATCAAATATGTCGGAACAGGTGAGAAACTTGAGGACCTTCAGGAATTCAACCCCGAGGGTATGGCCAACCGAATTCTCGGCATGGGTGACATCGTCGAGCTCGCCAAGCGTGCCCAGGAGGTCTACGACCAGAAAGAGGCCGAGCGTCTTCAGGAGAAACTGAAGAAGAACAAGTTCGATTTCGAGGACTTCATGCACCAGATCCAGCAGATCAAGAAGATGGGTAACATCAAGGATCTCGCCTCGATGATTCCCGGTGTGGGCAAGGCCATCCAGGACATCGACATCGACGACAACGCATTCAAGGGCATAGAGGCCATCATCAACTCCATGACCCCCTATGAGCGTCACAACCCCGACATCATCAAGGGCACACGCCGTCAGCGCATAGCGAAAGGTTCCGGAACATCGCTCCAGGAGGTGAACCGCCTTCTCAAGCAGTTCGAGGACACCCGAAAGATGATGCACATGGCCTCGAACATGAAGAACCCCATGAAGATGATGAAGCAGATGCGCCAGAACCCGAAGTTCCGCCGCTGATACTAACATTATAATTACCGACTAAGAAAAGTGATACAGGTAAACAATCTGAGCATGCAGTTCGGCAAGCGCGTGCTCTTCCAGGACGTGAACCTCACGTTCAACCATGGCAACTGTTACGGCATAATCGGTGCCAACGGTGCCGGAAAATCGACACTGATGAAAATATTGTCGGGAGAGCTCTCCCCGACACACGGCACCGTGACATTCGGACCGGGCGAACGCCTTTCCGTCCTCTCGCAGGACCACTTCGAGTTCGACGAGTGTACCGTGATAGAGACCGTGCTCCGCGGCCATACAGTGCTCTGGGACATCATGCAGCGCAAGGATGCAATCTACGCGAAGCCTGATTTCTCCGACGAGGACGGCATCGTGGCCGCCGAGCTTGAGGAGAAATTCGCCGAGCTTGAGGGCTGGAATGCCGAGAGCGACGCTGCAGCCCTGCTCAGTGGCCTCGGCATTAAGGAAGACCGCCACTACATGCTCATGAAAGACATGAGCGCCAACGAGAAAGTGCGCGTGCTGCTCGCCAAGGCACTCTTCGGCAACCCCGACAACCTGCTTCTCGACGAGCCAACCAACGACCTCGACCTTGAGACCGTGGCATGGCTGGAGAACTACCTCGCCAACTTCGAGAACACGGTGCTTGTCGTGAGCCACGACCGCCACTTCCTCAATGCTGTCAGCACCCACACGCTCGACATCGACTTCAACAAGATCTCGATCTTCGCCGGCAACTACGACTTCTGGTACCAGTCGTCGCAGCTCGCTCTCCGTCAGCAGCAGGCCGCCAACAAGAAGGCCGAGGAGAAGCGGAAGGAGCTTATGGAGTTCATACAGCGTTTCTCGGCCAACGTGGCCAAGTCCAAACAGACCACCAGCCGCAAGAAGATGCTTGAGAAGCTCAACGTCGAGGAAATCCAGCCCTCATCGCGCCGTTACCCGGGCATTATCTTCACCCCTAACCGCGAGGTCGGCAACAAGATCCTTGAGGTCAAGGGCCTGAAGGCATCGGTCGATGGCGAGGTGCTTTTCGACGATGTGAACTTCCAGATCGAGAAGGGCGACAAGGTGGCTTTCCTGAGCCGCGACCCGCGTGCCATGACCGCCCTGTTCGAGATTATCATGGGCAACCGCAAGGCTGATGCCGGCGACTATGAATGGGGACAGACCATCACAACCGCCTATCTGCCGCTCGACAACAGCGAGTTCTTCGATACGGACCTCAACCTTGTTGACTGGCTCTGCCAGTACAGCTCCGATTCATCGGAAATCTACCTCAAAGGCTTCCTCGGCAAGATGCTCTTCAGCGGCGAGGAGGTGCTTAAAAAAGCCTCGGTGCTCTCCGGAGGTGAGAAGATACGCTGCATGATTGCCCGCATGATGCTCGCCGACGCCAACACCATGGTTCTCGACTCGCCGACCAACCACCTCGACCTTGAGTCAATCCAGGCGTTCAACAACACGCTCCAGAACTTCAAGGGTGTGATCCTGATGTCGAGCCACGACCACGAGTTCATCCAGACCATCTGCAACCGCATAATCGAGCTTACGCCCGGCGGCATCATCGACAAGATGATGGACTACGACGACTACGTGGAGGACGAGAAGGTAGCTGCAGCCCGCGAACGCCTCTATCCCGCTCCCAAGAATTAAAAAATAGAAACGGAGCTGAAATTATCTGCCGGTCAGATAAATTTCAGCTCCGTTTTATTTCCCAGGTCTAAAACCTAAAACCTAAAACCTGACATGGTAAAGCATATAGTGACATTCAAGCTCAGCGGCACAGCCGAAGAGCGTCGCGAGGTGGCCCGTCGGTTTGCCGATGCCCTTCTCGCCCTCCCCGCACAGATAGATGTACTTGAGTCGATGGAAGTAGGACTCAACGCGAATCCCGCCGAAGACTGGGACGTAGTACTGACCGCCGTCGTGCCCACCATGGCCGATGTCGAGACCTACGCCAAGCACCCGGCTCACGTCGCCGCCGCCGGCCTTCTCGCCGGCCACAAGGACTCCCGCGCCTGCGTCGACTACGAATTCTAATTATGGACCGGTCACAATTTGTGACCGGTTCTTCTTTCAATCCGACGGGGCTTAGCCTTCGATTTCGAGGAGTTCGAGGTAGCGGAGTTCGGCTTCGTCGAGTTGGGAGATTACCTCGCCTATGCGGTTGCCGGCCGCCACGATGGCGTCATTGTCGAGAGTGCCCGATGATAGGTCGCTCTCTAATTTTGTGCGCTCTGCCGTAAGTTCCTCAATCTTTTTCTCCAGTTCCTCCATCTCGCGCTTCTCCTTGAACGACAGCTTGCGCTTATCCTCCTTCTTGCGCCACGTGTTGGATGTGGTGTCGGCCGCCTGCGCTGCCGGAGCCTTTGCCGCCTCGCTGGCTGCTGCCGCCTTGCGCTCCTTCTCCTCCATGGCCACGCAATGACGGTAGGTGGAATAGTCGCCCGGGAAGTCGCGCACCTCGCCGTCACCCTTGAAGACAAACAGATGGTCCACGATCCGGTCGAGGAAGAAGCGGTCGTGGCTCACCACAATCACGCAACCCTTGAAATTCACCAGATAATCCTCAAGCACGGCGAGAGTCATGATGTCGAGGTCGTTTGTCGGCTCGTCGAGTACCAGGAAATTCGGGCTCTTCATCAGCACCGTGGCCAGATAAAGACGGCGGCGCTCACCGCCACTGAGTTTGGCAATATACTTCTGCTGGGTCTCGGGCGTGAACAGGAACTTCGAGAGGAAAGCCGACGCTGTGAGGGTTGTCTTTTCATCTATGCGCACCACTTCGGCAATCTCACGCACGGCATCGATAACCTTCTTCGACTCGTCAAATCCGGTCATGCCCTCCTGGCTGTAATAGCCCCAGCGGACAGTCTGGCCGATGTCGAAGCTGCCCGAGTCAGGCTGCATCAGGCCGAGCAGCAGCTTGATGAATGTCGATTTGCCCGCGCCGTTGTCGCCGACTATGCCGACCTTCTCATAGCGGGCGAAGGTATAGTTCCAGTCGCGGAGAATCACCTTGTCGCCGAAAGCCTTGGCGATATGCCTCGCATCGAAAATCTTCGAGCCGATGTAGCTCGACTTCACCTCCAGGGCGACATCGCGCGAGGAGAGGTTCACGCGGCTCTTGTCCTCGAGCTGATGGAAATTGTCTATGCGGTACTTCGCCTTAGAGCCGCGCGCCTGCGGCTGGCGCCGCATCCATTCGAGTTCGGTCCGCAGCAGATTCTTCACCTTGGCGAGTTCGGCGCTCATCGCTTCCATGCGCTCGTCGCGGCGGCGCAGGTAATAGTCATAGTTGCCCTCGTAGGAATATAGCTGTCGGCGGTCAATCTCGATTATGCGCGTACACACCTTGTCGAGAAAGTAACGGTCGTGGGTCACCATGAGCAGGGTGACACGCTGGCGCGACAGGTAATTCTCCAGCCACTCGATCATGTCGATGTCGAGGTGGTTGGTCGGCTCGTCGAGAATGAGCATGTCGGGCTTTGTGAGCAGCACGCGGGCGAGGGCCACGCGCTTGGCCTGGCCACCCGACAGATTCTCCAGCGGCATGTCAGGGTCGGTTATCTTGAACTGGGTCAGCATCTGTCGTGCGAGGTCTGGGCCGTTCCAGTGCTCCTCTTCGCCCGGAGCGGCTTCGGGGGTGGCATATTCCACCGCTGTCATGCCAGGAGGCATGGGAGGCAGCTGTTCCAGATAGCCCACGCGGAGGCCGTTGCGGTACACCACGTTGCCCGAGTCGTAATCCTCGCGCCCGGTCAATATGTTGAGAAAAGTTGTTTTGCCGTCGCCGTTGCGGGCCACGATGCCAATCTTGTCACCCTCGTACACGCCGAAAGTCACGTCCTCAAACAGCACCCTGTCGCCGAACGACTTGGTCAGCTTCTCGATCTGTAGATAACTTACCATAATGATTGCTCGTTTACACTTATGTATTAAGAACCGTTGGTGGCGGCTGATTGCGCTTGCCCCGATTCCTTTCCGCTTAATATGAAAAGAGGGCGACAGGAAGCCTGTCGCCCTCGTGAGAGCCGCGAGTGGGACTCGAACCCACGACCTTTTCGTTACGAATGAAATGCTCTACCAACTGAGCTATTGCGGCTGATGCAAACACGAGCACAAAAAAACCTGACACCATGCCCGCATTTGCAATGGCAAAGTTAATAAAAAATCCCGGTTTCCGAAAAATTTTAACACACTTTATTCTTTGCGAAACCGGATTTTTTAAGTCCGCGGCCTCATGAGTCGTTAAAATTTAATAAAACGATACTGGGTGACACCATCGGAATCCCTATATTTGGAAAATTTTTATTAATTTTGCAAGTTGAACGGCGCAGCATGATGTATGAAGCGCATAAAGAATCGTAATGGCAGCACACAAGATAATTTTCGTCTCTCAGGAGATCGCTCCCTATCTTTCAGGAACCGAGAATGCCCGTCTGGGTCGCTCGCTTCCGCAGTCGATACAGTCGCGCAAGTATGAGGTCCGCACCTTCATGCCCGACTACGGCGACATAAATGAACGCCGCAATCAGTTGCATGAGGTGATCCGCCTCAGCGGTATGAACATCGCCATCGGCGACAATGACCATCCGCTCGTGGTGAAGGTGGCTTCAATGCAGCCCTCGCGCATCCAGGTCTATTTCATAGACAACGATGACTATTTCCAGAAGCTCGACACAGATGTTGACGCTTTCGGAACTAACCGTGAGGACAACGACGAGCGTATCATCTTCTTCTCGCGCGGCACGATGGAGACTGCCCGCAAACTCAGATGGGAACCCGAGGTCATGCAGGTGTCCGGCTGGGTGTCGTCGCTCATACCTCTCTATGTGAAGCGTCTGTTCAACGACGGCCCGTCGTTCCACAAGACGAAGATAGTCTACACTTTCCTTCCCGGAGAGAAAATCGGCCCGATCGACCCCGGTTTCTTCGACAAGCTGAAAGCCGAAGGCGTGAAGCCGTCAGACATCAAGAAATTCAACGAGATGCCGCTCGACCATACGCTTCTCGACAAGATGGCCATAGCATATTCCGACGCGGTTGTGTTCCAGACCGAGACTCCCGACGAGGAGCTTGTGAAATATTGCGAGGAGCTTGGCAAGCCCTGGAAGCATTTCACCGGCGAGGGAGACCATGCCGAGGAGTATGATGAGCTTTACAAATCATTAATGTAACATAGCGTTGCAAATCAATAGAGTAATAAGATGAACATGAAATATCTTCTGGCCGCTGCGGTGGTCTCAGCCGGAATGTTCATGTCGTGCGATGACGACGTGAGCGGCATAGGCGGTTCTCTCTCTCAGGGGGAGGTGACAATCACAGTCGACTCGCTCGTGACCGAGATTCCTGCGGCCAGCATCCGCTACGAGAGCTTTGACGGGCGCAACACAACCAAGCTGTTGGGTCGCATCAATGTTCCTGAATACGGCAGTCTGACCTGCTCGTTTGTATCCCAGATGCTGAGTGCCACGAAGATGAACATCCCCGACTCGATATCGGTGTCGGATGTTGACTCGATGCGCCTGGTGCTCTCTGTACCGCGCGGCGCGCTCACCGGCGACTCGCTCGCACCGCAGCAGCTCCGTGTGTACCGCCTGTCGAAAGAACTCCCGGCCGACATTTCCACGACATTCAATCCGGAAGGTTATTACAACCCCTCGGAGCCGATGGGTTCAAGAAGCTACACTCTGTCAAACATTGCCAAGGGAGACTCTGCCCTGAAACGTGATTCGTATGTCCGCATACCGGTTCAGATGCCGATGTCTTTCGCAAGAGAATTGTTTGAGAAATATCGTGCCGATGATCCGGTGTTTGAATGGCCGGCGACATTCAACAAGTATTTTCCCGGAATCTACGTTGAGCAGAATTTCGGCAACGGTTGCGTGGCCAATATCTCGAAGGCGGAGATGTACACTTATTGGCACCGTATAAACCGCACTTACGACATGCAGCCGGACTCTACATATAAATATGTGGATCATATCGTGCGTGACTCCGTGAGTCTTCTCGCTTCGCAGCCTGAAGTGCTGTCGAGCAATGTAATTGACTACAAGGTGTCGGAATATATCAAGGGCCTCGCCGAATCGGGCAAGTCGGTCGTGACTACTCCGGGGGGTTATATGGTCGATATCACTTTCCCCGTACAGCGTCTTCTCGATGCCTATAAGAATCATGGGGCTTCAATGTCGGTCGTGTCGTCGCTCCGCATGGAGATTCCGGCGCAGGTAATCGCCAATGACTACGGGTTGTCGGTTGCTCCTTACATGCTGATGGTCAGGAAAACGGACCTTGAATCGTTCTTTAACGAAAACAAGATCCCCGATGGCAAAACCTCTTTCTACGCCGCCTACGACACCGAGAGTGCGTCCTACAAATTCAACTCCATGCGAGCCTATTTCCTCGATGTTCTCGACCGTGATGAGCAGGGAGAGGTAGTAGGTCCTGAGGATATGGAGTTCGCGCTGGTTCCCGTAGATATAACTACCGAGACTGTCGAGACTTACAACAGCACTACGGTTTATGTGACCCGTTGTCAGCCATATCTTACCAAGCCGACAATGACTCAGCTTGATACAGAACATGCCATAGTCTGCTTCACTTACTCTTCGCAGAAGATTGACTGATATGAAACTTCTCCTCTTCAGTCTGCTGTCGTTCATAACCGGAGCCATGTCTCCCGGAGAGCCGCAGGGAGCGGACCTCCTTTTTGTGGGCGATGCCATGCAGCATCAGGCTCAGCTCGACGCGGCCCGCGATGTGGCCGGTGGCAGAGGATATGATTATTCCGATTGTTTTACCCTGATTGCTCCCGAGGTTACGGCAGCCGATTACGCTGTCTGTAATCTTGAGGTGCCTCTCGGCGGCGGTCCCGATTATACGGGCTATCCCTGTTTTTCGGCTCCCGATTCATATGCCACGGCATTGAAAGATGCCGGGTTCGACATGTTCCTCACGGCCAATAACCATTGCCTTGACCGCCGTGACAAAGCAGCCCGGCGCACTATCGCCGCGCTCGACTCGCTTGGCGTGGATCACGTCGGAACATTTCACGACGCTGCCGACCGCAACGCAAAAGTCCCTTTTATAAAGGATATAAACGGTATCAAGGTCGGTTTTCTGAATTATACATACGGAACCAACGGCATTGAGCCTCGCGATGGGGTAGAGGTGGCTTTGATTGAGAAAGACAGGATGGCCGACGAGATACGGCGCACGCGTGAGGCCGGTGCCGAGATTGTCGTTGTCGCTATCCACTGGGGCATAGAGTATGTGCTGTTGCAGAACCGCAGTCAGGAAGAGATAGCGGACTTTCTTGTGGACCAGGGTGTGGACCTTATAATCGGAGGCCACCCTCATGTGATTCAGCCCATGAAGGTTGTCCGTAACGAGAAAGAGAACAAGGATGTGCTTGTGGTTTACTCGCTCGGCAACTTCATATCGAACATGAAGACGGCCGACACACGCGGCGGCGCGTTGGTACGCGCCCGCATAGAACGCGGACCTGACGGGGTGGCGCGTTTCAAGAGCGCTGACTACGACACCTTCCTCAGCGCGAAGCCGACAGGACCCGGCACAAATTTCATGGTAATCCCCTCATGGATGCCCGACCGGATTCCGGTCGGACAGAAAGACCACTGGACAATTTTCGACCGCGGAGCGAGCCGGATATTCGACACCCATAACGTGAATGTGCCACGCCGCCACAAGTAGAAGGGGTCAGACAAGTCGGACAAGTCAGACAAGTCAGATGTGTCAGATTCTCTGTCGGCACGGACTCGGATTTCTAAGCGGTATCGGATTGAAATTTTGCGGTTTGGAAAATTATTTGTATCTTTGCGCGGATTTGTATGCGCCGTTTCGGACGAACCGGCGCGTGTGAGTCCTTATTTTACGTAAACAGACTATAACAGACACGATTACATATATGATAAATATAACCTTCCCCGACGGAAGCGTGAAGCAGTTCGAGTCCGGCGTTACGCCGTTCCAGATTGCAGAGAGCATCAGCCCGCGCTTCGCGGCCGATGTGCTTGCCGCCAAAATCAATGGCGAGGAGTGGGACATCTCACGTCCGGTAAACTCCGACGCCTCCGTTGAACTTTTCAAATGGGATGACCCCGAGGGCAAACATGCTTTCTGGCACTCTTCGGCACACCTTTTGGCCGAGGCGCTTCAGGAGCTTTACCCCGGAGTGAAGTTCGGTATCGGCCCCGCTGTCGAGACCGGTTTCTATTACGACATTGATCCGGGTGAACACAAGATTACAGCTGAGGACTTCCCGAAAATTGAGAAGAAGATGCTTGAACTCGCCCAGCGCAAGGAGGAAATCCGCCGTGCCGACATCTCGAAAGATGATGCGCTCCGCATGTTCGGCGACAGGGGAGAGGTCTACAAATGCGAGCTGATCAGCGAGCTGGAGGATGGTCACATCACGACCTATACCCAGGGTGCCTTCACCGACCTCTGCCGTGGTCCGCATATCCCCACAACAGCTCCCATCAAGGCTGTCAAGATTACCTCGCTTGCCGGTGCCTACTGGCGCGGTGACGAGAAGCGTCAGCAGCTCGTGCGTGTATATGGCGTGACATTCCCCAAGAAGAAGATGCTCGACGAGTATCTTGCCCTTCTTGAGGAGGCAAAGAAGCGTGACCACCGCCTTCTCGGCAAGGAGATGGAGCTTTTCGCATTCTCCCACACTGTCGGTGCGGGTCTTCCGCTCTGGCTCCCCAAGGGTGCCGCTCTCCGCGACCGTCTTGAGCAGTTCCTGCGCAAGATTCAGAAGCGTTACGGCTACCTCCAGGTAATCACTCCGCATATCGGTAACAAGGCCCTTTATGTGACCTCCGGCCACTGGGCTAAATATGGCAAGGACTCGTTCCAGCCCATCCACACTCCGCAGGAGGGTGAGGAGTACATGCTCAAACCGATGAACTGTCCCCACCACTGCGAGATATACAAGGCCGCTCCCCGCAGCTACCGTGACCTGCCTCTCCGTTTTGCGGAGTTCGGTACGGTCTACCGCTACGAGCAGAGCGGCGAGCTCCACGGTCTGACACGTGTGCGCGGATTCACTCAGGACGACGCTCACCTCTTCTGCGCTCCCGAGCAGATCAAGGATGAGTTCCTTAAGGTAATGGACATCATCCTCTACATCTTCAAGGCTCTTGACTTCAAGAACTTCGAGGTGCAGATCTCGCTCCGCGACCCGAAGAACAAGGAGAAATACATCGGTTCTGACGAGAACTGGCACCTTGCCGAGAACGCCATAATCGAGGCTTGCGCCGAGAAGGGCCTGAAAGCCCGTCAGGTGGAGGGTGAGGCCGCTTTCTACGGTCCGAAGCTTGACTTCATGGTCAAGGATGCCATCGGTCGCCGCTGGCAGCTCGGTACAATTCAGGTTGACTACAACCTGCCCGAGCGTTTCGGTCTGGAATACACCGGTGCCGACAACCAGAAGCATCGTCCGGTCATGATTCACCGTGCGCCTTTCGGTTCGATGGAGCGCTTCGTGGCAGTGCTGCTTGAGCACACAGCCGGCAAGCTCCCTCTCTGGCTCATACCCGACCAGTGCGCGATTCTTCCGATTTCCGAGAAGTTCAACGACTACGCCCGCAAGGTCGCAGCCGAGCTCGACGAGGCCGGAGTGCGTGCCTCGGTCGACGACCGCAACGAGAAAATCGGTAAGAAAATCCGCGACAACGAGCTCAAGAAGATACCCTACATGCTTATCGTAGGTGAGAAAGAAGCCGAGAATGGCGAGGTTTCCGTACGCCGTCAGGGCGAAGGTGACAAGGGCACAATGAGCGTGGCCGATTTCGCCAAGCTCATCAACGATGCCGTTGCCGAGCAGACCGGCGAGAACCAAGCTAAGGCTTAAATCTAATAGAATATACTCTTAAAAAACTGAATGGAGAAAAAACCACAATTCGGCGGACCCCGCCGTCCCATGGGACCCCGTCCGCGTCCGGGTCAGCGACCCGGCAGGGGTGGCGACCGCCGCAATGACCCGTATGCGACAAACGAGCACATCCGCGCACGTGAGGTGCGTCTTGTCGGCGACAATGTAGAGCAGGGCATATACCCCATAGCCCAAGCCCTCAAGATTGCCGAGAAGCAGGAACTCGACCTTGTAGAAATCTCACCCACGGCCGAACCTCCCGTTTGTCGTATCATCGACTACCAGAAGTTCCTGTATCAGCAGAAGAAACGCCAGAAGGAGCAGAAACAGAAGGCTACTAAGGTCGTTGTCAAGGAAATCCGTTTCGGACCGCAGACCGACGACCACGACTACAACTTCAAGCTCAAGCATGCCCAGGGCTTCCTCAAGGAGGGTTCGAAAGTCAAGGCATATGTCTTCTTCCGCGGCCGTTCAATCCTCTTCAAGGAACAGGGCGAGGTGCTCCTGCTCCGTTTCGCCAACGACCTTGAGGATCTCGGCAAGGTGGAGATGATGCCCGTGCTCGAAGGAAAGCGCATGTCGATCATGCTCGCTCCCCTCAAGGCCGCTCCCAAGAAAGAGGAGAAGCCCCGCGCTCCCAAAAAGGAGGCCGCTGCCGAGGCCAAGCCCGCTGCTGAAGAAGCTGCTGCTGAAGAAAAAGAGTAAAAAAAATCACCGCCCGCTCAATAATCGGGAATTATTCGCGTTGTTGAGTAGGTGGTGCTATGCAGAACCACCGCAAGAGCGTCATGCTACTTGGCGATTGATAACACTCCGCGGAGTATCGCGATACGATGCGGGGCTAAATTAGAGACCGTAGGCACACAGTGCCGAGGTGAAATTTTAACAACTAAATTTTTAGCAAAATGCCTAAAGTAAAGACTAATGCCGCTGCGAAAAAGCGCTTTGCCCTCACCGGCACCGGCAAGATCAAAAGGAAACACGCTTACCACAGCCACATCCTTACCAAGAAGTCGAAAAAGCGTAAGAGAAACCTCGACCACACCGGTCTCGTAGCTTCGGCCAACGAGAAGCAGGTACGCGAGCTCCTCAACCTCCGCTAAACCGCAGCGCAGTCTGTTGCTGACTGCAAGCATTTCAAAATCAATCAAATTTTTTACTAACCGGATGTATAGCTCCGCAAGTGCAAGAAGAATATTGCCGCTGACATCCAAAAATTAAAAAAAGATGCCAAGATCAGTAAACCACGTGGCTTCAAGAGCCAAGAGAAAGAAAATATTGAAACTGACCCGCGGTTATTACGGCAGCCGCCGCAACGTGTGGACCGTAGCGAAGAACACCTGGGAGAAGGGTCTCACCTACGCATACCGTGACCGCAAGCAGAAAAAGCGCAACTTCCGCGCCCTCTGGATCCAGCGTATCAATGCCGCTGCCCGCATGGAGGATCTTTCTTACTCTAAGCTCATGGGTCTTATCCACGCAGCAGGTATCGAGATCAACCGCAAGGTTCTCGCCGAGCTCGCAGTGAACAACCCCGAGGCTTTCAAGGCAATCGTAGCCAAGGTAAAGAAATAATCGCATAGCGATATTTCTTTCAGAAATAAGGAGCTGAGGCCGCCAAGGCCCCGGCTCCTGTTTTTTATTCCCCTGATCCACGAAACGGCCAAATCCCGGGGTATCTGACAGATGTCAGGCTTTAGGTTTTAGGCGTTAGGTTTTGGGTTTTAGAAGCCCGGGGGGGTAGGCGTATCTAACGCGGCATCGTCGTGCCTAACGCCGTATCACCGCGAACGCGGTTTCAGAGTTTTAGGTAATTACTTGCGGAAGGAGGTGTAGCGGAGGCCGGCGGCGATGTCGTGGAGGTTGGCCATCTTGATGGCGGCCACGGCGGCTTCGGCTCCCTTGTTGCCGAGACAGCCTCCGGCGCGGTCGAGCGCCTGCTGCTCGTTGTCAACGGTCAGCACCCCGAATATGACCGGTGCGTTGCCGAGCGCGTTCAGTCGCGCCGTGCCCTGCGACACGATGTCGCAAACGTAGTCGAAGTGGGGCGTGTCACCACGTATCACGCAACCGATGATTATCACCGCGCGCACGTCGGGCATGTAGTTCAACGCCAACGCCGCGGCATTGACCAGCTCCACAGTGCCGGGAACCTCCTGACTGAATATCGCGTTCTCGGGCACACCGGCGCGGCGCAGCACATCGACCGCACCGTCGCGCAAAGCACCCGTCACCTTCGGATTCCACTCGGCAGTAAAGATTGCGCACTTGAAATTCTCGGCGTCGGTTATGCGCGGAATCTCAAGCTCCGCGCCGTTAGTGTTCAGTATCGTTGACATTCTCCTCAGATTTTTCTTCCTCTTTTTCTTTCTTGCTGCGGCGCAGCTTAGTCTTGGCCGTGCGCTGCACTTTCTCAAGGAACGTGCGCCACATCGGCTCATGAGCCACATCGGCATCGATTTTCTCAATCATACCGAGAATCTCCTGCTCAAGCTCCAGATTCTCAAGCGAAACGGCATGGGGCAAAACGGCCATGAGCAGACGCTTGGCACGCGCCGTCTCGTTGCGGCTGTGCATCATTACACGTGCCATCTCGACGGTCATCTTCACCTCGCGGCGTGTCACGCGGCCTGTGCGCTTCTTGGCGAGCTTTATGGCCTCCATGTAGAACCGCACGGCACCACGGTAATCTCCCGTCTGGGCCATCATCTCTGCACCCTTGCGCAGCGACTCAACCAGCTTGTCGGTGGCGGCTGCCACTCCGGCGTTGACCTTCTCATAAAGCACGCCGGTGTTTATCTGCTGCTTGGCAAGAAGTTCAAGAGTCTTCTTGCGCGAGCGGAGTATGCGGGTTGACAGCTCCATGGCGAGCACGTGGAATTCACCGAAACGCTCCGAGTCATCCTTGATGAGCTGTTCGAGCACCTTGAACAGAAGCTCAAGCTCCTTCTCGCTCTGCTTGTAGTCCTTGAGCGCGAAATGTGTCTCCGACAGGTCGAAGAGCAGCACGGCGAGAAGGGCGCGGAACTCGCGGTGGCTGTAGTCGGAAAACTCGCGTAGCTTGCGCAACGCCTCGACCACGCGCTCAAGCGCCTCGTCATATTTCTCCTCGGCAAAGAGAGCGACAGCCTCGCCACGGAGGGCGAGCGCAGACTCGATGGCCTGACGGTCGGACGGTTCGCCCGGAAGCTCTTTCAATCTGAGAGGAATATCCTTGATTGTCATAATATTCTTGTTTTTGTTTTTTCGGTTTTTACGGGGGCTTTAATGTCTTTAAAGACCTTACTTAAGGCCGGTTACTGGCGGGACTTCACGCCGAGATAGCCGCCGTGGTGACGCTTGGCATATTCGGCCTTGGTGAAGCCGATCTCCTTCATGGTCGCCACAACAAGCACATCGCCCATCACGGTCATCATGGTGGTCGAGGTGGTCGGTGTCAGCCCCAACGGGCATACCTCGGGACTTCCGCCGGTCAGCAGGGCCACGTCGCCCCCTTTGGCCAGTAGACTGTCTCCGTCACCCGTTATAACAATAATCGGAATGTCGGGGTTCAGATGACGGGCAAGATCCACGAGTTCAACAATTTCACGTGTCTTGCCGCTGTTGCTCAGCAGGAGCAGTATGTCATTTTTCTGTATGATGCCGAGATCGCCGTGCTGCGCTTCCGAGGGGTGCAGGAAGGTTGCCGGCGTACCGGTGGAGCAGAATGTCGTGGCAATGTTCATGGCAATCTGTCCGGCCTTACCCATGCCTGAGGTAATCAGCTTTCCGCCACGGTTCTGCACATGCTCTACAATCAGGTCCACGGCCTTGCCATAGTTCTCACTCACCGGGATGGCGAGTACCGCCTCGGCTTCCTTGCGGAGCAGTCCGCTCATCAGTTCTGTTATGTTTTCCTTCATTTTAGGTGTTAGGTGTTAGGTTTTAGGTGTCATGCTCGATTCGAGGGCCTCGCGCCATTGGGCGGGGATTTCCTGCGACATGTTGGTATCGGGGTTGAAGCTGACCATCACGGTCTCGGATGCGGCCTTGATCTGCCGGGTCTTTTTCTCGACGATGACCTGCTGAAGCCTGAAACTCTTCTCGTGAACAGCCATGCAACGTGTCAGCACCTCTATCTCCTCGCCGAAAAACACCGGGGCGACATAGGCGCAGTCTATGTTGGCTATCACCGACTCGACACGCTTCCAGTTCATGCTGCCATTCATTATGCTCTCGAAAAACCAGGCCTTGCCCGTGTCGAAAAATGAGAAGTAGACCGTATTGTTCAGATGTCCCAATATGTCAATGTCGTTGAAGCGTATCTGCACATCGGTGCGGTGACTGAATGTCTCCAACGGCGGTAATGTCTTGGCATCCACTGTGATTATATCTGTTTTAGTTGGTTATTTGAATCTTATGTCTGTCACCACCTCGCGCCCCACGGCCTCGTTGATAAGGCGCATGAGCTGCGAGCGGCACATATTGAGTTCGTGCCGAAGTGCGGCCGAACGCACGTAAATGGTCATCAGACCCTTGTACACCATCGGACGGCCGCACATGGCCGCTATGTCACCACCCACAACCGATGGCCAGGCGGCTATGGCCTTGGTCTCGTAGAGCCGTCCGGTCATGCCCTGTTCCTGAAGCGTCTGCCTCAGCACGTCTCCTATCGATTCTGGTTCTACCCGTTTCATAGCAGATTGAACTTGCCGCCCGACACCTCGAACAGACGGCTCTCCGAACGTATGCCCTCAAGTGTCTCGTCGAGGTGCTCGCGGTTGGTGTCGGTTATGAATATCTGCCCGAAGTTCTCGCTGCCGCTGACCTCGGCTATGATTCTCGCCACGCGTCCGGCATCGAGTTTGTCGAATATGTCGTCGAGGAGCAGTATGGGAGTAACCCCTCCTTTCTCCCGGAGATAGTCGAATATGGCCAGCCGGAGGGCTATGGTGAATGTCTTGACCTGTCCCTGGCTGCCGAGCCGGCGCATCGAGTAGTCGCCGAGTCGTGTCGAGAGGTCATCGCGGTGTATTCCGGCCGAGGTGAATCCCAAGGCGAGGTCGCGGCCACGTTCCGAGTCGAACACATCGAGCAGGTCGCGGTCGTTGAGCACACTCTTGTAGCTGAGCGACGCGCGTTCGGCATCGTCGGAAATCTGCGAGTAGTAGCGGCGGAAACCGGGCAGGATCTCCTCGGTCCAGCGACGGCGCGCGGCATGTATCTCACGCGCGGCTTCGGCCATTCCGGTCTCGATCGACTCGTAGAGCAACCTGTCATGCACACCGGCGCGGAGCATCTTGTTGCGGCTCTCCAGGCCACGGTTGTAGCGTATGAGACGCGCCAGATATGCCGGATCTGCCTGCGAGATAACCACGTCCATCAGCCGGCGGCGCACCTCGCCGCTTCCGGTCACAATCTCCGGGTCGCCCGGTGTGACGGTCACAATCGGGAACTTGCCGATATGCTCCGATATTCGCTGGTATTCCTTGCCGTTGCGGCGCAGGGTCTTACCCTTCCCCTTCACAATGCCGCAGCTCACACTCTCCGAGGCTCCGGTGTCCATCGTGTAGTTACCCTTTACCATCAGCATCTCCTCGCCGTGGCGTATCAGGGCGCTCTCGGGCACGGAACGTATCGGGCGCGCCATGCTCAGGAAGTGTATGGCCTCAAGCAGGTTGCTCTTGCCCATGCCGTTCAGTCCAAGCAGGCAGTTCACGCCGGACGAGAACTCAAGGCTCGCCTCGGCTATGTTCTTGAAGTTGAGTATGTCAATTCTCTCGACCAGCATCTATTCTATAAAGATTGGGTTACGTGGGGAATTTCTCACTCCTTCTCGCCGTATGCCAGGTCGCCGGCATCGCCGAGTCCCGGCACGATGTAGCTGTGGGCGTTGACCTCCTCATCTATCGCGCCGCACCAGAGCACGGTGTCGGCCGGGAAGTGCTCCTTGACGTAATCCACTCCGAGACGCGAGGCGATAACACTCGCCACATGTATCTTGGCCGGAGTTCCCTTGGTGAGCAACGCCCTGTAGGCTAGCTCCATCGAGCTGCCGGTGGCGAGCATCGGGTCAACCAGCACGAGGGTCTTGCCTTCGAGCGATGGAGATGCGAGATACTCCACAAGCACGTCGAACGTGTCACCCTTCTCCTTATAGCGGCGGTAGGCGCTCACAAAAGCGTTCTCGGCGCGGTCGAAATAGTTGAGGAATCCGTGGTGGAACGGCAGTCCGGCCCTCAATATGGTGGCGAGGACAACACGTTCAGCCGGCTCCTGGCAGGTACACTTGCCGAGCGGCGTATCGACCACCGTATCCTTATAGTCGAGACGTTTAGAAATCTCATAAGCCATGATCTGGCCTATGCGGTCAAGATTCGTGCGGAACCGGAGAGGGTCGTGCTGCACTGTCACATCCCTGAGTTCCATCATGTAGCGGCTCACCAGACTCGGTCTGTCCGCGAAATTGATAACTTCCATATCGTCGTTGTTTTTCATGACCTGACGCACGCACACGCACACGTCAGCCGACGCACGGCCACGCACAGCGGAACCGACACGTCTTCATAAATTGAACAAAGATAATAAAAAAATTCCTAAGTAAGCCCAATTTCAATTTTTTTTGGCCCGAATTGCTTGGCGTAAGCAATAAACGATTATATTTGCGGATATTTTCCCCCGTGGAAGTTCACCTTATCTCAATCAAACCTTTGAATCGAGATCAACCTTTGAATCTAACCGACAAATCTAACACTTGAATCACTCATTTCTTTAAAATGGCTTTAAACGAAACCGAATCAGCCGTTGCCGCTCCGGCCGCAGCGGGCAAGAAAAAGTCTGTCGTCAAACGTTACGAAGGCATCATATGCCTCGTGGTGGTGTTCGGGCTTTTCTATTACTTAGGTCAGCAGATGGGCATGGCCAACATGCTCAACACCCTCATGCACACCGCCCATGACCTTCTGCTCAACACCGTCTTCTACCTGATGGGCATCTGCGTGCTTACGGGCGCATTGGGACGCATATTCGTGGAGTTCGGCGTGGTCAATCTTGTGGAGCGTCTGCTGCGCCCGCTCATGAAACCGCTATTCCGGCTGCCCGGCGTGGCCTCGCTCGGCGCCGTCATGACTTTCCTCAGCGACAACCCGGCCATCATCTCGCTCGCCTCCGACAAGCGTTTCAGCTCATATTTCAAGAAATACCAGTTCATTTCGCTCACCAATTTCGGCACGGCTTTCGGAATGGGCCTGCTTGTCATGGTCTTCATGGTCGGCCAGGGTTACTTCTGGCAGCCTGCCGTGGGATTCTTCGGGGCGTTCTGCGGTTGCATCGTATCGACCCGCCTCATGCAGGTCTTCATCATCCGCAACTATCCCAACTATCTTACCGAGGATGTGGTGGCCGAGAAGCAACAGATTGCGGAAGAGGAGGAGAAGGAGCAGAAGTCAGGCTTCATACGCGTGCTCAACTCGCTGCTCGACGGAGGCCGTACGGGTGTTGACGTGGGTCTTGCCATCATCCCCGGCGTGCTCATCATATCGACTCTTGTCATGGTGCTGACTTTCGGACCTTCGTCGTCGGGCGAATACACGGGAGCGGCCTACGAGGGTGTGGCACTGTTGCCTTACCTCGCCGGCAAGATCAACTTCATATTCGAATGGCTCTTCGGCTTCGGCGACCCGCACTTGGTGGCCTTCCCCATCACGGCACTCGGTGCTGTGGGCGCGGCTCTCGGCATCGTGCCCAACTTCATAGCCCAGGGCTGGGTTGACGGCAACGCGATAGCTGTGTTCACCGCCATCGGCATGTGCTGGAGCGGTTATCTGAGCACCCACACGGCCATGCTCGACTCGCTCGGCTACCGCGAGCTTACCCCCAAGGCCATCCTCGCCCACACCATCGGCGGCATCGTGGCCGCCATCGTGGCCCACCTCACCTACGTCGCAATCACTCTGATTTAGAAGCCTCGGCTATGTCGCGGGCAATCTGCTCGCGGAGGGCGGTGAGGGTGTCGAACTTGCGCTCGTCGCGCAGACGGCGCAGGAACGAGACCGTCAGCTGACGGCCATAGAGGTCGGCGTTGTAATCCAATATATGTGCCTCGACGGTGACAGTCCCCGCGTCTGTCACCGTCGGACATTTTCCGACGTTGACCACCGCGCGGTGCTTGCCGCCATCGGGAGTCGTGACCTCGGCCGCATACACTCCCCCGGCGGGCAGCAGCTGCCGCGAAGGCACGGCCACATTGGCTGTCGGCACACCGATTGTGCGCCCCAACTGGCGACCTTTAACCACAGTACCCGTCAGCGAGAAGGGACGGCCGAGAATCCATGCCGCCCGCTCCATGTCGCCATCCTTCACGGCATGACGCACCGCCGAGGAACTGCAACCTTCGATAGCCGGTGCGACCCTGACCTCAATGCCAAGGCTTTCTCCGGTGCGGCGGTAATCGTCGAAGGTCATGCCACGGCCGTCGCTGCCGAAGGTGTTGTCATAGCCGAGAACCACCATCCGCGCGCCATGCTCCTTGGCCAACTCGCGCATCCATTCACCGGCGGTCTTGCGGCGCGTCTCCTCGCTGAACTCCACACGGTGCACCTCAACCCCGGCCTCGCGCAGCAGCGCGTCGCGGCGGTCAGCATCCATTATCAGCCCTGGTGCCCGTTCGGGAGCGACCACTTCAAGCGGATGACGGTCGAACGTCACCACCACGGGCCGCAAGCCGAGCCGGGCAGCCTCGCCGGTGACGCAGCGGAGCACCTCGCGGTGCCCACGGTGCACGCCGTCGAAAGTGCCGACGGTCACAACCGCTCCTCGCGAACCATCGCTATCGTAACCTTTCTCTCCTGTCATCTCTTTCTGTTTGTTTAGACTATGTTTGTTTAGCCGAGTCCGGCCTATCAACATCCAAAACCTAATATCTAAAACCTAAAGCCTAAAACCTAAAGCCTAAACAGCGTCGGCCGCGAAACGGGTAAAAGTCATGTCGCCGATTATGCGCACGGCCTTCATGCCGAGCCGGCGTGCAGCCTCGCAGTTCGCCTCGGAATCATCGAGAAGTACCGATTCCTCCGCCTTGAGTCCGTAGCGGCGAAGCACGGTCTCGAACAACTCCGCATCGGGCTTGCACACACCCTCGGCAAAGCTGGTTATTATGCCGTCGAAATAGTCTCCGACACGCAGACCCTCCTGCATGAAGGCCCGTTTAATCCAGCCGTCATACATCACGCCGTTGGTGTTCGATATCATGTATGTGCGGTAACCGGCCGCACGTAGTTTCCTGATAGCGGCCAGACGCTCCACGGGGAGAGCCACCAGAAACTCGTCGAAGGCACCTTCTATGGCCGAGTCGCTGACATCGCGGCCAGTGCGGCGGCGTATCTCGTCATAGAACTCTCCGGCAGATATGCGGCCCGTCTCGATCGAGAGGAAAGGTTCTTCCTGACGGTAAAGGCCGAGCATCGAATCAGCATTCTCAAGTCCGAGGTCCACGAAGGCGCGGACACAACGCTCACGGTCAAGGTCTATCATGACCCCGCCGAGGTCAATCACAATATTTTTTACACTTTTCATGACGCAAAATTAATAATTTTCACTAACTTTGTGAAAAATAAGGACTGTCTCTTTATCAGATCATGTTGAAACAAGATTAATCCTGATGCATCATGATTAATCTTGTTGAATCTTGATAAGTCTTGATAAGGAGCGAAACACATATTACCCATGAGCAACGTCAAGTCAATAGGCATTCTTACTTCCGGAGGCGACGCGCCGGGCATGAACGCGGCCATCCGTGCCGTGACTCGCGCCGGTATCTACGCGGGCTTCAAGGTTTACGGCATCTACCGAGGCTACCGTGGCCTTATCTATGATGAGATCGAGGAATTCTCGACCCAGAATGTGTCGAACATCATACAGCGCGGCGGCACCATCCTCAAGACCGCCCGTTGCAAGGAGTTCCATACCCCGGAGGGCCGTCAGTGCGCCTACGACGTGCTCCGCCGCCATGAGATTGACTCGCTTGTGGTCATCGGCGGCGACGGTTCGCTGACAGGTGCGCGTATCTTCGCCAACGAGTTCCAGTTCCCGATTGTAGGTCTGCCGGGCACCATCGACAACGACCTCTACGGCACTGACACCACCATCGGTTACGACACAGCCCTCAACACCATCATGGAGTGCGTGGACAAGATCCGCGACACTGCCACATCGCACGAGCGTCTTTTCTTCATCGAGGTCATGGGCCGCGACGCCGGTTTCCTCGCCCTCAACGGAGCTATCGCCTCGGGTGCCGAGGCTGCCATCATACCGGAGATCTCCACTCAGGTTGACCAGCTTTCGGAGCTGATCAAGAACGGTTTCCGCAAATCGAAGAACTCCTCTATAGTGCTCGTGGCCGAATCGCCGATCACCGGCGGCGCCATGGGACTCGCGCAGCGTGTCAACGAGGAATATCCCGGTTACGACGTACGAGTGTCGATACTCGGTCACCTGCAGCGCGGCGGTTCGCCGACGGCGCACGACCGTATCCTTGCTTCGCGCATGGGAGCGGCGGCGGTAGACGCCCTGCTCGATGACCAGCGCAACGTCATGATCGGTATCAAGAACGACGAGATTGTCTACGTGCCCTTCACCAAGGCCATCAAGAACGAGAAGCCGATCAACCAGGAGCTGATGTCAACCCTGCGCCGCCTGTCAATCTGACAAAGCGCAGCGGCAGCATAAGCCCTATAAGCCCTATAAGCCCTATAAGCCCTATAAGCCCTATACCGGAACTGCTTTGGTACAAATTTATTGGAAAAAGTTTGGTAGTCTGAAATTTTTTGCTTAACTTTGCAGGGCAAAAGGGTGGTTACCAGAGTGGCCAAATGGGGCAGACTGTAAATCTGCTGGCTTACGCCTTCGGTGGTTCGAATCCATCACCACCCAC
>CAJTQV010000019.1:19333-57487 GCA_910578385.1 uncultured Muribaculaceae bacterium | reverse complement strand
CGGTTTAAGAGTAACTATTGCACTTGCAATTGTAAATGTACCGGCACTGCGTTTTGCCGGTACATTTACTGTCAAAATCAATTATTTCAAATTCGTAAACCCGGTTTATGGGTATCAGGCACGTCAAAGCCGCGGCTTTGACGTGCCTGATACCTATTAACCGGGATTCTAAAACCTAAAACCTCACATACAAACCGGAATTCTAAAATCTAATGCCTAACGCCTAAAACCTCACAGATAAACCGGGACTTAACGTACTGCCATATCGCACTTGAAACGCTCTTTGTTCTTGGAATTGTGGTGATTCCGAGAATTGTTGTGCCGTGTGGTAAGAGGCGGTTATTTGCCGGTGCCGAAGCGTGAGGTGTCGGGAGGGGTGTCGTGGTCGGGCTTGAAACCGTTGAAGCGCCAGATGAATGTCAGTTGTATATAACGGGTCATATCGTGCACTTTCATGCGGTAATCCTGTCCGGAGCGGTTGATGGTCATCGTGGGCGACCATCGGTTGAAGATGTCTTTGGCCTGCAAGTCAATCTCGCAGCAACGTTTCTTGCCGAACTGCCATTTTATTCCCGCATCGACCTTCCACATGCCCGACAGGCCGGCTATTCCCTGTATCGACGGCGAGATGTATGTGAAGTCTACCGACAGTGACAGCGGGCAATCCGGACTGAATTTGAAAGTGTTGTCAAGTTCTCCATAGAATATCCATTTGCTGTTGTCAAAGCTGATGTCGTGGAACCGGTCGGCTTTTTCGCGCTGGTTGAAAATGTTGGCGGTTGCGGTGGCATTCCAGATGTAGCTGACATTGAAGGGTACGTTCAGATTGAGTCCGACCGTTCTCCGGTAATTCATGTTGATGGTCTGGTAAATCAGGTTCAGTTCGTCGGGCGACTGGTAGGGGAGTTGCACGGTAGCCTTGTCAGCATACAGCATGTAAAGCGTGGCCACATACTTCTGTCTGAAGATATAGCTGAAGTGGCCGGAATAGTTGAGATATGGCTGCAACGCCGGATTTCCCAATACTTTCGAGTAAGGATTGATATGAGATGTGCCGTTGCGGAGTTCCCAATACGACGGATAGACGCGCACCGTCGAGAGGTTCAGCTGGAAGATGCTTTTCGGTGTCTTGTAATAAGTGGCTCCCAACTGTGGGATGAAATTCCAGTTATGCCGGTAAGTGTTGTGGTAGTATTCCCCTTTGGCCGACACGTTGAAAGAGAGTCCCCGTTCGAAGGAGCATTGCACCCCGATGTAGGCATCGGCGACATCCTCTGAGGTTGTTCCGGAGAAGCCCTCCGACACGTCGGCCGGGTCTGTCAGCTGTGTGCTGCTGTCGTCTGAGCGTTGGTATTCCACGCCATAATTTATCTGCCACTGCCCGAGCTGATGCTGCTGGTCGAGATAGATATGCCAGCGGTTGATGTCCTGCCTGTTAAGCTCGCCAAGAAGGTAATCGCTTCCCTTAAAAAGAGACTGCCGGCGGTTCTCACCATAATAAGTGTAATCCCCTCCGATGGTCAGACCGAACGGTGCCGAATAACGCAAGAGAACATTGTGGTAGGTTATCGGGCCGTGGTATGTGTAGTTGTTGGTGAAACTGCCGAGAGTGCCGTCAGAAAGGCTCCGGCCTTTCGCAGCCGAGGTAATCTGACCGTTGTAGGTCAGACGCAATCTTTTATAAGATGCCGAGGCATAGATTGTGTTGGTCAGGCTCTCCGAGATTCGGCGCATATCATCCTCGATTAATGTGCGGTGTCCGTCGAAAAGATGATTCGAATATGTCTCCTCGCGGTTCCAGCTCTTAGTGCTCGACAGCCCGTAGTTGAGGTCAAAAGTCCACTCGCCGACAGCATATGTTGCGGCAAGTCCACCGCCGAAAGCGGCATAATGATCCTGATTATATCCGGCACGCAACTGTCCCTGAAGACCGTCAAGAGGCGTGGGTGTTTTCAGCACCACGTTTATCACCGCGCCATTGACATGATACTTGGCGGGGGCCGTGTACATTACCTCAACTGATTGCAGACGGTCTACGGGAGTGGTGTAAAGAAGCTGATACAGATTCTGCACAGGCATGTTTGTGAGTTCTCCGTTGAGGATGATCGTTACGTCCGATGCACCGGCAAGACCGATAAGGCCATTGTCGCTGACCACACCGGGGAGGTAACCCAACGCCTCAAGAATACTGTTGACAGGTTTATCCTTGACGATTGAGGGCAGGTCAACGACCATCATACCATCCTGCCCCTTGATCTGCGGCTTTTCCCCTTTCACGACGACCTCATCGAGCCGGTGTTCCCCGCCAATTTCCGGTTCCACAATAAGTTCCTGTCCTCCGATGCTGTCAGTATTCTCGTTCTGCGCCAACGAGTAAATAACACCCGACAAAGCCACGCACAAGATAAATGCTCTCTTCATAACCGTTGAATTATTGATGTTGAATTTTGATAATGTGTAGGCAAAGTTACAATCAGCAGTCGCATCAATCACGATCACCACACTTACTTAGTCTTAACCCAACCCTTAGTTAGTCTTAAATCTCCGCAAATAACACGTTGGAATAACCACTTTTATCAATCTTTGCGGAATTGGAGGGGCGCATTTAGGGGTGCGAACAACAAAAAAGAGGGCAAGAATGTCTTGTCCTCTGATTGCGGGCGGCAAGGGAGTCGAACCCTCATGGCGAAGCTATTGATTTCGGTATTTGCTATTCCCACACATTCTCTTTCGAGCATTATCCGCCCAGTCCGCCAAATGCCCACCGTTCTAAAAAGTTACCTAATGTAGTCATATCATTCAGAGATTTATATAAATTAGTCAAGCTAACCCATCCGAGAGCAAACTGGTAAAAAGTCGGCAACGGACACCCGAAGACATGAGTGGAAAGGAAGCAAACTCCTACTGTCAATCAATTTCTACGCAAAGGTGCGAAATTTTCTGGATAGACTGCACTAATAGTCGTAAAATTTGGAGCCAAAACGCACTAAATAACACTTTAGGCGCACAAACAATGCATTATTTAACACTGTAAAATTTAGTCTGTTCAGAAATTTTACATAACTTGCATCTGAAAGGAGAACTTTGACAAGTTAAGGCAATCCAACGGCAACGCCCTCGATAATCCATTGAGAATTACCGGGGACGTTAGCCATGTCATCACTGTTTTGTCGGACTTTCTACGCAAAAAAACGACAAAATTAGATTTTCGTTTGTACAACCGTCCTCGGTAGCAGGCGCCTATTAAAAATTATAGCCGTCCAATCATTGGGCGGCTATAAATTTTTGTAACACCTGCTACCGCGGACGGTTGTACAAACGATAAATATTACCATATAATATCTTCAAAGTCGTGAATGGCATATTTGTTGAGTGACTGATATTTTCAAGTATCATGGGAAGAATACCATAGATAAGGTTACGACGATAGCTCCCAGTACTAACCAAAGAATGAAAGTGTAGAATTTTTGTTTCTCTCCGTCTGTTGTATATTTTGACACGAATTTCTTAATCCGGGGAATGCCGAAACACGAAATCGCTGAAAAGGCCATCAACAACCAAATCGGGGTGGCGTTGGGATTTTGAATAAACATAGAAAGTGGTGGTCAGTTAAACGCATCTTCGTATGTAAATGCCATCGAACTAAAAGCCATACAAAAGATCATGGCTATCAATGAAAATATCTTTTTCATCATCTTTATTAGTTTTAATTCCCGTTCCGGCCCTCAATTGAGAGCCGGAACGAGATGTGTTTGAGTTTTATTTCTGAGCGACTCCGTGCATATTCACCTGAATACGGTTTTTACCGTCATAAAGATTGCGCATGAAATCATTGAATTCTTCAAGAGTTAGATTTTCAATAGCCTCACGATGTTTTGTGATGAGGTCAATATCAAGCATTTCATATAGCTGTATGTTGTTATGCCAGTACGAGTTGGTGCGGATAGAGTTTTCATACTGTGAGAGCATTGCAGTTTTCATACGGTTGAATTGCTCAGGTGTCGCTCCATCTTTCAACAGATTGACAAACAGTTCGTCGGCGAGCTGCAACATCTGTGCTGACTGTTCGTCATTGGTCTGTAGGAAGTAAACAAGGTTCCATCTGCCGGTACTTACATTATATGTTGAACCAACCTGTGGACTATATACACCACCCTCTTTCTCACGGAGAATGTCATGGTAAAGTATTCCAAGTATATCCCCGACAAGCGACACTTTCACTTCATTTTCTATTGTGGCTTTGAGATTATCATCGCTGTAAAATCCATATAGCCAATCTGCCGGTGCAGACATCTCAATGGTGAAATTGTCAACTACCTGTCCTTCGGGATTTTCAATCGGGGTGAATGAAAAACTTTTGGGTTGTTCAGCCGAGAGTGCAAGGGTGGCGATATACTGTTCCAACAGCGGTTTTATGGTTTTTACATCCACGTTACCGGTGAACAGGAATGTATAATCAGATGGATCAGCGACAGACTCCTTATAGAGTTGCAGCATCCGTTTATACTCAGCTCCACGTATCACATCGGCAGTGACAACCTGCGTAAGCGGATTGTTGCCGTAGGTGGCGTTCTGCTTGTGTTGTTCAAAAATGAATTCGGGAGATTTCTCCGCCGCTTCATACTGAGGTATTATTCTGGCGACAAAATTATTGTAGGTTTCTTCGTTCGGGTTAATGTTGGTAAAGGCTGTATAAATCAGCTCCATCAATGTGGGAAGATCCTTGACGGTAGAATTACCTTGGAAATAGTTTGAGAACTGACCCACACCATAACCAAGCCCGACGGTTTTGCCTGTCAGATAACGGTTAATCATCTTTTGGTCGAATTTGCCCATATCCGAAAGCTGAAAAGCATTGCCCATGAGAAGCACATTATTAGCTTCGCTTACCGGATATAAAGCTGCTCCACCGTATTTGAATGCTTGGAACAGTATTTCATCTTCTTTGTAGTCAGTAGGTTTCACAATGACTTTCACGCCGTTGGAGAGTAGAAATTCCGTTGTGCCGAATTTACCTTCCTTTACCTCCTTGATACTGCCTTTTGCAGGAAGTGTTTCAATTAATGGGTCAGTGATTGTCTCATCGGCGTATGCCTCATATTGACGACTCAATACATCATTTACCAAAACGAGAGCTGCATCCTTTTCAGGCAGACTTTTCCCATCTTTTTTCTGTTGCTGTATCAACAACACCTGATTATTGGGTGTAATAACTTGCGATATAGCTTGATTATAGGCTTGGAGAGGTATCTGCGTCACAATACTGTTGAAGAAATCTCTCTCCGCTTCAATTCCCATAGCCGGTGTGCGGTCTTTGAATGCGTTGATGAGTTCTTTGGCTACTACAGAAGTATTTGTGTTGTTTCTTTCATTGAATCGCTTATCATACTGCGCCTGCAATTCAGCAATTGCACTGTCGAGTTCAGATTGGGTGAATCCTGTGCGACAAGCCCTTACAACAATGGCAAAAGCATCTTCAAATGCACTCATTTCATCATCTTTGGCAATGGCTGCCACATTAAAAATGCCTTTGGTCTTTGATGGATACATGTCAATGAAATACACACCTGCATTAGCATAGCGGCAATCAGCCTCCTGACTGTGTTCATACAATCGGTTGTTAATCATCTCAGTCATTATGTCTTGAACCAACGAGTTGATGAAGGCAACATCTGTATTCTGGTATTCAAGAGGTATCTTGTCAAATTTCACTTGGAAGTCCACACGTCCGCTTTTGAGTTCGGGGTCCTCAAATGCGAAGAACAACGGAGTCTCATTGTCGCTTACGTGGACATATTCACGCGCTGCGGCATCCTCGGGCATCGGTATGTCGGAAAAGGTAGCGATGACCTTCTTTTCCATCTCAGCAGCATCAAAGTCACCGACTACGATAATGCCCTGTTGGTCGGGACGATACCATTTGTGATAGTAGTCGCGGAGTGCCTTGTAAGGGAAGTTCATCACCACATCCATCGTTCCGATTGGAGTTAATTGGTATTGCGGTTCAGAGAAAATCACCGGAGCCATCGCTACGCGGAAGCGGTGATGGGGGTCGTTGCGCATACGCCACTCTTCCTGAATCACCTTTCGCTCTGCGTCAATCTCCTCATCCTCGAGCAAAAGATCGCAGCTCCAGTCGCGCAGACATAGCAGCACACTGTCCATCAGCACGGTGTTTGTCGTTGGAACATTGTCGATGTTATACACCGTTTCCTCATAATCGGTATAGGCGTTGACATCAGCGCCGAACCTAATCCCCTTGGATTCAAGGTAACGCAGCATAGAGTCACCGGGATAGTGCTTGGTACCGTTGAACGCCATGTGCTCCAAGAAGTGTGCCAACCCATATTGCTCCGGTGTTTCAAGGGCAGAACCGACTTTCTGTGCGATGTAGAAATTGGCACGGTTCTGTGGATGGTCGTTGTGTAGAATGTAATAAGTCAACCCATTGGGCAGCACTCCATGCTTCACCTCCGGATTGAGCGGCAGTGGCTGTTGTGCGTTGGCGATGCAGATGCAAATGAGCATCAGCGCCAAAGTCAGAAACTTTTTAATCATATTGGTTGAAGTTTGTTGGATTATTGACATTGTTATAGGTTCTCATATTTCTTGCGGCTCCCTATATAGAGAAATAAGAATGTGAAGCCGGATCCCATAAGGATGCATACAATGAGAGGATATTTTTCAATGGAATGAAACAGTGTCAGACCTATCGCAAAACATATCCAAGAAATATTGAAATAGTAGCGCAGTAACAATTTACCACGGCAAATTTCCCTGATATACCTCTTAGGTACGTCAGGGTATTCTTCCGTGTACTTCCGCATACTTTGGGATAGCAATGTTGGATAAATAACCCCACAAGCTGTTGCTGCAAGCAACCCTGCACCACCAAAAATATAATAGGGTGTAGATAAAAATAAGGCATTATCTTCACCTGCCGCGCTGTTTATGATACACGCGAGCAAAGCTATTGCGGCGGCTGCGACGATATATCCGCCTCCGGTCAGTATCCCATATTTCAAGTTTTGCATCATACGGTTTTCGGGTATAATTACACTGCAAAATTAACCGAAATCCGGTGGGCCACAAACTACAACACCTTACATTGACTGGAGTAAGCAACTGATAATCAAATGAGATAAAATAAATAATCTTACATTGTCCAACCAATGTGCATTCTATGAGAAATAACTCAGATATATCTCCTTTTTCGGGATATCACTCTTTGAAATGAGGCTTTTGAGACGCGATTTATATACATATATGTTTCGAAGATCCGTCCCCAAGAAAATACTTATTGATTGCAGTGACAGGCCGCAGAAGATAAAGAGTGCGAGCTTTCGTTGTGAAACGGAAAGCCTCGGAAAGTCTTCATCGAATGATGTCATAAGATTGTCAGTGGAGGTATTGACAATATCTTCCAGTTCACGAACCGATTCAGCAGATCCAAATGAGTCTATGGCAGATTTAGCTTCTCCGAAAATACGTTTTTGTTCCTGCCCGGTTTCTTTGCATTCAAAATATGCGGATGCGAGGTGGTCTATGGTGTTGAATCTGGACTTGAATAAGGCAGCAACTTTTTCGGATACTGAGTTATGCTTACGCTCGTTCTCGAATAGATTATGTTCAAGGCTCTGAAGTTTCAGAAGATTATTCTCATTCTCAACCTTTAATAATTGTATCCGTTTCCGATAAAACAGTATGCCGCCGATCAACACCAACAAAAGGATTGTGAAAACCGAAATTATTATTACGGCTCGTTCCTTCGCGCTCTCAATCTCTTTCCAAGCGGAGCGGGTGACAGATTCATACTTCTCATTAAGAGCCAGACTTGATTCAGCTATTTTTCGTTCACCATAGTCTATATTGGCAGCTTTGTTCCTTATGCTGTCTATAAGAGGGAGTTCGGTACTACGGCCAAGTCGCTCCAAAATTGAATATTGGACATTGCGGCAAAGATATTCATCCGAAGGATTACGTGGCAGCGCTATTGCTTTATTTATAAGTATTTCTGCACTGTCCGGTTTATTGGCATGAAGATAGGCATTCGCCCAATGTGCAAGGATGTTAGGTGATGCATTGTCTATATCAAATATACCGCGCCAGATTTCTATTGCTTCTTCACTTCTATTATTATCATCCAAACCTCGGGCGAGTTGGTCAAGAAAATACACCTTATAGCTGTCAGAAGAGTATGCCAGCACATCGCTTTTCATTGACAGCAAGGAATCAAGTGCAGTGGCATAATCTCTCCTTACTGCCAATCCTCCGACTATCGCCATTCGTGCATCTATGCTTTGTTTCCTGTAGCCCAGTTTATTGAACAGCTCCAACGCTTTGTTTGCATAGTGTTGACTGACAATACCATTGAACCCGTTGCCATATACTTGCGAAAGATATAGATATACGAAAGCCAAATCCTTGTCATCGTCTAATTGGGAAGCAAGAAACTCCGCATCTTTCAATATTTCCAATCGGACAACCGGATTACCGTCGGCTTTGGCAAGCTCTGACTTTATGATGAGAGACTTTACTTCGTCGGTCGTGCATTTACCGTCGAAAGCAGTAACCGCACGATTCAGGTCGGCAGTAGTCATGTCAGCAGGGACAAGCCATACTGTCGCCAGATAAGCCTGCAACAATGCTCGCCGGGCCTTTTGTGATTCAGACATAGAAAGTGTATCCATTGATGCCAATGTCCGAAGCGCATTCTCGGGATTATCAATCAGAGTCATCTCTATGCTCTCCAATGTCTTGTTGGTTTTGGAACAAGAGCCAAATAGGAGCAAGGAGATGACGAGTATTGTCAATATATATCCTTTCATTAGTTAACGAGTTGTCAATTCATTTTTAACAGGATTCACGGCCGGTTTAATATGTCATTAGAAACGATAGGTTGCTACCGTGTCACGGGAAGTTTCAATTTCTATATGAGGCTGAGCGTAACGATTGGGGATATTGTCATACCTCCCAGTCGTTACTGAAATTCGCTTTTCAAGACTGCATGAGGATACGCACAAACATAGTATTATGCTTGCTAAGAGTGTTAAGGCTGATATTCTGATATGACGCTTACTCATATTATGATATGTTGTTTAATTGGCAAAGTTACAGCCAATAAAAATAAAAACTCTCAACATATGTTGAGAGTCAAGGTTTTTAACACTGTTTTCCGTTATTTTTTCGCAAGCGGCTCAGATGTGTCGGCGTGATTTTCAGAAAAGAAGCGATGTCTTTGAGGGAAAAGAGCTCAAAAAGGTCGGGGTATCGATTGATAAGGTCATCATATCGTTGCTGTGGTGTCTTGACATATAAGTCAACATAACGATCATAGACAGTTGTATATACAGCTTCGGTCGCGTGCATCACTATATCCTTGAAATTATAGTCTGTTTCGATCTTTTCATTGACATCCTTAGTTGGGACGCAGTAAATCTCACAATCTGAGACTGCTACTACCGCCAGTTTAGCCTTTTGCCCGTATATGCAAAAAGGCCAGTCGGCAACAAATCCTTCGCCGAATACCAGTCCCATCACATGCTCGGTGCCATCGACGGAACGTGCCACATATTTGAGTGTGCCGGATTGAATAAATCCGATATAACGGCCAACCTTGCCGATAGAAACAAATTCCTCTCCTTTGGCAAAATGTCGCAGTATACCCTTGCTGACGCAAAACTCGCGCCAAGCATCGACGTCAATATGTTCAATATATGTATTGAAATTCTTTGTCATATAATGCAGTCTGCATTAGTCTGTGCAGAATATTATACTGAAAAAGCGCAGACCAACTATGCCAAGTCTTGATTTGAAGGTCGTAGGTCATCGCGAAGCGCTTGTTCTGCAAGAAACCTAAATGCACGAATGTACCAATAGCAGCCCACGCTATTTGTGAGATGTGCTATACCTGTCCTTGTGCTAATTGCGAATTTCTTTGACAAGCAAAGCGGCAAGCCGATGGCCTACGTTCTCAAATCACAAGATTAAGCATTACGCTTCCTATTAGTCCAATATGTATGATAACCCGGAGGCTACCATAAGCAAAGTTAGCATTTATTTTTGAGATAAGCCCACGATTAGTCTTAAAATAAGTGTGGCATCTCTACTTATCCCTGGTTTATCTGACAGTTCTTTCTGCGCTTTTCCTGCCATTTTTGCGATGAGTAACCGAGCATCGGCTCGGTTGCGAATGGAAATTTCTGCGTGGTTACGGATTCCGTTAAATTCCCTGTAAAGTGTTGGATGAGGAAAACAGGTGAAATAAAGCCACGCAGGAATTTCCTTTCAATCCGCTGCCTGTGGCATCAGATTTCAACGGAGAACAGGCAGGAAAAGCGCAGAAAGAACAGTCAGACAAACCGGGATTTGAAGGGCGGTGGGGCTGTTATCCCTTATTTTGTCTTAAATGTGTGGAGTGGGGTGTGGATGTGCGGGAAATTATAGGTATCTTCGCGTATGAAAAAATTCAGAATCAATTCTGTGGTCTTCATATCGGTCATTGCGGTCATCTTTGGCTGCAATGTATTTTATCTTGTCAGACTTTATGATTCTATCAGAAAGAATGTGGAACGTGAGGTTATGGTGGCAATGACAGATGCGGATATCGATGACCTTATGTGCCGCGCCGGCAGGGCGCAAGGACTTGCCACAAATGTCCAGATGCAGGAAGATGCCAATGATTCGACAGAAGCGAATGAGTCAGTGGAACCGAAGGCTCCGAGAAGGGCGCAGGCGTCTACATACAAGGATCAAAACGGACAAATCATATCTGCCAGAACAGAAGTGGACGGAACGGTGGTTGAGGAAAAGGGGATGCTGGTCGAGGACGTACCTTACTCCAATCAGATGGTCGATGCAATAAGCAAGCAGTTCCATACTCTCATGGATAAGTATATAGGTTTTGATGTGTCGGTAATGGACAGTGTGTTGAATGACCAGCTCGCACACAGATATATTTATCCGGAATTTGTGGCGGTCGAGGTGGTGAACGGCAGTGATTCCGTGATTCTAAGCAATCCTAAAATCCAAAACCGTGTGGGGCTTGATACATTCAGGATTATCATAAACCCGAATGAGAACCTGTATTACAAAGCATACATGACTCCGTTGACACGTCATATCCTCTCTCAGATGATGGGAGTGATTGTCACGACATTTCTTCTGATGGTGGCCTTTGCCGCAGCTTTTGTTTATCTGTTCCGCACGGTTTCCAGACTGCGCACCATCGAGGAGATGAAGGATGATTTTGTAAGCAACATGACCCATGAGCTGAAAACGCCTATATCAATCGCCTACTCGGCCAACGATGCCCTGCTCAATTATGATACCTCCGACGACCCGGAGAAAAAGGTTGCTTATCTCACCATAGCAATCAAGCAGCTCAAACGGCTCGGCGAACTCGTGGAAAATATTCTCGCCATGAGCATGGAGCGTCGCAAGACCATGACCCTGCGACCGGAGAAGGTAGATTTGACACAACTTGCCAGAGAGGTTGCCGAAGCCCAGCGGATGAGAGGTGAGAAGGATATAATGATTGAAGTTCAGTCAACGGGGAATGTCTCGGTAACGGCCGACAAGTCGCACCTGTCGAATGTGCTGAACAATCTGATTGACAATGCTATCAAGTATTCCGGCGATACTGTGACCGTCAGCATAACTGTAAATTCTGACAGCCTTGAGGTGGCTGACAATGGCATTGGTATTCCTTCGAAGAGTCTGCCGTATGTTTTCGACAAGTTCTATCGTGTGCCCCACGGCAACCGTCAGGATGTGCGTGGTTATGGAATAGGTCTTTATTACGTGAAGCACATTCTCGAAAAGATGGGGTGGAGCATATCTGTAAGGAGTCAGGAGGGGAATGGTTCGGTATTCACCATAAAATTTGACAGTCATGAAAGCTAAGATACTTTTTGTGGAGGATGAGCGCGACCTTTCGCTGATAGTCTGCGACACGTTGCGTGAGCAGGGGTATGAGGTTGTGGCGGCGTTTGACGGCATTGATGGTCTTGCGAAATACAAGACCGGTGGAGCAGACCTTGTGGTTGCAGATGTGATGATGCCTCGGCTCGACGGTTTCGCCATGGCCAGGGAAATACGGCGCAGCTCATCTTCAGTTCCGATTATCTTTCTGACCGCAAAGAGTACGATAGACGATGTGGAGGAGGGGTTTGATATCGGTGCCAACGATTACCTTAAGAAGCCGTTTGAACTTCGTGAATTGCTCGTTAGGGTCAAGGCTCTTCTGAGGAATAAGGTTAACGGCCGTTTGGAAAATGTTGTCTATGAAGTGGGTGAATACCGATTCGATGTGACAAACCAGTTGCTTATATTCAATGGTCGGGAGAAAGTTATATCGAATATCGAGGCAAGGATACTGGAAAAGTTGGCGACAAACATCGGCAGGACGGTCGATGCCTCCGAACTGATGATAGCCGTCTGGGGCAGGGATGAGGTCAGCAACCGCAACTCGCTGCACGGTTACATCCACAAGCTGCGCCGTACTTTCCGCCACGACCCCGGCATCAGCATCATCAATCAACGCGGCTTCGGCTACATGCTGACCACCCGAACGCGATAGCGCATATTACCGGCAGTACCAGTCGGAAATTAGGCTACAACATTCGTAAGACGGACTGATAACTGAGATTTGTATTCACTTTTTTTGTGAACATGAATATTTTTTTATAACTTTGCGGTATAAGGCAGAAAGAATATGGAAATTCGGTTTGATAAACAATACCTTAAAGATTTGTACGAAGATGGCGATGCAGGTAAAAAACATCGTTATCAACCGCATATTGTCAAACGTTACATCCGGGTGATTGATTTGATGACTGAATTACCGAATGTCTTGTCCATGAAACAGTATAATTCTCTTAATTATGAGAAGCTGAGCGGAGATAAATCCGGATTATCTTCTGTAAGAGTTAATAATCAATATCGTATAGAGTTTGAGGAAATAACAGATGGGATTGAGGTAATAGCATCTATCTGTAATATCACCGAGTTGTCGAATCATTATAAATGAATAGTATGGAAAGCGTAGATCGAAATATGGTTGCTAATAATCTGACTCCTGCATATCCAACTCATCCGGGGGAGATACTGAAAGATGAGATTGAATTTCGCGGAATATCGCAACGAAAGTTGGCTGAGGATATCGGGATAAGATATACTGTTCTTAATGAAATTCTTAATGGGCACAGACCATTGACAGAGAAAACCGCATTATTGTTTGAGGCGGCATTGGGAATTGACCCTGAACCCCTGATGCGTCTACAGACAAGGTATAACATGCAGACAATAAAGCAGGACAAGACATTCATGGAACGTCTTTCAAAATTGCGCAACATCGCAGCTCTTTAGTTACTCTGAGGGCGTGCGCTTCGTGAAGCTGCGGCGGCTCGGGTCAGGTTGATTCGCGGAGCTTCATGTGGCCGCGAAGTATTATGCGCTCGGGGGTAATGTCGTGGGTTTCCATCTGATGCTGAAGTATGCGCGATGATTCCGCCGCCATCAGCTCCACCGGTTGCTCGACCGCCGAGATTGTAGGGTAGACGAGCGTGCACAGCGCAGTGCCGGAGATGCAGCAGAGAGCCACATCTTCCGGTACGTTGTAATGATGTTTCTGTATCACATTCTTGGCTCCCAATATCGCTGTCTCGGTGAAGCCGAACACGGCGTCGAACTCAAGACCCGTAGAAAGAAACTTCTCCATGGCTGCGGCTCCTTCGTCGGCCGTGAGTCCGCCGTTCACTACGTACCGGCTGTCGTAAGGAATACGGAACTTCTCCAACGCCTCGCGGTAGCCGCGCAGCCGGTCCACAGCATTGCTAACATAGTCGGGTCCGGCGATATGCACAATCTTCTTGCGCCCTTTTCTGATAAGTGTCTCAACCATGAAATGCGACATCAGGTCATCGTCGATGCATACCTGCGAGACCTCCATGCCACTAACTTTCCTGTCGAAAAACACCATCGGTATACCGTTGTCTATCAGACGACGGTAAGTCGGGATGTTCACCGACTTATGGCACGGGCAGATGAGAATGCCGTCGATGCGGCACTGCTCAAGCATCTCAAGATTCTCCAGTTCCTGTCCGGAGTCTTCGTTAGATACGGCGATGATTGACCTGAATCCTTTCTGGCGCATGTCGCGCTGCACGTGCTGTATGAAACTCATGAAGAAGGGCGTGACAATCTCCGGTATGACGATACCGATGTTTCTTGTGGTCTGGCGCCGGAGATTAACCGCAAGTTCATTTCGGCGGTATCCCATCCTTGCGGCCGTCTCCTGGATCTTGCGCATGGTCTCGGGCTTGACATTGTGCGAGTCACCGGCCAGAGCTCTTGAGACGGTCGATTTTGAGATGCCGAGTTCACGGGCTATGTCGATTATCGTTACATATTTCATGGCATACGACAGTTTTTACATGGTCAGCAACCGGATTCCCGATAATCCGGTCCGGAAACATCCGGATTCAAATATAAGACATTATTTTCAAAAAGGCTAACGATTTGAGATTATTTTTGGGAACGGTTGCGGATTTTGGGAACGGTTGCGGGAACGGTTGCGTAAAATTTTCTTTGAATTTCCCTTTTCTTTAGAACAACGGCACCCTATTTTTGTATCGCGAAACTTTAAAATCAATTCGAAATCAAATTTAGACATGAAAAATTCTGTTGAAGCGGCAGAAAACATCAAGGTGCCTCTGATAAGCAAGATAGCATACGGATTCGGCGACGTAGGCTGTAATTTCAGCTGGTCGTTCGTGGTGTCGTTCCTGATGATTTTCTATACCGATGTTTTCGGCATAGGCATGGGCGCGGTGGCGACGCTGCTCCTTGTATCGAGAGTTTGGGACGCTGTCAATGACCCGTTGATCGGAAGTCTCAGCGACCGCACACGGTCGCGGTGGGGACGGTTCAGACCCTGGCTGCTGTTCGGTGCCCCGCTCACATCGATTGTGCTGATACTATGTTTCTGGGCCCAGCCTGAAATGGATTACACGTGGAAGGTGGTTTACATGAGCCTCACCTACGGACTTCTGGTGCTCGGTTACACATGCGTCAATCTGCCCTACGGCACGCTGTGCGGGGCGATGACACAGAACATCGACGAGCGTGCCAAGCTCAACACGAGCCGTTCGGTGGCGGCTATGGTGGCAATCGGAATAATCAACATAGTCACCGTGCCTCTGGTGAAATTCTGCGGTGACGGCACACTCAGCAACGCCCGTGGATTCATGTGTGTGGCCATAATATATGGTGCCATTTTCACGGCCTGCCACTGGTTCTGCTTCGCGAAGACCAAGGAAGTGGTGACACCTCCGTCTCGCAAGTCCTACCCGTTGGGCCAGCAGTTGCGGGCGGTGGCCAAGAACAAGCCCTTTATTATGGCAGTGATCGGTCAGCTCCTTTTCGGGTTCATACTCTACGGGCGAAATGCCGACATGATTTACTACTTCAAGTATGTGGAAGGCAACGAGAATCTATTCTCATTCTTTTCGATGGTGATAATCCTGCCGAGCATAGCCGGAGCGGCACTCTTCCCCCTGGTATTCAAGATGACCAACAACAAAGGATGGGCCGCGAGCGTGTTCAGCCTGCTGACCGGAGTGAGCATGATACTGCTCTATTACTTCTCGCCAAACACATCGCCGGTGATGTTCTACACGCTGGCGGCCACAGCCCAGTTCTTCTTCTCGGGATTCAATACGGCGATATATGCGATAATACCTGATTGTGTGGAATATGGAGAATGGAAGACCGGCATACGCAACGACGGTTTCCAGTATGCTTTCATCTCGCTTGCCAACAAGATCGGTATGGCACTCGGCACCGCCCTGCTTGCCTTGGCCATGGGTGAGGCCGGATATGTGGCCAACGCCATGCAGAGCGAGAGTGTGAAAGAGGTGTTCCACATGGCTTTCAGCACCATACCCGGAATACTGTGGGTCCTGACTGCGGGAATCATGCTCTTCTACCGTCTCGACAAGAAGACATACAATAAGATTGTCAAGGAAATCGACGGCAAGATTGATGAGGGATGGACAGGCGCACCGGTCGAGAAACATCACCGGTAACACCGGACATGATTGTCCTGCAATGTAATGAAATTCAAAGAAAAAATAAACAGAGAAAAACATAAGACTGAAAATATGAGACAAGCAATTCTGACCGAGCCTAAGCACATCGAGATCAAGACCGATGTCAAGGCTCCCGAGGCCCGCGACCTCAAACCGAACGAGGTTCTGATAAATATCAAGCGTATCGGAATCTGCGGCAGCGAGATACATTCATACCACGGGCTTCATCCGGCCACGAAATATCCGGTGGTACAGGGACATGAGTTCTCGGCTGTGGTTGTCGCCACCGGTTCTGACGTGAAGAGCTGCAAGCCCGGTGACAAGGTGACGGCGAGTCCCCAGGAGGTATGCGGCAAGTGCGGACCCTGCCGTCGCGGACAGTACAACGTGTGCGAGAATCTGCGGGTAGAGGCGTTTCAGGCCGACGGCGTTGCGCAGGACTATTTCGTAACAACCGACGAGCGCATCGTGGTTCTCCCCGAGGGGATGAGTTTCGACGACGGAGCAATGATGGAGCCTTGCGCGGTGGGTGCCCATGCCTCGATACGCACCGATGTGGCCGGCAAGAATGTGGTTGTGAGCGGTGCCGGAACAATCGGCAATCTCGTGGCTCAGTTCTGCAAGGCACGCGGTGCCCGCAAGGTGCTGATCACAGACATCAGCGACCTGCGTCTCAGCAAGGCGCGCGAGTGCGGCATAGAATACACGGCCAACGTGGCAGTGACTCCGCTCAAGGAAGCCCTGAAAGAGGTGTTCGGCGACGAAGGCTATCAGGTTGGCTTCGAGGTGGCCGGAGTGGAGTCGAGCATCCGGTCGCTGATGGAGACAATCGAGAAGGGGAGTGACATAGTGATAGTGGCGGTCTTCTCAAAAGATCCTGCGCTCAGCATGTTCTACCTCGGCGAGCATGAGCTGCAGCTTATCGGCTCGATGATGTACCGCCACGAAGACTACGAGACGGCGGTCGATTTCGTGAACCGTGGAATTGTTGACTTGAAACCGTTGGTGAGCAACCGGTTCCCGTTCGAGCGGTACGACGATGCCTACCGGTTTATCGATGACAACCGCGACACATCAATGAAAGTGATCATCGACCTTGATAATAACACAAATTGCTGACAAGAAGAATGGTAAAAGATATGTGGAGGAAATGTTTTGTAGTGATGGCGCTTCTGACCGGTGCCGTATGCGCAAAGGCGAGTGATGGTGGAAACGGTACGATTTCCGATAAACTGCGTCCCGTGGCAGACTACATGGACTTCGATTTCCGTATAGCCAACAACCACCTGTGGCGCGGAATAGAGGTCAGCGACGGACTGGTGATGTGTACCTCGCTCAGCGTACACGACAAGAACAAGTATGTGAATTTCGGCTTATGGAACGGCACCAACGTGACCGGAAATTACAAGGAATTCAACTACTTCCTTGAGTTCTCGTTCCGTGGGTTCAAGCTCGCCTTTTGGGACACATACAACTTCTCGCCCGGCGCGGACTACAACAACAAGGAATTCTTCAATTACGACGCCCGCACGACCGGAAGATTCCTCGACTGCATCCTGTCATACAATTTCGGGCCTAAGTTTCCGCTGTCGCTGTCATGGTCGACAATCATATTCGGACGCGACCGATACAATCTCTACTCCGAAGATTCGAAGAACCGCTACTCGACTTACGTCGAGGCCGGATACAGATGTCTCGACAAGCAGCGGTGGACGGTTGATGTCTCGGTTGGAGGGGCTTTCACCCTTGCGCACAAGGAGGGGGACAGGTCTACATTCTATTCCGACAAGCCCGGAATAATCGATGTCAAGGCGAAAGTAACATACGACATCAAGATCACCGACCGCTACCAGATACCTGTTTCAGCGACAGCAATGTTCAATCCCGTCGAGAACCGCGCCTACTTCCAGATCGGCGCCCAGATCTTCAGCTTCTGACCGCCGCCCGCCGAGGCACATGGTCTGAGCAAACATCGCGGAGGCAGGGGTCGGGTGTCGCTATCGGGCGAGGATGAAGTTGCGGATGTCGGCGAGGACTTCGGGGGAGATGGTCTCGGGGATTGTGGCGTATTCGTCGCTGTAGCCGGTGGTGGCGTGCTGCATGAGATGGTTGAGCCCGGGGTAGGTCTTGATCTGCGCGGCGGGGAGTGCCCGGCGTGCAGGTTCACTGTTGAGCGACGGTGGTACCTGGGTGTCTTTCTCTCCGTAGATTATGAGTGCCGGTATCTTCAGTCTGCGCATGTCTTCGGCCGGGTCGTAGTTCAGAAACCAGACCATCCAGTCGTTCGACGGCTTCTCCATCACTGATTGTCTGAGCATGGCCGTGAACTGACGTGTCACCATGTCTTCATCCCAGCCGGGATATAATCCTGTCATCACTTCATCGGAAATCGAGGTGATGTCAGGATTTTTCAGTTTATACTCGAATACCTGCTCCACCGCCTTCTGCATATCGTCGAGATATTTTTCGGGCGTGCCTGACCGTTGCAGTGCGGTTCTGTTCTGATATGCTATCGTCTTGGTGCCTTTGACCGAGGGCCCGGCAATCGAGATGATGTAGTCGGGTGCTCCAGGGGAGGCATTGGTGGCTCCGGTTGTTCCGTCAGTTCTGTCTGTTTCGCCGGCTGCTCCCAACATGTAGGCTATCTGTCCACCCTCGCTGTGGCCGATTATGCCGACTTTGCCGAATCTTCCTTGGCGGCGCAACCATTCCACTACGGCTTGCGCGTCTTGCGCGAAGTCGGCTGTTGTGGCCGTCAATACTTCACCGGTAGATTCCCCGTAGCCCCGGTCATCATATCTGAGCGATGCAATGCCGTTGCGGGCCAGATAGTCGGCGATGACGGCGAACGGCTTATGCTCGAAGACCTCTTCGTCGCGGTTCTGCAGGCCGCTTCCGGTCACGAGTACCACAACCGGGGTAGAGGTGGTGCAGTTTTCCGGGCAGATGAGAGTCCCGGCCAATGTGGCATTGGCCGCTTTGTTCTCAATCCGGACTTCCTCCTGAGTGTACGGGAATGGCGGCTGCGGAGTCTGGGGGCGTTCCGGTTTTACCTCACCCGGCTCGAAAGAGAGGGGGAGCGAGAAACCATTCTGCCTGAAAGTTCCGGTAATCAGATTCTCCTTGCGCGTGCCGGAGTAGGACATTCTGAGATTCGGAATCTCGAAGCTGAGCGAATCATTGCGGAGAGAGACATTCTCGCCGGTCAGACCGTAAGCGCTCTGTTCGGGCGAGTCCATCAGCACCGAGTTGTCAGCCTCCGAAACATGCAGCACCAGCTTGAGCGAGCGTCCGCCGCCAAGTTCCAGTTTTCCGGTCCACACTCCGTCGAGCCCCTGCGCCATCGCACACCAGCCGCCGGTCACACCATTCGCCAGCAAAACCGCCCCGGCAATCAAAATTTTCCTTAATCCATTCATAATCCTATCCATTTGTTTGAATAATTTTCCTCGTTTGCAAATTTGCGATAAATCGGTGACAAAAGCAAATTTTCTCAGGTTTTATTTTGGCGGGTGAGAAAATTTGTTTAAATTTGCGCTAACAAAATTGTTAGTCAATATGGATAAACAAGAAAGTAAGGCCAATAAGGATACTGAGCAGCTGATACTTGAGGCTGCCGCACGGGAGTTCAGCACCAAGGGATTTGATGGTGCGCGGACCTCGGCCATAGCCGCCGAAGCGGGCGTGACGCACGCCATGCTCCATTATTATTTCCGGACGAAGGAGAAACTTTTCGAGAGAATCTTTCAGGAAAAGTTAGGCTACATCATCAATATGGTGCTCGCGCCACTCGCGGAATCGTCGGGCGATATACGCGAGAGAATCAGAAACGGTATCGGGGCGCATATCGATTTCCTGAAGGAGAACCGGGAGCTGCCCATCTTCTTCGTCACCACCATTAATTCGCGACCGGAAGTGTATGGCGATGTGATAGCAAATCTCTCGGCTTCTGCCTCAGCCCGAATGGATGCCTTTCAACGCGAACTTGATGCAGCACATGCCAGAGGGGAGATCGCTCAGGTTGATGCCCGTGCTCTCGTAGGGGATGTGGCCTGTCTCAATGTCTTCCCCTTTCTTGCCAATCCGCTGATGATGGCCGTAATGGGCTATGCCGATTTTGACGACTATATCGAGGCACGCAAGAAAGAGAATGTGGAGATAATCATGAAACGAATCTCCTGAGCTGTTGCCCGGCTGAAAACTTTAGGGTGTGAGGCAATTTCATATCTCGCATTCTCTAAACGGGATAATCCGGAAGTTGAAAAAATCAGACACCATGAAAAGAAGGATTCTTACAATAATAATTGCCTTAGGTTGGCTGTTGCCGTTGTCGGCGCAGGAGATCACCATCGGTGAATGTGTCAGGCTCGCCCGTGAGCATTACCCGTTGGTCGCCCAATATGGGTTGGTAGAACGACTGGCAGGGCTCGACCTTTCAGACATCTCAAAAGCGTGGCTTCCGCAGGGAACGGTCGGAGCGCAGGTAACATGGCAGAATGATGTGGCGGCGTTGCCCGATGTGCTCACACGTATGCTTGCCCAGAACGGAGTGGAGTATCCCGGACTTGACAAGGCACAGTACCGTGTAGGGATAGATGTCGCGCAGCAGATATGGGATGGCGGGCGGTCACGCGCCAGCCGGAAGGTGGCCGAGACATCCTCGGCGGTTGAGACAGCCGCATTGGATGTTCAGCTTTATGAGCTTGAGGCGCGGGTGGAGGAAATATACTTCTCCATTCTGTTGCTCGAAGAACGCATAACGAGGACCGATAAGTCGATCGCCCTCGTCGATTCCACACTGAGCCAGGTGCGCTCGATGTTCAGGAACGGTGTGGCCATGCAGAGCGACT
This sequence comes from uncultured Muribaculaceae bacterium, assembly GCA_910578385.1. Classification (GTDB taxonomy): domain Bacteria; phylum Bacteroidota; class Bacteroidia; order Bacteroidales; family Muribaculaceae; genus Lepagella. Next base: position 36,546 of record CAJTQV010000019.1, on the reverse strand, counting down.
GCGACCAGATCGAGGCGAGGCTTCTCGCCCTGAGACAGCAGAAAACAACATTGACAGCATCGCGCGAGAGTCTCGGCCGGATACTCGGCATATTCATAGGGACTTCTCTCGGAGACCGCAAGCTTGTTCTTCCGGCTGAAGATGCCGGACCTTATGCGACCGACCTTAACCCCCAGAACCGGCTCTTCGACCGCACTCTTGCCAATCTGACAGCCCTCGAAGTAGGGGTGAAATCATCGCTGATTCCGACCGTGGGCGCGTTTGCCTCGGCATACTACGGTTATCCGGGTTACAACATGTTCCGCAACATGCAGACCCGCGACCTCTCGTTCAACTTCATGGCCGGAATCAAGATAGGGTGGAATTTCGGAGCACTGTACACCCGCAGTAACTCTCTTGACAGATTGCGGTTGCGACGGGACAGGGTAGAGGTGGAGCGCGCCACTTTCAATTTCAACAATGACGTGGCAATGACAGAATCAATGGGGAAGATAGCCGCATTGAGAGAGGTCATGCGCGATGACGAGCGGATAGTGCGCCTGCGTTCCTCCGTCATGGCCGCCGCCCGCTCCCAGCTCCGCAACGGTGTGATAGATGCGACGGCATTGCTTACGAAACTCACCGACGAGGAGCTTGCGGAAAACGACCTCTCGCAGCACCGCATCGAATTAGTCAAAGCTATTTATAATCTTAACCATCTGAAAAACAAATGAGAAAGATAAGTCTTGCAGTGGCACCGCTGTTGGCCGCGCTTACTGTTCTGTCATGCTCAAAAAATGAGGAATACGATGCCTCGGGCAACTTTGAGGCGACCGATGTCACGCTTTCGGCCGAGACAGCGGGGAAGATACTGATGTTTGATGTCGAAGAGGGAGACACAGTGCGGGCAGGAGAACTTCTGGCACTTGTTGACACCGTGCAGCTGCAATTGCAGAAAGAACAGCTCCTCTACCAGCAATCGGCCTCGAACGCTTCGCGGCCCGACATCGCGTTGCAACTCGCCGCCTCGAAACGTGAGCTTGAGAAGCAGATTTCAGAGAGGAGACGGGTTGAGAACCTGTTGGCCGACGGAGCCGCGACCACCAAACAACTTGACGACATCAATTCCGCGATCAAGGTGCTTGAGGACAGAATCTCAGCCCAGCAGTCATCGCTGGCCAACAATACGGCATCGATAAATGAGTCAGCCTCCTCGCTCGCCATGCAGATACGTCAGATTGAACGCCGTATAGCCGATTGCCGTATCGAATCCCCCCTGACCGGAACGGTTCTGACCAAGTATTGCGAGGCAGGTGAATACACTGCCCCCGGCAAGCCCCTTGTAAGGATAGCCGATCTTGACAGGATGTATCTCCGCGCCTACCTTACTTCCGCGCAGCTTGCCGATGTCAAGTTAGGACAGAAAGTCAAGGTCATAGCCGATTTCGGCGGAGACCGGCAATACGAGTATCCGGGAACGGTGACATGGATTTCTCCGGAAAGTGAATTCACCCCCAAGAATATCCAGACCCGCGACTCGCGGTCGAATCTTGTATATGCGGTGAAGATATCCGTCAGGAACGACGGACGGCTCAAGATCGGTGGCTTCGGAGAGGTGATATTATGAGTGGAGCGGCAATCCATGCAGAAGGGCTTTGCAAGAGCTTCGGGAGGGTCAAGGCACTCGACGGAGTGTCGGTCGACGTGGAGCGTGGCGAAATCTATGGGCTGATAGGTCCGGACGGCGCGGGGAAGACCACTTTGTTCAGGATACTGACCACATTGCTCCTTCCCGATTCGGGGAGCGCGACTGTTTGCGGTGCCGACATCGTGACCCGTTACCGGAGCATAAGGCGAATGGCCGGGTATATGCCCGGGCGGTTCTCACTCTATCCCGACCTGTCGGTAGAGGAGAACCTGACCTTCTACGCGTCGCTTTTCGGCGGGAAGGTATCAGATAATTTCGGGATGATTGAGCCGATATACAGTCAGATTGCCCCTTTCAGCAAACGCAAGGCAGCCGCATTGTCGGGGGGCATGAAGCAGAAACTCGCGCTCTGCTGCGCATTGATACACCAGCCGGAGATTCTTTTTCTCGATGAGCCGACCACAGGTGTGGATGCTGTTTCGCGAAAAGAGTTCTGGGATATTCTTTCCGATATAAAGTGCAAAGGAATGCCCATTATCGTCTCCACACCGTATATGGATGAGGCATCGCGCTGTGACCGGATATCGCTTATGGACAGCGGGCGCATCATTGAGACCGGAGCCTTGCGGGAGATACTTGACAGGAACATGATGCCCCTTCTCGCCGTGCGGGGAGAGAACAACTACACTCTTTTGCAGCAGGTGCGCGGGGAGGCGGGTGTGGAGCAGGCGTATCTTTTCGGCGAATACATACATGTGTTTCTGAAAGAAGGATATGACGGCCGGGCGCTTTCATCGCTGCCCGGAATCATCGAGGCCGGAAGCATAATGCCGAATATCGAGGATGTATTTATAAAAATACTCGGAAAAGGAAATGAGAGGTAAGATGGAAGATTCGTGCAAATCAGAAGCGGTGATAAGTGCCGACAGGCTGACAAAGCGGTTCGGCGACTTCACGGCTGTTGATGCCATAAGTTTCAGCGTGGCACGCGGAGAGATATTCGGGTTCCTCGGTGCGAACGGTGCCGGAAAATCGACGGCCATGCGCATGTTGTGCGGTCTCAGCAAACCGACCGCCGGGAAAGCCTCGGTTGCCGGATATGATGTGGCACGTCAGAGCGAGCAGGTCAAACGTCATATCGGATACATGAGCCAGAAGTTCTCGCTCTACAACGAGATGACCGTCCGCCAGAACATCGCCCTGTTTGCCGGAATCTACGGACTTCGCCGGCGTGAAATAGAGGAAAGATGCGCTACGCTTGCCGCTTCGCTCGATTTCACGGCCGAGATGGATATGCCTGTGTCGGTGCTCCCGTTGGGGCAGCAGCAGAAGCTGGCGTTTTCAGTGGCCACGATACACCGACCGGACGTGGTGTTTCTCGATGAACCCACCGGTGGAGTCGATCCCATAACCCGGCGGCAATTCTGGGAACTCATCTACCGAACCGCCGCCGGAGGCACAACCGTGTTCGTCACCACTCATTATATGGACGAGGCGGAATATTGCCAGCGGGTATCGATAATGGTCGACGGCTGTATCAAGGCGATGGGCACTCCTGCGGAATTGAAGAGAGAATATGGCGCTGCCGATATGGACGAGGTTTTCAGATGCCTTGCCTCGCGGGCCTCGCGCCAATAGGCATATACACTCTCTAAACAACTTCGACAGATGAAAAAGAGTTTTATTGCTTTTATACGGAAAGAAGCGTTGCACATAGTGCGTGACCCCCGCACGCTGATGATAGCTATCCTCATACCTGTGGTGCAGATGATACTCTTCGGCTTTGCCATCTCGACCGAGGTCAACGATGTGGAGGTCATGGTGTCGGCCCCATGTATCACTCCGGCTGTGGAGTCGAAGGTAGGGCAGCTCGCCCACAATCCATACATAACCTTCAAGGGCTATCTGGCACCTTCAGAGACAGACCGCGCCATCTCGGCCAACGAAGCGCTTGCCGTTGTGGTCTTCGCCGCTGATTATGACACCTCGGGCGATTATCAGGTGGTGGTCGATGCCTCCAATCCGGTCACGGCCCAGACGGCTTCGGGTTATCTCACCCAGATTCTCACCGAGACCGATGGGGCAATGACCCCGGGGGTGACAATACTCTACAATCCTCAGCTTCGGAGCGCGTATAATTTCGTGCCCGGAATAATGGGGCTTATCTTCATGCTGATATGCGCCATGCTGACATCAGTATCGATTGTGAGGGAGAAAGAGACCGGCACGATGGAGGTTCTTCTCGTGTCGCCCGTGCGTCCGGCCATGATTGTCGTTGCCAAGATGATTCCCTACTTCCTGCTCGCGGCGGTTGACCTCACCATCATACTGCTGATCTCCAAATATGCTCTCGAAGTGCCACTGTCGGGCTCGGTAGCGGCGCTTGTGGTGGTCTCGCTGGTCTATATAGTGCTTGCCCTTGCGCTCGGCCTGTTCGTGTCAACGCTGGTGGAGTCGCAGATGGCAGCATTGCTCGTGTCGGGAATGGTTTTCATAATTCCGGTGATAATGCTTTCGGGCATGATGTTTCCGGTCGAGAACATGCCGGTTCTGCTTCAGTGGATTTCCAACATCGTGCCGGCGAAATGGTACATACCGGCCATGCGCAAGATCATAATCGAGAGTCTCGGCTTCGGTGCAGTCGTCACAGAGCTTTCAGTTTTGGTGCTGATGACATCGGCTTTGATTCTCATATCGGTAAGACGTTTCAAAATCAGATTGCAGTGATGCGGACATTGTTTATTCTTTTACGCAAGGAGTTCATACTCTTCAGGAGGAACCGGTTTCTTCCGAAAGTGGCATTCATATTTCCATGTATGGTAATCCTTATCATACCGTTGGTTGCCACGATGGATGTGAGGCATGTTGGTGTCTCGGTGGTGAATCATGACCACAGCGGGTTGTCGCGTGAGATAATAGCCGGACTGGAGGCTTCTCCATTCTTCACGGTGTCGGCCGCCGCGAGCTACGAGGCCGCGTTACGGTCGGTAGAGAAAGGTGAGGCGGATGTCATACTGGAACTGCCTCGCGATTTCCAGAGAGATGTGGAGTCGGGACGTGCGGCGCGTCCGCATATCAGTGCCAACGGGGTCAACGGCATAAAGGGTACACTCGGGTCAAAATATGTAATGCAGTCGGTGACGGGAACGATAGCGGCTTTCACAGGAACGCCGATGCACTCCGGCAGTGTGGTGACTTATTTCTACAACCCCACGCTTGAGTACCGAAATTACATGATACCGGCACTCATGATCATGCTTCTTATAATGATCTGTGGATTTCTGCCCGCGCTCAATCTGGTGGGGGAGAAGGAGACCGGCACCATCGAGCAGATGAATGTCACACCGGTGCCGACACCGGTGTTTGTGTTGTCGAAGGTGATTCCTTATTGGATTATCGGGCTTGTGGACATCTCGCTGGGCATGTTGATTGCCGCGCTGGTCTATGGACTGACTCCGGCCGGAAGCCTTGCCGCCGTATATGTGGCGGCCATGTTGTTTGTGCTGGTCATGTCGGGAATCGGCATCATCATAGCCAATTATTCGGCGCGCATGTCGCAGAGCATGTTCCTGATGCTGTTTGTGGTTCTGCTGTGCGTGCTGATGAGCGGACTTCTCACGCCGATCAGCTCCATGCCTGAGTGGGCGCAATATCTGACCTACGCGCTCCCTCCACGTTATTTCATAGACATAATGCGCTCCCTCTACCTGAAAGCCACACCGGTCTCCTCTCTTCAGACACAATACTTGATGCTCGCAGCCTTCGCCCTGCTGACCAATCTGGCGGCCGCCCTGACCTACCGCAAACAGAATTAGACCAACCTGAAGGCTTATGCAGTTTGCGTCTGCTGAATTTAAAATTTCAGAGAGATTATAAATTTTATAATTTTTTTTAATTGGAAATTTGGTGGACAGGAGTATTTGTGCTAAATTTGCAATTGATACGACCTCCCACGCTTCCCGTAGAACAGCGCACCCGGGGAGGTCTTCGATTTTTATGGACTACACGAAACGCCCTCTGCAACTGCAAGAGCAAGTTGACAAACTCCGGAATCGCGGGTTGATCATTGATGATGAGCAACTGGCGAAAGAATACTTGTCAAACATCAGTTATTATCGGCTTCGCGCCTATACATATCCTTTTCAAGACAACGACAATCCCATTGCTGACCATAGGTTTAAGAAGAGCGACATTCATTTCTCTGATATCATTGACCTCTATCGCTTTGACAGAAGACTGCGGTCTGTGATATTCAATGCCATAGAGAAGATAGAGGTGGCGGTACGCACGAAAATTGTTCAGGCATACGCAGAAACGACCGGCGACAGCCATTGGTTCAATGACAGGAATCTCTATAAACATCAGGAAAGGAGAGATCGCAACGGCAGTATGACAACAGCTTTTGATTTGTTGATGAGAGATATTGAAAGTGAAGTCAAACGCAGCAATGAGGATTTTATAAAGCATTATTGCTCCAAATATGATAATCCACCGATGCCACCGGCGTGGATGACGTTGGAGGTGTTGTCGCTCGGAACTTTGAGCCGTTTATATCAGTTGCTCAATAAATCTCCCATAAAGAAAAGAATTGCCAAAGAGTTCGGACTGAACGATGACCGTGTATTCGCCAACTGGCTTCATGCGATAGCAGTATGGCGCAACTGCTGTGCCCATCATAGCAGAATATGGAATAGACGCAGTATTGTCAGTGTCCAGATGCCCACGAACGCAGACAATCCATTTCTCGATTGCTTGACTATTCGTAACATAAGACCCAATAAAATATTTGCAGCTCTCTGCTGCATCAAATACATCAGTAACATTATCAGCCCGGATAGCAACATCAAACGAAATATACTCTCAATAATCGGAGACGGGGGCAATCTTCTCAATCTGCGTGAAATGGGCTTTCCAAGAAATTGGAATACCCTTGATGTATGGAAATAATTCCATTCCTAACAACTCACCGGGAGGGATTATTGCTGTTCGGCGCGTTTCTTTTCGAGGAATTCGTTGATGCCGCAGAGGTGCTCGCGGACGCGGCCTCCTCCGAATTCGTAGACTTTGGTCACGAGGCCGTCGAGGAAGTCTCGGTCGTGGCTGACCACTATCAGCGTGCCGTCGAAGTCGCGCAATGCCTGTTTCAATATATCTTTTGTCTTCAGGTCGAGGTGGTTGGTCGGCTCGTCGAGTATGAGCAGGTTGATCGGTTCGAGCAGCAGCTTGATCATGCAGAGGCGAACGCGTTCCCCGCCCGACAGCACCTTGACTTTCTTCTGGTTCTCCTCGCCTCCGAACATGAATGCACCGAGCAGGTCGCGGATCTTGAGGCGCACGTCGCCGACGGCTATGTCGTCGATTGTCTGGAACACGGTCAGGTTCTCGTCGAGCAGTGAGGCGCTGTTCTGCGCGAAGTATCCTATCTTCACGTTGTGGCCCAATGTCAGGGTGCCGTCGTGGGTAATCTCTTTCATTATGGCCTTGACCATGGTTGACTTTCCCTCGCCGTTGCGTCCGGCGAACGCCACCTTGTCGCCGCGCTCTATGGTGAACGAGGCGTTCGAGAATACCGGCTTGCCGTCGTAGCTCTTGCCCACGCCTTCGGCTATGACCGGGTAGCTGCCGCTGCGGGGGCAGGGCGGAAATTTCAGACGGAGTGCCGAGGTGTCTTCCTCATCGACTTCCACGATGTCGAGTTTCTCAAGCCATTTCACCTTGCTCTGCACCTGGAAGGTCTTGGAATAGGTACCCTTGAACCGCTCGATGAACTCCCGGGCCTCGGCAATCTGTTTCTGCTGGTCGTCGTACTGCTTCTGCTGTTGCGCGCGGCGTTCCTTGCGCAGTTCCAGATAATGGCTGTATGTGGCCTTGTAGTCGTATATGCGTCCCATGGTCACCTCGATGGTGCGCGTGGTGATGTTGTCGATAAAGCGGCGGTCGTGGCTGATGACAACTACGGCCATCGGACTGTTCTTGATGAAATCCTCAAGCCAGCCTATCGACTCTATGTCGAGGTGGTTTGTCGGCTCGTCGAGCAGGAGCACGTCAGGATTCTTGAGAAGCAGTTTGGCAAGCTCGATTCTCATGCGCCATCCGCCGGAGAATTCGGAGGTGGGGCGGTCGAAGTCGGTGCGTTCGAACCCGAGGCCGAGCAGGGCTTTCTCCACGTCTTCCTCGAAATGAGTCATGTCGATGGCGTAGAACTTCTCGCTAACCGATGTTACCTTCTCGATGAGTGCCATGTATGAATCGCTTTCGTAGTCGGTGCGGGTGGCGAGTTCGGCGTTCATCGCGTCAATCTCGGCCTCCATCTCGCGCAGATGGGCGAAAGCCTGCGATGCCTCCTCGAAGACTGTGCGGCTGTCCTCGGTGAGCATATGCTGTGGCAGATAGCACACCGTGCAGTCCTTCGGCACGGAGACTGCGCCACGGGTTGCGGCGCGGACACCGGCGAGAATCTTGAGCAGCGTGCTTTTGCCGGCACCGTTCTTGCCCATGAGGGCTATGCGGTCGCGCGGATTGATTACGAAAGAGACATCCTTGAAGAGGGTAGTGCCTCCGAACTCAACAGTCAGTCCATCTACAGATACCATATATTGTCAGATATTATCAGCTCGTTTTGTCGTTTGGTCAAAAGAAAGTGCAAAGTTAACAAAATTATCGGGATTGGTACTTTGGAAATTTGTATTATTAATCGGAGATTGAGAGGATGTTGTGAATTTGAGTGGCAAGTATGTCGATTCCTTCTTCGGTGTCGAGCCTCAGCGACGGGATGAAGGTGCTTGTGTTGAAGCGCTTGAGATGCTCCAAGGGCAGGTGGGAATCAGCGGCATCTTCGGTGAACCATCCGGCTGCCGGATGGTTGCCGCGCCTGATATTGCTCCGCTCAGCCATTTCGCGAGCCGCCTCAATCTCATCGGCATTGAGGATGTAGGAGTAGACCGGACCGGATTTGTCGGCACCGCGCCTTTCATATTTCTGTTTTTCTTCCCCGAGACGGAGGTTCATCCACTCCCATGCGCACCAGTCGGGATTGACAAATATGCGCTGGCAGTTTGTCACCCGTGCCGCGAGCAGACAGCCGGTTTCGAGAGTGACGATAAGATCGAAAGGCTTTGACTTGCAACGGCGTTCAAGAGCCTGCCGGGACTTCATTAGAGTGGAATCAGGCATCAATACAGCCACTTGATAGTCCATGGCTGTAAGCTGCTTATAAAGCTCTCTGACAGCGGGTGAGTCGTAAGGGGTGAAAAAGTCAGGAACAATCAGAATGCGTCTCTGCGGCTTTTCCTGCTCTTTGAGTTTGCTGCGGGTGCTGAGCGTCTCCTGTAACTTGGTAATGTCGCCATCTGCAAAACGGCAGATGAAATCTGCAAGACCATCGGTGTCACCTTCAAGCTTCTCATCCATTTCTGCCATCTGTGGATAACGGTCCCAGAATTCATAGAAACCGGTATCACGTGTGAACACGCCATAACGTTTGGAATAGCCACTGCCTATCTTTGCCTCTTTCCCGCTCCACGTCACGGTAGTCATCCGGTTTCTTTCGTATTCGTATTTATTTTTGTGGTATTGCCCGGCAACGCGCCGGTCGGCGTAATACTGTTTCTTCCAGGGCCATTCGGAGTCATATTGAGGATTTACGAAGAGTACATCCGTGCCCTCCAGTCCACCGGCAAGCATTGCCGACTTGCCGAACACCACTACCGTGTCGGGACGGTCATGCTGTTTCTCATCAGGGTAGTGGTCCGGTTCATCCCAGACCAGTTCATCTGTAGACGAAAGCTGCTCGAGTTTGCGGGCACAAAGTTCTATGACACGCGCCTCAGACAGCTCCTCGCCCTGATGCCCGGCTATTGCCATGGCAGGAAAGTCAACAATATTGACGGAATAAGCCCCACGGCTCTCAATGGCCGCTTTGAGATTGACAATGGCGTCCATCCCGGAATCCTCGCCAAAATCGGCCACAAGCAATATCTTTTTGTTCGGAATAAGTATCATAACCGCATGTTGCTCATGGTTTTCTGTTAAAAATATAAATCGTTCAACTCCTCAAGCAATTCCGTGGTGAGTTGCCAGCCGGCGGCATCCCCGACAAGAGCATCGGTGCCACAATAGGGGCATATGCCTGTCTGGCCTTCATCGGCCCATTTCACCGTCTCGGCTGCAGGAAATATGGTGCGGCATCCGGCGCAGCCGCAGTTGCACGAAGCCTCGAGTTCCTTGCGGTTGCGAAGGGTGTGGGAGTAAATTGTCTCTAACGTATCCTTATTCATTTGATTCATTTGAAAAGTCTTCGGGATAAGCAAACATGACTTCCGAGGAGTCATTACCCTCGTCGCCATATTTATCATGGCTCACGAGCAAACATGGGTATTTCAGCGGCCGGTTGCTTTCAGGGTCAGGAAAAGAGAGGAGTATGTCCTCTTCCACCTCCATCTCCTCGCACCACTGCCTGAACTCCTTGGCCGAGTTGATTACCCTGCGGTCCGTACCGCTCACGGGGGCATCCTTGCCGGTCCAGTCTTCAGGATATGCATAATAGACTTCGGCACTGTCTATGTGGTTGCCGATGTATATGCAGATGGCGAGGGCAAGTACGGGGTAGTGGGCGGGGTATGCACCGTCGATTCTTGTCAGGTCTATGCCGTTGAGGTGTGCATCTTCGAGCCACTCCTCAAATTCGCTTTCGTTCTCAAGATAGAACTTCAGCGTGTCGTACGCGAATATCATAATCAAAAAATTAAAAGTTACTTGTCCAATATAGCCGGTGTTACCGGAAAATTCAAAAAACACGATGAAAAAGCAAAACCACCATGAATCAACCTTTGAGATGCTTCATGGTGGTTGTTTTTCCGGTCAACGTCAGATTACATCTTGACGATGTCGTAGTTCGAGGTCGAACCGGTAACGTCAAGGCCGAGCTGCTTCTTGAAAGCCTCCTTGATATCGGTCATTGTAATGGTTGAAGAACTCTTCACAACCTGAACTGTGGCACCTTTGGGCGCGTTGTACTGGCCTTTGCCTGTAACTTTGAATGTGTATGCCATAATGATGGTCTGTTATATGTTTTGCCTACGTCCTTTCATGCGATTCGGCAGTTTCTTATTTAAGTTCTTTGATATTCCAGTTACCCGGTCCGCTCCATCCCAAATCAACGGGATCTGTCAGACCGGTCCGGATCATAGCCTGTTTCACTTCCTGCACATCCGGACGATTCCCGGATTGCGCTGATACCACTTGCAAAAAGAATCCTTGCGGTATGCGTGGTGTGAGTTGACGCGGAGCTGTAAGAAGAAAGACTTTCATATCATTTAAGATTAGAAATAATTGATTCTGAAATCCTCGGGGCGAATCTCGTGCATCTGCTCCGGCGTGGGCATATTGCCGTTGCTCATGAGCGCAACCAGACGCTCATTGCGACGGTTGGTGACCAGCGACAAAATCTTGCGTACAGCCCTTGCATTGCCGAAATTCTTGCCCCGACCTTCATATACCATTTTCATCATGGCAGTCATCGCCTCATCAGCCGATGTATCCATGGTGAGATTTTGCGACTTTGCCTGATTCCTGAATATGTGAGCGAGAGCCTCGGCATCGTAGTCCTCAAACTGGAGTGTTTTATTGAACCGGTCCGCCAAGCCTGAGTTGGAGTTGAGGAACTGACTCATCTCATCATTATATCCTGCCACGATGCAGATGAATTTGCCCCGGTCATCCTCCATGCGTTTCAGCAAAGTGCCGATTGCCTCAATGCCGAAATCGCCCGAACCACCCTGTGCGAGTGTGTATGCCTCGTCGATAAAGAGCACTCCGCCGAGGGCGCTGTCGATGACTGCTGAGGTCTTGGCAGCAGTCTGCCCCACATACTCAGCCACAAGAGCCGAACGGTCGGCCTCAACAAAAGTTGTGGTTGGAACAACTCCGAGCTGATGGAAGATTTTTCCCATAATCCGGGCAACGGTAGTCTTGCCCGTGCCGGGATTGCCGAGGAAGATATAATGGTCGGCGGGAGCGATAAATGGCTTGCCGTCCATTTCGGCCATCATCTTCATGACGCGCAGATTGTTGGAGATGGTGCGTATTTCCTTCTTCACGTTGTCGAGACCGACAAGGCCGTCGAGTTCAGCCATAACATCGTCGATGCTTCCGGCTGACGCGTTGTCAGCACCAGGAATATCCGGGGCCTCAATCGTTTTGAGTAATTCGGGAGTGAAATTGTCCGCTTCAAGAAGACGCTCGCTCATGCGGGTACGTATTTCCTTGAGCAGTTTTTCCATCTCACCGGCGTTGCCGAAGTTCTTCCCTTTGCGGGCCACGATGCCCTCTACGGCGATACGGGCCTTACGCTCAGCGTCGGGAGTGAAAACGAGTCCCTGTTTATCCGCCATTTTGAGAAGTATCCTAAACAGTTCGTCTGCCTTGTAGTCTTCGATATGGATCTTGTGGGTTATGCGGCGCGACAGACCGGGATTCACGTCGAGGAACTCATTCATCTCCTTGCGGTATCCTGCAAGAACCACAACGAATTTACCCTTGTAGTCGCTCATTCGCTTCATAAGGGTCTCGATCGCCTCACGTCCGTTGCGGTCCGATGCCAACTGATATGCCTCGTCGATAAACAATATCTTTCCCATGGCGCGGCGTATCATATCTTCCGTTTTGCTGACGGTCTCGGCTACCGAAGCACCGACATAGTCAGCCTTCGTTGTCTCTATCACTTCATCGGTCGGCAACACTTTGATGGATTTTAGCACCTTGCCGAGTTTGCGCGACACCTCGGTCTTGCCTGTTCCGGGGTTGCCTGTGAGCATCAGGTGCATGGCAAACGGTTCAGCCGATGCTCCTATGGCCGCCTGCATCTGCATGAGCTGCACGCTCTTGCCTATGCGGCGCAATTCATTCTTGACGTTCTCCATCCCGATGAAGGAGTTTTCAATGTCTGTCATGACCTCGTCGAGATTCAGCTCTCTGGTAGCCTCGATGCCCTCGATATCGGCGCGCGTGAGCAGTTTGTCCTGGCCGGTTGGAATCTGTCCGTTATCTTTCAGTTTGCGCAGACGTTCGCCACGGCGTTCTATGGCTGTGCTGAGGATATTCTCAACCGTCCCGGCATTGCCGAAATCATTGGCCCTCTGCGCATAGAGTATATCGAAGAAGTTGCCGATATGCTTTTCGGCGGCTTCGTCGAGTGTGAGATTCCGGCGGCTCAGGCTGCGGTGGAATATCTCGGTAAGTTCCGGTCCGTTGTAGTCGTTGAAGCGTATCTCCTTGTTGAAACGGCGGCGAAGACCGGGATTGCTCTGCATGAAGTCGAACATCTCGTTGGGGTAGCCGGCCACGATGCACACGAATTTCCCTTTGTCATCGCTCAGGCGTTTGAGCAGTGTATCGACTGCCTCCTTGCCAAACGAATCATCATGGCGATTTATCAGTGTGTATGCCTCGTCGATAAACAGTACGCCACCCATTGCCGAATCAATCAGAGCGTTTGTCTTGGGTGCGGTCTGACCGAGCCATTCAGCAACCATATCGGCTCGGGTGGCCTCGACAAGATGTCCCACTTTAAGCACGTCGAGCGACTTCAGAATCTCTGCCATCTTGCGGGCGATGGTTGTCTTGCCGGTACCGGGATTGCCGATAAAGGAGAAGTGCATGTCGAATGTGGCTTTGCCGTTCTCCTCGCGGTCCTGTTCCACGCGGCTGATTATGCGGCTGAGTTCGGCGCGTATGTTGTCGATGCCGACAAAGCCGTCGAGTTCCGACATGATTTCGGAGTAGGACTTGCGGCGGTATGTCTCGCCTTTTACATCCCCGGCTGTAACCGAGTCGCCTCCCCGGCGCGTCATGCTTATGAACAGTTCTTCCGCCTTGGCCACTGCGACATGGGCGTTGCTCCAACCCTCCGGACGGCGGATAATCTGATATTGGAACACAGACGTGAGCCTGTCCATAGCCTCATCATCAATTGTCACCTCATATTCTTCCAGCAGTTCCTGCCGGCATATTTCGGCAAGTTCGCGGTCGGTGTATTCATCAAGCACGAACAAATATTCAAACCGTCGGCGCGCGGCAGGATTATTGAGCATGTACTCCCGCAGGTTTGCCGTCTGCCCCATAAGGACCACCGTCGGATTTCCATTGCACTTGTCCATCTCGGTGAACAGGGTATCAAGTGCATCCACCGAGCCTGAGAACTCCTGCGTAACGAGCTTGTGGGCATTGTCTATCGCAAGAATACCGCCACGAAGGTCATTTATAATCTGGCTGATGTTTGTATTTTTCCAGTCGGAGGCATCGATGATATATGCGCAGGGATTGCCGTTGCTGAAACACTGCTTGTTTGTGAGCAGACCGGCTCTATAGAGAACCACTGCAATGACATGGGCCAGCAGCGTCTTGCCGGTGCCGGTTGCACCCATTATGATGGTGTCGCATTGCGGACGTACGTTCGTTCTTCCGCTTTTCCGGAGCATCTCAACCGTCTCGGCAAATTCGCTAAGCCGGGCCTTCACCTCCGGCATTCCCACAAATTCTTCGAATGGATCATGGTTGTCCCAGTAGCAGGTGCTGTCGTCATCTTCATGAGCTTGCTCTGGATAGCTTTGGCCATTCATGATAGCCTCGACATCTACTTTCGCTCCTGCAAAAGATGTGAACCGATTGAACTCAACATTGCCCGTTGCCAGAATCTCCGGATTTTCCAACTCCATCTCATAGCAACGGTCGAACGCACCGTAGCCTATCTCCCGAATACTTTCGGGCAGTCTGATTCTCCCGAGTTTTCCGCAATCATGAAATGCGTTGTCTCCAATCACTTCGAGGCTACCAGGTAAAATAACGGACCTTAAATTCCCTGCTCCGCTAAATGCGCCTTCCGGTATCGCAACCAAACCGTTTGAAAACTCTACGTCTTCCAGATTAGGAAAAAACTCACACGGTCGATTTTCAAAAAGATCCTCGACAGCACCATCAACAATAAGTTTACGCACATTGCGTCGCATGGCTTCGCGCTCGGCTTTGAGAGTCTGGGCCTTCTGCATTTTTGCAAGAAATCCCATCGGGTCGGTTGGGTCGGGAGCTATATTGGCGAGCGGATTGAAGTCGAAATATGGATACAGTTCTCCTTTGCCGCTTACAGTAAGCACTCCATTATCGTCAAGTGCGATATGGATTCCCTCAGCATTTCCTGCCGGCTGTTCTGCTTCCTGTTTATACTGTTGGTCTGTCATGTTATTTTCCTTGTTTAACATCATCTTTTGCTGAGCCATTAGCGGAGTCTGGCGATGATGTCGCGCTCAGCGCTGACGCAGTAGTCGCGGGCTATCGCCGAGGCCATGCTCCGGGGATTATCTTCATTGCCGTGACTGCCACCCGGCAGATGTTTGGCTCATATTCCGGGCGGCAGTTTTTATCTGATTGTCATTAACAGTCGTAAGTATGTGAGGAGGGTTTTCCTTAATCCTCAACTGTCACACAGACGCTTGCTAATCACTCAGAGAAGGAGTTCGTATCATCAAACTTTGGCTCCACGATGAAGGTTACGCTTGTGTCCGATGCAAGAATTTATCCGACATTCTCTTGCGTGATAACTACTCCTTATTGATGTTTCCTTCTATGAACCGGTCAAGCCGGACGTTGATTAAAATCGAGTGGTATGTGCATAATTAAACATGTCAGATACCACTCGATTTTAATCTTTATTTTAGAGCTCCCATATTGTTTCAGTAGCGATTTCTCGTTCCGAATCGATGTCTAACGTGATTGGATACTCTTTGCCGTTGTATAGAACTCCGAAATAAACGGGAACTTCCTCATCGGGAAGAATGAATTCCTTCCATAGAAGTCTTACTTTTTTAGGATCAAAGACTTCATCCTCGGTCAATTCGATCAGGGCTTCCCCGTAAATTTTGGTTTGTATCAGATTGATGCTCTCAATCCATTCGTTTTCCTCGGGTTCAGAAAGATTGCACTCCTCGTCCCAGTTTGAAACTTTGGTATAGTCCGGATCATCCTCATCAGTGTATCCGAGTCCTTCACCAAGGTCAGCTTTGGAGATTTCCTTCTCTATCTTTGTGTCATTAATTACTTTGACTTCAAAGATATCTGAGGTGATTGCATTATAGCAATCAACAACAGCTTCATCGCAGTCAAGGACATCGATCCTGATGCCTTCTCCCCAAAGTTGAAGAGTGACTGTGTTTGGCGTTTTGTTTTCTTGATTAGCCATATTTTTTTTATTTAGTTTTAGAATATACATACCATACTTTCAAATGGCAGTAAGCTTATTTTTTTGCCTTGTGTATTGACTGTGATATGGAAACATGTGGAGAAAAATTCAAAAATAGTCCATAAAAATTTTTTCATGGCTAATATTTCCCGTCCGCTATTGCCATATCAGAAGACATCTCGACAAGCATCTCTAAACAAGAGATTTGGATGCGCTATAGATTGTTTAAAATCAAGTGGTTAGAATATTAAGTATTGAGGTTTGCTAAACAAAATAGTTGCAAAAGGCTATCTATGTTGTAAAACATAATTAATTTAGTCAAGGATTATAGCCTTAATATTCAGATTTTTTTTATAACTTTGCAACTACTAAATAAGTATCTCTTGTTTAGAGATTTGGATGGGGAAGATTGAAATGATGGGGAGGATAAGCCTAAAAGTTTGGTGAATGAATCAGGGCATAGGATTTTAAGCAGCCGTTGAATCCGGACGTACGGGTCGTGCGTCACTGCGGAGGTGTGTCAGATAAACCGGGATTTATTGATTTCAGGTAATAATGTGAAAGGGGTTGGGTTTGAGATATGGGCTTTCAGGAGAATAATTACGCGTGTGCAACCCAAACATCGCGAAGCGATGTCCCTACAGAGACAATACTGATAAATCTGGATTTTAAAATACGGGACTATATTTTACTATAAAAGGTATCGGCCAAACGTTGTTGCCGATACCCTTTACGGTTGTAAGTGCAAGTGTTCTATTATATTGAGATTCCGGTGATTGACTTTATCAAGTTTTCGTCAAACCCGGCAGCACGAAGTTTTTTGGCTGTCTCCATGCGGATACGTTCCTCGCCGATTGCTATGCCGCGTTCCTCACCGATGGCTATGCCGCGTTCCTCGCCAATGGCAATCCCAGCCACACGTCCCCGTTCTTCACCGATGGCTATGCCGCGTTCCTCGCCGATTGCTATGCCGCGTTCGAAAGAACTGTTTGAGGCGTAGTCGACTGCTGCCAATGTTTCTTCATATTTCAGGCGCGACTGGCTGTAGGCCACCGCTTCCTCATTCACAAGATTGTCAATCTCGGCTTCGCGGAATATCTCGTCAAACTCCTTGCTCTTGTATGCTTTTGAATCCTTGTCCATCTTATGCATGTTTTTAATAAGAAACAATATTTTGTCGTAGTCGGTTGTACAGCTGTCCCAGTCATGTTTTGCGTCGGCCAGATGAAGGAACAGCATCCTGAATAGATTCGAGTAGATCTCATGACTGTGGATATCCATAAGCCGCACGTCGTGCATGGTCTTCTTGGTCATGTGCGGGAAATGGAAGTCGACCAGAAAAATCGAATATACGGG
>CAJTQV010000019.1:18740-19323 GCA_910578385.1 uncultured Muribaculaceae bacterium | reverse complement strand
CATCTTATGCATGTTTTTAATAAGAAACAATATTTTGTCGTAGTCGGTTGTGCAGTTGTCCCAGTCATGTTTTGCGTCGGCAAGATGAAGGAAGAGCATCCTGAAGAGATCCGAGTAGATCTCATGGCTGTGAATATCCATCAGCCGCACGTCGTGCATTGTTTTCTTAGTCATGTGCGGGAAATGGAAGTCGACCAGAAAAATCGAATATACGGGTCTCAGCTCGTTGTAATTGCCACCTTTCCTTCCCTGCATCGCCATGGCCTTGGATGAGTAGAACACCGTCCGGTTCTCAAAGAAATCATGGTAGACCTGCTGCATCTCCACGATGATATGCTCCTTTTCTTCTGCCGATACGCAGTATATGTCGTACAGAATCCTTTTCCCGTCGGGTCCTTCGGGCAAGACCTCCTTGTCAAGGAAGGTAACATCTTTGACCTCTTTGCCCTCGGGCGCGAAGAGGATGTTGAGGAATCTCAGCAGGATTCTTTTGTTTGCCTGTTCACCGAAGAGCTTTTTGAAAGCGAAGTCGGTCATCAGATTCATGAAAGTCTCTTTTCCCATCCGTCATATCTTTTTATTC
>CAJTQV010000019.1:0-18078 GCA_910578385.1 uncultured Muribaculaceae bacterium | reverse complement strand
CGACCCCGACCTTGGCAAGGTCGTGCTCTACCAACTGAGCTATTTTCGCAGTTTGGCGCTCATCGGTGTTGTTCCCGATTTGCGAGTGCAAAGTTAATAGAAATTTTTAACTTGTGCAAATTTTTCGTCCAAAATCTTCAATCATTTTTCGGAAAAACTGATGTCAGACTTATTGGATGTCTGAAACCGTATCCCATATCCGTCTAAAAGTGAATATGGTGGCGGGTCAGCGGGTGGTGTCTTCCCAGATCCAGGCTTCGCCGAAGCGCATGCGGAATTCGGGCGACATCATGCGGCTCTGCAGGTCGGCGCGGTCGTCGGAGCTGATGGCCGACACGCGGCTCATGGTCCGTGAATTGACGGTGTGCAGATCGTAGCCGGTGCCGCCGTTCTGACGGATGAACTCGTCGGCCTCGGACGGGCTTCGGAATGTGGCGACCACAACGTGGTAGCGGTAATGTTCCGCCTCTTTGACGCTGTCGGCCGATGCCTCGGGTGCTTCTTCAGCTTCGGCCTCCTGAACCTTGCTCGATTCGGAAGGGTAGAGGCAGGCCGCCGTGTTGCGGATGATCTTCTCGACCGGAACAACCGACGCCTCGTCAACCTGAGGCTTTTCCCGGGCCGGAAGCAACGAGAGAACCACCACCGCTATCAGGAGGAAGCTCGCCGCTGTGCGTGCGAAAATCTTGTTGATGGCTATGTAGTAGTTGCGGTCGGTGTCGAACACACGCGGTTTGCGCTTCTTCTCAGGCATAGCTTCAACAGCCGCGTCGGAATCGTCGCTTTCCACGACTGCGGGAGCCGGAGCCAGCGATGCAATCTCCCCGATGGTCGATGCAATGGGTGAAGCAACTTTCTCGGCAATATCCTCTGGCGTGGCAACAGTGGCAGCGGCAGCTGCCTGCGGAGCCTGACGGAAGACCGGAGCCGCTGTGTAACCCATGAAGCGGGCTGTCTGTGCCGCCGACTGCTGAGGCTGGAAGGATACCGTTTCCTCTTCGAGACGCAGTATGCCGAGATGTCCGAGTGTAATCTCGCCGTCGCTCTCAAGCGCTTCGCGCAGCTGCATGGTGTCGCGCCGCAGCAACTCGCGACCCTCGGCGAAAGAGACACTGTTCTTGCGTGCGTATGAATTGGCAAGCAAGCCGTCGTCGTGGCTCAGCGCACCGTTGAAGCGTACCTCACGTGTCATAGGCAACCATACGCGGCGCACGCTGTCGAAGCGGGCGGCATGACGCACGTTGATGAACGCGCCGAGACCCGGCACGACCACGCAGTCATGATGCAGAAGCAGGTATTCTATGTGCAACGAAAGATTATACACGTTCAGGGTTAGCTGTTTAGTTGTTGCCGACGGTCCGGCGAGCCGGCCGTGAAGGCGAAATGGAGTGCAAAGTTACAAAAAACTGCCGCAATTTCCAACGCCCGGCCGATGCTTTTTTGTTATTTTTTTGTATCGCTCCGCTTTTCCGGCGACTTGCCCGGCGTGGCAGTCAGGCGGTTGTATAGATTTTCGTCCACGCCGAATTCACGGGCTATTTTCAGGTCCTGCTCCATGGCCGTGGTCTGGAACCGAGTCTTGTTGAGCATGGCGCGCATCAGGTAGAGCATACCGTCGCGCGGATATTTCTTCAGTCCTTCGGTAAGGTCGTCGGCCATATCCTCAATCCTGCCGAACAGATATGACGTCAGCAACGCCTTGCCGAGCAGCGCGGCATCGGGTTCCAGACGGTAGGCCGCCCGGTATCTGCCTATGGCCGTATCGACATCGCCGCTTGCGGTGGCTATGTCGCCCTCTGCCTCGCTCACGGCGGCATCCTCGCCATACCGCTCCGTATAGGCCGAGAAATCAGCCATGGCTCCGGTCGCGTCGCCCTTGGCGGCACGCAGCAGACCGCGCATCTTACGGGGCCATTGCAGCGTGGAGTCGAGCGCGAGGGCTGTGTCAAGGTCCTGCATGGCCGGTCCGACATCTCCCTTTGCAATATATGTGCGTGCGCGGTTAGAGAGCAGCGCGGTCGATCTGGGAGCCGAGGCAAGGCCGATGTCGTAAGCCTCGATGGCGCCGTCGTAGTTCTCCATATTGGTGCGCACCAGGCCGAGGTTCGACCAGAGCAGATAGTTAGACTTGTTGGCCGGCTCATGACGGAGAGCCTTGACGATGACGCGCTCCGCGTCGGCCCATCTTTCCTGACGTATGTAGCGGTCGGCCGAATCGGCCAGCTGCACGTAGGTGGCAGTAAGAGTCTGCGCCCCCGAATGGAGGGCGCAGAAACTCATCAATACTGTCAGGATACTTATTATTCCTGTCCTTTTTATCACTGTTTGGAGTTTTTGTAATTGTCGATACCGGTGTTGAGGAACTTCAGGAACTTCGGAATGTCTTCCTCGTAGGGGAAGGCGAAGTTCATCGGCTTCGCGTCATCGTTGAGGATGACATAGTAGGGCTGTGCGTTGGCACCGAACTTGGTGCGCTGCAGGTAGCTCCACTTGTCGCCGTAGGTGCGCAGCGTGCGTTCCTGCCCATCCTTCTCCTTGACGGTGATAGGCTGGGGGAGTGCCTTCTTGTCATCGACCATGAGTGTGACCATCACGAAGTCGTTGTCGATCATGCTCTTTATCTCGGGGTTGGTCAGCACGGCGGCCTCCATCTTGCGGCAGTTCACGCAGCCGTAGCCGGAGAAGTCGACGAGCACGGGCTTGTTGAGCTTGGCGCCGAGTTCCATACCCTCCTCGAAGTTGTCAACCTGGGCATGTACGTCGCCGGTGTAGAGGTTGAAGTCCTGGGTATAGATCGGGGGAGCGAAGGCGCTGATGCTCTTGAGCGGAGCACCCCAGAGACCGGGAATCATATACACGGCAAACGCCATGGAGATGATAGCGAGCATGAAGCGTGTTATGCCGACTTTCTCCACCTCGTCGTCGTGAGGCAGGCGGATCTTGCCGAGCAGGTACACACCGAGCAGCGCGAAGATCACAATCCAGAGGGCGATGAATACCTCACGGTCCATCAGACGCCAGCCGTAGGCGAGGTCGGCAACCGAGAGGAACTTCAGGGCGAGCGCGAGCTCAAGGAAACCGAGCACAACCTTGACGGTGTTCATCCAGCCGCCCGACTTGGGCATGGACTTGAGCATTGTCGGGAACATCGCGAAGAGCGAGAAGGGGAGAGCCAGAGCGAGAGCGAATCCGGCCATGCCGACAGCAGGCGAGATGAAGTTGCTTGTGGCGGCCGCCTCGACGAGCAGGGTACCGATGATCGGGCCGGTGCAGCTGAACGAGACGAGGCAGAGCGTGAACGCCATGAAGAAGATGGAGAGATAGCCGGTGGTGGCATCAACCTTGGAGTCCATCTTGTTGGTCCACTTGGCGGGGAGTGTAAGCTCGAAGCCGCCCATGAACGAGAAGGCGAAAATCACGAGCAGAATGAAGAACGCGATGTTGAAACCGGCGCTTGTTGCAAGCTCATTGAGAGCCGAGGCACCGAAGAGACCGGTCACAATCAGACCGAGGGCCACGTAGATCACAATGATCGAGAGGCCGTAGACCATGGCGGTGGTGATAGACTTGCGGCGCGACTTGTTCGACTTCAGGAAGAAGCTGACGGTCATAGGAATCATAGGCCATACGCAGGGGGTCACAAGAGCGATGAGGCCGCCGATGAACCCGGCTATGAAGATGTACCACAGACTGCGGCTCTGCTGGCCGGGGTCCTCCTCGAAAGCGCGGATCTCAGCCTCGCAGTTGGCCCACCACTTGTCGGCCTTGACGCCCGATAGATTGGCTGCCGGTTCCATAAAGCCTTCAGAAGCCTGGAGCGAGTCGGTCATCTCGGTCAGAGCGTTGACCTCGGCGTTGTCGGCCTCTTTCTTCTCCTCCTCGAGTTTCTTTGCCTCCTCCTTGACAGCGTCGGTCACGGGAGATGTGCCCTTGAAAGTATGCAGCTCGTTAACCCGGAAGCAGCCGCTGTCGTTGCAGTACTGTCCGCCGATCTCGACCTTGGCTGTCCAGTTGGCCGAGGCCGGTTTGAGCTTCTGGGTGAACTTGACGGTTCCGGTGTAATAATGCTCGTCGACCATCATGATGTCGTCGTAGGCCTTGGTATAAGCCTTGTTGGCCTTGACCGCGCCATCGGTCTTGCAGCCGTCGAGCTGGAAATGGAACGACAGAGGCACGCCACCGCCGTCGGGGTTGTCCTGCGCGTAGAGGTGGAATCCGGGAGCGATGGTGGCCGTCATCTCAAGCGACGGGTTGGGAGTGTTGTCACCGACAACCTTGTAACTCCACGTCACCTGGTCGGCTCCCAAGGCTGAAAATGCGAACACAAGAAGTGTAAGCAGCAATGGAAAAGTACGTTTCATAAGGTATGATTGGTTAGAGTGTTTGCCAATTGATTTGCTAAATTAATAAGTTCCTTTGAAAATCACAAAAAAAAGCGGGAGTTTATAAAGAGATTATAAATTTTTTAGAAAATTTGTGAGTGTCCGAACTTTTCACTACATTTGCGTCGGAGACCGTGAGAAAGGTCCCTGCGGTCGCGGAGGCGGCCGCCCAGAAGTCAGAAATCCTTAAATCTTCGACTACCATAAAATGAAAACGAAACAACTCTTACTTGGTGACGAGGCTCTTGCTCTCGGCGCAATCTATGCCGGACTTTCAGGTGCTTACGCATATCCCGGAACTCCGTCAACCGAAATTCTCGAGTACGTACAGAAGAACCCGCTCGCCCGCGAGCGCAAGATCCACTCCCATTGGTCGTCAAACGAGAAGACCGCCATGGAGGAGGCTCTCGGCATGTCGTTCTGCGGAAAGCGCGCCATGACTTCCATGAAGCACGTGGGAATGAATGTCGCCGCCGACCCGTTTGTGAACTCGGCCATGACCGGAGCCAACGGAGGTCTGCTGGTGATCGCAGCCGACGACCCCTCGATGCACTCGTCGCAGAATGAGCAGGACTCGCGCTTCTACGCCGATTTCGCAATGATTCCCGCCCTCGAACCCTCCACACAGCAGGAGGCATATGATATGGCCCGCTACGGTTTCGAACTCTCGGAGCGTCTCGGCATTCCGGTGCTGACACGCCTCGTGACCCGTCTCAGCCACTCGCGTGCCGTTGTCGAGACACACGACGAGCCACTCGCAGAGAATGAGATCCACTACCCGGCCAACCCGAAGCAGTGGGTGCTCATGCCCGCCATGTCGAAGGTGCGCAACCGTGCCCTCATCGCCGACCAGAAAGAATTTGTGAAGGCTTCTGAAAACTCACCCTTCAACTCATACACCGAGGCTCATGACCACCGTCTCGGCATCATCGTGAACGGTATCGCCTACAACTACCTCATGGAGGCGTTCGGCGGCAACTGCCCCTTCCCCGTTGTCAAGGTCAGCCAGTATCCCCTGCCCGACGCGATGCTGCGCCGTCTCTACGACTCGTGCGACGCACTGCTCGTGGTCGAGGAGGGACAGCCCTTCATCGAGCAGAAGCTCCGCGGCCTCTGCGAGACCGGCAAGAAAATCCATGGCAAGCTCACGGGCGCGGTAATCCGCGACGGCGAGTTGAACCCCGACCTCGTGGCCGAGGCTGTGGCACGCGCCATACCCGGAGTGGAAGGCATTCTCGACAACGAGGTTCCCGCCGCTTCTGAGATTGTGGCTCCGCGTCCGCCGATGCTCTGTCAGGGTTGCGGTCACCGCGACGTGTACGGTGCGCTCAACGCCGCCCTCGAAATGTACGAGAACCCGAAAGTGTTCGGCGACATAGGCTGCTACACGCTCGGCTTCCTGAAACCTTTCAACGCCATCGACACATGCGTTGACATGGGTGCCTCGATCACCATGGCCAAGGGTGCCGCTGACGCCGGCCAGCATCCTGCCGTGGCCATCATCGGCGACTCGACCTTCACCCACAGCGGCATGACAGGTCTGCTCGACGCCATCAACGAGAACAGCAACATACTGGTCATCATCTCCGACAACCTCACCACCGGTATGACCGGTGGACAGGACTCGCAGGGCACCGGCAAGATCGAGGAGATCTGCCTCGGACTCGGTGCCGACCCCGCTCATGTGCGCACCATAGACTCGCTGCCGAAGAACCATGACCAGATGATGGCCCTCTTCCGCGAGGAGATCGACTATCCCGGACTCTCGGTGGTAGTATCACGCCGCGAGTGTATACAGACCGCTCGCCGTCACGCATCCAAGAAATAATCTAATAAGGAACACAGGAAAACCGGAAAAACATGAAATCTGATATAGTACTCGCCGGTGTCGGCGGACAGGGCATTCTCACAATCGCCACAATACTCGGTGCCGCAGCACTCAACGAAAACCTTTATCTCAAACAGGCCGAGGTGCATGGCATGAGCCAGCGCGGCGGTGACGTTCAGTCGAACCTCCGTCTCAGCTCGGACCCGATCCACTCCGACCTCATTCCTCTCGGAGGCGCCGACCTCATCGTGTCGCTCGAACCGATGGAGGCGCTGCGTTACCTTCCGTTCCTTTCCGATAAGGGATGGATTGTGACAAACTCGCTCCCCTTCGTCAACATCGACAACTATCCCGAGATGTCGGTGGTAGAGGAGGAACTGGCCCGCTGCCCGCGTGTCATCACTTTCGACATGGAGGCCCTTGCCAAGGAAGTGGCCACAGCCCGCAGCTCGAACCTCGTGCTGCTCGGCGCGGCATCACCCTTCATAGACCTCGCTCCCGAGAAGATAGAGGATGCTATCCGCGCCCTCTTCCTCCCCAAGGGTGAGAAGATTGTCGATGCCAACATCGCCGCATTCCGCGCCGGCCGCGAACGCGCCCTCGAACTGAAGAAGTAATTGACCATACACATATCATTCCCGTCGGAAATCCTTGCCAAAGGAATTTCCGGGCGGGAATGATATGACGTTATTTTACTCACATTATAGTACCTTACTGTTTATAGTACCTTACTGTACTTTTATACCTTAAATACAACCATGTTCCCCATAAGCAAAGAAACTTTCGACGCTGTCGTGAAGCGTCTCATGATAATGGATCTCGGTTCGGCCACGATCCGCCAGATCTGCACCCTCGCCGGTGAGATAGAGCGCGAGGCCGGCGAACCGATGGTTCACCTCGAAATCGGTAATCCCGGACTCAAGGCCGAGGATGTGGGCGTTGCCGCCGAAATCAAGGCCCTCGAACGCGGTGTTGCCAACAAATATCCCGCCATCCAGGGTATCCCGGAACTGAAGCAGGCCGGTTCGGAATTCATCAAGGCGTTCCTCGACATCGACATGCCGGGCCGCTGCATTATTCCGACAGTCGGCTCGATGCAGGGCAGTTTCACTCTCCAGCTTCTTCTGGCGCAGCGCCTCAAGGAGAAGGACACCATGCTGTTTCTCAACCCCGGATTCCCGGCCCACATCACCCAGGCCAAGGTGCTCGGCATAAAGTCGGAGCAGTTCGACATCTACCAGTACCGTGGCAAAGCCCTTGAGGCGAAACTTGAGTCAATCCTCTCGGAAGGCAACATAACCGGCCTTCTCTACAGCAACCCCAACAACCCGGCGTGGACCAACCTCACCGAGGAGGAGCTGGAGATTATCGGCCGTCTCGCCACGAAGTACGACTGCATCGTGCTTGAGGACCTCGCATACTTCGGCATGGACTTCCGTCAGGACATCAGCAAGCCGGGCGAGCCTCCCTATGGCTCGACAGTGGCGCGTTATACCGACAACTACATACTCATGCTCTCCGGCTCGAAGATATTCAGCTACGCCGGCCAGCGCATAGCACTCGTCTGCATCGGACCCGAGGTGTTCGACCGCAAGTATGAGTTCTTCGAGAAGTTCTACGAGATGCCCGCGTTTGGCGACGCCTATATATTCGGCGTGCTCTACTGCGCTTCGTCGGGTACTTCCCACTCCGCACAGCACGGTATGGCGGCGATGCTTGCCGCAGCCGCACGCGGCGAGCTGAAATTCATCGAGCATTGCTCGGAATATGGCCGCCGCGCCGAGATTGTGAAGAAGATCTTCACCGACAACGGCTTCAACATCGTCTACGACATGGATGGCGACCGTCCTATCGCCGATGGTTTCTTCTTCACCATCGGCTATCCCGGCATGACCGGCACACAGCTTCAGGAGGAACTTATCCGCTACGGAGTGTCGTCGATCGCGCTCGTATCGACCGGTTCCGAGCAGGAGGGTATCCGCGCCTGCGTGTCGATGATACCCGATGACGAGTCGTTCGCTCGTCTGGAACGCTTCCTCAAGAAATTCAATGAAGACCATACCCGATGAAAACAGACCATAATATCAACTACGTCTCGGCTGCCGAGGCTGTGAAACTCATAGAGAGCGGCGATCATGTGTATCTGCAAGGCTCGACCTCCACACCCGAGTTGCTCGAACAGGCTCTCGCCGACCGTGGCCATGAGCTGAGCAACGTGACCGTCATAACAGGTTTCGGAGTATGCCGTGGCGAGTCTCCGCTCTGCCGCCCGGAGTTCAAGGACACGTTCCTGGTCAACTCGTTCTTCGTCAACAACGGTTTCCGCCGCTGGATCAACGAGGGCTACGGTTCGATGACCCCCCGTTTCCTGGGTCAGGTGCCGGCGTTGATACGCGACGGCACGTGGCGCGTGGACGTGGTGCTGCTGAACTGCTCCATGCCCAACGAGGATGGACTGGTCAGCTTCGGCGTATCGGGCGACGTGGCTTGCTCGGCCGTTGAATCGGCCGACCGCCTCATCGCGCAGATTAACCCGAACATGCCGTTCTCATATGGCGACCCGACGGTGCATATCTCGAAGATTGACGCTTGCGTGCGGTGCGACACGCCGCTGGTTGAGGTTCCCACTCCGGAGCCGACCGAGGCCGAGGTCCGCATAGGCCAGTATATCGCCGACCGCATACCCGACGGCGCCACAATCCAGATTGGCGTGGGCGGCATACCCAACGCCGTGGTACGCGCATTGTCAGGCCACAAGCACCTCGGACTTCACACCGAGGCCATGACCGACGGCGTGCTGCCGCTGCTCGAAAGCGGGGTGATTGACAACTCGCTCAAGAAAGTGCTTCCCGGAAAGTCGGTGGCATCGCTCGCACTCGGCTCGCGCCATCTCTACGACTACATGGACGGCAATCCCGACATCATCTTCCGCGACGTGGCATGGACCAACAACCCCTACGTCATAGCGCAGAATCCGAAAGTGATGTCAATCAACTCATGCCTTGAGATAGACCTCACGGGTCAGATCTGCGCCGACTCTATCGGCACGAAGATTTTCTCAGGAGTAGGGGGACAGCATGACTTCGTCTACGGATCGTCGCTGTCGGAGGGAGGTCTGTCGTTCCTTGCCATGCTCTCCACGACCAACAAGGGACACAACAAGATCAAGCCCGTGCTGACACCCGGAGCCGGTGTTGTCACCACCCGTTTCCAGACCAACTACGTAGTGACCGAGCACGGGGCGGTAGACCTCCGGGGCAAGACCCTGGCCGAGCGCGCCAAGCTGCTCATCTCGGTAGCCGCGCCGCAGTTCCGCGAGGAGCTCGACCGCGCCGCCGCCGAACGCTTCGGCTACGCCTACCTGCGCCTGAAATAGCAACCCGTCCGACACCGAAACAACGCATTATGTAGGGTCGCGGCATGCCGCGGCCCCCCCGTCCGGATTCACGTCTGTCCCCGTCCGGATTCACGTCTGTCCCCGTCCGGATTCGCATGTGTCCCCGTGTCGTCCCCGTGTCGTACCCAAAATACAATCCGCCCAACCAATGGGCGGATTGCTTACGAGTAATATTTTTGCGGGATTGCGTCTCGACGACGCAATCCCGCTTTTTACACAAATATTATTCTGACGGTTGGTGTTGGACGGTGGATGGAGGTGAGTGGACGGTGGGTGGGTTGGAAGGTGGCGGACGGTGGGCGGACGGTGGGCCGCGGCATGCCGCGACCCTACAGGGGCGGTTTTCGCATCCATATGCATTGTTTCTCATTAAAAATCATTATATTTGTGCCGGATATGTTTAATCAATCAAGGAGGGATATAGATGGACAGGAAATACCCGCGTGCCAAGTGGCATGACTATAACGGAGGAGTATATTTTGTGACGGTAGTGACTGCAAACCGTCAAAACTTTTTCGGTAAAATCATAGGCGGAGAAATTTTACACACTGAACTTGGCTCCGTATTATCCCGCACCATTGAACAATGCTACAAGCATTATAATGATGTCAAAGTGGATTGTCACACAGTCATGCCCAACCATTTCCACGCCATCATCAGCATATCCCGGTCCCCTGTAGGGTCGCGGCATGCCGCGGCCCCCGGTACCCCACCAGTATCCGCCCCATTACCCAACCCAGGCTGCCTCCTTCCGCCCAGACATCCTGAAGAATCAGACAACTTTACCGCCCGCAATCACCACAACGCCCGTTTGTCAGCAGTCATAGGAGGAATTAAATCTGCGGTCAAAAGATATGCGAACCAACGCGAAATCGCATTCGCATGGCAGGCAAATTTTCATGACCACATAATTCGTAATCAGCGTGCATATGATTTTATTGCGGAATATATCCGGACAAATCCACAGCGGTGGGATACAGATCGGTTTTGTCAAAATAATCAATATGAAACATCTATATAGCCTAATCGTGTTGTTTGCAGTTGTCTGTTCGGGCTGCACTACATTCCTTGGGTGAAAAGAAGGGCAGCGAATACCACTTGCTTTTTGATGACTTCTGCAATCTGGTTAGCCGGGAATAGGGTTTTGGCGGGGGCATATGCATCGTTTTTCATCAAAAATAGTTATATTTGCGTTGTAGAGTTAAAGAGGAGCGACCTAAAGAGTAAGTCTAATATAAAATTTAGCTATAGGTCTGCTTTTTTGCTCTTTGATTTATTTATGAGAGGGATAAAGAAAAGACCATGACTAAAAATCAAATAGACTATGTGACTTGCGTCATTGGAGCATTAGCTCTTATGACAGGTAAGTCATGTTCATGGATTTATCAGAAACTCCACGCCGCCGGATTGATAAAAGACTATCTTGCTGCAGCTTACGATGTGCTGCATACATTAAGCCTTGAGTATGTGGCGGAAGATGTTATCAAGCTTATGAAGAAGAACGGACACGCCCTATGCTGATTTATCATACCTCCGACCAGCAATTCTTTGCTCCCGATGTAATTCATTCCCGGGAGGCACTTGATTTTGGGAAAGGTTTCTATGTCATTCAACATGGATAAGGCTACCCGCATATTACGCGATATGAAGTATTCCCGTATCATCGGGCTGATAGCGGAGAAGTTGCAAATCCCGCTTGAAGAGGCGATGGATATGCTCTACTCGTCTGTTCTGTTTGAAATAATCGACGATGGTACCGCCGACCTCATTTGCCGCAGCGATCTATACCTCGCCAACGAAATCATCCGCATGCACAACAAAAAGTAGTTTGTATATGAAAAATGCCAGTTGGGATTTGAGTCCTAAGATTGGGTCATACGCATTGATTCTCATCAAAAATTGTTATATTTGCGTTGTAAGCATAAAGTGTATTTGACAGCGGTACGCGCACGCTTGCTTCCTGGGTGATCGAGGAAGGGTGACAATGTGCCGATGCTTTCCGATGGGGAGCGGGTTGGGGACGGTGGGCCGCGGCGTGCCGCGACCGTATAGGGGGGACGTGTAAATTTGAAATTATCCTGTTATGAGACATAGTAAACATGCTGCACCGCTTGCGCAGGTGCTTCCTGATGAGACGGGCGCCTCGGCCCGTACTATCCGTCGCGTGGTCAAGATCGGCTGCGTGGTCAACGCGCTGCTGATGGCACTCAAACTTACCGCCGGTTATCTCGGCCATAGCGATGCCCTGGTCGCCGACGGTTTCCATTCGCTCAATGATTTGGCCGCCGATCTGATAATGCTCATCTTTGTCGGTATATCGTACCGTGCGGCCGATGACCGTTATGCCTACGGCTACGGCAAATTCGAGACCTTCTCCTCGTTCCTTATATCGGCTTTCCTGATTGTCGTGGCCTGTGTGATAGGTGCCGAAGCGGTGGAGTCGATTATCGGATACGCGAAAGGGGAGGAGCTGGACCAGCCCGACATATGGACATTCATCGTGGTGCTTTTCGCCATGGCATGCAAGGAGGGGCTGTTCCGGTTCTACTCGCACGCCGCACGCCGCGCCGAATCAAAGGCGCTTCTCGCCAACGCCTGGCACCACCGCAGTGACGCTCTCGCTTCGGTGGCCACACTTGTCGGCGTGACATTCTCCCACTTCTTCGGCCCGGCGTTCCGGATACTTGACCCGGTGGCGTCGCTGGTCATCGCGGTCTTCATTCTCATACCGGCCGTCAGGCTGTTCCGCCCGGCGTTTGCCGAGCTGATGGAACGCTCGCTGCCGGCCGGCGATGTGGCGCGTGCCCGTGGCATAGTTGAGGCTGTTCCCGGAGTGGAGGGCGTGTCGGGTCTGCGCACGCGCCGCAACGGCCATCACCTGATATTTGACGTGGAGATCCGGATAGCGCCACACCTCACCATCGAACAGGGGGCCGTGATAGCCGCCGCCATCGAGGAGGCGCTCAAGAAGGCCTACTGTCCGCACATATTCGTATCCGTCACAACCAGGCCGGCATAGCCGCTGAGGTGGGCCTGTCAAGTTACACCGGCATACAGAAACCGGTGATTCAGGGCTGTTTTGTGGCCGTTTCTGCACAAAACGCTGATAATTGAGAAATTTTTATTATCTTTGCACCGAATTGTGCGCTCACACAGTCGGAAGACCCGCCGCGTGCGTGCATATCCGATTCCCATCGAGCCGGATCTGACCTTGAGCCGGTTCCCACTTTGAAATTAATCTAACAATAATAGTATGAGTTTGAACATCATCGTATTGGCCAAGCAGGTTCCCGACACCCGCAATGTCGGAAAAGATGCCATGAAAGAGGACGGTACAATCAACCGTGCCGCCCTTCCGGCTATCTTCAACCCCGAGGACCTCAACGCCCTCGAACAGGCCCTGAAACTTAAGGAAATGTATCCCGGCACGAAGGTGACTCTCCTCACCATGGGTCCAGCACGCGCCGCAGAAATAATCCGCGAGGGTATGTATCGCGGAGCCGACGGCGGCATTGTGCTTTCAGACCGCGCGTTTGCCGGCGCGGATACACTCGCCACCTCTTACGCCATCAGCGCGGCAGTGCGCAAGATCGGCGAATATGACCTCATCATCGGCGGCCGTCAGGCTATCGACGGCGACACCGCACAGGTTGGTCCGCAGGTGGCTGAGAAGCTCGGTCTCCCCCAGGTCACATATGCCGAGGACATCATGGAGGTCAAGGATGGCAAGGTGCTCGTGAAGCGTCGCATCGAGAGCGGTGTCGAGACCGTCAAGGCTCCCCTCCCGCTCGTGGTGACCGTGAACGGCTCGGCCGACGCATGCCGTCCGCGCAACGCCAAGAACGTGCAGAAATACAAATACGCATGTCTTCCCTCCGAGGCAGCCAACGATGACAAGAAGAAGGAGATGCTTGAGAAGCGTCCCTATCTCAACATCGGCGAGTGGACCGCGGCTGCGGTCGAGGCAGACCTGTCGCAGTGCGGTCTCGCCGGCTCACCGACAAAAGTGAAACAGATCGAGAACGTGGTCTTCACCGCCAAGGACGCCCGTCGTGTCGAGAACAACGACGAGGAGATCGAGACTCTCGTCAAGGAACTCATCGCTAACCATACAATCGGCTAATCATGGCAACAGACAAGCATAATTTAATAGTATATTGCGAGTTCGAGGACGGCAAGGTGGCCGACGTGAGCCTTGAGCTCCTTACCAAAGGCCGCGTGCTGGCCGACAAGCTCGGTATCAAACTTGAGGCCGTAGTGGCCGGCGACAACCTGAAGGATGTCGAGAAGCAGATTCTCCCCTACGGTGTCGATACAGTATATAAGGTGGAGGACCGCCGTCTTTCACCCTACACATCCCTTCCCCACAGCTCGATCCTGATCAACCTCTTCCGCGAGAAGCAGCCGCGCATCGCGTTCATGGGCGCTACCTCGATCGGCCGTGACCTCGGCCCGCGCGTTTCGTCGGCGCTCCACAGCGGTCTGACAGCCGACTGTACGCAGCTTGAGATCGGCGACCACAAGGATGCCCGCACAGGCGAGGAGTACAAGGACCTGTTGCTCCAGATCCGTCCCGCGTTCGGCGGCAACATCGTGGCCACTATCGTCAACCCCGAGTGCCGTCCGCAGATGGCTACCGTGCGCGAGGGCGTGATGAAGAAAGAGGTGCGCGACTCCAACTATGTCGGCGAGGTGGTTAACCTCAACGCTTCAGACTACACACGTCCCGAAGACTACGTGATCGAGGTCATAGACCGCAACGTCGAGAAGTCGAAAGTGAACCTCAAGGGGAGCCCCATCGTGGTCTGCGGAGGTTACGGCATGGGCAGCAAGGAGAACTTCCAGATGCTTCATGAGCTTGCCGACGTGCTCGGCGGAGAGGTGGGCGCGAGCCGTGCCGCCGTCGATGCCGGCTGGGCCGACCATGACCGTCAGATCGGCCAGACAGGTGTGACCGTGCGTCCGAAGCTCTACATCGCATGCGGCGTGTCGGGCCAGATCCAGCACATCGCCGGTATGCAGGAGTCGTCGATCATCATCTCGATCAACAACGACCCCAACGCGCCGATCAACACCATCGCCGACTACGTGATCACGGGTAACGTCGAGGATGTCGTTCCCAAACTTATCAAGTACTACAAAAAGAATACGAAATAATGGCTAATTTCTATAACGACAACGAGGCGCTGAAGCACTATCTCAACCATCCCATGATGGAGAAGATCGTTGCCCTCAAGGAGCGCAACTTCGCCGACGCCGACAAATATGACTACGCACCCCAGGACTATGCCGACGCACAGGACAGCTACGACAAGGTGCTCGAAATCGTGGGCGAGATCTGCGGCGATGTCATCGCCGAGAATGCCGAGGATGTTGACCACAACGGTCCCCGCGTCGAGAACGGCCGTGTGATATATGCCGAGGGTACAGCCCGCAACCTCGACGCCTGCCGCAAGGCCGGCCTGATGGGCATGGCCATGCCGCGCCGTCTGGGCGGTCTCAACTTCCCGATCACCCCCTACATCATGGCCGCCGACATCGTGAGCCGCGCCGATGCAGGTTTCGAGAACCTCTGGGGGCTCCAGGACTGCGCCGAGACAATCTACGAGTTTGCCGACGAGGAGCAGAAGCAGAAATACATTCCCCGCGTGTGCGCAGGCGAGACCATGTCGATGGACCTCACCGAGCCCGATGCAGGTTCCGACCTCCAGTCAGTAATGCTCAAGGCCACCCAGAAAGAGGATGGCTCATGGGTGCTCAACGGCGTGAAGCGTTTCATCACCAACGGTGACTCCGACATCCACCTCGTGCTCGCGCGCTCTGAGGAGGGCACGAAAGATGGCCGTGGTCTGTCGATGTTCATCTACGACAAGCGCAACGGCGGTGTCAACGTGCGCCGCATCGAGAACAAGATGGGTATCAAGGGCAGCCCGACATGCGAGCTTACCTACAAGGACGCTCCCTGTGAGCTGGTTGGCTCGCGCCGTCTCGGTCTGATCAAGTATGTGATGGCGCTCATGAACGGTGCGCGTCTCGGTATCGCCGCCCAGAGCGTAGGTCTCAGCGAGGCCGCTTACCGCGAGGCCCTCTCATATGCCAAGGAGCGTACACAGTTCGGCAAGGCCATCATCGAGTTCCCTGCTGTGGCAGAGATTCTCTCGGTCATGAAGGCCAAGCTCGACGCTTCGCGCGCGCTGCTCTATGCCTGCACACGCTTCGTTGACATGTACAAGGTCTACGACGACATCGCCAAAGAGCGCAAGCTCGAACTTGACGAGAAGAAAGAGGCCAAGGAATACTCACGTCTGGCCGACGCGTTCACTCCGCTCGCCAAGGGCATGACATCAGAATTCTGTAACCAGAACGCCTACGACTCGATCCAGATCCACGGCGGTTCAGGCTTCATGAAAGACTATGCCTGCGAGCGCATCTACCGCGACGCACGCATCACCTCGATCTACGAAGGTACGACACAGCTTCAGGTAGTGGCTGCAATCCGCCACGTCACCACCGGCACATACCTCAACTGGATCAACGAGCAGCTTTCGGTAGAGTGCAAGCCCGAAGACCAGGACATCAAGGCCACACTCCAGTTCATGGCCCAGCAGTATGCAAACGCCGTCGAGGCCGTCAACGGAGTGAACGACCCGAAATATCTCGACTTCATGGCACGCCGCCTTGTCGAGATGGCCGGTTACACCGTGATGGGTCTTCTCCTTCTTGAGGACACAACCCGCGACGAGGCATTCCGCCGTTCGCTCCGCGTGTTCGTCAAGTACGGACAGGCCGAGGTGGCCAAGCACGCCGACTTCATCGGCAACTTCCGCCCCGAGCAGATCGAGAACTACCTCTACTAAGAGGCGTTTCAGCAGGAAAAATCACTGGAAACCGCCACGGCGCGAGCCGAAAATTTGGTAGTTTCGTAGAAAATAGTTAACTTTGCACCGCAAAAATGCGGGTGTCACCCGCTGACACCCGCATTTTTCACATTCTAAACACTTTAATACACATTCAAATTATGAATCGTTACGAAACCGTTTTCATTTTGACTCCCGTTTTGTCTGACGAACAGATGAAGGAAGCGGTAGAAAAATTCAAGGATGTGCTCAAGGAGAACAACGCAACCCTCGTCAACGAGGAGCTCTGGGGTCTCCGCAAGCTCGCATATCCCATCCAGAAAAAATCGACAGGCTTCTACACCCTGTTCGAGTTTGAGGCCGAGCCCACAATCGTGAAGCGTCTTGAGACTGCATTCCGCCGCGACGAGCGCGTGATCCGCTTCCTCACATTCCGTCTTGACAAATACGCTGTCGAGTACGCCGAGAAGCGTCGCAGACTGAGAGCAGAGAAACCCCAGGTAGAACCCGCCGAGGCACAGGCCGAGGCCACTGAAACAAAGGAGGCTTAAACAATGGCAGCAAACAACGAAATCCGCTATCTCACTCCCCTTACCGTAGATACGAAAAAGAAAAAATACTGCCGTTTCAAACGCAGCGGTATCAAGTATATCGACTACAAGGATCCTGAGTTCCTCAAGAAGTTCCTCAATGAGCAGGGCAAGATTCTTCCCCGCCGCATCACCGGTACTTCACTCAAGTTCCAGCGTCGTGTGGCACAGGCCGTGAAGCGTGCGCGTCACCTCGCGCTTCTTCCCTACGTGACCGACCTTATGAAATAATCATTCTTAAAACGTATCGACAATGAAAGTAATTCTCAAGGAAAATATCCCCAGTTTAGGTTATAAGGATGATGTAGTCGAGGTTAAGAGCGGTTATGGCCGCAACTACCTCATTCCCCAGGGTCTGGCCATCATCGCTTCTGATGCCGCTCTCAAGCGTCTCGCAGAAGACCAGAAACAGCGTGCCCACAAGATCGCCAAGATTCACGCTGACGCAGAGGCTGCCGCTGCAGCTCTCGAGGGCGTGAAGCTCACAATCGCAGCCAAGGCTGCCGCAAACGGCGCGATCTACGGTTCTGTCAACGCAGCCCGCGTTGCAGAGGAGCTTGCAAAGCTCGGTCACAACATCGACCGCAAGATCATCGAGCTTGAGACTGTCAAGATGCTTGGCAACTACACAGCTATCGTCCGCTTCCTGCGCGACGTATCAGCTGACGTAGAGCTCGAGGTAGTAGCAGAGGTTGAGGAGTAATCCGACACCCTGTCCAAGGAAAATACATGATGCCTGGTCCGGTTCCGGACCAGGCATCATACTTTTATACGTGCTCTTACTCTTACCTCTCGCTCCTTCAATCCGGCTCATTCCGGTTTCAAATCTCAGTTTATATGTGAGGTTTTAAGTTTTAGGCGTTAGATTTCAGATTTTAGAGCGTAGATTTTGGGAAGGTCTTCGGTGCGATATGAGCGTATCGAGTCGGAGGTACCGGCAAAGTGCCTGAAAGGCACTCGGAGATTGATAGAGGCTGTCTAACAATCAAAGTTAGGCAGTCTCTTTTTTAGATTTAATATTGAG
>CAJTQV010000018.1:10066-59465 GCA_910578385.1 uncultured Muribaculaceae bacterium | reverse complement strand
ATCTTTGACTTTGAGTTATCTGCTGAGGAAATGGCTGAAATTGCAGCTATAAACCGTAATGAGAAACATGATTGGTATTGATATTAAAATCAAGACCAATGATAAAGGCACAGCATCAAAACATCCCGAAAAAGACTGTTAATTAAGCCTATTTATTTCTATGTTTTTCCGGATTTATTGCTCCCTCACTACTTGCTCAATGGCCTATCGTATATTATTCTATATTGAAAATAGCAGATAGATTATCGTTAGATGCTGCATATGTTGTACGAACCAAATATGAGATAATATTTTTCATCAGTCCAATCTCGCCAACATTTTCCATTGACTTGAATAACCTTTTGAAACGAGAGTCTTTATTCGACATCACGTTTTTAGTTTGTGCAGTGAACTCTTTTAAGACTGGAGATAGTTCGAATTCAGTCAGATCTACACTACCGGCTTCCGCACACGAAAGTATGAATCCATCTATTGCCGGATGAACGAGGATTATAAAGTGTGGGCGAGAAGAATGCCTGAACAATTTAATATGTTCACTTGATGCAATCTCATTAAAACTATTGAGATAGCTCGGCTTTCGCTTGTCTGCGTCGATTATTCCAACAGCAAATCTGTCTGCAAATTTTTCCTGCATGACTTTTGCTACCTGATTGCAACCTTTCTGATGGTTACAACCGGCTTTACATACCAACGTCTCTACAAGGTTGGTATCGACATAACATTCCGGAATTATATAGTCTGCGCGTTGGTTCATTTGTCAAGATATGCTTCAAGGTTATAGAACATATCCATGCCGTTGTCGTATGCTTCCTGAAGCTGTTGCTCTGAAAGACGACTTATGACCGTTGCATTATTTTCCATATCGACAACGAACACAGCCAAGTCGTCACCAGCACTTTCCAATAACGCACTCATAACATAAGGGCTGTGTGTAGTGATGAAGAACTGGTTATCTTCACTTGCTATTATATCGTTGACAACATTTGATATATAGGGCGGAAAAGTATGCGCCTCCGGTTCTTCAAAGCATATAACTTTATTCCGGTTGCTATCAATTGCGGATTTGTAGAATATCAGTCTTTGCAGAGAATCAGCAAGAGAATTGAAGGGGACAAGAAACATATCAAGGCCGTTTTCTCTCATTGCCTTTATTTGCTGTGAGCCGGAATCAAACATCATCTTCAACCCATATCCGTGGAACAGCTCTGCAAGATTTGATTTTAGGTCAGGCAGCTTAGCCACTGTTTCCATCAGATTTACTCCAGAGGGAGGAAGAAGAAACCCTGCATTTGAGGATTCAGCCACAAAATGCTTCGGGAAAAAGTAAGCAAGTATATCCGGCAATACTGTCGGCTCTTTCTTTGTTGAGAGATTTAACGATGGAGTGAAAGCATATTTAGATATGTCGCCATTTATTGATATGTCAACAGTCAGTCCATTGTTCGCGCTACGATTTACAGCCAGAGAACTACCATCTGCCAATACCTCTATGGGCGATGTAGATATACCATTATGAAACAAATCTGCGGTATTCTCTATTCGTACAAGATTTTTAAGCGATTTGTTTGATGTGTTTACCATATACGGCACATCGAATAAAGCAAGAGCTTCCAACAGGTTGCTTTTGCCCACATTAGGTCTGCCTATCAGCACATTGATGCGCCGACAGTCAGAAAGCGTTATTGAGTTGATCGATTTGAAGTTCTTAATCGAAACGCTCTTGATATTGGTAGGTGCAGATTTCTCCATAATGTGCAAATTTACTAATTTATTTTGATAGTTAGGTCGTACAGAGGTAAATATCTACCAAATTTTGTTTTGAGAGAAACGGTACTGCATCAAAACGTCCCTGAAGATAGGCTTTTTCCAAATCCATCTTCTCCAGGAAGTCTTTATAGTCGTAGAGCGAATATAAGTCGGATGAACCGTCCTCGCGTTTGTTGACAAAGAATATCTGATTCTTGCGGAAACGTGTCATGTCAAGCATGTTTTTCTCAATTTGGTTCTTATGGCCTGATACAAAAAAAACGACGATTATAACTGACCAAAGGTATAAATTCTTGCGATTATAACCTCTGATTTTACAAAAAACTGAGTTTAGAGGGTGGGAATTGCGCAGCAAATAAGGTGTACCCCGCGGTTTTGTCAATCTGCTTCCGTCAGGTATTGCTCGATCTGGGATTTCAACGTGGAGATATCGGTTTCGATGACCTCTTTTATAAACTCGCACCCTACCGTGTAATATCCGTGGACAAGGACGTGGCGCATACGCTCTATCTGACGCCATGGTGTCTGAGGATGGCATTCCTTGAATTCCAATGTCAACTTGTAGACGGCCTCTCCTATTATCTCTATAAGCTTTACTATACCGAAATACTCAAGTGAACCCTCTTCAATACCGCCTTGATGCACACGATATCCATCTATAATCCGACAGATTGCATCATTGATGTGTTGCAATCGTTCTTTATCTCTGATTGGCTCTCTCATAAATCAGTATCTTATCATTGTTGACCGATGCGACAGCAAAATCCTTGAGCCTGCCGTTCTCCACAAGATCCACTCTTCTGCCGAGCATGTCTTCCAGATCCGTAATCATGCTGCAAATCCTGAGCAAGGATAAAGGACGGCTCTTATCATAGTCTACAAGCAAATCGATATCGCTGTCCACGGTTTCATCTCCACGGGAATATGAGCCGAACAGCCATGCACGAAGCACTGGTTGCCCTTTAAAATAAGCAACTATCTTGTGTATATAATCATCCGTGGCGGCATTCATAACACAAAAGCTTTTGTCATAAAAACAACAAAGGCGAGATTTATTCATCTCGCCTTCGCAGGTTTGTTCTGCAATCGGTTGGTTTTGAATCTCAACCATGCTTTAGTGATCCGAGCGGGCCTTGTGAGAGTGGTGTTATCTTGTTGATTTTCAATTTGTTGGTTGATATAATTGAGAAGCAATGTACCACGGTTTGTACCACATTTTCCGCTCTATTTTGGAGGGCAAAATTGCCCTGATTTATCACTACCTGCGAGAGCATCACAAAATTAACACTTATTATCCGAATATTTGCCAAATAAACAATATTTAACTATTAAAAATTGTGGTTCTCATACTTGAACGCCTGTTTTCGGGCAAAAGTTCGGTGCTGTGGACGGGTGTCCGGGAGCCTCAAAAAAGGTGGCGAAAAAGGTGGCGCACACTGACCGAAAAAGTGGCGGAAAAGGTGTCTGTAAAAGTGTCCCCAAAGGTGTCCCCATAAGTGTCCGAAAGAGTGTCCCCAAGAGTGTATGTAAGTGTGTCTGTATCAGTGGCGGTAAATGTGTCGGAACGGGTGTCTGAAATGGTGGCGGCAGAAGTGGCGGATAAGGTGTCGGTCAAGGTGACGGCAAAGGTGGCGCATATCAGCCGAAATCCGTACTGTTTTTCCCACTTGCTTCCCAGTCTGAAAAATCCCACCGCAGGGAGAAGATTATGCCTGCCCTCCTGATTTTCTCCCTTAAAGAAAATTTCACGGAGCAGTCCTGTGTCGATACCGTCTCCACAACGACCGTAATCCTCTCCAGCCGAGCAGAAGCAGCC
Organism: uncultured Muribaculaceae bacterium; assembly: GCA_910578385.1. Taxonomy (GTDB): domain Bacteria; phylum Bacteroidota; class Bacteroidia; order Bacteroidales; family Muribaculaceae; genus Lepagella. The sequence goes on along the minus strand of CAJTQV010000018.1, from coordinate 55,882 downwards.
AACAAATCATACGCCATACCAAAGACACAATCCGGCAGGCAAGACGTATAATCATTACAAGCGACCATCGGATAAAGCGGAGCAATAATCCTGCGACTATCGCAACGGGCAATAGATATATCATCAATAGAAGTGCGAACATGGTGAGAGATATTATGATGTTCAGATAGTCTGATAATGCCATTTCAACATCATCAAACTATCGCCCGAAGTAATGCTCCGAGTATGTAAATATACTAAATTTCAATGACTTATGCAAATTTTCAAGCCATTATTTTAGTACATATTCATCTGATTTTCACATCATTTCATGCTCTGATACAAGCCATATCACTGTATATGATAATGTGATTGTCGTGACAGCAACAGCAGTCACTATCCGATAACGACAGTATGTGATAATAAGAGTGTATGATACATAGGGCAAATCATTATTCTTTGATTGAGTACCGATGTTCCAAGTTGTCAGATAAAAAGATTATGTTCGGAATTTGTGCGCGGTCAACCGAAGTGAGCTAACTTCGCCGCGCGAAGCGAGGTCGGGAGTGCATCAGGGCACTCGTGCCAAAGGTGCAGAATTTGTTAAGCAAGTTGTACTTTTCCCCGGATAAAACGGAGTTTTACCGAAGAAAAGTAACTTGCCACCCTGTCGGGCGGAGAAAATCAGCTCGCAACTCGCCGATTTTTAATCACTGGAAAATATGGAAAAGAGAACCAACAGAATAGAGATTCTATTTACCGACACCGAACTTGAACGGCTCAAAGTCCGCTCAAAGGAATTCAGGAGCATAAGCTCGTATATCCGTGCCGCACTTGTGGAGTTTTCCGACAAGGACGCGAAAGACCGTATGCAAGCCGTGGAAGAGATGGCCTCGCTCTGCCGGAGATTCAAGGACGAACTTGGCTGGGCCGGCGGCAATCTCAACCAGGCAATGAAACGCGCCAACGAACTTTCCGTAGCCGGATTGTTGAGCGAGACATATTATAAAGAGGTACTGATACCTTCCATAGATGGCTTGAAGAAGACTATGGATAAAATCATAGCCGAACACTCCGATGTAGTAAGCAAGATAATACGCAGTGTACTGAAGAACGGATAATCCGAACATCTGATGCAACTATAACCGAATTATCATATAGCCCCGGTTCCTTATACTCATATAATCCCAAACCGTGATTTTATCTTAATCATATATTCACATGATAGCGACAATACTTCCTTCAAGCACCTGCTTCCATGCAGTCGGATATAATGAACGCAAGGTAGCCAAAGGCTCGGCACATCTGCTGGAAATGAAAAATTTTGATGCGGTCGAAATGTTGGGACACCATACCCCCGACGACCTCGTCGCCTATCTTGAAAATTACTCTTCCAAAAATCCGAGAATCAAGAAAGCGCAGTTCCACATGGCGTTTTCATGCCGGGGACACGAAAAGACGGAACAGGAACTTCTGGACTTCGCCCATGAATATCTCCGGGAGATGGGATATGGAGAAGAAGGACAGCTCCTGCTGGTTTACGGACATACCGATACTGACAACACACATATACATATAATAACATCGCGTGTGGCACCGGACGGTCGCAAGATAGACCATAACCATGAACGGGTAAGGTCGCAACGTGTGGTCGAGCGGTTGCTTGGAAACGACATTAACGAGAAAGCACACAGGGATATGGAAGAAGCCTTGTCTTATAAATTCGCATCCATCACACAGTTCAAGGCTCTTATGAACTCGCTCGGTTATGAGTGTTACGACAATGAGGGAGTGGTATCCATAAAACGTGGCGGTGCCGTGTGTCTTAAAATACCGCTGGAGGAAATCAGCTCACATTACCGTTCAACGACATTCGACCGCCAGCGCAGGAGACAGCTCCGCGCCATATTCGCCAAATACCGAGACCTGACCGCCAACAAGAAAGAACTCGCCGATGAACTGAAAAGGAAATTCGGTATCGAGCTTGTGTTTTTCGGAAAGAAAGATTCTCCATACGGCTATATGATAATCGACCATAACAAGAAAGCTGTCATCAACGGAGGCAAGATATATCCGATAAAGGAGCTGCTGGATTTTGCGACACCTGATGAACGGTTCGCAAGAATAGACTCACAAATCGACGCCCAGTTAGCAAATGATCCAAAAATCACCATCGGCGAGCTTAACGACATACTGAGCCGCCAGTACAAAGCCTATGTGAAACAAGGGCAGATATGGCGAGGCAGAGACAGCCGTCCTCTCCGTTCCCATATGTGGGAGGCTCTGAGACGCAACAACCGTATTCAATGGGTGGAGTCATTCGCTCCGGCAACGGAAGCGGAGCGGGACTTTCTCTGTTCGATCGGAAAGGTGACTGTGCCCCACATGGTGGAAATCAACGGGACAAGGACAACACAATACAATAATCGGCTGTCAGATCTGAGAAGCATATTTGACAGCAGCACAGGTTATATACACCGTCAGACACTCCGCAGTGCAGGATTTACAATCCGGGATATTGAGGGAGAAATGTATGCCTTTGACATGAAAGCCCGCGTCCTTATAAATCTTGAAAACGAGGGCTTCGATATAAGACGGCTCCAGTTTGTCAAGAATCCCGTCGAGGACAAAAAACAAAACGCGGCCGTCAGACGAAAGCCCGGTTCCGGAATAAGGAAGCCGCATGACGTGGAGTCAGGTCAAGGCCAGAACAGGGAATGGGAAGTAGGCTACAAAGGGGACTATGACAGGATAGATGATGAGTCCTCGATAAAACGATAGGTAATTCCGTGACTTTTATCCGATGGCCTTTTTACCGCCATTTTAATTAGAAACGTCATTTGGAGTCTGTTAATGTAATCTTTCTTGGGGTTATGTCAGGAATATGTATTAATTTTGAGCAGTGAAAGAAGTTTTCTACATATCGGCTTTGATAATTGCAATCATTGGGGCTATTATTATAGTCCGATGGTTTGCTCGTTTCATATCAAGACGGTTAAATCCCTGGCTTTCTACATTACTAACTCTTATTGTTACCGGTTTGCTAATTATATTTTTGATAATGTGCATTTTCACTGTCAGCATGAGCTTGGGGCCAACAAATCCAAATATCTTATAGCCGAGTTTTGTTGATATTAAACCGTAGCAGTAGAATATACATAGGTCGCTTATGTAGCAAAATACATAACCTAAACTCCTAATTTGCCGCGAGTATATGACTGCCACAAAAGCATTATATCGCTGACTTCTGCATAATTATTATGTTGAATTAATTTACATATGTGAGTAGCTGAGGAAATTATAGGTGAATACCATTCTTTGTTATCATCGTCATTTAGCGTAATGAGAGTAGTTAAGAATGGGATAGCTTGAGCATATTCATTTAGGACAAGATACGAATAGGCAAATAATTCAGTCCGTGCAACCGAACTACCATAAAAACGGATTTGACAATTCAATACGGCATTGACAACATCAATTATTGAATTTAGATGAGATAGCTTATCATTATACACCCGGCAAATTTCATCTAAAGAAGTATCTATCTCGGTATATTCCCATTCTCCAATCACATCACCCAAAGAAAGATCTATATAATCAAATTTTATGTATAATGGTTGAATGAAATATCTAATAGAAAATGTATTAGATTGGAAACGATTTGGTTCTACACAAAACCCCGCTACCATCAAAAAATTATTATGATTGAGGAATTTATAAGCAATTTGTTTATGATGATGTAAAGATAGCTTATTTGCTATCTTTAATGCCACATTTGAAATCCGAGAATTACGCATATTACTTGGTCTTGAGTGCAAATATAGTAATAATTCTGGTATATATCTTCTTCCATATCAAGCAATTTTCAGTGGTTACCCTTAATAGAAAGAGGAAAGGCATCCTATGCAATCACTATTTCCTGAGAATGGGGTATGAACTCCTTGCCGACTATGCTACTATAATGTGCTTACGGCTTGCGCTTCTCGTTTGAGCTATTATCAAGAAAACATCAGTCGTCTTATAAAACTAATGGCTTTCCCGTGACTTCTATCCGGTGACAATGTGTGCGTGATAGCCACTATATTACACGCTCAGATAGCCATTTCAACACAATATCGCATTATCCGATGATGAAAACTGTTCGGAATTTCGGGTTTAGCAATCGGCCCATGATAATTTTGCTCAAAAACCAACCGACAGTTTCTATCAATGGAATCAACCTGTATAATCACATTCGCCAATCAGAAAGGCGGAGTCGGCAAGACAACGCTGTGCGCCCTTTTCGCAAGCTACCTTGTGTCAAGGGGGCACAGCGTGACCGTGTTCGACACCGATCCGCAGCAGTCCATCGTCAAGAAACGCACAGCGGACACCGCCACCTATGCAGGAGTGCCGCTGCCTTATAACATATATCCTTTCAGCATGAGCAACGAGCCGGCTCTTATCGCGCTGATCGAGAACCTGCACAACTCAGCCGCCGTGGACTTCGCTCTGTTTGACTCGGCAGGCAGTCTCAACGACCAGGCGTTGCTGGCACTTTTCGCCAATACGGATTATTTGCTGACTCCGTTCCACTATGACAATCTGACCGTACCCTCCACCGCTATATTTGTCGCCATGATAGTCGAATTGAGACGAAGCATCGGAAATGCCATGAAAACGGTACACTATGTAATACCCAATCTTGAAGAACAGGGTGTCGGCACCAAAGAGGAAAAGGAGTTATGGAAGCTCGTGAACAAGAAGCTGAGCGAACACGTGCGTATAGCACCGACCGTTTATAAACGCCAGACACTACGCCGTTTCAGCACAATCTCCGGCATGGACGACCAGATGCTCGTAGTTTCACCGGCCTTCGACCATATTTACAATGACATATTCGGCATACCAAATACAGAAGAAGAATGAACCAGGACACCCCATACCCCAAACTGAACGACCTGCTCGGAGGACTCGGCAACCTTGTTCCCGGAGCGGAGACCATGCCACCGGCACCGGAACAGCATACCGTTCCCGAACCTGAGCCGTCGCCCGACAATGACGATGACTGGGAGCTTTTCAGAAAGAACCTTGCCCTGTATAATTTCAGGGAGAAAAAAGATGACCGCATGATATGCAAGCTCGACCGCGACCTTGCGGACTCCCTCGATGCCTGCGACATCGACCGCAAATGCCGCTCCGATATTGTGAACGCAATAGTCAGGACTTTTGTAAACCGGTATCTTGACAGGCTTCGGCAATTCAGGAAAAACAACAGGTCATTACTCGGCAACACATAAAAACTTACTGGATATGAGAACAATCAAATGGTCTTATGATATGCTCCGCACACTGCGTGAGATGTATCCGCACGACACGAATACACGGATAGCAGCAGCTATCGGTGTGGGTACGAGGTGTGTGGTGGCGAAAGCAGCCGAACTCGGACTTGAAAAGGAACGTGACATCAGACGCAAGGAAGCTGAGAGAATCCTGATGGAGAATTACCGCACTCATTCCCAGTCCGAACTGTCACGCCTGACAGGATTGAGTCTCCGCACCGTCAAACGCATGGCCGGACGTTTGGGACTGAAACGCGATGCCGATGATGCCTCACGGTTCATTTCCTCCAGACGCAAGGAAATAATACGTCGTGAGAGACTGCGCCTGAGGATAGGACTTGCCCCGATAACCAATGTCAAGGTCACAGGCAACCGCCGACGAGCCATCTTACGCAACCGGCTCAAACAATACGGATATGTGGTCATGCGAGGCAATGACACCGTATTTTTCAGTCCTGACATGGCACGCTGTTCAAGACACGAGGACAGAGGCGCATCCCTCGGCCTTACTTTTCTCCCCTTGCCGCAACAACAATCATTCACAACAAAAATAATCTGATAATCATGTTCGGAACTATTTTTACCTGCCTGACAGCCGTACTCATATTATATTATGCAGTCCTTGTCTGTATGGATCTTTTCATAAAGCCTACGGGAGCCGCCGATGAATCCGGCACACCCGATGAAGCTGAGATCGACATATCCGATGAAGCAAACTCATTCAAGGCAATCGAAATCAAGCGCGGTCAACAGAGTGCCAAGAAGCCGGTCAAGGCTCCGGCCGAGAAACCGACCCTCTCCAAGCCGCTGATGACAAATTATCTTCCGGTTGAACAGCTTGCAAGAAAAGCCCGCAACATAACCAGTTCTGAAGATGCCTCCCTCGCCGGCCTCGGAGAAATCATCATCAAATGTGAATCCGCTGCTTGACATCAACTGACTTGCCGCTAACCATATTCGTATAACCCGATACCTCTCTCTCCAACCGATGCCTTTATTGAACTAAGTTGTCTTTACTGCCCGACACTGCCTTTAACGCCCTGCATTGCCTTTAACGCCCGATAACCTTTTCAAGAACTTATCAATCAGCGTATATGCAGAAAATCAAATCAAAGTGTCAGCGTGCTATCTCACGCCTCGGCAACTCAGCCTTCGCCCGTAAGGGTATGCTTGCTATGGGCGCGGTGATGCTCACCGTGTCCGACATGATGGCCGCCAGCAAGGGTGCGGCAGGCTTCACCAAAGCCACACAGGAGGTAAGCTCCTACCAGACCCCTGTCTCCAATCTCATGAAGGCGATCGCCGCAGTGATTGTCCTCGTGGGTGCCTTCAACGTCTATTTCAAGATGCAGAACGGCGACCAGGATGTCAAGAAGACCATCATGCTCACCATCGGCGGCTGTATCGCCTTCATCGCACTGAGCGAGGCTCTTCCGCTCTTCTTCAAGTAAGCAACCGCAGATCCATACAGTCATGGCGATATACAACGACGGCTATCCGGTTTACAAAGGGTTACAGAAACCATTGGAGTTCATGGGAATACGCGGACGTTTCCTGACATTGGCGGCTGCCGCCATAGGAGTGTCCTTCGTGGGGTTCATAGTGTTCTCCATAGCATTGGGAAAGCTCGCGGGGTTTATCGCCATGCTTGTAATGGCCGCCGCAGGGCTGGTGACAATATATGTCAAGCAGCGCGGCGGACTGCACAACAAGCGGAAAGACCGTGGAATCTTTATCTATCACAATTTATTCAAGCACTGAATGGCAAAGGAAAACAAAAAAGTCTTCGACGGGATATACGCCCAGTTGGAGGAAACGGACGGTAATGTGGTGCTGTTCGACGCAAAGGGGGCCCCCTCTGTCATTTTTGAAATGACAAACCCTGTTCTCCGGCTGTGTACCGACTCGGAGCGGTACATGGTATTTCAGGACGTGCTGGCTAACATCGTCCAGACGCTCGGCGAGGGCTATGCCTTGCAGAAGCAGGACATATTCTGCCGCCAGCGTTACCACCGCGACGTGCCCGAAGACGCCGAGTTCCTGACCCGGAGTTATTTCAATTACTTCGAGGGCCGTGAGTTCACTGAAATCACAACCTATCTGATAGTGACACAGGAGGCGCAGCGCGGACAGTTCGTGCAATACGACCCCAAGAAATGGCTCGACTTCCATTCAAAGGTCGCCAAAGTTGACGACATCCTTACCGAGAAAGGGATAAGCCACCGCAAGCTGACAAAGCCGGAGGTCAACGAGTACCTGCACCGCTTCATGGCGTTCCATTTCCAGCACGGCCCATTCTCCATGACAAATTTCAAGGCTTCCGACGAATACCTGCGGACAGGCAGCCGCATTATCCGCTCATATCCCCTTGTGGATATTGACGAAATAAATCTCCCCTCGGTAGTGAAGCCATATACCGAGATGAGTGTCAACGGTTATCCCGTGGCTACCGATGTGTTCTCATTTCTTGCCGAAGTGCCCCACGCCGACTGCGTGATGTTCAATCAGGTGGTGCAGATACCGGGCCAGCGGAAGCTGCTCCGAAAACTGCAAGGTAAGGCGAAGCGTCACGGCTCCATGCCCGATCCGAGCAATAAGATAGCGAAAGCCGACATTGAGGAAGTTCTCAATATCCTCGCCGTTGACTCCTCCCTTCTTGTCAACACCAATTTCAACATCATCGTGAGCTGTCCTCCCGACAAGGTTACACCGGTCACATCGTTTCTTGAGACCAAACTCTACGAGTGCGGCATAATGCCGTCACGAACAGCCTACAACCAGCTGGAACTGTTCATCAACTCCTTTCCGGGCTGTGCCTACGGCTTCAATCCCGACTATGACCTGTTCCTCACACTGTCGGACTCGGCACTGTGCCTTTTCTTCAAGGAACACCTCAAAGGGTGCGAGGACACGCCTCTCACCACATTCTACACCGACCGTCAGGGACTCCCGGTGTGCATAGACATAACCGGCAAGGAGGGCAAGGTGAAGATGACCGACAACGCCAACTTCTTCTGCATCGGGCCAAGCGGCAGCGGCAAATCCTTCCACATGAACAGTGTGGTAAGGCAGCTGTTGGAGCAGAACACCGATGTCGTGATGGTCGATACCGGCGACTCCTACGAGGGTATTTGCGGCTATTTCGGCGGCACATATATCTCATACTCAAAGGAGAAGCCTATCTCGATGAACCCGTTTAAGGTGACACGCGAGGAATATGAGCAGAACTTCGGGGAGAAGAAGAATTTTCTCAAATCGCTGATATTCCTGATTTTCAAAGGCAACGAGGCTCCTTCAAAAATTGAGGATATGCTTGTCAACCAGGCCATAGTGGAATATTACGAGGCATATTTCAATCCGTTCACCTCATTTTCCGACACGGAGCGCGAGGGCTTGCGCCAGAAATTGCTTGTGGCAGCCAAGATGGAGGACGACTACGAGAAGTTCGCCACCGATATGCGTGACATCGAGGAACAGATAAACGCCCCTGAACCGGAGACCAAGACAACCGTCCGCGCCCTCATACTCCCTTCGGAGGAACGGCGCAACAAGATTATCCGCCAGTGCCGGGCACTGAGGGCCATGATTGTTGACCGTGCCACTACCGAGGCGGAGAAAGAGAAAGCTGCCTCAAAGATTGAGGTATATAAGAAAGAGCTGCACGAGACCTCGATGCTGATGAAGATTGACAAGCAGATAGACCACATGGAGGAGCAGAAACGCCGCCTCAAAGTGCCGTCGCTCTCCTTCAACACCTACTACGAGTTCGCCCTTGAACGGATACCGCAGATCACATCGCTGGAGAAGATACATTTCGACATACGAGACTTTGCCGCTATCCTCAAACAGTTCTACCGTGGTGGAGAGCTGGAGGTGACGCTCAACTCCGACCTTGACACCAATCTTTTCGACGAGCGGTTCATTGTCTTTGAGATTGACAAGATAAAGGATGACCCCGTGCTTTTCCCGATCATCGTGCTGATAATCATGGACGTGTTTCTTCAGAAAATGCGTATCAAGAAAGGACGCAAGGCCCTGATAATCGAGGAGGCATGGAAAGCGATAGCCTCGCCCACTATGGCGGAGTACATAAAGTTCCTGTATAAGACCGTCCGCAAGTTCCACGGCATAGCCGGTGTGGTGACACAGGAGCTTAACGATGTGATCGACTCTCCCATCGTTAAGGAGGCGATAATCAACAACTCCGATGTGAAGATATTGCTCGACCAGTCGAAATTCAAGGACAGATACAGCGACATAGCGGCCATACTCGGACTGACGCCTATTCAGAAGCAGCAGATATTCACAGTCAACGCCCTCAATAACAAGGAGGGACGCAACTACTTCAAAGAGGTGTGGATATGCCGCGGCCAGAACTCCGATGTGTATGGCGTCGAGGAGCCGCCGGAATGTTACTGGGCCTACACCACCGAGCGGGCCGAGAAAGAGGCTCTGAAAATATATCTCCGTCATTACGGCACCATGCAGGAGGCGATAACCAACATCGAGGCCGACCGCAAGAGAGCCGGAATATCCAATTATCTTGATTTTGCCCGTAAGGTCAACCAACAACAGAAAGTAATGTCGCTATGGTAAATCCAAAACATAATTCACAATACGCCATGCGTAATCTCATGCTGATTATATGCGTGACGTGCTTTTTCGGCACTGCCTCGGCTTGGAAAGTGGTGATCGACCCGTACTGCCTGAAAGCGGTGACAACCAATCTCGCATCGCAGAAAGCCATCGAGGATCAGCACAACAGGAGACTCGACTCCATATCCGCAAAGCAGAACAAGCTGGAGCAATACACCGTGAGCATGGCTACCATCACCGAACTCTACAAGGTGACTATGGAGAATATCTCAGGCTTCGGCACCGAGAGCAAATATTATGTGGAGATAGGACTGTGCGCCTTCGACATAGTTAAGAGCGTGCCGGAACTGGTAAAGACCGTAAGCAAGGCCAAGTTCACCAACAAGGCTCTCTGCCTTAACGAACTCGGCAACCTCACGGCCCAGACACAGCAGCTTGTGGCCGACTTCATCAATATAGTCAACAACGGCAAGGTTCAGAATCCCCTCAAAGGCCAGGCCACCGCCGCAACCAAGAGCGACGGATACAATCTCCTTGACCGTTACGACCGACTGACGGTAGCCAACAGGATATACACCGACCTTCTTGAAATCCGCTACAAGGTTCAGGCTATGATGGCTATGGCTCAGTACGCCACAAAAGATGACCTGTTTTTCGCCATAGACCCGGAGGGCTGGGCCAACATGAAAGTCATGCAGAATCAGGTCGGTATGCTGATACTCAACTGGAACGGACTGCGGATTATAAAATGACGGAGCCATTATGATACGCAAACTTACAACTCTCGTTCTTGTGGCTCTGCTTCTTTCCTTCAAGTCATTCGCCTTCGACTTCCCGAAAGACCTGCCGACATTCGAGGCACTTATGGCTCTGCACAAGGCTGTCAAGAAAGATGAAGACCAGGCGTTGGCACGCATAGCCACGAGCTTCGGGGAGCAATCGCTTGTCACCAAAGGGGCGGAGAAGTTCAATGATGTACGCTCGACGCTCGACACCAAACTCAACAACACATACTCATACGTGATACTCGCCGCTGCCATATCCTCGACCGCCAGCTCACTCTATCTGCTGACAAAGGAGTACAAGGACTTTACGGTAAACACCTACAAGTATGTGACCATGAAGCCTTTTGTCGCGTGGTACTATGCCGACGCCAACCTTGCCATAGCACGCGAGATAAAGCACGCCCAGAAACTCTACGCTACCGTGGCCGCCTCCGGCATAAACCTCATGAAAGCCTCGATGGACGAGAAGATGAACCTTGTCATGTCGTTGAAGGACACCATAGAGAACGCCCGGCGGATTATCGACAACGCCAACCTGTGGTGCTACCTCATGACAAACTGCGGCTGGAAGCCTGACTACATCTGGGAGATACTCACCTCCGATGTCAAGGACGAGATTGTGGGAGCGGTAATCAACAAGTGGAACCAATAAACATATACCGATCATGAAATTCAGAACAATCACCGCATTATCGCTCGCCCTGCTCATCGCGGCACTCCCGGCGGCGGTATCGGCCAAGACGCCCAAAATCCATGACGACCAGAAGGAGAAGCAATGGCAGTCGATGGAGAACGGGCCGTGGGGCTTCGCTCCCGACTGGTACTATTATTTCCTGCACAAGAATTATTCCGGCGCGGAAATGTACTGGAAGTGGGCCGGCTTCAAATCCGGCTACCGCGTCCGCTTCAAGGAGGAGAAATCAAATGTAAAACGCATCATGCCCGTGCGTGTCACGGCGGAAGAGACCCAGCGGCAGAAACTATCGAAAGTGGAGAAAGAGCGTGCATACGTCGAATCTCTCTACAAGGAGGAACTGGCACGCGAGGCTGACCGGGCTGTCGATGTCACCTATTCGATCTACAAGGACGAGTTCAGCCGTATGCAGGACTGTATCGCCGACGGGCTTCTCTACTGCCTTAACAAGAGCAAGGGAAAGATGAAGTATCAGGTTGACGAGCTGTCGCGGCAGAACGAGATCATCTGCGCCAATATCGCCTATATCCATAAACAGGGTGTCGGCTACGGGCTGGAGAATGCAAAGCGTCAGCAGGCATACGAGGAGGCAAAGTCCGAGATGGGAAAACTGGTGTCGCGCACCGCCCGCCTCGCGGCAGTGGCAGCCACCCACTACTAACATTAACCTGACTAATTGAAAACTATATGACTTTATTATCAATACTCTGCACAATGGGGCTTCCGGCTATCGACCAGAGCCTCGACAAGCTGCTTGTGGCGATGGAGGCGTTTCCGAATGTGGCGATTTTAGGCGATACAATCAGCTTCGCCCGTATGCTCGGACTGTTGCTCGCCCTGTGCGTAGGCTCATACGAGTGCTGGATGATGATGCTCGGACGGCGAGGCATGGACGTGATGAAGCTGCTCCGCATCATAGGCATATCAATGTGCATATCATCTTCATCATGGATATGCTCGGCTCTCCAGATGCCAGGCAAGTCTTTGGAAGCCACCACTAAGTCAATGGCTATGGCGAAGAACAAGGAGGTCGCGGCACTGGAGCTGAAAGTGGCCCAGAAGCAAGGCGAGTACCTTGAACGCCTCCGTGCAGTGCAGGATTCAATATCCACTGCAAAACAGGTGGCGTCCATAGGCGAGGACGCGAACTGGTGGGACAAACTCGTGTATAACGTGGAAAACCTCGGCGAGACCATCAACAACTACGCCCAGCGTGCGGCGGTGGCCGCTGAGACAAAGGTAAGCGAATGGATAAACGACGTGATACGCTTTGTCGGGGAGCTGATTTTCCAGATGTCCTACTACGGCATACTTGTGGCGCAGAGGATATTCATAGCGATAATGATTGTGTTCTGCCCCATAATGTTCGCCCTGTCACTCGCTCCGCCGTGGAACTCGGCATGGAGCCAATGGATGTCAAAATTCCTCTCCCTCACGTTATGGGGCTTCGTGACCTATATGTGCCTGTACTATATAGACTTCATACTGATGTATAATCTTCAGGAGGATCTGGTGGCCTACAACCACCTGTTGCACGGTGCTGTCAACTCATGGGAGCAGATAGGCGCGCTCGGTTTGCAGGGCATAGGCTCCAACTGCATGTACGCTATGGGTATGCTTGTCGGGGCCTATATCATACGCTTCGTTCCCGAAGTCGCCTCATGGCTTATACCCGGCGGTGTCAGCAGCGGTGCCGCCTCTCCCTCAGGCAGTGTCGCTATGGGCGCGGCGATGATGGGCGGCTCGGCGGCTCTCAAAGCCACCAACGTGACCCGGAACGTGGCCGGTTCAATCGGCGCACAGGCAGGAAGAAATCTGAAACACACCCCTTAATCCGACTAACAAGATTATCATGCTGATAAAATCCCTTGAACAGAAAACACGGCTCGCAATGATGACGGTAATGGCAACCATAATAGGTTGCGCCGCCATCTGCGGGTTCACCGTGTGGCGTTGCGTGTCGCTCGTGACCGAGGAGCGCAAGCAGATATATATTCTTGACGGCGACATACCGTTCCTTGCCGAGCGTGCCGGACTTGAAGCCAATTTCATCATGGAGGCGAAAGCGCATATCCAGCTCTTCCACCAGTATTTTTTCAATCTCCCTCCCGACAACGACTATATCAAGTGGACTGTCGGCAAGGCCATGTATATGGCAGACGGCACAGCCCTGAAGCAGAAGCAGGCCCTTGACGAAAACGGCTTTTACTCCGACATCATATCATCTTCGGCTGTCTGCACCATAATCTGCGACTCTATCCAGTTCGACGAGCATACACGCAAGTTCAGCTACTACGGGACGCAGATTATCAAGAGGCGCACGCGCGATCTAAAACGCACCATGCTCACCACCGGCTATGTGGAGAATGTGCCACGTACACAGAACAATCCCCACGGACTGATGATAACCAACTGGCGTACTCTTGAAAACAAAGACCTTGACTATTAAAACCTGACTTATGAAATCACTCAGACAAACTTTCAGCGACAACCGGAGGAAAGCGCATGGCGCAATACGCTCATGGCTCCGGCCGAAGATGGGTGCCATAGGCACACGTTACCGTCTGGCCGCCCGGATCAGAAAGGCCAATTCATGGGCCACGCGACACCCTCGCCGGACTTTCGGCTATGTCGTCGGCTCCCTGCTGATGATACTCTTGTGCGACATAATAGTGACCGGGGCGCGGATGGAATCACAGGAGCCGGAACTGCAATCCATCGCCAAGGTCGAGCCTATCTTCAGCGGTTTCCGCACCATTCAGGCCAACAAGGAGGCGCAACGCCGACGGCTCATGGAGATAACAGGCGACGGTCAGACGGTCAAGCATGAACTTGACTCCCTTATCGCAATTCCACGCAAGAGCCATGCCGACTCAATCGGCATAATACGCCGGTACAGGCAACTCGAACAGATTGTAAAATCCCTCAAACATAACGATAACAATGAAAAAAATTAATTTCAGACAACCGAAGTATATCTTCCCTGCGGTGATTTTCGTGCCGCTGTGTGCGCTGATATATTTCGCAATGGAGACTTTCGGCGGCGGTGGCGATGACCCTCAGGCCGTGGCTACAGACCGTATCAACTCCACTCTGCCGGAGGCCAACGCCGAGGCTCCCGGTGACAAGATGTTCGAGATGTCACGCCGCTTCGGTGACGAAGACGCCTTTACCGCCGTGGGCGCGCTCGGCGAGGAACAGGAGGAACGCGAGGCTCTTGAACACGGCTACACCGAGGACGAGCTGAACCGTCTCGACGCGGCCGAGGCCGAGCGTATCCGTCAGCAGCAGGAGCTGGAGGAACTGGAGCGTTCCCTTGCTGAATCGCGCCGGCATATCAACTCATACGCTTACGGTGACGGCTATAATCCTGCCGACTATGAACCTGCCGTTGACCCCCGGAGCGAATATGCACGCGACCTTGAGGCGATACAGCAGCGCAGCTACGAGCGTCAGAAAGCTATCGAGGCCGGACTTGGCATAGGACAGCCCGACCCGGAGGAAGCCATGCGCAAGCACCGGGCCGACTCCATAGCAAGGGCGCGGGAGATAGAGCGTGAGAAGAACCGCCCATTGCTGGTGCTTAAATCACGGGAGACAAATGCCGACAAATTCAATACAGTGGGTAGTTCGGCCGATAATGTCGATGCTCCGCTTATCCGTGCCATGATCGACAAGACAACAAAGGCGCATGAGGGCACGAGGCTACGCTTCAAGTTGCTCGACGATGTGACAATACATGATGTGAGGCTTGCCAAAGGCACATATCTGTACGGCACCGTCACCGGCTTCGGCCAACAGCGTGTCCGCGCCGCCATCACTTCAATTCTTGTAGGCGGAAAGTTCCTGAAAGTGAATCTTTCGGTGTTCGACAACGACGGCATGGAGGGCTTCTATGTCCCGGAGTCCGCTTTCCGCGATTTTATGAAAGAGGCGGGTGCCAGCACAGTGCAGCAGAATATCAGCTTTGAGTCCGAGAGCGGCTACGGCTCCGGAATATCCGGCGAGGCCATCGCTTTGCAGGCTCTCCAGAATATGTATAACTCCGCGACTTCCGCTGTGTCGGCCAATATCCGCAAGAACAAGGCGAAAATCAAATACAACACCATCGTTTACCTTATCAATTCAGACGAAGCATATTAAACGGTAATCAACCAACCCATTATGAAAGATAAAATAATTGCAGCTACCCTCGCGCTATGCGCCGTCGCAATCCCGGCGACCGCCAAAGAGAAGATCCTTGTCAACTCGGAAGTGACAACACATATCGTCATGCCTGAGAATATCAAGATGGTGGACTTATCCACCACAAAGATTATCGGCAACCAGTGTGCCGACAACATCGTGCGTATCAAGCCGTTCATCGAGGCTGACTCCGTACTTACCCACTACCGGGAGGGTGAGCTGATGGGTACTCTCACACTCATCGGCGAGCGACATCTGGCACAGTACGATGTGGTATATACCGCCGCCCCTTCGCGTGCCGCCTCTATCCACCGTGTGCCATACGCCGGTTTGGACTCCTACATCAATCCGGAGGTATCCATGCCTCAGTCGGAAATGGCACGTTACGCCTGGGCCGTATATGGCAGCGGTCGAAAATACAATCAGGTGGTGTCTAAAGCCAACGGCATGAAGGCGATTGTTAACAACATCTATTCGATAGGCGACTATTTCTTCATCGACTATTCCCTTCAGAACAGCACCAAGATAGCATACGACATCGCCGAGGTGCGTGTGAAGCTCACAGACAAGAAGGAGGTCAAGGCCACAAACTCTCAGACGGTGGAACTGTCGCCTGTTTATTCGCTGAACCTTGCAAAGAAGTTCAAGAAGAACTACCGCAACGTGCTTGTGCTCGATAAGCTGACTTTCCCGGACGAGAAGGTGCTCCGCATCGAAATATCGGAGAACCAGATAAGCGGACGTGTCATAACCCTTACCGTGGAGTATGACGATATTCTCAACGCCGACGGCTTCGACTCCGACATACTCAAAAATCTGCCGTTCAACTATTCACCCCATATCTACAAATAATCCGGCACTATGAAAAAGATACTGTTCGCAATCATCTGTGCAGTGGCTTCTATCACGGCCACCGCTCAGGAAAACAAGATAGCCGTCAACGCCGGCTTCCTGTTCCCGTCAACTCTCAACGCCACCGTTGGCTACGAGAGGTCGTTCACCTACGGCAACGCCGTGGAGGTCTATGGAGAGATTGGCAATCACTGGAAATCGGGCGAGGGTCAGTTCTGGAAAGGCTATTACTGGGACGGCGGTATAATCTACAAACACCGTCTGCACCGTTACAAGAACGGCAGCTTCCGTGTCCGCTTCGGCCCTCAGTTCGGAGCGGTGGAGAGAAAGTTTTTCATCGGTATCGAGGGGGGCTTTGAATACAACTATGTGTTTCAGAATGGGTGCGAGTTCTCGATCATACAGAAGAATAATGTAAATTTCCTGCATGGCGACACGTTCCGCAACGGCCTCATGCTCGGATTCAAGATACCGTTCTGAAATCAGCCGAACAATTCCGAATGGGAGCCGAGACGCACAAGATTGATCTCATCTGTGTCCGGGTCAAACCATATCAAAAGGAAATCACCTTCGATATGGCACTCCATGTGGCCGGCATAATTCCCCGTCAGAGGGTGAGGACGGTTTTCTTCCGGTATCGGCTCCTCATTTTGTAGCAACTCCATAATCCTGAACAGTTTTTCAACCTTTTTCGGATTATTGCGGAAACGCTTGTAGTCTTTCTTGTATTGACTGCCGGGTTTGAGTTTTTTCATAATCCCATGGATTTTTCCATCGCCTCAATCGAGGAAAGATTCAGGGCAGGCTCGTTGCGGAGACGTCCGCTTGCCGCCTCTTCCATTGCCTCAAGTGTAACAGCATTAGGCTCGTGGTAGGCGGCATCAAGTAGAACAGTCTCAACATAATTGTTAAGGCTGCGGTTCTGCCGTTTTGCAAGCTGCTTCAATCTTTCAATGAGTTCCACTGAAAGGCGGAAGCTCTGGTTCTTTTTCAGTGCTATTTCCATATCCATATTATTTTATACTGCAAAGTTAGTGTAAATGTATTACAAAAACAATAATTCTACCATATAAGTTCCCAGACTATGGCTTTTGAAGAAACAAAGGAACAGCAACAGATGTATAACTACTTCCGTAGCTGTATCTACATATTCCTGATTATCGAGATTGTGATGAACCTGCCTATCACGTCTGACAACCGCGTGACGCAGTTCATACTCGACCTGCTCGGACGCTTCAAGATGTTCAACTCCGTGGCCGGGTGCAAGGTTGCCGAACTTGTCTGCATCTGTGTGGTATGTATCGGCACCAAAGCGAAAAAGGCGTTGAAGTTCAATCTGAAGACTATGGTGGTATATCCGGTGCTTGCAGGTCTCACTCTCGTAGGACTGTGCTTCATCTTCCATCACGGCACATGGGGTATGTCGCTCTTCGGCTTCCCTGCAAGCCGTGTCCTGTATGCCTTCTGCTCGGTGGTCGGCACCATGCTCGTTCACCAGGGACTTGACGGTATCGCCAAGTATTACAACCACAAGGTCGGCGAGGACAGGTTTAATTTTGAGAATGAATCTTTTGAACAGTCCCGTCAGGAGGTCAATACCCCTTATTCAGTGAACATCCCGATGATATTCTACTGGAAAAAGCGTATGCACAACGGCTACATCAACATTATCAATCCGTTCCGTGGTACGATTGTGCTGGGTACTCCCGGCTCCGGCAAGTCTTTCGGCATAATAGATCCGTTCATAAGGCAGCACGCACGAAAGGGCTTCGCCATGATGGTATATGACTATAAGTTCCCGACGCTTGCCAAGACGCTTTTCTATCAGTATTGCAAGAATTTGCACTACGGCAATCTGCCGAATGGGTGTGGTTTCCGCATAGTCAATTTTACCGATGTGGAGTATTCAAACCGTATCAACCCCATCCAGCGTAAATACATTCCCGACCTCGCGGCGGCTTCGGAGACGGCGGCCACGCTTCTTGCCTCGCTCAACAAGGGCGGTGGCGAGAAAAAGGGCGGCTCGGAGGCTTTCTTCTCCAACTCGGCAGAGAATTTCCTCGCGGCGATCATCTATTTCTTTGTGAATTTCCACCCGACAGGTTTTCTGAAAGGGAAAAAACTGAAACGCTATATATCGCACGAGGGCAAGAAATTGGAGCTTGTGATACGCAACTGGGACGATTTCAACGCTCTGGACGAGAACGGCGAGGTCATGCTTGACTTCGTGAACGAGAACGGGCGCGACGTATCCACCGACGAGGACAAGATGTTCGTTGACCTTAACGGCTTCTCCTATATCGACCGCATGGGTAAGCTGATATTGATTGACCGCTGCTGGTATGAGGACGAGAACGGAAACGAGGTTGAGCCGGACACTATCACAGGTGAGTTTTCGGATATGCCCCATGTGCTGTCGTTCCTCGGACGCAAGTATTCGGAGGTGTTCGACATTCTGATGATGGACGATAAGATAGCCTCGCTGATGGCCCCCTTCAAGTCCGCATACGAGAACAAAGCCAACGACCAGCTTGAAGGTATGGTGGGTACTCTCCGCGTAAATGCGGCACGGCTTGTATCCCCTGAAGCCTATTGGGTGTTCACCGGCGATGATTTTGACTTGAAGATTTCCGACCCGGTGAGTCCGAGCTATCTTGTGATTGCCAACGACCCCGAAAAGGAACAGGTCATCGGCTCTCTGAACGCTCTTGTGCTTAACCGTCTGATAACCCGTGTCAATTCCAAAGGCAATATACCTGTTAGTATCATCGTTGACGAGCTTCCCACTCTGTACTTCCACAAGATTGACCGACTGATCGGCACGGCGCGAAGCAACAAGGTTGCCGTGACTCTCGGTTTTCAGGAGCTTCCGCAGTTGGAGGCTGACTACGGCAAGGTGGGTATGCAGAAGATTATCACGACCTGCGGCAACATATTCATGGGTGCGGCACGAAACAAGGAGACTCTTGAATGGGCGCAGAATGATGTGTTCGGCAAGGCGAAGCAGACATCGACATCAATCACCATAAACGACCAGAAAATCTCAACCTCCATTTCCGAGAAGATGGACTATCTCGTTCCGGCGGCAAAAATCGCAGACATGGCTACGGGCTGGCTTGCGGGTCAGGCGGCACGTGACTTCACGGCCACCGATGAAAAGATGCTGTCGCATTTTGACATCGAGGACTCCGAGGAGTTCAAGACAACCAAGTATTTCTGCAAGACGCACTTCGATATGGCACGTATCAAGGAGGAGGAATCCAACTATGTGGAGCTGCCTAAAATTTATTCTTTCGACAGTGAGCGAGAGAAGGAGATTATGCTCAACCGCAATTTCAAGCGTGTCAACCAGGAGGTGGCCGATATGGTGAAGGAACTTCTCGGCACTGAATAATAAATTACTTATCATGGAAACTACCGCCAAAATATCCGTTCCCCTCTCGCTCCGCTTATCCGGAAGTGCGTTGAAGATTATCGCCATTCTCTCGATGGTGGCCGACCATTGCGCCTACTTCCTTATGGAGCCTGACACTCCGATGTACGACTGTCTGCGATGTATCGGCAGGATAGCGTTCCCTGTGTTCGCTTTCCTTGTTGCCGAGGGGTTCGCACATAGCCGCGACCGTATGAGATATTTTCTGATACTGTTGCTTGCCGGTGCAGTCAGTGAATTGCCGTGGTATCTGCTCAACGGAGCGGACGGCACGCATAATGTCATGTTCACTCTCTCCCTCGGAGTTGTGGCACTCGCCATATTCGACCGTATGTGTGAACATGGGCCGCTGTCGTTCATCGGTATTTCAGGTATCGCTGTTCTGGCATGGTGGCTCGGAACGGATTATGACTGGCGCGGAGTTCTGATGATAGCGGTGTTCTACATTCTCCGGCACCAGACTATGCGTCCGTGGCTGGAGCGTTCATCGACAAATTTTCCCTCTCAGGCTATTCTTCAGATTATATTCACGTTTCCTTTGATGGCTCACTACGGCATAGCCGGTGCGTTGCTCGCCTCCGCAATAATCTTCCTGTATGACGGCACCCGTGGCTTCATACGAAGCAAATCGGCCAAATACAGCTTATATGCCATATACCCCGTACATCTGATGTTGATTTGGTTATGTGGTTGACTACTGACCTTTAGTAATATCTTTGCAAAAGGCACTATCTGTTATTTGTATAATAATACGGATAGTGCCTTTTGATTCAATCTATTACATGAAGCATACATGAGTATGACCTTTGCAAAGTCTTTGTAAGAGTCTGAAAAATAAAGAAGTGATGTATTGTCGGCTATTATCGGCTATTCAATATCGCCTTGTTCATTACATGAAATTACATGACTCATCCCCAACTGGGTATATAAGCAATATCACGTCTGTTAGTCCCTTCGGGTGTTCCAACTTTAATCAAGCCTTGCGCCAATGCTTCCTTTATGACAATAGACACCAAGGGATAATTCTTTTCATCAACACCCAATCTTTCGCGTAATGATTTGTTTGTGAGCATTTCATTCGCCAAATACTTTAAGCAAGCATGTTGATAGCAAGCCTGCACACGTTCTTCCTTTGAGGTCTGTGACCATGTTTTGTATGCTGATAAAATTATTGTTGTACGAATATCAGATACGCGATACTTAATAGGCGGAAGTTGGTATTTTTCTATTGCAGAAAGGGCCTTGTCCATACCACTGCCTTTTTCCTCGCAAAATCCCATTCGGCGCATTATATCTGCAAGTTCTTCGTTGCGCGACTGATATTCATCTATAAAGCGGTCTGTGCTTATAAGTGGTTGACCCGGTGACGATATTTCGACTCTATCAGAATAAATCTCAATCATAGGGAAGCCAAGTACGGAAAAATCCTGATGAATTATCATATTTGCTGAGACTTCTCTTATCGCTATTTCAGGATACATTCTGACATCTTCACGTAATGCTTTGCCAATCTCTTCGTTTGCTGGCAGTTGACCATTTACCCAGTCAATCATTTTTGGAAAACAAACGGCATAACCTTGTTCAAAGCCCTGTTCCCTGACAGTCTCAACTTTGCTTTTCCCGTTATATACAATTACACGCATAGCCTTACGGTAAAGATTATCAAAGTCACGTAAGTCTTTTGCAAGCAGTATCGCGCCTAATTCAGTAATGCCATATCCTGTAAGTGTAGCGATAATGAATTTTTCTGAAATAAAACGGTCGATGATACTATCTACTGTTTGGGGCATAGGTATCTTCAACCGATCATAATATGTCTCCACGCTGAGTAATCGGGTAATATCAGCGGAGCTTCCACATTCTTTTACAACAGTCTTATCCAGAGTCTTACTGCGATTTTTTCTCCATAGTTTTGCTTCTTTCTCCGGATAGCCTATAAGAGGTTTTGTAAGTGAGCCTACACGAATATAGGCCGTATTCAAAAAAGTTACCGGACGTTCAGTTGCGGCTGGGATACGATAAAGAGAGATGTGCTCTTCCTCATAATCAAACTCAAAGCACTCAATGTCAATTCTTGGATTAAGACGGTTGAGGAGCCACATTTCAAGTTCCTCATTACCTTTCTTATGGCGTTTTGCCTTAAATGATGTACCAACGATTTTGTGGGTGCCATCCTCGACTCCGAACACAAGATATCCGAATGGTTTGTTTAGAAGAGCAGCACTGTTAGATAACGCCGACAGTCTTTGACCTATCTCTTCTTCCGAATGAAAATTATGCTTGAACTCAACCCATTCCGTTTCTTGAGGAAGCGAAACAAGTTTATCAAGAAGCTGCGTAAGTCCCAATGTATTCATACTACAAAGTTAATAATTTTAATCGAGCCATGCTATATTTTTATTGAGAGTCAACGCTTTTAGCACATTATAGCATTTTCAATACGCTTATCACAGCACGGATATAGCCCGGATCTTCAGCGTAGCCAATCTTTTTCAGCCACAGCAGATAATTTCCTCCCTTATATCGGTACTGTACTTTTGTGTAGTAGGCTTTGACTGATTCAGTCCAATGGTTGAACTCGTAGTATTTACCTGTGCGTGGATTTGTAAGCCCGAAAAGGTTGTGCTTGTTGCGGCATACCGGAGATTTGAACCAGCCTGTTTCAAGTATTGCCTGTGCCAAAACTATTTTCGGATATTTTATGCCGTTCTTTTCAATCTCGGCAATCAGATTTGGAATGGTCAGATCCGGGAGTCCGGAACTGACCGGTGCTTGCCGGAAATGTGACTTTGATGTGGTGACAATGCTTGCAGATAGCGTTTGTGGCATATTTTTTACGCCAATAACCGTTTCCGGGATTGATGATATTTGAGGCAATATACTATCACTCTTATTATCAGTGTTATAAACTTCTCTATTGTGCATTTCAACCGTCACGGGAGAATCTTTTGTAACGGTGTAAAACTGGGCTGCGGCATACTGTGAACAGAAAACTGCACAGGCAATCGCAACAAAAATGTTCGGAATTTCAAATTTAGCAATCATGTGGGGATAATTTTGAGGTCGACAAGCGGTTACGCCGCAAATTTATAACCTCTAATTCATTGACATGGAAATTCCGAACAAAAATCAGCAGGACACGCTCCCTTATGAAAAACTCGCCCTTTTGGGTATCGACAGGGAGAAAGCTGATATGCTTCCGCAGGACGTGAAGCAAAAACTGATGCAGGGGGAGGTCACGCCTCTTTTGCAGGTGTCTATCGACACCGGGAATGGCATGGTTATCTCATTACCCCTCAAACTTCAGCTCGCCGCCGACAAAGACGGCAATCCCACGCTGATCGCTTATCCCGTGCAGCGTGAACTGTCGGTTGACAGGAACAACGAGCTTCGCCTGTCACAACAGGAACTTGACGCACTGCGCCGTGGCGACGTGTTGCAGAAAGCCATCGACATCAACGGCGAGAAGACTCAGCAGTATCTCCAGCTCGACCCGGAAACGAAGTCAATCATCCACCGCCGCATAACCGAGGTGCAGATTGAGCAGAAGTTGAAGGACATGGAAAAGGTCAACGACATCGAGCTTGGCTCCCAGCAGAAACAGCAGGCACGCGAAGGCAAACCGGTGGAACTGTCGGTAGGCGGCGAAAAGGTATCGGTCGGTATCGACCTAAAGGAACCGCAGGGCTTCAAGGTCGTAAAAGGCGACCTCAAGGAGTGGGAGCGTCAGCAGAAACTCCGCTATGACGAGCAGCACCCCGAATATCTCGGACTGGTAATGACTGACAAGAACCGCTGGGAATATCAGAAAGTTGTCGAGCATGACTCTAAGGAACGTGCCATCAGCCTCGACCCCACGCAGAAAGAGGAACGGAAATCAGGCCTCAAACGCTGACGCACATGGCAGCTTCAAGAAAAAAAGAGCCGGGCCAACTCTCCGTAATGGATCAGTTCGACCACATGAAAGAGAAACACCCCGACGCCTTGCTACTTTTCCGCACCGGCAGCACATACGAAATCTACCGTCAGGACGCGAAAAAGGTGTCGGAAATTCTCGGAACACCAGTCTCCACCCGTACAGTCGGCAAAGAAAAGAATGTCGATGTGGCATCCTTCCCGCACGAAGCACTCGACACTTATTTGCCTCGGCTTGTAAGAGCCGGAATGAGAGTGGCTATATGCGAGCAGCTTGAAAACCCCAAGCAGAAGAAAAAGGAACAGGCGGCTAAACACGGGGAGACTACATCACAACAACCCATTAACAAAGAATCCGATATGCCAAGAAAAAAGAAAGAAAAGACTCCCCAGGAGGAGCCTGTAAAGACCACAAAGAGCGCGGTCGATGAAACGACCCCGAAAGAGAAGAAATCAGAATCCCAATCCGCCACACAGGGCGAAGCCGCCGAGCGCAAGCCCCGCGAGCCTCAGATGGTGACTGTCAACGGCGACAAGGTGACACACGGCCACGCCTACCAGAGCAAGACCAACCCGGAGGACTGGTATTTCACCGCCAAGATCAACGGCGAACAACTGAAGCCTCAGAAGATGGATCCGGCTGACCTCGTCGCCTATAAGGAGAAGGAACTCACCGTGCCGCAGCTAATGGAACGCTACTATCCCACGAAACTTATGCCGAGGGTGCCGGATGTAGCCTATCAAGTGGCAAATGTGCTGCCCGGACCCGGCGGAAACCTGACCATAGACAAGTTCAATGTCTATAAGGAGACCGACGAGACCCGCGCCGACTACGGCAAGTATAAGTTCTACGCACAGGTGGGAGACAAGAAGATGTCAACAACTGCCTCACGCGAGGACCTGAACGCATACTTCGACCGCGTGGCAACTCCCGGACAGCTTGTGGAGCGCAACTTCGGCGACCGTCTGCACCTGCAATCCCACTACGAGCAGTTCAGGCTCCCGGAGGGCATCGACCCCAAGGGTATCCGTGTCGCAAAGGACAAGGAAGATGGAAAGTGGAAGGTGTCGGCCGACCTCGGCGACGGACGTGGACGCACTTCCCGTCAGGAGCTGTCCTTCGACGACGGCTATTCGCTTTTCAAGACGAAGACCGCCACACGCGAGCAGATAGCCGCAAAATATCTCACTGAGGAGATAAGCACCAAACTCGCCGCTCCGCTATCTATGGAGAAATCAGCCTCCATGAAAATGTAAAACCGTTTCCCCACAACACTTAAAAGAATACCACTATGGCAAAATTAGAATATGACGAACTTGTGCAGCTCCTTCAGGACGGTACAATAGGCTTCCTCCGCTTCATGCTTGAAAGCGATAATGCGGAGTCCTACCTCGAATGGTGCGAGCTTCATGGCATCGAACCCTCTGAAGAATCCGCCGAGTTCTACTACGACGAGACCGAGATTGACATGATGGAGCGTCAGCTGATAGATGACGAGGATTATGGCATCTGGAACTAACGGCGCGTCCAACAGTTCAGGCCAGCAGGCTCTCGACCGCTTCGCCCAGATGATGATCGAGCGTATGGAGAAGATGAAGGGCTCGGACTGGGAGAAGGGCTGGATTGGCGGAGCCTCCTCCGCCGGCCTGCCCCAGAACATCATGGGGCGCAACTACTCCGGCTCAAACTCCTTCTTTCTCCAGTTGCACACTGCGGCGCAAGGCTACGAGCTTCCAGTGTTCCTCACATTCAAGCAGGCACACAACTTCAAGGCCCATGTCCTCAAAGGAGAGAAAGCCTTTCCGGTGATATACTGGGACATGATGGTGCGAGACAAGGACGGCAAGAGAATATCCTCCGACGAGTACCGAGCCATGAGCCGTGACGAGCGTAAAAATCTTGACGTGATACCCTTTGTCAAGGCGTTCCCGGTTTACAACATCGACCAGACCAATTTCCGTGAGGCACAGCCTGAGAGGGTGCAGAAACTACTCGACCGCTTCAAGGTGCCTGAAATGCGTGACACACAGGGTATGTACGCCCACGGGGCACTCGACCGCATGGTTGCCGAGCAGACATGGCTCTGCCCCATACAGGCCGACCGCAAGGAGAGCGGCGCGTATTATTCCCCCTCGCGTGATATTGTGGTGCTTCCCATGAAGCAGCAGTTCAACAAGGGCGCGACTCCGGAGGACATATACCGCGACGGCATGGAGTTCTACTCGACCATGCTACACGAAATGACGCACTCCACCATGACACCCGAAAGGCTCAACCGTGAGGCGGGCGCGAAGTTCGGCGACCCGAAATATGCGAAAGAGGAACTGGTGGCCGAACTTACAGCGGCCATGATAAGCCACTCCATGGGCTTTGACTCCAGAGTCACCGACAACTCGGCGGCCTACCTCGATTCATGGATAGGCGCGCTCCGGCAGGAGCCGAAGTTCATCGTGTCGGTGATGGCCGATGTCAACAAGGCTTCGGAAATGATACTCGACCGTGTGGACGCACAGCGCATATCGCTCGGCGAACAGCCTTATCTGGCGAAGAACGACCCTCTGATGGCTCCTTTGGAGGACGAGATATGCCCGTTCAGGAACGCTGCCATAATCAAGACCCGCTCCGGCGACTTCGCCCTGCGTGCCTCATACAACGGTGTCGATCTCGGTGTGAAGCCTATCGAGCGTTCAACCGCGAGAATGTATTTCCAGCTCACCGACCAACGCGAGAAAGACATATTCCTCGGAAGCGCGATACGCAAGAATTATGAATCGGAGATTGCAGGCATCGACCGCCGCGCCTCCAAGTCACTCTCAATCGTCTGAAGCTATGGCACCGGCTGACTATAAAGTTAAGTTCAAAGAACTTAAATCGCGTGTTGGTATTGATGATGTCGCCTATTCGCTCGGCTACCGCCTCGACCGCAAGGCAGGTGTGGGCCGGTACATCGAGCTTGTGCTGGGCGAGGGACGCGACAAGCGCGACACAATCATCGTCAGCAACCGCCGCGACAAGGCTTCGCAGACTTTCTTCCGGCGTGACGGCTCAAAGGGCGACGTGGTGTCGTTCATACGCGAGAACCTTTCATCTTTCAATGTTATCGGGCTTACCGAATGGCAGAAGATAGCGAAAGTGATGGCGCAGTTCGCCAATATGCCGGAGCCGGATTATGACCGCGACAGGGATTATGTACGCTCGGCATCCGCGCCTCAGGTGTTCGACCCTTCGCGCTACCGTGTCAAGGAACTGGACGCGGCCAATATCCCCCGGCTGTTCGCACAGCGCGGACTGTCGGCAGATACGGTCAAGGCTCTCGCCCCGTTCATTTCCCTTGTGTCTGACAGACGCAACGAGAATTTCAACGGCTACAATATTGGCTTCCCCTACACGGAAGCCGGGAGTGACAAGACTGTGGGATATGAGATCCGCGGCGTGAGCGGTTACAAGTCAAAGGCCGCCGGCACCAATTCCTCCACGGCGGCGTGGGTGGCCGACCTGTCGCACGGCAACAACGGTCTCGTGCGTCATGTGTTCTTTTGTGAATCCGCCTTTGACGCTATGGCTTTTTTCCAGCTGAACCGGCCCCGGTTAGGCGAGGATATCGCCCTTGTCTCCCTCGGCGGCACGTTCTCCGACCGTCAGGTACTGGGCGTGATGGAGCGTTTTCCAAACGCCCGTGCCTACGACTGCTTCGACAACGACCTTGCCGGACGCATCAACGGACTCCGCCTCATGGCTCTTGTCGAGGACATTCCACTCAAAATCACCAAGACACCGGAGGGCTTGATGGTGGAGGCCAAAGGCAAGAGTTTTCCGGTGTCACCCGACCGCTCCGCCTACACTCAGTTTGAGCCGCATATCTCCGTGCGTTACCGCATGGGGCAGTGGCAGCCTCCTAAGGACTTCAAGGACTGGAACGACTGCCTGTTGGGTAAACGCTCATCAATCAAGATACTCCCTACCAAACATGACCGTGACGATAACCTCGCCGAGCAACGCGCTTCCGGCTTAAAAATATGACTGACCGATGAAGACTATCAAACCGAAAACAGCCCTGCTCGCACTATCCCTCCTTGTCATTCCTGGAGCGGACATGATGGCGCAACAGACCGACCCGACGCTCACGGCGGCGGTGATAGCGCAGACTGTGGAGCTTAACAATATCCACAAGAAGCGTAAGTCAACCCAGGAGAAGATCATTGCGGCTGAAGCCGCCGTGACAGTAGCCCTCGACCGCGTTCACTCCGTGGAGAACAAGATGCTTGAGTATCTTTCCAACGCCCAGGGTGCCATGCAGAATCTCTACCAGATAAAGCGTGCCGGTGAACTGGTGCTTACGGAGATACCCAAGAACTGTGATCTGTTGCGTAAATCGGTACCTGGGCATCTTAAAGGCACGGCCATAGCGGTGCTGGTGTCCGATGAGCTGACTGACGCGGCCACGCAGATGGCGGCTCTCTATCCCTTCATGCAACAGCTTGTCACGTCGGGTAGCTACACTGTCACAGGTTCTGATGGCAAAAAAGAGAAACACAAAGTCAACCTGCTCAACTCCGCCGAGAGGTACTATGTGGCAAACGAGGTGGTGACACGTCTGGAGACAATCAACACCGACCTGTGGCTACTGGCGTGGCAGATACGCACTCTCTCATGGAACGACCTGTGGTTCTCGCTTGACCCCGACGGCTGGGCCTCGGTTATGTCGGGAAAGGCTATCGCGGAGACCCTTGTGTGGGAGTGGAACACGATAAAATACAGATAAACGAACTATCAACAACATTTTTTACATGGATACAGAAACAAAGATTATCGGCCGTTGCCCTGTGTGCGGCGGCAATGTGGTGAAGACCTGCAAGGGCTACCGCTGTGAGAACAACACCGGGGAGGACGGCAAGTGCGGACTCTTCATCAACGGGGTTATAGGCAACCGCAAGATGGCGGATGCCGAGGTCGCGGAACTGCTGGAGAAGCGGAGCATATTGCTCGACGGCTTCGCCACAAAGGAGTGGAAGACTTTTCCGACCGTGCTTGTCATGGCGGCTGACGGCTCTATCACAATGGAGTCGGTGGTGGCACGCTGCCCCCGTTGCGGCGGCGAGATCCGCGTGGGCGCAAAGGCTTTCAACTGCTCCAACTACCGGCAGGAGGGAAGCCCCTGCGACTTCGTGATATGGCGCAATATCGCCGGGCATCTCATGACGCTCGATGAAGTGCGAGAGATATGTGCCGATGGTGTCACATCCCACGAGGTCGAGATGTTCGGCGAGAATGGCTCTGTCTATCGCCGCAAACTCGGCTTATCTCCCGACAAACTAAAGGTTATCAAGGTATGAAGCCGGGAACGAAACTCGCCATACTGCTCATAAGCTGTGTGGCTATGTGGGGCGGCATAGGATATGCCTTCCACTACTTCGGCCAGCCGTCGAAACGGGCGCAGTCGGTGGCGGAGAAGGCACTGATGGCCTCGGTGGATAATCCGGAGTCGGTAAAGGTCATAGCGGTCAGCAAGCCTGACAGTGTGTTCGGCCGCAACTACATCAACAACGACGAGAAAATGGCGATAGCCATGTCGATGATGAAAGTCAACGAACAGGTCATGTCCCGGACAGACGGTCTTCAGAACCTCGATTTTGAGGACAACACCGTTTCCGAGCTTGTCGGCCGCCAGATGTTGGCTATGTCCGCCCTACGCTCTATGGTGGGCTTCGAGACACCAGACGCTCCACGCAAGCCGTTCTCCGGCTGGAAAGTGAAAATAGAGTATGAGGCTCTGTCGGAAAGCGGCTCTCCCTACCGCTCGGAATACTGGTTTATCCTCGACCGCGACGCACAGTGCGTCGTAAACTCTTTTGAAATACCTCTTTTATAAATCCCTAAACTGAATACAACGATGAAAGAACTACTTGATCAGATCGAAAAACTCACATCTACATTCCTGAAAGACGCCGCCTCCCAGCTCGACAAGGGCAACAGGGCTGCCGGACTCCGCGCTCGTCGCGCATCCCTCGAACTGGAGCCGTTGCTTAAACGCTTCCGCAAACTCTCGCTGGAAGCCGCCAACAACAAGGCTGAATAATCCGCCCTCGATAGGACAATTTCTTTGCTGCCAAAAACCGGGACTCCCTGTGCGTGAGCATGGGGAGTTTCCTATTATTTAATCCAACCTTTTTTCAGTACCCGGAATGAATAAAAAGGACTATATATGATGAATAAGCAACTCAGTAGAAACTGGTATCTTAGTGTGTCTTTTTTTCCACTTATAAAATAATTTATTCTTAATAAGATTCCTGAAGGTATCAATAAGGCAATCAGCATCCAAATAGACATTAAATCACCCCGAGGCCATAAGTGAAACGAATCTACGATAGCACACACCACAATATAAACGAACAAAAATATATTGCAAAATGTAAATATCAGATATAATTGTTTGAAATTAGGAATTTTTTCGCAATTAAATTTCATCGCTTACCTCCTTTCCTCCAGAGAATAATGAACAGGACAAGGGATAAAAAATAGGTTATCCACATCAGAGTGGACAAACCATCTATATACATATAGTATCGTTCCTCTATTATGTCTATATTGTATGGTTCAATAATATACTTTGCATCTACATAGGCATTAATCCACGTCAATATGCCAACGATGAATATTGCGATAAATGTTATCAAGCCAACTATCTTCTGCCAAGTCTTCATTAATCTATCAATCTATTGGGAATTGTTGCTCCATTGAATCTATTATTTCCTCAAGTCGTGGATAATACTCTACTATATTCGGCTCTTGTCGTTTATTCATCCACTCAATTTGCTTTATAATAACATCCTTTACTATTTCATAATCTTTCGGAGAAATAATACGTGTTAATGTCAAATATTCAAACGCCCAATCTGCACCAATATCCGGTAATTGTTGCTTGCCTTCCAATATAGGTACAATTCTGCGATCATACATATTCTGTAAGTTGGCATAATGACTAAACACTATCTCAGCACACTCCTTGATAGTGTCACATAGTTTACAATATTCCGTATCAATAGTGGACTCCGTAAAAATAAATTTGTCCTGTCTTTCAAGCATATTACCGCTAAAGCCAACCGATGGATTATCTCGTTGGTCCCGCAACGTCTTGAAACTATACGCCTCAAACCATTTTTTCAATATATCAAAGCGCACCATATATATTGGATATATTGTCAGCATATTATCTCTTATCCAATGATCCAACTCAATCATACTACCAATGCCATTTTCATGCCAGATGAAACAGTTGTCTCGTTTTCTGAACTTGAAATCCATAAGGAAATCCTCACTCTTCAACCGCTCAATTATATATGTGAATATATGTGACGCTTTCATTTATTCAAAATTTAATAAACTTACCGTTAAGCGAGCTGGGCAAAATATGTTCATATGTCCCGGCAGTCCTTAAAGTGTTGCAAATAGAATCATTAAATATTATATGTCTATTCCTTGAACTAATTTCAACATATTCCATATCATCTTTTAATGACAAAGGTGTTGATGCAATAATCATCACAGAAGACGAATCTGAAGAATATACTCCGACATGGCTATCTCCATTATTAATTTTGTTTTTGCTTATTTCAAAGGTAGTGGGCGTAAACTCAATCAGATAATAGGAACCCCCGACATTTCGATATGATTCTACTGAACCTTCCAAATGATAGTCCACCTTTGAGAAATATTCATCTTGGCCGTGGTGATAAGATGCAGACGTTGAAAAAAAGATAACCATAACCCCGACAATACCGGCCATGATTATCAAAATCACGACTAACGACCAACATATAATCCGTATGTATTTACGTCTCGCTGTCATTATAGAGATATTATTGGTTAAATCCATAGGCTGTGACAACAGACAGTCATTATCAAAAGCACATAAAAAGATAATCGCTTCCTGTCGGTGGAGAGGCGATGACGGGAGATGCCAATTATTTTTGCTCGGTCGGGAGGCATTGCTGTCGGATCGGCATAAGAGCCTATCGCAAAGTTAATAAGAATATTTGACATTAGGGTGGTTTGCACGCATAAAAATCACCGTTATATCCTGACAGATGATGATTTATGAATAAAAAGGTACTGGAGGCGGTAACTTATCTTTGATTACTTGCGGCTTCTGCGTCCGTTGGTTTTTCGCTACGAAGTAACGGCGGGCGGTGACGCCGGCAAGCGACCGCCTCCGGCTTGGCTGCATGAAAAAATCCGGCAGCCTTCCACGATTTGCGCCAAATCGGGTATTCCGTATTTTTTCACTTGCCACACTTGCCTTGCGTCACCGCCCGCCGTCTTGATTGTATCGAAAAAATCCCCCGGATGCGAGAAGCCACAAGGCTTCAAACAAAAGGGAAAAAACAAAAAACTCAAACATCTAAAACACTCAAATTATGGAAGCAACAGCAATTCAGACCAACACCGCAAACGTACAGGAAGCCACAATCTCTCTCGCTCTCATTCAGCCGAGCAACTACAACCCCCGTAAGAATTTCGACGAGCAGAGCCTCACCGAACTCGCTGACTCTATCAGCCGTCAAGGTATTCTCCACGCGATAGGTGTGCGACCAATCGCCGGCACCGACCGCTACGAAATCGTGTATGGCGAGCGAAGATACCGCGCCTCCCTCATAGCAGGGAAAGAGGACATCAAGGCAACCGTCTATACCGACCTTTCCGATGATGAAGCCGAACAAAAGGCTATTGCGGAGAACCTGCACCGCCAGGACATCACGCCTATGGAAGAAGCCGAGACGTTAAAGGCTGCAATCGACAGCGGACGCTACGACTATGCCACACTCGCCACGCAGATAGGCAAGAGCGAGACCTATATCCGCACCCGAATAAAACTCACAACCCTCATACCCGAAATCGCACGGCTGATTGACACCGAAGAAATCACGGTGGCAGTGGCTACCGAGATAAGCCGTTACGGAGTTGACATACAGACCGATGTTTACAACTCGCACCTCAAAGACGGTGTGACCTACAATAATTGGCGAGGAATGAACGCCTCCAATGTGGCTCGGCTCATAGAAAAGAACTACACCACCGACCTAAGCCGTTACTGCTTCGACAAATCGGCGTGTGCCTCATGCCCTTTCAATACCATAAATCTTCTGCTGTTCTGCGAGGACGGCTGTGAGGGCAACTGCTCCAATCCCTCTTGTCTCCGAGAGAAGCACATCGGCTATCTCACTGACAAGGCGGTTGAAATGCTGAACGAACACCCCACCGCCAATTTCTGCCACTCCGAATATGACCTAAACGAGAGGGTAAACGCACTGCTGACTGAAATGGGCTATGACATAGAAAAACTCAGTGGCTATCTGACACCTTACCCCTGCGAACCTGCCGTACCACAATCCGACCGCTTCGACACCGAGGAAGAATATGCCGAGGCTGTAAAGGCATACGAGGGCAGAATGGAGGCACATAGGGAAAAGTGTGCCGACATCACGGCAAAAGCCGAGGCAGGAGAAATCTCACTCTACATCACAATCGGGCGCAATGATGTGACGCTCGGATATATGGCTGTAACTGCCAATCCGAGCGAGAACGGCAACAATCCGAAAGCCGAAATCGCCAAGTTGGAGGCAAAGGACAAACGCAACAAGGAGATAGCCGTGGAGCGTACAATCGAGGACACGAAGAAGAAAATCCTCGAAGCCGACATCACCGAGACTAAATTCTCGCAGGACGAGGACAAGATGATATATTTCTTCCTGCTCTCATCGCTCCGCAAAGAGCATTACGAAGCCGTCGGACTGACCGACCGCAAATCTCACAGCGCACTCAACGACAGCGAGAAAATGACAATCCTCGCCAATCTCAACGCCAAGACAAAGGCAATAATCCGCAGGGATTTTCTGATTGACAATTTCAAGGGTGCGTATCGTGACAACGCTATCGCCGACCTCCTGCTCTCATTTGCCAAGAAGCATATGCCGGAAGAACTCGCCAACATCGAAGCCGAGTACAACGATGTTTATGAGAAGCGACACCAACGTATAGAGGAACGCAAGGCTCTACTCGCCAAAGATACCGAACCCGAACCAACCGAGCCGGAAGCCGAGGACGCACCCGAAGAAGAAATCGTGCCGGAGGCAGAAACCACCACGGAAGAAGCCACTCCCGACACTTCCGAGGCAGAGACCGAGGTTGCACCCGAAGCCGAGAACTCACCCGAAGAAGAACCTATGCCGGAGGTAGAACCGACCACGGAAGAAGCCACTCCTGACACTTCCGAGTCAGAGACCGAGGCTATCCAATACGAACCAACGGAAGAAGAAGCCGAGACGATACTAACCGAAGAAGAAAGGTACTGCGAAGAAGCTGTTGCATAAAGCGATAAGCCCCTATGTTTGAGCAAGCCACCCCATGCCGAGAGGCGCGGGGCGGCATTTGCTCGTCCCCTCCCAAAAGCCGCCTCTTTGGAAAACGACAAAGCCCCCGACTCGCGCCGGAAGCTGGCTATTTTAGCATTATATGATGTTTAACAGTATTTATCAAAAGTAATATGATGCGGTAAGATATGCTCCTTGCATGAATGATTTCTTCGGATAGTATTTGCTGAAGGAAGTGCCTTTATAGGAAAGTTGTCGATATTGGCTGTAAACATCCAAATTTGACATTATATATCCAGCACTGAATCCGCAAGGTCCAAAATTCACAAAAATACCCACACGCAAATCTATGGCAAACCATTGACCTTTGGATGTGCTCACGTATTTATAATCATAATCAGGCCAATTGATATATTGTCGTATATTGATACGTTGATACGGAATGTTTAGCATAATGCCGGGTTCTGCATATAACCCCAAATCAACCTGTTTAATCTTTAACGCCGGTGATTTAAGCACAATCGATGGGCGCAAATAAAAATTTGACGGTTTATTATCGTCGCTCTCTATTTCCCAGTCTTTTTCTGCGGCCCAGCCATCTTCATACCATACGCTCCAATATCCGAATGCTCCACCAAGTCCAATGTAACGGTTGAACATATAGTGGTACGATGCTTCCAACTGGTAAGAGTCCGACGAGGTTACAAGACCACTGAATGAAACTTTGCTATTGGCAAAATTAAAGTTTTCTTCACTTTTATCTTGTGCTAAAGCCGGCATTGCAATCAATATAGTGATTAGACAAAATATTTCAGTGATTCTCTTATTCATATTTTGTGGATTAGTTGATTGTTAGAATATATCCTTTCTTCTTCAGAGAAGTTATCGTTATAGAAGGATCGGTGAGGAGTTTTCGGATATAGGTTATCTGCACGTTGAGAGCAAGGGAGTTGGCGTAACTGCTGTCGCCCCACACGGTGTTGAGAATAGTGTCGCGGTCAACAACCTTACCGACATTTTTAGCGAGGATTGCAAGAATCTCCGTTTGGCGCACAGAAAGAGAGTGCGTTTCGCCTTTATATGTCAATGATGCAAGATTTGGTCGGAACAATGTATTACCCAATAGATACTCAATATCCTGTGAGGTTATGTCGCTTTCAAATCGTTCATTTATCTTGGCTATCAACTCTTCAGGATAGAATGGCTTAGGTATATAGTCGTTGCCCTTTAGTTTGAAGCCATATAGGCGGTCAACCTTGTCGGTACGGTCTGTGAGGAAAAATATTATTATGCGACGATCGGTTTCACGTATGGTCTGTGCGACCTCAAAACCGTTCATCTCCGGCATATTTATGTCGAGAAGTATCAAATCGGGATGGACGTCTCGGTATAGTTCCAATCCCACTTTGCCATTAGAGGCATATACAACCTCATACCCCTCAGCCTCTATGAAGCGTTTGAGAAGCATGGAGTTTTTCAAATCATCGTCAACGAGCAGTATTTTTTTCATTGCGGTAGTTTTATTGAGAATGATGAGCCGACACCCACGGTGCTTTCCACAGATATTTCGCCACCATGAGCATCCGTCAGGAGTTTGACGTATGCAAGACCAAGTCCCATTCCTGGGATGTCGGAAGCAGATGCTTTGCCCCGATAGAAACGGTTGAAGATTCTGTTTATATCATCGGCCGCGATACCGTTGCCATTATCCTTGACAATAATCTGGCAACCGTCCGAAGTGCTGACAGCATTTATTTTTATCGTCACCTTATCGCTTGAGTATTTTATTGCGTTCTCAATCAAATTCGTAAGGATATTAATGAGATGTGAGCAATCGGCAGAAATCTCAAAATTTTCCGGAACAGCATTTTCAAACACAACATCCTTAGTACTTGGCACTGTGATTGATTTTATAACACTGTCAACAAGCACAGTAAGGTTGAATGAGGATACATTGAGAGGAATCTGCTCTACGTTATTGAATGTTATGTCACGTAACTTGGAGAAATATGCCGAAAGGTTATCAAGAGCCATACGTATCTCTCCGGTGAGTTCATGACGCAATTGGTTATCTTCCATCAGTTTGTCATTGTCAATTCCGGAAACACACATCTTCAATGTTGAAATTGGTCGTTTCAGTTCGTGAATCATTGTAGTGATAAACGAGTTGCGCATCTTGTCAAGTCGAGTCAGCTTGACTATGGTCTTGATCTGCCATAAGAGGCAATGAATAAGGAACAACGAGAGAACAACGGCCAGAGCTAACGTCCATCCCATATTGCATAATATCTCCGATGAGGGAATCTCACATTCTATCACTACCGCCTTTCTTTCAAGTTCGGAATAAGGGGTTGTGACCTTGAATTTGGGCGATATTACAGATGAATGACGTATAGTGGTGGGTTCCCATGTAACGCTGTCCTGCAAAATCAGAGCGATTTCTGCAATAAGATTGTGCTTTCTGAGGATTGAATCAATACCCTCTTTTGTAAAAGGAGATTGAACCTCACTTTCAAAATTTTTCATGGCATTCCACGCAATACCGTCAGACGGAGCAGATGAGGCATCGATAGTTGCAATCTTGGCATCAACCATTTCAAGGGAGTCCATGACCATTTCCTCAAGTCTTTTCATTTCTTCGGGAGTGAGTTTGCGATTCTCCGCAATGCCCAAAAGTTTTCGACCATTTATAACATTTGTCCTTACGGTGACCTTCCGAATTGATTTACCTATGGAATCCAAACTATGACTCATTTGGAATCGCGACTGCACCTTTACTGTATCCCCCTGTGTTGCAGAACCGCGAGCACGTGCTTTGCTATACTCTTTCAAGGCTTCTATTACTAATAGTCCCGTTCTGTTCTCATATTCAGTCAGAGAG
Organism: uncultured Muribaculaceae bacterium; assembly: GCA_910578385.1. Taxonomy (GTDB): domain Bacteria; phylum Bacteroidota; class Bacteroidia; order Bacteroidales; family Muribaculaceae; genus Lepagella. The sequence goes on along the minus strand of CAJTQV010000018.1, from coordinate 18,873 downwards.
TACTCATATCGACCATACAACCAATATGCTTGCATTCCAAGGAAAGCAAGTATGGCAACAATCGAGAGTATGTAGAGCGTCTTTATTTTCTTTTCCATGATGCAAAATTAGCCATTATCTATGATATAAACGTCTGAAATGATGGATAATTGGACGACAGTAATAATTTAGTAATAATTCCATAATGTTTGAGTAATGATTATTTTCGTCTAAAGGGTAATGGCGGCAGTAACTTTGCATCGTGAAACTTAAACCACAAAAGATATGAAGAAAACAGCAATCATCTTTATGGCCATCATGACACTTGCAATGGCCGCTTCGGGCAAAGTTATGCGCCGTACTCTCGGAATATTCCAGAGCAAAGTTCCCGAAACCGAGACTATCGCACCCGAGACAATGGAATTCGTTTACGATTATTCATGGTGCAATGACACTACCGGCCAACTTGAAGACAACTACACAACAGACCAGATGCTTCTGCAGATCGGCCCCGACGGTCTCTCCAAATTCTCCAGCTACAAGAATCTTACAGTAGATTCGCTCCTGATGAACATAACTCCGGAACAGGTGGCAGAGGCCGCCATGGACGGAAAACTCTCCAACGGAGAATTCATGACTATCTTCAAGAATTATCCCCAGGGCAAACTGACCCATACTGAAAAAATCTGTATGGATTGGTTCTGTTATGAGGACGATATGCCGGAACTTGAATGGGAGCTAACCGACAGCGTTACCAATGTGCTTGGATATGAATGTCATTCAGCTGTCTGCAATTTTCGTGGACGAGAATGGATGGCATTCTATTCCGAGGAGATTCCTCTGATGGAGGGGCCGTGGAAACTGTATGGTCTGCCGGGGCTGATTATGAAGGCGTCCGACAAAGACGGACATTATAATTTTGAATGTATCGGCTTAAAGTCAAAAGCAGACAGACCGATAACGATGTATAAAGTTCCTTACAACACGACATCACGCGCAAAATATTATGATGCAAAGCATCGCTATGACATAAATCCTTACGCTTACTATGAGGAGGGAGGACATGGACATATAGACGTTTATGACGAAGAGGGCAGTCCCGTGCTGGACGCTTACGATCCTATCGAACTGCCATTTGATTACATTGAACGCGATTGGAGAAAATGAACAGATACAGTTTTTTCATACTTTGCCTGTTTCTTGGGCTGCTGTCGGCTTCGGCGGCAGTCCCGGAAACGGCCTCCGGAACAATCATAGACGGAGAAAATGGCCAACCCATAGTGGGTGCGGTGGTGCAGGCTCTGAATAAGCAAGGAAAAGCCACGGCGTTTGCTTCTTCGAATGCGGATGGCGTTTTCAAAATCAAAATATCTGACTCGATAGATTCTATTTCATTCCGCTGTATGGGATATGAGTCATTGAAATTGTCAAAGAACCACGACTTTGCAAAGGGTGTGGAGATGTGGCCGAAAGCAACGCAGTTGAAAGACGTGATTGTACAGGCCCCCGACATCTATGCAAAGGGGGACACACTGGTGTTCAATGTCTCGCGCTATGCAAACGCCTCCGACAATGCTATCATTGACGTGATAAAGCGGTTGCCGGGTATAAAAGTCGAGGACGATGGAACAATCAAGTATCAGGGGAAGCCAATCAATAAATTCTATATTGACGGCGATGATTTCCTTGGAGGTCAGTATGGGCTCGCCACCAACAATATCTCCCACAAGGATGTGAAGTCGGTGGAGGTGATGGAAAATCATCAGCCAGTAAAGGCTTTGGAAGGTATTGAATTCCCCGAAGAGGCCGGCATCAATATCAAGCTCAACGAAGGAGCGAAAGGTAAGACAGTCGGCGTGGCCAAAGCCGGAACAGGTGTGCAACCGTGGCTATACGACGGTTCTCTATACGCCATGCGCATTGCCCCTAAGGTTCAGAATATACTGACCATTCGCGGTGGTAACACGGGCTGGAACCCAGACGAGCAGATTACAGAACATGATTTCAGCGATATGTCGTTCACCGGTTATTCCGAGTCCTTGTGGCCGGAGTATATAGCTGCCGACATTGTCAACGCCCCGCTCAATGAGAAGCGGACACGCGACAACCTGTCGTGGCTTGCCAACTCAATCACGGCATGGAAGCGTGGCGATACCTCAATGCGTTTCAAACTGAATTATGTGGGCGACAGGCTTGACTACAAATCCGGATTAAGGACGGATTACTTCAGCCAAGCAATTCCTGAATTCATTCAGAACAATAGCTTGCGCACGCAGAGCCATGATGTTTCGGCTCAATTCAATATGCAGATTAACAAGCGTGGTTATTTCCTGAAGGATAAATTCACGGTTGAAGGTGTGTGGGAAAAAGCCAATTCCAACATAACCGGCTCTTTTGACCTTGACCAGCGTATCCGTCGCCGCAATTTTTCTGCCAACAACGACCTGAAACTTGTAAAGCGCAATGACAAGAAATTGTTTGAGCTGACCTCGCGCAATTCATTTGCTCATCGCCCCGATAGACTCTTTGTAAATGGCGAGGAGTATGCAGTCCAAAACGTTGGCACTACTGATTTCCGGAGCACCACCGAATCACGTTGGGGCAAGTTGGGTCGTTTTTGGAAATTCTACATCAACGGCGGTGTCGATTTGAATTATCATCGTCTGAATCTTTTCCTGATTGGAATGGGGGATTTCGACAATTCGAGATATTTCAACACATTCCTTTCCAATCTGTACGCTACTCCGCAACTCGACTATGAACGTAATGGATGGCTGCTGTCCGCCAAGATACCCATAAAATGGCTACACCATAGCGTCAATGGCCAGCATGATTATATCAACATCTTACCACGATTTTATGTACGCAAGAAAACTTCGGCAAAGAGCGAGGTTTCAGCATCAATTTCTTATCAGCTCAGCTCACCCCAGGCTTATATGAATATCAGTGTACCGGTAATGTCAGACTATCGCAATCTTTTTATTGCAAGCGATATTGACAAATATTCGCAAAATGTTGTCGCTTCGGCAAGCTATAAATACCGCAATCCTCTGACATCCTTCTTTGGCAATGCCTCGCTGACATACAATTACAGCCGCTGCTCTTTTATGTCAAACCAACTGTTTATTGATGATTTCATTGTGTCAACATACGCAAATAGGCTTTCGGGAAGTCATTTCTGGAACGTAAGCGGCGGAATAAGCAAAGGGCTCGGACATAGCCGCATGGTAATTGGCGTGGAAATAAATGCATCTACGAGTTCAGCATCTTCAATGCGTGACAACATCGTGGAAGATTACAGTCAGCAGACAATCTCGGTCAAACCATATTTCAAGGGAAGTCTTTGCAAATGGCTTTCTGTGAACTATGATGCCAATTACGGCTACTCTCGTCTGAAAATTGGAGAAATTGATAACGACACCCACTCATTCAACCAAAAACTTTACACAACAATTATGCCGCATGACCGCTGGCAATTCACTTTGGGAGCAGAGCATTTCCTCACCAAATTCCCGGAAGGCAATGTCGAAAACCTCGTGCTTCTGGACGCTTCAGCCGTTTGGCACGTAAGCAGCAAAGTGCGTCTTTCTCTTACCGCCAATAATCTCCTTGACAAACGGCACTATCAATATGTGACATACGGAACACTCTCCCGATCGGAACACTCATTCCAAATTCGCCCACGCAACATCCTCGCTTCAATCCAATATCGTTTCTGATTAAAAATCTTAACATTTAAACGTGGTGGCTCAGAAAAAATTAATATTTTGTTGCTATGAGTGGTAACTGATAGGTTTGCAAGCCGTGGCTACAGGAGCGTGAGGCAGTGCGCCGGGCGTATTGCCTCACACAACCTTATCACCACCGCTTGCTCCCCAAATGATGTGATGATTCAAGTGATAAGCCGTGTCAGTGGCCCGCGGATCCACAGGCACGGCACATCGCCTTGTGCTGTTTACCGGTTGCCCTACTGATTCCGTGTCTCACACCGATTCAGCTTCGGGCAGTTCTGATTTTGTATATGATGCCCGGCTGAAGCCGGAGGCGGCGACAACGCCAGAGCAAAGCGAGGGCAAGCCTTCGCTCGACTCTCGCGTTGTAGCCTCTCTTTGGAATACGGTCTGCAAACGATGACTGCGCCGCTTCAAGGCTGGCACTTTGAAACGGCAAGGGTCAACGGTGGCCGGTTCTTTCCCTTGAAGATTTTGAGCCTCGGCAGGGACTGGCGTTTTGGCGTGCGAAGTTACTGCGTCCGGGAGGAACGTCAAGTGACGCTACGCTTGTGGTCGGCGTCCGCACTCGTGAGCCTCCACATTTTTTCGCATTGCGCAATAAACTCACGCTCGGCATACCAAAATAAATTTTGTTCTGCTCTCACTCAATCGTTTATTTCTCCCTCAATTCCGAAAAAAATGGGTATCCCTCGCTTGCCGCAGACTACACACTTGCCTTATCCTCCCTTATGGCCGCAGTTGTGGGACTGCACGAAAAACGGCCAGCCCTGCCGGAGAAGCTCAAAGAGCTTCAAACAAAAGGGAGAAAATTAACTCAAAACTCAAAAAACAATGGCACAATTCAGAGTCAGAACAGAGTACATATTCAGTGGCTTCTTCGACATAGAGGCTGAAAACGCGGCACAGGCAAGGGAGTATGTTGAAAAACACTGCGGATTGGTTATAGGCAGTGACATACATTCCTCACTTCCTGATGATGAAGTAAACTGGGAGTTTCCGGTTCACCCCGACACAAAAATTGGCAAGACCACAAGAATTAAACCGTAGTATAAAACGCTCAAACATCAAAAAGACTATGCACAGCACTATTTATCAAATCAGCACCGAGCCGATAGCCGAGAACGACTATCTGAACATCGACCGTATTGTGGCAGGAGAAAACGCCTCTATATCCTATGTGTGCGAAAACTCCGAGGACGGACGCAAATTCGACATCCGTTTTCTTCTTGAACATATCCTGCCGAAAGGTATGTTTACGTCCACCGATGAAAACGCCCTTACCTACAATGGTGGCTTCGCAATTTGGCGGAAATCCCATTTCGACAACATCAAGGCTATCTCTGCCGAACTTACCCCTGCAAACGTGATGAAATGGAACGGACCAATAGGGCAACTGAAAAAAGCCATTATCAATCCGCTTGGCGTTGACGCTCTTTTCGTGACCGAGTTCTATGGAGGTACAGGCACGGCTGAACGCTCCGCTGACCTAATGGATATTATCGCCCGACTGAAAAAGGGCGATAGACTATACATCGGAGCAATATTAGGGTATCACAACTAAAAACATACAGTCATGGAGTTCTTTATCGAGCCTATCCCAACATGGGCGTTATGCTATCTAATCAACGGAGACCCGACAGGGTTGACTGACGATGAAATTGCGATGATTGACAAATGGTATGCCGACAACAAAGTGCAGACCGTCACCACCGCTTCCGAAGCAGAGGGAGAGAGCAACCCATATTTCTCTCATTTCCCTGCTTTCGGACTACCTGCCGAGGTCACTGACTGCCATGTAATGACCTTTTAATCAACGGAATAATCAATAGCCACTGCGTCAGCACCAATGGCGCAGTGGCAAAAACAATCAAGATATGACAACGACTGAAATCAACTACAAGAGTACGGACTATACCTGCCGTATCGTGACAAGCAACGAGGGCGAGAGCCTTATTATCGGTGGACTGGAATTGCTTGACGCACTTATGCCTTATCCAATCACCGACAAATGCAACGGCTTCGCCGACAAGGAAGCGGAGCGTGTCGATGAAGAAATCTTCTACTATACCTCCGAAAATGATTTGAAGCTCCCCGACAACGAACTTGTCGCAATACTCAGAGAGAGCAACCCCGAATGGTTTGACTGAAAATCCAAATGGTTTCCAGTCCCGGAATGTCATAACGACCACCAAGCCGTCCTGCAACTACGCGGGGCGGCTTTTGCTCGTCACCTCACAAAAGCCGCCTCTATGGAAAACTATAAAGTACCAGGCGTGAGTAGGGAACTTATAGTCTTAGCATGATTAGCTGTTATCTGCGGAAATAATCTGCGAAATAATTCCGGCTATAATTTGTTGGGGTGGAAAAAAATAACTAATTTTGTGGTCACCATGCGGCAGTAATAATATACATACCAACACGAGTTAGGAATCCTGTAGCTCTCTCATGCTACGAGGAGGTATTAAAAGGTGCGTTCCGACAACGCATCTAATGCAGTATATTATTGCTTAATCCAAATGAATATTATAAATTTAGGAATTCTTGCTCACATTGATGCAGGAAAAACTTCCGTAACCGAGAATCTGCTGTTTGCCAGTGGAGCAACGGAAAAGTGCGGCCGTGTGGATAATGGTGACACCATAACAGACTCTATGGATATAGAGAAACGTAGAGGAATTACTGTCCGGGCTTCTACGACATCTATTATCTGGAATGGAGTGAAATGCAATATCATTGACACTCCGGGACACATGGATTTTATTGCGGAAGTGGAGCGGACATTCAAAATGCTTGATGGGGCAGTCCTCATCTTATCCGCAAAGGAAGGCATACAGGCGCAGACAAAGTTGCTGTTCAATACTTTACATAAGCTGCAAATCCCGACAATTATATTTATCAATAAGATTGACCGTGCCGGTGTGAATTTGGAGCGTTTGTATCTGGATATAAAAGCAAATCTGTCTCAAGATGTCCTGTTTATGCAAACTGTTACCGATGGATCGGTTTATCCGGTTTGCTCCCAAACATATATAAAGGAAGAATACAAAGAATTTGTATGCAACCATGACGACGATATATTAGAACGATATTTGTCGGATAGCGAAATTTCACCGGCTGATTATTGGAATACGATAATCGCTCTTGTGGCAAAAGCCAAAGTCTATCCGGTGCTACATGGATCAGCAATGTTCAATATCGGCATCAATGAGTTGATGGACGCCATCACTTCTTTTATACTTCCTCCGGAATCAGTCTCAAACAGACTTTCAGCTTATCTCTATAAGATAGAGCATGATCCCAAAGGACATAAAAGAAGTTTTCTAAAAATAATTGACGGAAGTCTGAGACTTCGAGACGTCGTAAGAATCAACGATTCGGAAAAATCCATCAAGATTAAAAATCTAAAGACTATTTATCAGGGCAGAGAGATAAATTTTGATGAAGTGGGTGCCAATGATATCGCGATTGTAGAGGATATGGAAGATTTTCGAATCGGAGATTATTTAGGTGTTAAGCCTTGTTTGATTCAAGGATTATCCCATCAGCATCCCGCCCTCAAATCCTCCGTCCGGCCAGACAAGCCCGAAGAGAGAAGCAAGGTTATATCCGCTCTGAATACATTGTGGATTGAAGACCCGTCTTTGTCCTTTTCCATAAACTCATATAGCGATGAATTGGAAATCTCGTTATATGGTTTGACCCAAAAGGAAATCATACAGACATTGCTGGAAGAACGGTTTTCCGTCAAGGTCCATTTTGATGAGATCAAGACTATCTACAAAGAACGACCTGTAAAAAAGGTCAATAAGATTATTCAGATTGAAGTACCACCCAACCCTTACTGGGCCACAATAGGGCTGACTCTCGAACCCTTACCGTTAGGGACAGGGTTGCAAATCGAAAGTGACATCTCCTATGGTTATCTGAACCATTCTTTTCAAAACGCCGTTTTTGAAGGGATTCGTATGTCTTGCCAATCGGGGTTACATGGTTGGGAAGTTACAGATCTGAAAGTAACTTTCACTCAAGCCGAGTATTATAGCCCGGTAAGCACACCTGCTGATTTCAGACAGCTGACCCCCTATGTCTTCAGGCTGGCTTTGCAACAGTCAGGTGTGGACATTCTCGAACCGATGCTCTGTTTTGAGTTGCAGATACCCCAGGAGGCGAGTTCCAAAGCTATTACAGATTTGCAAAAAATGATGTCTGAGATTGAAGACATCAGTTGCAATAATGAGTGGTGTCATATTAAAGGGAAAGTTCCATTAAATACAAGTAAAGACTATGCCTCAGAAGTAAGTTCATACACTAAGGGCTTAGGTGTTTTTATGGTTAAGCCATGCGGGTATCAAATAACAAAAGGCGGTTATTCTGATAATATCCGCATGAACGAAAAAGATAAACTTTTATTCATGTTCCAAAAATCAATGTCATCAAAATAATGGAGCGGTCAGGGAATTAATATAAGACGCTGTGGCGACAGGAGCGTGAGGCAGTGCGCCGGGCGTATTACCTCACACAACCTTATCACCACCGCTTGCGTCCAAATGATGTGATAATTCAGGCGATAAGCCGTGTCAGTGGCCCGCGGATCCACAAACACGGCACATCGCCTTGTGCTGTTTATCGGTTGCCCGACTGATTCCGTGCTGCACACCGATTCAGCTTCGGGCAGTTCTGATTTTGGATATGATGCCCGGCTGAAGCCGGAGGCGGCGACAACGCCAGAGCAAAGCGAGGGCAAGCCTTCGCTCGACTCTCGCGTTGTCGCCTCTCTTTGGAATATCTGTCTGCAAACGATGACTGTGGCCGCTTCAAGGCTGGCACTTTGAAACGGCAACGGTCAAAGGTGGCCGGTTCTTTCCCTTGAAGATTTTGAGCCTCGGCAGGGACAGGCGTTTTGGCGTGCGAAGTTACTGCGTCCGGGAGGACCGTCAAGTGACGCTACGCTTGTGGTCGGCGTCCGCACTCGTGAGCCTCCACAAATTCTTCTCGTGCCTCAAACAATTTGGGTATCCCTCGCTTGCCGCTGACTACACACTTGCCTTATCCTCCCTTATGGCCGCAGCTGTGGAACTGCACGAAAAACGGCCA
>CAJTQV010000018.1:0-9994 GCA_910578385.1 uncultured Muribaculaceae bacterium | reverse complement strand
GCCCTGCCGGAGAAGCTCAAAGAGCTTCAAACAAAAGGGAGAAAATTAACTCAAACGCTCAAACATCAAATGACTATGCGAGTAAAAAGAATGAAAGTAGCAGAGGGCAAACGGCTCAATATCGGGCAGTTCCCAAATTTCCACCGCTCCGGCTCCATTAGGGGCATGAAAAAACTCTACTATGGCGAGAACTGCCTTTTGGTACGCTGTGGCAACTACATCTACAACGTGACCTCCGAACCCTCAATCTACAATCAGGCAACAATCTAAATCATAAGAACATGGAAAATTATAACGGAATAGCAATATCCAACAACGACAAGGAATTTGTCGTGGCGTTTGACAACTTTGTCAACGGCAAAATGCAATCCGCAACCAACACAGGAAAGGCACTCGCCACAATACACCGCTATTTGCAGTCGCAGGCTTTCAAGGTGTGCGTGGCTTATATCCGTCAGCTCGCTGTCAACTACCGCACCGGCTATTATGACGAGCGGAACGAAACGACAGCCCGGAGAGCGGCGATGATGTACGACACACTGATGAACGGCGATGAAATCTATGACCCCGAATATAAGGAACTAAAGGATAAAAGCGTATGAACGACACCGATTTTCCCGAATACGGACGCCAGTGCGAGTTGCTGACACCGTGGCGAGGCTACCACCGTGGCACAATCGTAGGACTGAACGGCTACCGCTTCATCATCGAGGTAAGCAGTGGCGCGAGGATTGAACTTTACGAAGATGAAATTGAATTTGACTGACTATGAACAGACTGTTGACACCGAAATTTGAGGAAGCCATAAAGGACTATCCTCTGTACTCGCAGGACGGCAAGGAGAGAAATGCCGTGTGCGTGGCGATATTCACTATCGGAAATATCTGTTGGTTTGTGCTTGAAGGAGGCAAAGAGGGAGACGATACAATCCTTTACTGCATAGTGGTCGGACTCGGCGAAGATGAATACGGCTATGTGTCGCTCAAAGAACTTGCCGATGTCGAACTTGACTATCGCAAACAAGGCTTCGGCATTATCCGAGTGATACAAATGCCGTATTTCACCCCATGCCCCATAGGGCAAATAAGCGATGAGAGGCTTCAAGACTTCTTGAACCGCCTTTATGATTGACCGAACACGTCAGCCGTGGTGTTGTGCCACGGCTGACATTACCGAAAAATTCGGTCTGCCACCTCCATGCCGGACGTGGCAGACATAAACGTGTACTGACATGATTTTACAAACCATAATCCAAGTTGCCGCACAATGCGGCTGGAGTGTGACCGCCAATGTGAGAGACGGAAACATCACCTCTTTCGATTTCCGGCGGAATACCGAGAGCGGAGTGCCGTTCTGCTTCTCAGCCGACATGACCGGTAGCAAACCGACTTCGCTGGTGGACGACATACTGTCGTTCATCGACGCTTTCCAACCCGACATCTTCGCGCGGCAGTGGTGCCGGATTTCGGGTGCCGGAGAGAGCCGATATGCCCAAACACTCTCCGACATGGACGGCATACGCACCCGGGCATGGCTACTCGCCATCGACCTCTCCGAAGCCTTCGCCGCTCCGCGCCCCTCGCCGTGGTATCTCTGGAACTGACAGTGCCGTTTTATCGGTTCTTCCGTTTTCTTCCCCGCTTGACCTGCGGGTGGTCGAGCAGGAAAATTATGTCGCTTCCGAGTATCAGCCTGTGCCAGCCGTTTTCCGAGCGGCGGTATGGGAGTACCGGGGGCGATTGCCTCATGTATTCGTAAATCGTTGTATGGCTTATGCCGAGCAATTTTCTTGCCGCCATCACCGAATATAGCAAATCGGGGACTATCCTGTGAAAATCAGGGCGCATGGCTTTTCTCCCCACTTTCCATCACCGCCTGCCGGCGGTATGCGTTTATGAAAACTTCGGCGGCTTCCACTGCCATCTCTGCGGAGAGGCTGATATGCGCTGGCCACCTTGTAAGACGGTTCTCCGGAGTCACGACATCCGACAACCGAATGTCGTGATAATACAGCGCGACCGCAAGGTCATATTTCCGCTGTTCCCAATCTATGGGTGTAGGTTGTACGTTGTCTTTCATTTTTCCATGTTCTTTTGAGTGTTTATCCTGAATGTCTTTCCTCGCAAGGCGACGAAATTGAACATCTCCTTGAAGCGGTCATATATCCTCTCGCCATAGGCCTCCTGTATCTGGTCGATTGTGAAGTTGGTGGTGGCATGGGTGAACTGGTGGTAGCGGTTGTCGTAGCGTGACTGGAAGATGTACTGCATAACATTCTCGAAGTTGCCGTACCTTCCTGTCGGCAATGTCTCGCTGCCAAGTTCGTCAAACGCCTGTCTTGGACTGTCGATATACTGCCTGATGCCCCGGTAGCCTCCGTATATTGACTCATCGGCGTAAGCGGCGCATACATCAATCACGTTGTCTATCCGGAAATAATACCGGTTGCCCTCGATGTGCGGCCTCACAAGGTAGCAGAACTCCCTGATGATTTTCAGCATGGTGGATTTGCCCGTACCTATGTCGCCCCAAATAAGAAGCCCCTTGTCCGGATCAAGGTTGCCGTCATAGTCCATCACCGCCCAGTGAACGATGTCGTTGTATGCCGGTTTCATTTCTTCCCTCACTGTGAAGCCCGGGCAGACAGCAACGGCACACTGCATGAAAAGTGTCTTGTATTCGCTAATCCTCGATAAGTCCACAGTTCGGTTTGATCGGCGTTCTGCGGCCTCTCTGATTTCCCTGACGGCTTCCGCCGGGTTTATTTTCTTTGGGTATGCCATTGTTCCGTTCTCGTTCTAATCGGGCGCGGGCCCAGTTGAAAAAATGATCCTTGCACTCCTGCACGGTCTGATGATTCTTTTTCTTGATCCTGCACTCCTGAAAAAAGTCAGGAAGCATATTTTCAAGTATCTTCCTTTCGCAGTGCAAGGCTCCGGCTATTTCGTCGAGCGAAGCCGTATCCTTTGAAAAAATTTCAAAAACTTCTCCTTCACGCGCGGGGGAGAGAGAATTTTTATTTATATTATTATCTATATAATATATGTCCCCAAAGGTGTCCCCAACAGTGTCGGAAGAAGTGTCCCCATTTGTGGGGGATTGAGCTTCTGAAGAAGCCCCGATAGCCGTTGTATCCGATGGAGCCATGATTGAAAAGCCGGGTATCTGATCCATGACAAGCACCGTGTATAATGTCGCGTTGCCTATTTCAAGTCGCCGTATCCACTTCTGCGCCTCAAAAATCCTCATGTATCTTCCTACTGTATCTTTGTCCGCTCCGATTGAGGCGGCCAGTTTTCGTGTCGAGGCCACGAACTGACCGGGCAGGATGTCTATTGTCGTGCCTTTTATGGGATATGTGCCTTTGGCTCTATGCACGCGGAAAAGTATCTCCAGCCAGAGATGTACCATCCGGCTCTCGGAGTAGAGCCATTCCACGTCGCGGAGATAGTGCATTACGGGTATCCATGAACGGTTCATTTCGGCTGTTTATATTCTTGGGGTACATATATATTGGAGTTGTGCGTATGCCTCAGGCTTTTCCGCTTGGAGTGTCAACATCGCGGTCTGTCACATATAGTTCCTTCGGGAACACCACACATCCGGCAATCCTCTCTATCTCTTTCTTGCAGAAGGAGGGTATGCAGCAGCATCCGGCTTTCCAGTTATAGAATGTCTTGCGTTTGATGCCTTCTCCGCAGGCTCTTACTACCGCTGTCACGAAAAAACGGTGGTCAGTATGGGGTAGCGTGGCGAGATAGTCGTTAAGACACTTGGAGTCAATCTCTTTGATCTGTTGTGTAGTCATAATTTCGTCCTTTAAGATTAAATGAATCAGGTCTGCCGTTTTTTTTCAAGTGTTGCGTATCCGGCACGCTCCCTCACATCGTAAAGAGAGAGGAAAAAACGCCGCCCGTTACGCTCCGCTTTCAGGGAGCCGTCATGTATCGCGTCGCGTACACGCTGGTCTGAACAGTGCATGATCTCCGCCGCCTCACGCACGGTTATCTTTCTGTCGGGAGGCACCGGTGCGGTGATGTTCCGCTTTATCTCTTCAAGGGTGTTCTCAATCCTTGTGAGCCTCATTGTTATGCGTCTGTCTTCACTCATAGTCGTATCCGTTTTATAAGCTGTTTGACATTTTTTCTTTTAGCAACCATTAGCTATGTTTAGAAAAATGATTATCTTTGCAATTAGAAATAATTAATCTAAATTAGGTAGTTGCATTAACACTAACAAACTAATTGTACTAAATGATTGTTTGAAGTGTTATTATTGGAAATACCTAATCAAATTTATTATAAAATATAAACATGAGTTTATGGACAACATAAGAAATAGGGTGAGACAGGCGATGGAATGGCTGAAAGACAACAGGCTGTTCAACTCCAACCGTGTCATTGCGGAAAAGATGGGCTACAATCCCAGTGTCGTGTCACAGGTGATAACCGGCAAATCCAAAGTGACGGAACGCTTTGTCAAAAGCCTGTGCAGCATATACCAGCCCCTGAGTTTCGATTGGATATGGAACGGGAATGGGAACATGATACAGGAGACAGTTCCACGACAGCCGGAAGCGGATCCGGAGCCGCCGCAGATGGACCGCTTCTCATATATCCTCGCTGACATGGCTGAGATCATAAAGAACATGACGGCCTTCATGGGGCCGATGAATAACCGGCTTGAACGTCTGGAAAAGAGGATTGATGAACAGGCGAAGGAGATAGAACGGCTACGCTCTGAACTGTCTGCAAAAGAGAAAGCCGCCACCTCCCGGAAGAAGTGACGGCTGCACCCATGTTAAGGTAGAGATTATTTAAGTTTACCGAAGCCCTGTATGACGCTCGTCTGAAGCACATGGGCGTATTTCTCGGTCATTGCCACGTTGGAGTGGGCGAGCATCTTGCTCACAGTCTCGATACCCACGCCTTTTGTCAACGCCCACGTTGCAAACGTGTGGCGGCCGACGTGCATTGTCAGGTTGATGTGCAGCTTGGCAAGATTGGCGATTATCTTCAACTGGTCGTTGCATTTCTGGTTGCTCATCAGATTGAGGTTGTAGTTGTACTTTTTCAATATGGCTATCGCCTTAGGCAACAGCACAATCGTATAGGGCATACCGGTTTTCATACGCTTGTCTCGTATGCAGTAGTCCTCGCCCTGCCTGAACACGTCCGACTTCTTGATCTTCACAAGGTCGGAGTACGCCAGCCCTGTGTAGCATGAGAAGATAAACATATCGCGCACTTTCTCGGTCATGCCGTAGAGTTCAAGGGCTTCCACGCGATCACGTTCCTCTTCGGTAAGGAATTTTATGCCCTCCGATTTTCCACGCGAAATCCTCATGCCGTCGTATGGGTTGGACTCCAGCTTCTCAAACTGTATCGCCTCCACGATATAGGGTTTGAGGCGTTTGTGATAGCCGTGAACCGATGCCTGGGCTGTCACACGCTTGCGTATGAAATCGTCCCATAATCTGATGTTCTTTGGGGTGAGGTCGCTGAAGAAGCGTATCAGCCCGAAGTCGCGCAGGCATTTGAGCATCACCTTGTGCTGCTTGCGTGTTGACTCCGTGACCGGGCGCATGTCGATACGTTCCTCCAGCCAGTCGAGAAAACTTGCCGACGAACCCTGCAACTTCGTTTTCTTGACCTTTTTGAGAAGCGACAGGTCGTATTCGCCCTTTGTCGAGGCTATGGACGACATCTTCTCATGCAGACCGTCATAGACACGGCGTATCTGCTCGTTCAGATGGTCGGCCTGAGGGTGGTTGACCACCTCCTTGCCGTTCCACTGCTGCTTGAGTACAGCCACGCCGGTGGAGAGACGGACGCGCTCACGGTTGTACGACACCTCAATCTCCACGGTGCCGGGGTTGACGGCCGATGCCTTCTTGCGGCGGTCGAAAACAATCTTGATCTGTGGTATTCCTGCCATAAGTAAAAGATTTTAAGAATGATACATTCAAATTTCTCGTGATGTGGTACACGAAAAAGCGTGTACCACAAATTCCGGGAAATGTACCACACGTGTACCACATACCATTTCAACGCATCCGGCAACGAGGCTGTTGCACGCCCCGAATCTTTTGGAAACATTTAGCACAAAATAGCAAATATCAGAGAGTTGGCACTCTAAACAGGCTCCGGTCGCTATGGCAAGACCGGGGCAGGAGACAACGGCTGATATTTGTTGGAAAAGCTGGTACATTTGTGGTACTTTTTTGTGGTACATTCACGAAATCTGTACCAAAGATAATGTGCTAATTCCGAACTAACAAATGCTAACTTTGGCTATCGGCAGGAAATACGGTTTGTGCTAAATCTTTCTAAATCAAGATTTTATAAAATTGCTAACACTTGCACATCAGTCACTTACGGACACGAAAAAAGGGCCACTGAAAAGTGACCCTTTAGTGATCCGCCTGGAGCCATTAAACTCCGACGCTGTATCGTGAGTATCAGGGAGTTATGAGAAGCCATCTGTTGTGACTCACGCATATCTCACGCTCATACTTCAATGTTCTTCACCGGAATGCAATTCCGATATTACAAAGTTAATAAATTATTCCCAATCCGCCATCGCTCAGCGCGTTAAAAATCCTTTGGTCTATCCTTAGCGCGACTGGTGGATTACGATTCCATATCATCAAGTGAAAGACCGACATAGCCGACTTTCCATCCTTTCTGTTTCCGGCAGATGGTTTCGGACTTCGCTTCAAGTTTGTGGAGGTCTATCCGGCTCTTGTTCCGTTTGATCTCGCCGATGATGATTTCTCGGTCTGGCTCATTTACGGCAATCAGGTCAATCTCGTTGCGACCGTCTTTTTCCCAATAGTTCGTCACGATGTTGTAGAGTCCGGTTTCGCGGTAGAACTGACGGAAGTAGCGTTCAAGTATCCAACCGGAGAATGTGGCGTAGTCATCACCAACTTTCTCGCGTACATAATTCAGGTTGCCGATTTCCACAGCACTGCGGTATTTATAGATGAACCGGAACCAGAAGTTGAGGAAATTGTCTTTGATACCGTATTTCACATTGCGGCTTCCCGGTGCGGCAAGATATGGGCGATAGCGGTAAAGAAGGTCGTAGGTGTTTTCGAGTTTGTCAAGATAACCTCCGGCCTCAATGCCGGTATAGGATTTGATCTCTCCTCGCTCGTTGAATCCTGATGCTATTGCGGAAAGGATTGAAAAATAGTTGCCGTAGTCCTTGCCGAACTCATCAGATAGCAGTTCCTTTCCCTCCTCAATAAAATAGGAGCCAAAAGAGAGGACAGAGTCCAGTATCTTATCTTTGGTGAAAGCTCCTGTCTGCACTAACTGTTCGACATATTTGGCGACACCGCCTGTTATCATGTACATTGCCAACAAGTCATCCGGAGTATAATCGGGATTGTTGTCGTGCATAATCTCACGCAGTGTCCGCAGCGGAAATTCACGCAGACGCATTCTTGAAGTAGCACGTCCATAAAGAGGCTCCTTACGGTCATCGAAGATTTTGGTCATCATCGAGTATAGCGAGCCGCAGATAATAAGGTTTATCCGTGCTTCCTGTTTGTTGGAGTCCCATACATTCTGCATATCGCTGAAGAATGCCTCGTTGACATACTTGAAGTTCTGAAATTCATCGAACACAAGCGTGAAGTGTCGGCGTTTGGCAATCTGCATTATGGCAGAAAAGAGCTTTGCCATGCTTGTAAAATCGCCAATCTCCTCGCCGAGACAGTCACGGATAGTATCGGCGAGCTCCGCACAAAGGAGAGTTTCGCTTTTCCTTGCAACAAAGAAATAGATCATATCGTCAGCACCATAAGCGTGCTTTATAAGCGTGGTTTTACCGATGCGTCGGCGACCGGTTATTACAGTCATCTGCGCATATTGCCTCGATGTTTCCTCAATCTTTCGGAGCGTCTGTGTTTCTATTTCTCTATCGTAGAATTTCATATTACTGCAACGGCCGTTACTGTAACCGCTGTTGCAAAATTACACAAAAACCATAAGACTACCAAATTTTCCAATACCTACTGACAGATTATTTTGAGTTAAAAACTCAAGAGGGGCGCGACTGCACTACTTAATATTTCCAGAGGATTCATTGTTTGCTCGGCTATTACAAAATATCTTGTTCAAAAATATCGAGTTGTTCAATCGTATTGAACTGCAATATTATATTGAACAAGCACATGTAAGGCACATGACTACGATACTTCCTGATTTATGAATAACCTACAATATTCACTGGCGAAACGAGGCGGAAATGCAACGCTTGTTGTTTTGGGTTGAGTGCCGTCAAAAGGTGACGGGCTGCGCCTGCCACCCATTGACCGCACTCTGCATAGTGAAAGCGGGCTAAACACCGGTAGCCTCAACGCCGCGTGAGGATGCGCCGGGGACGTCGCTGTACCTCGCGCGACTCAAATCGGCAACCCGTGTTCTTCACGCCCGCTTCACAGTTCTTTTCATAGGACGTTGCACCTCCACATCGTTGTCAGGGATACCATTTCCGTATGTCTGTCATTCAGTGTCACCCTGCGGGGCTGCGCTGGCTCTACTTTCATGCTGATTATAAACGGAGTTCAAAGTATGTTCGCTCGTGGCGATGAACGTGCCGGAACGGGGTATTCTTTGCCTTTCGGCTGAAAAAATCTCCAGACTTCCCGTTGGTCAGCTCGTATTTTTTAAGCCGTGAGGCGAACACCCCTTGCTTTCCGTCACGCGGAGAGTTCATCGAGCGAACAAACTTCAAACTGCGATTATACGCATTTAAAAAATATCGCCTTATGACACTGAATGACAGACATATTAAAAATTCGAGCTTCACTCCTTCACCAGCTCATACCGCATTAAAAAAGGTTGCAAAGGTGGTTGTGGTTATCCTCGGTGCTATTGTCGGTCTGATGATATGGGCGGTTGTAAAGCCGATATTCCGAGGTGTGGGGTGGCTAATCTCCATACTGACGATAATAGCGATAATCTATTGGCTAATTACACTCTAAAAATATTACGACTATGGCAAAGACAATGAAATCAAACGACTCTGCAATCGCAGTAATGCAGCAGATGTTGCAGGAGCGTTGCATCGCTGAACCGATGTTCGCAATCAAAATGGCTAATCCCTCAAAGTCAATGGAGGGCGCAATCAACTACCTATGCTCCCAAATCCAAAAGAGCGGACTATGCGTGGTTGACAACGATACCGTTATGAACCTTCTGGTACATTACTTTGACGAAAACGAGATTGAGGAAGGCGCAAAGGTCAACTGCAACATAGTTGTCAGCAAACCGGAACTCTCCGAGGAAGATAAAGCCAACCTCAAAGAGAAGGCTATGGAGCAGTACAAGGAAGAACAGCTCCGAGAACTCCGCAGACAAAGCCAACCGAAGGCGACCGCACCCAAGCACACCGCCACCGCACCGAAAGCAGGTGCAGAAATCAATGTTCAACCAAGTCTTTTTGACCTCTAAAACATTACGGATATGAAGCCACGAAATAAGAAACAAGAACGGATATTGGCAATGAGTGAGCAACTTCGCCCACTCTCCAACGCCCAAATGCAGTGGGCACTCAACTACACCATCAACCATTTTGCATATCGGCTGAAGAACGGAAAGGCTGTCTGCCTTAAATGCGGTCATGAGTGGAACGCAAATGAGGGCGTTTGCCGTTGCCCACACTGCGGTATCTCATTAGAGGTCAAGACAACCAAAGAAAGAGTGAGAAAAGATAAGTCGTATTTCAACATTATAACTGCCAAAGGCGGTTATCAGGTAATCCGAATGTTTCTTATGAGCGTTGAACTCCGCAAGGGAATGGTTGCAGAGCCGTCCTTTCAAGAAATCGGTCAGTATTGGCTTGATGAGAACGGAAACGCAACAGTGGTAGGTCTTAGACGGACTATCGGTTGGTATGTTGACTCTTTCGATTATTGTTCAAAATTGGAACTTAGACGCGACAACGACGCTTTCCAATTCATAGCCGACCAGTGGGTCTA
>CAJTQV010000017.1 GCA_910578385.1 uncultured Muribaculaceae bacterium | reverse complement strand
GGTGAAAACGGGACAAGCCCGTTTTCACCCGTGCCTACCGCCGTGCCGCCGCTAATGCGGCTTAAACGTGCCTGATACCTACACCACGGAATTCTAAAACCTAAAGCCTAACGCCTAAAACCTGACAGACAAACCGGGATTTGCGTTTCAGTCAGGTGGTCGCGATGTCTCAGCTATCCAGGTACTCCTTTATTTTTTCGATGTGGTTAGCGATCAGGGTCGTGTTGTGGTCGGGTGTCTCGGGCATCAGGCGTTCGGCCTGTTTCAGCAATCTCATGCATTCGTAATCCATTCCCAACCGTGAAATCCTGTCGGCCTCTGTCACAAGATCAATCATTTTCATTATGTTGACACGGTACTGTTCTTCTGCCGAAATACCATTATCATCTATCTCTTCGCAGCAGAAAATATAGTCTTTTGACTTCTCGGCATCCGAGAGACATTTCCTGACATCGGAATAAACAATGTTTATAAGCTCAAACTTTTCATCAATGATATTGAGACGGAGGCGATGTTTCTCATCGGGGAGGAATTCACATGAATAAAAAGCACACACCTTAAGCCGGTAGTCCTCTACTTGCTCCGACAGTTCCTTAAGTA
This sequence comes from uncultured Muribaculaceae bacterium, assembly GCA_910578385.1. GTDB lineage: Bacteria > Bacteroidota > Bacteroidia > Bacteroidales > Muribaculaceae > Lepagella. Next base: position 60,297 of record CAJTQV010000017.1, on the reverse strand, counting down.
CATCATTAAAACCTTCCAACTTGAGGGAATTCAGCTTTTGCATGGCAGCAGCAATCATGGAGCTTATTTTGCAATACAGTTCTGTAAGTTCTATTTCAAGAAGACTTTTGGTCTTATTCCTGCGTCGTTTGACGTTAGGTTTAGCATGATTTATAAAATCGATTCTCTTCCATATTTCTTCATCGCGTTTATCGCGTTCAGCGCCCTCCTCGCAGCTTTCGACACTTGTCACATGCCAAGCGGCGCAAAAAGAGCAATAATAGCTCCGCGTAGGCACTTTCGAAGAAAAAGCGGCAATATTTTCGCTGTTGAATTTAATGAAATTGTCGGCCTTGGCCTGACTTTCAAACACCATTTTCTGACGGTGGCAACCGATACAGAACTGCCTGTTATGTATCGGCTTGGATGATTTCTTGTTCATAATCACATAAAATTTAGCAATATAAATCTGGCATATAAATTAAGACCCCCTCCGCCACTTATGGTTTATTCCGCCACAGCCGGGGAATTGTAAGAACGAGTCTCCGACATCAGATTTCAACAGAGAATGAGCAGGAATATCGCATAAAACCAGTTTGTCTTGTAGGGACGCACGGCCCGTGCGTCCGAATGTACTAATTGATAAAATCCTGAATATTATACTGATATGCTGATAAATTCGCAGACGCACGAGCCGTGCGTCCCTACAATAATCCTCGGGATGTATGCCATAGCAGGTGTCTGACATTCTTTTTTGCTTTTTTGCATTATCAATAACATTATTGTATTCTGCGAAAAATTTTGTAATTTTGCAGATAGACTCACGCTGTGCGTCTTCCAAGAGTGGAAGTGAGGCGGGAGGTAAAAATAAAAGGCGTTATCAACGCTTCTTTCTTAGGACATCAAAAGCGTAGGAAACTTTTTAGCCCACTAAGATTGAAGTTCAGGGAACGCCCACGGGTATGTATATATCTACCCCTACTCATTCCAGGCCTTTGGCTTGGGATGAGTTCTGGGTGGTTTACATATAGGTGTGGGTTATCTGTATTTCATTCTACGGGTTTCGGAATTCCTACCTCCATGATGTGTAGAATGAGCGATGGTACAGATGCCCACTCCTTTTTTATATACCTGTCGCAATGGGGTAATCGGCGACAATACTAATGACATATCATTATCGCCGCCATGAAAGCGACTGAGCGACATAATCTTGTTGATCGTATCATGAATTTGGAGGGATTGACCGACAATGAGCGGTCGGCTCTTCTTGGTTTGCTCCGTGAGAACAAAACCTACGGACTTGTGTGGGAGGACAAGCCCGAAGAAATTGAAGAACGTCTGCGTAACGAATTGCCGGTGCTCGTCGAGGACATAGCAAAGGCTCTGATTGACGGAGGTGACTATGCTCCCAACCACATGTTGATTGAGGGTGACAATCTTGAAGCACTCATAACTCTTGCCTACACCCACGCCGGCAAAATCGACGTTATTTACATCGATCCCCCTTACAACACAGGTAACAAAGATTTTATCTATAACGATTCATTCGTTGACTCAGAGGACAGCTATCGCCACTCCAAATGGCTTTCCTTCATGTCTAAGCGACTTCGCATAGCTAAAAAACTTCTATCCGACAACGGTGTAATCTTTATCTCAATTGATGATAATGAGCAAGCTAACCTCAAGCTGCTTTGCGATGAAATATTTGGACAAAAGAACTTTATTTGTCAGTTTGTATGGAAAAAGAAACAGGGTGGCGGTAATGATAGCAATAACGTTGTTACAGAGCATGAATATGCGATATGTTATGGAAGAACGTCTAACGCTTATATTGGATTGGATATAAATTATGTTTTAGATGATAAATTATATCCTTTCAAAGACAGCAATGGTGAATATGGATTAGTCACTCTTGACAAAGCCAGTATTCAAATTAGTCAATCACTAATATATGAAATTATTGGACCTGATGGGACGAAATATTTTCCGCGTATAGTTAAAGGAAAACAATCCTGTTGGAGATGGAGTAAAGCAAAAGTTCAATCTCAATATGATGAACTTGTTTTTAAGAATGACAAAGTATATACAAAGTACTATAGACCCAAGGGGGTGACACCGAGAAGCCTCCTGACCGATGCGAGATATGGTCGAACAGAGTCGGGGAATGATGATATAAAAGAAATTTTTGGAGGCAAGCCATTTAGCTATCCTAAGCCAATAATGCTTATTAAACATTTTTTATCAGTGGCATTAGGTGGCAACGCTACCATTCTTGACTTCTTTGCCGGTTCGGGCACCACACTTCATGCGGTGATGCAGTTGAATGCTGAAGATGGCGGTAAGCGTCAGTGCATTCTCTGTACCAACAACGAGAATGGCATTTGCGAAAATGTGACATATGAGCGCAACAAGCGCGTAATCAGCGGCTATACCAAACCCAATGGTGAGGCCGTCGAAGGTTTGCACGACAACAATCTGCGCTACTACCGCATCGACTTCGTTGGGCGCTCTCGGTCAACAAAGAATATGCGCAGATTGGCGGCACTCTCTACCGATATGCTTTGCATCAAGGAAAATCTCTATGATGAAAAGAAAACCTTTGCAGGGATGCCGACATTCAAGAACATATATCGGTATTTTGAGCATGGCGACCACAAAATGCTGATTATCTACGACGAACGATATGTAGATGAAATTGTAAATATGATAGCAAAAGTGGAAATCCTTACGCCAATAAAGGTATATGTGTTCTCGCCCAGTGAAGACCCGTGGGAGGCAACTTTTGAGCCAGTAATCGACAAGGTGGAACTATGCGCTTTGCCGCAAGCAATATATAATACCTATAAACGAATCCTACCTAAGCGCAGACCGCAGCCTCTTGATGTGATTGTGAAAGAAGATGCACCCGCTGTTGCTGACGGAGATGAAAATATCGGTGGACTTTTTGCAGCAGAAGGAGGTGAAGCATGAAAACGCTTAGATATCAGCAGGAAGCGGTAGGTGAACTGACCGATAAAGTTGTCAAACTTTTAAATGTAGGTGGTAAACGCCGAAAAGTTGTTTTTGAGGCCCCGACAGGAGCAGGTAAAACCGTTATGGCTTGCCAAACTCTTGCCAATATTGTCGACGAGTTGAAGTCGCGTGGCAATACTCGTTTCAAGGAGTGTGCTTTCATCTGGTTTGCACCTCGCAAATTGCATCTTCAGAGCTACATGAGCCTCAAAGGTGTTTTCGCCGAATCCCGGAAACTACAACCAGTAATGTTTGATGAACTTGACCAAAGCGAGGGCATACAGGCCGGAGAAATTCTTTTCGTTAATTGGGAGAGCGTCAACAAGGAGAAAAACATAATGGTGCGCGACAGCGAAAGCTCCGTATCGCTCTATGAGATAACTCGACGCACCCAACAGGAACTTGGATTGCCTATTGTGGCCATTATCGACGAAGAACATATGTTTTGGTCGAACACCGCCGACAAAACAAAGGCAGTGCTTGACCGCATCAATCTAGCTGTTGAGCTGCGCATCTCGGCAACCCCAAAAACGATGCATCCCGATGAGCGCATAAAGGTTTATCGTCGAGATGTGATTGATGCCGAAATGATTAAGAAAGAGGTAGTGCTCAATTTAGATATTGATGTTAACGCCTCGGATGATGTCTTGGCTATGAACGAGCGACTTATCAAAGTAGCCCTTGAAAAGCGCAATCAGATAGCCCAAGCCTATAAAGGACTTGGCATCAATATCAATCCTCTATTGCTCGTTCAACTCCCTAACGACAAGCGGGAGAGTATGACCACAGAAGACGAGGAAGTTGCCGAGCAAGTGAAGACCTATCTTAAAGTAATGTGCGACATCACTACCGAGAACGGTAAACTTGCCGTATGGCTTGCTAATGAAAAAGAAAATCTTGCCGGACTTGAAAAGCCTGATAATCTTGCACAGGTGTTGCTTTTCAAAGAAGCCATAGCCCTCGGTTGGGATTGCCCTCGTGCCGCTGTGCTGCTCATCTTCCGCAAACTGTCGAGCGACCAGTTCACCATCCAGACTGTTGGCCGCATCCTCCGTATGCCGGAGCAGAAGCATTATCCCAACGAATTGCTCAATATAGGCTACGTCTACACAGACATCGCCAAAGAGAAAATCAACATTGTCACAGCAGATGCCAATTATATATTGAGCAATACGCTCACTGCATATCGGCGTGCTGAACTTCACAACGTATCGCTTAAAGCCGTCTATGCCGAGCGCCCGAATATTGAGCGCAACTATCTTGGTCCAGATTTCCGCAAGGTGCTTTATGACACCGCCACAGATTTCTGGCGGCTTGAAAGAGGTGCGGGACTATTCTCTATCGCTGAACTCGCTGCCCTGCGTGGCGATGATGTCGAAGTTGTGCCCCTGCCCGAAACCGATGATATTGTAATAAATGAAAATCGTCGTATGGTGCATAACCAGTTGCGCCTCGATGTGAAAACCATAAATATCGAAATCCCGAAGGATGTACACTTTCAAAACGAAGTGCAGACCCTGACTGTGGATCGTGCGAAATTCGCCCGAACCACCGGTGAAATTGATAGCGTGTTCCTCGCATATATCGATGGCAAGGGTGGTCAGTTTGAACGTAAAGGCCGCACTGATAAAATAGCGAGCTTTCTGACCGAACTTATTGCGGACTTCTTCGGTATCTATGAAATCGATGCCAAGAAACTTGTACTGTATCATGAGAACAGACCCAAGTTTGACCGTCTACTTGAAACAGCTCTTGAAAAATATGCCCGACTTCGTCAGATTGCCGCTGCCAAAGCCGCCGCCTCTCGCGTCTATAAGGAACACGATTGGGAAGTGCCGGCAGAACGCGTATATGATGCTGACACAAACGGAGTGGCTCCCGGTGAGAATCATGCGTTGCTACCGTTTATTCAACTTAACACAGCATCCAACCCCGAAAAGGAATTTGTTGATTTTCTCGAAGCCAATACGCTGTATATCGATTGGTGGTATAAAAATGGAGATAACGGCAAGCAGCACTATGCCGTAGAATACTCTAAAGGTCAAGGTGGTGAAAGGGCGCTTTTCTATGTGGACTTCGTTATCCGTATGAAAAACGGCCATATCTATCTCTTTGACACAAAGAGTGCCGGAAGCGATATATTTGCCGCTGACAAACATAATGCTTTGTTGCAATATATTAAAGAAAACTCCACTTCCAGCCAACCTCTCGCCGGTGGTGTTATATTGCGTCAAGGCTCCAACTGGCTCTACTCGCCACGTCCTGTCGAGAACACAACCGATACCTTAAACTGGGATAGCTTCTATCCCCAGCAAGCATAAACCATGAGCAAAAGTATAGATTAGAAATCCATGAGATTTACTCGAATCTATTCAGGATGCTGTTTCTTCATTTGGCCGATGCAAAGCATGATTGGGACAGCTGCACAACCGACTACGACAAAATATTGTTTCTTATTAAAAACATGCATAAGATGGACAAGGATTCAAAAGCATACAAGAGCAGGGAGTTTGACGAGATGTTCCGCGAAGCCGAGATTGACAATCTTGTGAATGAGGAAGCGGTGGCCTACAGCCAGTCGCGGCTTAAATATGAAGAAACATTAGCTGCGGTCGACTACGCCTCAAACAGTTCTTTCGAGCGCGGCATAGCCATCGGAGAAGAGCGCGGCATAGCCATCGGTGAGGAGCGCGGCATAGCCATCGGAGAAGAGCGGGGACGTGTGGCTGGGATTGCCATCGGCGAGAAACGTATTCGCATGGAGACAGCCCAAAAACTTCGTGCTGCCGGTTTTGACGAAGACTTGATAAAATCGATCACCGGAATCTCGGTATAAGAGCAACTATTGCATTTGTAATTGTAAAGGTATCGGCACTGCGCAGTTGCCGATACCTTTACTGTCAAAATCAAGTACTATGACCTCCTGATCCCTGTTTATCGGTGATGCACGTCAAAGCCGCTGACGCAGCTATCAGGAGGTGTTACGCGAGATGGTTGGCGAGGGCGGCTGCGGCGCGGGCGCAGTCGGGTGACGATTGCAGGCGCGTCAGCAGCGTCGCGGCGCAGGGGAGGCGTTTCAGCAGTCGGAACGCCAGCATGTCGGCCTCTTCCTGTGTGCGGCATTCCGAGGCGAGCCTAATGGCTTTCTCTTCGGTTATTTCGTCGATGGGGAAGAGGTATGTCGCCAAAAGTCGCGACTCGCGGACGTCTGAGTCATTCCACAGGCGGTCGGCCAGTTCCATCGAAGGTGTCAGACCGCGGGCTATCTCGGCCAGACGGGGTATGTCGAGGCCGAAAATCATCTTGTGGGGTGTGCCATAACGGCGCAGTGTGTCTGCCACTGCGCCGTTACGATATGTGAAAAAAAGATGCTTTATCGCTTGCATTGTCCAGCTGATTTACCGGTCTTGCCAGTGAGCGGAGAGTATTCGCTGCTCAGACGGAGCATCTGCTCTACGTAGTTCTCGGGCCATGAGATGGTCACGTCGGTTATCTCGCCATTCTCGTTCACAACCGGAGTGTAGACCGGGTTGATGAATCCACGGTAGGGCGGGATGTCGAGTTTCGAGAATCGGTCGAGAACCTCCTTGTGGAGCTTCGGATCTATCTTCACGGCATATTTCTGGATGAGGTCGTTGCCGGCCTTGTAGTCACCCTCGCTCTTCACACGCTGTATCTCGGCGAGAAGTGTGCCGAACAGGTTGCGGAGGGCGGCGTAGTCGTTGATCTTGACATAGGTTTTGCCACCTTTCTTTACAAGTTCAACAACATCCTTGCCGCCTTTGCCCTTCTTCTTGCCGTTCTGGAGAGCCCACTTGGCCACGAGCTGACGGTTGCGCATGTGAGCCTCCTCGATGTCGTTGCCGAGCTCGATGCGGTTGAGCTGGGTCATGAGACCGTTGAGCATATACTTGTAGTATTCCGCCTTGTATGCCTCGGGGTTGTCGAGGATGCCGAGCTCAAGCAGTTTCGGATCTGCCAGGTAATAGAGCGCGAACAGGTCTGCGCGAGCCTCTTCGAGAGCGGAACCGTTCTCCTTGAGAGCGTCGCCGTCAACGCCTGGGAGAAGCTGACCGGATGCGTGGCCGAGACACTCGTGGAGGTCGGTGTGGAGCATGTCGGTGATGTAGAGATAATCGTCCATCAGCTTAGATGTCGGCTCGTCGATGACGAACTCGGCGTTGAAGCCGTTGCCGTGGCTGGCCATGTCGTAAGCCTCGGTAATGTTCTCGATGGTCACAGACTTCGAGCCGTGAGCGGCGCGGATCCAGTTGGAGTTAGGCAGGTTGATGCCGATTGCCGTCGAGGGGAAAGCGTCACCGGCGAGCATGGCGGCGTTGATAACCTTGGCCGAAACACCCTTCACGTTCTCCTTCTTGAAACGCTTGTCAACCGGAGAGTTGTCCTCGAACCACTGCGCATTGCTTGAGATTGTCTCTGTGCGTGAGGAAGACTTGGCGTTCTTGAAGTTAACGTACGACTCCCACGAGCCGGTCATGCCGAGCGGGTCGCCGTAGCTCTCGATAAAGCCGTTCACGAAGTCAACGTCCGACTTCGTATCCTCTGCCCAGAGAATCGAGTACTCGTCGAATGTACGGAGGTCACCGGTGATGTAGAAGTCAATTAATGAGGTGATATATGCCTTCTGGGCATCGTTCTCGGCAACACTCTTGGCCTTGTCGAGCCAGTAGATGATCTGGGCGATGGCCGGACCGTAGAGGCCGTTGAGCGAGTAGACCTGCTCTTTGAGCTGGCCGTTCTCATCCTTCACCACGCGTGCGTTGAGACCGTAGGAGATGGGAGTGGCGTCGTTGGGATCCTTCATCTTGTTGTAGAAAGCCTCGACCTCGGCCTGGGTCACACCTTCGCCATAGAGGTTGCCGGCTGAAGTGGCCACAACGTCCTGTGTGCCATCCTGGTTCACACGCTTGGCCATGACAGCGGGGTTGAAGATAACCTCCGTCAGTTTCTCGGTCATGGCCTCGGGTGTCTCACCCTCTTCGAGCGGCAGACAGCAGGGGCTGATGGCAGCCACCTGCTCCAGGAAAAATTCCTTTGAGAATTCGGGCTTGAACTTGTCGGTAGAGTAGTGGTGGTGTATGCCGTTGCCGAACCATACCTGCTTCAGGTATTTCTCGAAGGCCTTGAAGTCGGCCGAGTTGCGGTCACCCTTGTAATTCTGGTATATCTTTTCAAGGAGCTGACGAATCTGGAGGTTGTAGCGACCGTTCTGGTCCCAGATGATGTCGCGTCCCATCTGCGCTGCCTGAGTCAGGTAGTAGACCATGGTGCGCTGCTGGGGGGTGAGGCGGTCGAACTCTGGCACTTCATAACGGAGCACCTCGATGTCCGCGAAACGGTCAACGTGGTAGTTGAAATTCTTGTCGACATAGGCGTTGGCGCTCAGACCGGCCATTGTGCCGAGAATCAAAGTCGGGATGATTTTTTTCATCGAATCTATAATTTAAGGTTATTGTTGTTTATTCCACGGAGAGTACGAGACCCTTGAGGTATTCACCTTCGGGGTGGGCGATGTCGATAGGGTGGTCGGCGGGTTGAGAGAGCTGGTGGAGTATCCTCACCTTGCGGCCTGACTTCGCGGCGGCGGTGAATACCGCCATGCGGAACATGTCGCGCGAGATAGCCTGCGAGCATGAGAAGGTAAAGAGTATTCCTCCGGGCTTGATCTTCTCGAATGCCTTGGCGTTGAGCTTGCGGTATCCGATCAGACCGTTCTTGATGGCGCCACGGTGCTTGGCAAATGCCGGCGGGTCGAGTATGATGAGGTCATACTTGTCGTCGGGCATGTCGGCGAGGAACTTGAAGGCATCCTCGGCATAGGTCTTGTGGCGCGGGTCGTCGGGGAAGTTGAGCGCGATGTTGGCATCGGTCAGCGCGACAGCCTTTGCCGACGAGTCTACCGATTCAACGCTCTTCGCACCGCCACGCATGGCATAGACCGAGAAGCCCCCCGTGTAGCAGAACATGTTGAGCACTGTGCGACCGGCGGCGAATTTCTCAAGCAGTCGGCGGTTCTCTCGCTGGTCAACGAAGAAACCGGTCTTCTGCCCCTTCAGCCAGTCGATGTTGAACATCAGGCCGTTTTCCGTGGCGATGTTGCCGTCGTAGCTGCCCACGAGATACTCGTTTTCCGGGTCGAGACCGGCCTTGTAGGGGAGCGTGGTCTCGCTCTTGTAATACACGTTGCGTATCCGTGCCTCGGGCAGACGGGTCAGAGCCTCGGCGATGGTGCGGCGTGCGAAGTGCATGCCCGGCGAATGAGCCTGCATCACAGCCGTGTCGCCATAGATGTCCACAATCAGGCCGGGCAGGAAATCACCCTCACCATGCACCAGCCGGAAGCAGTCGTTGTCCTCGCGTATGAGTCCTAACGCACGGCGCAGGTTGTATGCGCTCAGCAGACGCTTGAAGTAGAAATCGTCTTCAAGTTCCGACACGCCGAACTCAAGAATCCGCACCGCGATGCTGCCTATCTGGTAGTGTCCGGTTCCGAGCACGCGCCCGTTGCTGTCCTTGACAGTGACAAGGTCTCCCTCCTCTATGTCCTCCGGAATCGTGGCGATCGCCCCCGAGAACACCCAGGGATGATACCGGAGCAGCGATTCCTCCTTGCCGGGACGGAGTGTTATCACACCCTTTTCCGCGCCCACGCGCGGCATATGCTGTTTATTCTTCATCTTTATGGAATGTTGAATTTGCTGAGAGTCCGGTTGCCGGGATATGTCATGCCCGACAGACCGGACTCAGGATGTTCTGTTACTTGAATAGTCTGATTATGTCCATGCCGTTGGCGTAGACCAGCAGGAGTATGAGCAGCACCATGCCGGTGATCTGCGCGTATTCCATGAATTTCTCGCTCGGTTTGCGGCGGAAAATCACCTCATAGAGGAGGAATATCACGTGACCGCCGTCGAGAGCCGGAATCGGCAGGATGTTCATGAACGCCAACGCTACTGACAGGAATGCCGCGATGTTCCAGAATGCAATCCAGTCCCACTTCTCGGGGAAGATGCTTCCTATCGAGCCGAAACCGCCTATGGAGCTTGCTCCCTCTTTGGTGAAGACCATCTTCATCGACTTGGCATATGTAACCAGACGGTCGGTTCCCATCTCTATACCGCGAGGTATCGACTCGAACAGGCCGTAGCGTTTCTCCTCAAATTTATAGAATGCCGAAGGATCGACCTCCAGACCGACACCCATCTTTGAGTTAGCTGAAAGTACAACATGCTTCACTAAGGTATCTGTGCGTTCACCGTTTTTTCGTGCCACGGTCAGTGCCACGGTCTGGTTCTCATGTCCGGCCAAGGTGCGCAGGAAGTCGGTCAGAGCCGGGGTGGGTATGGAGTCAATGGCAAGAATCTCGTCACCGACCTCGATGCCACCCTTGGCCGCTCCGTCGCCCGCCACAACCTGAGTGATTCGTGTCGGGAAGCGGTAAGCGAGGAAGTTGACCGAGGCAGTGTCGCTCTTGGCCTCCTGGTCAAGGTTGAATATGAATTTCTCCGGAATGCTGATGTTTACGGTATCCTTGCCGTCGCGCAGCACGGTCACGGTCTTGGCCTGAACCATCGTGAGCCGGTCCTCGAACGGGTTGTCGAGTTCCTTGCCGTCGGCCATGAGCGGGATGTCGCCGTTGTGGAAACCGATCTTGCGTGCCTCGCCCGAGTACTCCATGCCTAATTTCGCCTCCTTGAAAGTCACGTACTTCTCACCGGTGGCGTAGACGATTCCGGCGTATATGATGATGGCGAGCAGGAAGTTGAAGAGCACTCCGGCAATCATGATCAGCAGACGCTGCCATGCCGGTTTGGCGCGGAACTCCCACTTCTGCGCCGGCTTCTTGAGCTGTTCGGTATCCATCGACTCGTCAATCATACCCGAAATCTTGCAGTAGCCTCCGAGCGGTAGCCAGCCTATGCCGTATTCGGTATTCCCCCAGAATGATTCCTTGTCTTCAGAGGCTGATTCCGGTTCGGCCTCCTTGTTGTCAGTACCGGTCTCAGCTCCGGCATCTTTCAGCTTGCGGGTCTTGCCGAAGAAACCGAAATACTTCTTGGGGCGCCATTTGAACAGCTCTGTCCAGGGATCAAAGAAGATGTAGAACTTCTCGACGCGCACGCCGAAAAGACGTGCGAACAGGAAGTGCCCGAACTCATGAATGATTACCAGAATGGCGAACGCGAGAATCAGCTGCGCGGCCTTTATGAGAAATGTATCCAATTATATTCTTTTTTAGGTTTGTCAGAATTATTTCTTTAACTGTTCAGAATTGTCACTCTATATATTGTCTCTTTATATATAAGGTGTCACTTACGGATTGAGGCGGTTATTTCCTCCGCCACCCGGCGCGCCTCGGCGTTGGTATGCACGAGATTTTCGAGAGTCACCTCCTTTATATAAGGAGTGCGCTCCATGCAATCGGCCGCTATGCGGGGCATGTCAGTGAAGCGTATCTCGCCATTGAGAAATGCCGCAACGGCAATCTCGTTGGCAGCATTGAGTATGCAGGGCATGTTTCCACCCTTGGCAATAGCCTCGAAGGCCATGCGCAGCAACGGGAACTTCTCCATGTCGGGAGCCTCGAATGTCAGCGTGCTGTATTGCGCAAGCGAAAGGGGAGGGGTGTCGGTAGCCAGCCGTTCCGGATAGCCAAGCGCATACCGGATCGGCAGGTGCATGTCGGGCACCCCGAGCTGTGCCTTGATTGAGCCGTCGCAGAATTCCACCATGGAGTGAACTACCGACTGCGGGTGTACCGCAATCTCAATCTGCTCCGGGGGGCAATCAAACAACCAGCGCGCCTCGATCATCTCGAATCCCTTGTTCATCATCGAAGCGGAGTCGATGGTGACTTTCGCTCCCATATCCCAGTTGGGGTGGTGGAGAGCGTCGGCCACAGTCACATTCTCAAGCCGTGCGGCACTCATGGTGCGGAACGGTCCTCCGCTCGCTGTCAGTATAATCTTGCGCATACTGCGTCGGTTCTCGCCGACGAGGCATTGGAATATTGCCGAGTGCTCGCTGTCAACCGGCACAATCTCCGACTGGGACTCGCCCAACAGACGGGTTATGAGTTCACCGGCCACTACGAGAGTCTCCTTGTTGGCCAAAGCAATCCGTTTGCCCGCGCCGATTGCCCTGATGGTAGGCAGCAGGCCGCTGTAACCAACCATGGCCGTAACCACAGTATCGGTGCGGTCCATTGCGGCAATCTCAGCCACAGCCTCGTCGCCGGCCTCGACCTTGATGGGAAGACCGGCGAGAGCGCCGCGCAAGTCACCGAAGAACCGCTCGTCGGCAATCGCCACGCGGCGCGGCATGAACTCGCGTGCCTGGGCGGCAAGCAGCTCCCAGTTGCGACGCGCCACAAGACCGGCAGCGCGGAACCTGTCGGGATACTCCCTGATTATGTCGAGAGTCTGGGTGCCGATGCTGCCCGTACTCCCCAAAATCACTATTTCAGTTGCCTCTGTTTCTGAAGGCTTCATCTTGACTTATATATTCTTATTAATTATTAACCTCACCCCAAATCCCCAATATCTAAAATCTAACCCCTAAAACCTAAAGCCTAAAGCCTAAAACCTCCCCTCACCTTCCCCTCGGGGCCTCGAAAGCCTCCGAAGCAGGAGCCGGTTTGCGGGTGTCGGGTCCCAGATACTCATAAGGCACTATCGACAGCCCGTTGTGCCACATGCGCACCGTGAACTTACGTGTGCCATGACTGTCGGGCGAAGGCGCCAGGGCTATGACCTGACCCGAGTTCACGTTGTCGCCAATGCCGACGAGCGGAGTGCCCACTCCTCCGTAGGAGGTGATGAAGCCTCCGTTGTGCTGCACTACAATCACATGCCCGGCCTCGGCGCCCGAGTAATATAGAGCTACCACCGAGCCGTCGGCAGCGCACTGTATGCTCTCATCCGGGGGCACGACGACCACTCCGGTCTCCGACTCGCGCGAATCGGACGTGAAGATACCGTCGCCTGTCACCGGAGAGAAGAGGATTGCGTCGGCCGCGAGGGGCGCGAGCACCGATATGTTGAATCTCTCCCGCTCCTCCATCTGCGAAACGAAACGGCGTTCCTCATTGGTGGCGGTCATCAGCGAGTCGGAAGTAAGTTCCCGTGAGGTCGGTACGACAGCAGCTGAGTCGCCCGGCTGGCGTTCCGTATCGGTCACACGAAGATAATTGTCGATATAAGCCCGGTTCACCTCATATGCCTCCATAAGCGAATCAAGGCGCAACAGCCCTTCCTCGGTGGCCGAACGTTGCGACTCCTTCATATATCCCGGCAGCAGCGTGCGCAGCGGGGTGAGCGATACGAGCAGACCCGCAACCGTCAGAAACCCCACAAACGCCAACAGACAGATGCCGATAAGACCGAGACGCGTGAAACGCCCCGACGCAACTTCCGTGAGATGCGACTCATCCTCTATGGTTATGCGGTACTTCCTTACGGGTCTCATATACGGTATATCCTGAGTCTGATATTCAGAGATTGTGCTTTAAGCAGCGAATTTACTAAAAATTCCTCATTTATCAGTTAAGAACCGCTTAAAAAAGACAAATTTGGCATAAAACAGCCTCATCGGCCAAAAAAAACAGGTATTTTAATTTGTATATTAAAAATAATGTGTAATTTTGCAAAAAGTTTCTAAAGGGTCAACAGGCTCTTTAGCGGACTGCCCGATGGATAAGTCATCTTCGTGAATAATAAAACTAACCCAAAATCACACTTCTGACTAACCCGGTGCGCTGGTTTGTTTGAAAATTTTCAGGAATTTAAAAACAAATTAAGTGTTTTTAACGTTAATACAACAGACAACAAATTCTATTCTTAAACATTTACAGTATGAAAGCTAAGAATCTTTACTACGTAATGGCTCTTTGCGCCGGCTCGTTTGCTTGCAGCAACACAGCAATGGCGCAGGACGTGTTCGTGGATGATGCTGCCACTGTGACAGAGTTCACTTGCGACAACACCAACCACTATTACTCAAACTGGCGTGACAACTGGTTCATCGAGATCAGTGCCGGTGGCAACCAGCCCCTCGTTGAGCGCGGCTATGCTGCTCCGGGCAACTCTCACAAGGCTCTCGCAGCCGAGAAGTGGACCGCAGCATACAGCGTAGGTTTCGGTCGCTGGATGTCTCCCTATCTGGGTCTCCGTTTCAAAGGTATGTACGGTTCTCTCCACTGGGATACTCCCAATACAAAGGCAGAGGCTGACGTTCACGCAGGCTGGAGCCACTCTACTCATGCAAGCGTATCTCTCGAACTTATGTGGGATATGTTCAACTCACTCGGTGGTGTTAACCAGAACCGCGTATTCTCTATCGTACCTTTCGTAGGTGTGGGTGGTGACGCCAACTGGGGCTTCAAGGGCAAAGGCAAAGTAGGCGAGCCCGTCGCTTCAAACTGCCTCCGCGAGTATCCCAAGAACCTTCAGGAATACTACGGTGACCAGTACAAGTCTGTACAGTGGACACTCCCTGTTACCGCAGGTCTCCAGTTCCGTTTCCGTCTCTGCAAGTATGTAGACTTCTTCGCTGAGGCACGCGCAGCTTTCTATGCTGACAACTGGAACAACAACGTAAGCGGTATCTCTATCGACGCTCTCGTTCAGGCTATGGGCGGTTTCAACTTCAACATCGGTGGCCGCGGCTGGAACACTTTCAACGAGTGTGCTTATGTTTCTCAGATCGCAGCCCTCAACGGTCAGGTCAACGACCTCCGCGCACAGCTCCTCGCTTGCGGTCAGGAAGTTGCTAAGCTCCAGGCTCAGCTCCCCTGCCCCGAGGTTGTTGAGAAAGACTGTGTGAACGCTCCTCTCATGGCAACTGTACGCTTCACAATCAACAGCTCGAAGATTCTCCCCACCGAGGAGGTCAACATCTACTCTATGGCTGAGTGGCTCAAGGCTAACCCCAACGAGAAGATCATCATCGCCGGTTACGCCGACAAGGATACCGGTACATCGGAGTACAACATGAAGCTGTCTCAGCGTCGTGCCGATGCAGTGAAGGCAGAGCTCGTGAACACTTACGGCATCGCCGAGGACCGTCTCTCGACTGCAGCATTCGGTTCAGATGTTCAGGAGTATCCTTCTCACAACGACTGGAACCGTATCGTAATCTTCAAGCAGTAATCACAACTGCAAGAAGCAGACGACGAATAAACAGGAGGGCTTTCCGAAAGGGAAGCCCTCTTTCTTTGTCTTCGGTCTTCGGTCTTCGGTCTTCGTTCTTCGTCTCAATGCGTTATATGCGGTAGCCGCAGGCCGTTTAAGGCTTTCCAGCGCACCGCCGGTTATTTTTCTTTCACATTTGGCGGCGTGGTAGTGAAAAAATAAACGCAAAATTTATGATTGAGCCGAACCTTTTAAAAGTTGTTAACGTTAATGTAGTATCCAAGGCGGAACGGGGAGCACTCCCCAAGCCGACCGGAAGGTTTGAAATTTAACTAAAATTCTATTCTTAAAAAACACACAGTATGAAAACACGAAATCTTTACTTAGCGATGGCACTCTGTGCAGGTTCGCTCGCATGTGGAAACGTGGCAAACGCACAGGACGTGTTTGTTGACGACGCAGTCACAGTGACCGAATTCACTTGCGACAACTCGAACCACTATTTCTCGAACTGGCGAGACAACTGGTTTATCGAAATCGGTGCCGGTGCAAACCAGCCCCTCGTCGAGAAAGGAACAGCCGGCAAGGCAATGCAGACCGTTGACGGCAAGAAATGGACCGCATCTTACAGCTTCGGCTTCGGTCGCTGGTTCTCTCCCTATCTGGGATTCCGAATCAAGGCTATCGGCGGTGCCCTCCACTGGGATACTCCCGTAGCAGGAGCCGAACAATATGGCTGGAGCCGTTCGAAGCATGTCAGCCTCACAGGTGAGCTGATGTGGGATATGTTCAACTCTCTCGGCGGCGTGAATCCCAACCGCGTCTTCTCAATCATCCCGTTCGTAGGTCTTGGCGGTGACGCCAACTGGGGTTACAAAAACCACTTCGGCGAGCAGCCCGCAGCCTCGAACATCCTCAGCGAGTACTCCACAACTCACCGCAAGAGCGTACAGTGGACACTCCCCGTCACCGCAGGTCTTCAGTTCCGTGTACGTCTCGGCAAGTACGTAGACTTCTTCGCAGAGGCACGCGCAACATTCTATGCTGACAACTGGAACAACGTAGCCACCGGTTCATCAATCGAGAGTCTCGTGAGCGCAATGGGTGGTTTCAGCTTCAACATCGGCGGCCGCGGATGGAACAAGTTCAACGAATGCAACTATGTATCGCAGATTGCAGCCCTCAACGGTCAGGTCAACGACCTCCGCGCACAGCTCCTCGCCTGCGGTCAGGAAGTTGCCAACCTCCAGTCTCAGCTTCCGTGCCCCGAGGTCGTAGAGAAAGACTGTGTGAACGCTCCTCTCATGGCGACTGTACGCTTCACACTCAACAGCGACAAGATTCTCCCCACCGAGGAAGTCAACGTATACTCAATGGCCGAATGGCTCAAGGCTAACCCCAACGAGAAGATCGTCATCGCAGGTTACGCCGACAAGGATACCGGTACATCAGAGTACAACATGGGTCTCTCCGAGCGCCGCGCACAGGCAGTCAAGGATGAACTCGTAAATACATACGGCATCGCAGCCGACCGTCTTGAGACCAAGGCATTCGGATCGGATGTTCAGGAATATCCCTCACACAACGACTGGAACCGTATCGTGATCTTCAAACAGTAAAAACCAACATGCTGTGACCACTATAAAGAAAGAGACCCTTCGGGGTCTTTTTTTATGTCCTATAAATATGTTGCAGAACATATGTCGGAACAGGGCATCTGAGGGTAAATTTGTGGCGTTTTTCTATTGCCGTGTTAAAATTATTTTGTAAGTTTGCAGTGAAGTTATCCGCGAGGCGGAAACGGAGGCTCCCAAAGGGCGTCCGCGACTTCACAAGATTTCGAAAACACCTAAATCTAAACTGATTAACATGAATATCAATGAGATTTTGGCCAATCTTGAGGCCAAGCACCCCGGAGAGAAAGAATTCCTCCAGGCAGTCAAGGAAGTTCTTCTTTGCGTAGAAGACGTTTACAACCAGCACCCCGAGTTCGAGAAGGCACGCATCATCGAGCGTATGGTAGAGCCCGACCGCATCTTCACATTCCGTGTGACCTGGGTTGACGACAAGGGTGAGGTTCAGAACAACATCGGCTACCGCGTTCAGTTCAACAACGCTATCGGCCCCTACAAGGGAGGTATCCGTTTCCACGCTTCCGTGACTCTCTCGGTACTCAAATTCCTCGGTTTCGAACAGACATTCAAGAACGCCCTCACAACACTCCCCATGGGTGGTGCCAAAGGTGGTTCAGACTTCAGCCCCCGTGGCAAGAGCGACGCAGAGATCATGCGTTTCTGCCAGGCATTCGTGCTTGAGCTCTGGCGCAACCTCGGTCCCGACCGCGACGTTCCCGCAGGTGATATCGGCGTAGGTGGCCGTGAGGTAGGTTACATGTACGGTATGTACAAGAAGCTCGCCCGCGAGAACACAGGTACATTCACAGGCAAGGGTCTCTCGTTCGGCGGTAGCCGCATCCGTCCCGAGGCTACAGGTTTCGGCGCTCTCTACTTCGTTGAGCAGATGCTGAAAGACCTCAACCAGGACATCAAGGGCAAGACAATCGCTATCTCAGGCTTCGGTAACGTGGCATGGGGTGCCGCAACAAAGGCTACTGAGCTCGGCGGTAAGGTTGTCACCATCTCCGGTCCTGACGGTTACATCTACGACCCCGCAGGTCTCGACAAGGAGAAAATCGAGTACATGCTTGAACTCCGCGCATCTGGCAACGACATCGTGGCTCCCTATGCAGAGAAGTTCGCAGGTTCTCAGTTCTTCCCCGGCAAGAAGCCTTGGGAGCAGAAGGTAGACATCGCTCTTCCCTGTGCTACTCAGAACGAGCTCGGCGAGGCTGATGCCAAGATGCTTATCGCCAACAACGTACTCATGGTTGCCGAGGTATCAAACATGGGCTGTACAGCCGAGGCTATCGACGCATTCATCGCCAACAAGACTCCCTATGCTCCCGGCAAGGCTGTGAACGCAGGTGGTGTGGCAGTATCAGGTCTTGAGATGACTCAGGACGCTGAGCACCTCCAGTGGAGCGCACAGAAGGTTGACGACATGCTCCACGAGATCATGTTCAACATCCACGAGGCTTGCGTAGAGCACGGCCGCGAGGAGGGTTACATCAACTACATGAAGGGTGCCAACATCGCAGGCTTCCTCAAGGTAGCAGACGCCATGATGGCTCAGGGTGTAATCTAATCCTGAAAAGGACAAATACATCACATCAAAATAGGAGGAGCGACCCATCAGGGCCGCTCCTCTTATATATACGATAATTTTGTCATTCGGTTACGCCGGCGATGGTGAGGATGTCGGCGGCGTCGGAGACTATGTGGTCGGCGTAGGCACTGCGCAGTTCGGAGACCGGACGGAAGCCCCATGTCACCCCAACGGAGTCGATGCAGGCACGGCGTGCCGTCTCCATGTCTACGGCTGAGTCACCTACCATCATCACGTCCGCTTTCGGGGTGGGGCAGTCGTTGAGAACAGCGAAGATTACCGAAGGATCCGGTTTCTTGGGGCAGTCGGGTCGTTCTCCGCGAACCGCCGCAAAGTCAATGCCCGGAAAGTAATGGGCTATTATCTTGTCGACCGCGCCCTGATATTTGTTTGAGGCCACGGCAATACGTACACCCTTGGCACGAAGTGTCTCCAGAAGCTCCGGAATGCCGGGGTAGGGTTTGGTACAGTCGGTGCAATGTACGTCGTAGTATGAGCGGAAATCACGCAGCAGGGAGTCGATTACATCCGGGGTGGCATCGGGAGCAGCACGTTCCATAAGACGGCGCACGCCGTTGCCTACCATGTAGTTGTAGGCTGTGAGCGGATGCTCGGCATAGCCACCGTGGCGCAGCGCGTAATTGCACGCGTTGCCGAGGTCGGCGATTGTGTTCAGCAGAGTGCCGTCGAGGTCAAAGATTACGAGTTTTTTCATATATTTCTGTTTTTTATAGGTTGCAGTTTGGGTTTGTTTTGTCAGGATTTGTCAAGATGCAACATGTTTAATCTTGATGAATCATGTTGCATCATGTTATATCTTGTTAGATCATGATTTTTGTGTCGCGGCCTATCCGGTCTGAATTATCAACAATTGTAGCGGTGCGATTTCCTCAGAAGGGGTAGCCGATCGAGAAGTGAAAGGAATGGTCGCGTCCCCATTTCGGGTGGATAAGCGGCCAGGGTTCCTCTCCGATCGCCGGGTTATGCGCTTTCATACCGAGGTCGAAGCGCACAAGAAAATAGTTGAAGTCAAGACGTATGCCGGCTCCGTAGGCAGCCGCAAGCTCCTTGTAGAAGGAGTTGAAGTGGAACATGCCGTGAGGCTGCGTCGGATAATTACGTATGGTCCATATATTGCCTGCGTCGATAAAGAGTCCTCCCTCCACGACCCAGAACAGTTTTGCACGGTATTCCACGCTCATGTTGAGCCTGATGTCACCACATTGGTATATGAAGTCGCTCACTGAGTTCGTGCCGGGAAAGCGTCCCGGTCCGAGGGTGCGGACATCCCAACCCCTTACTCCGTTCGCACCTCCGCCGTAGAAACGCTTCTCGAACGGCAGAATCGAACTGTTGCCGTAGGGTATGCCTATTCCGAATCCGGCATAGCAGGCAAGAGCATTCTTGCGGTCGAACGAATGGAGATATGAAAAGTCGGCATCCATGCGGACATACTGCGCATAGTTTATGCCGAAAACCTTGTAGGGATGTTCATGGAAGGCACGGTGGGGCTGTACGGCACGGCTTATTCCGAACAGCAGGTTGCCTGCTGTCTCTGCCTGGGCGCGGACGGTTATGATGTCTTTCTGCCTTCTAAGCCGGAAAGGGGAGGGCTTGAGCTTATTGGTGTAGTAGAAATTGAAACCGGTGCGCATTATGAAGTGATCCTCATAACTGTATCGGAGCAACGGATTGTCGGGTGCTATCTGGTCGAGGAAGTCGTTGGTGCTCTTGGGGAGATACACATAGTTTATGTCTATTGGAGTCACCACATAGCGGTAACGCGACGAGTGCTCGCTCCATTTATAGCTCCAGCCCGCCGTCGAGATGATGCGAGTGTATTCGGGCCGCTCCTGATAATTCATGGAGATATGAAGTTCGGTCGAGGCTTTGATTTTCCGCTTGAAACTCTCATGGAGCAACGGAGCCTTGAACTTCGGGAATGTGACCGAAGTTTCTACCCCATACTCCATGAAGCGGTTGTGGATGAATCCGTCAAGATGTCCATTGATGGCCTGGTATGACCCGCGCAATTTGAAATTGAGTGTCTCGGAACCTTTGCCGGCGTTGCGGTGGGTATAGTTCACACCGAGGGCGACACCGAGGTCTCCCTCCGAGTTGGTACCCTCAACCTCAAGTGAGATTGACTGCGAACGGTCGGGAGTGAGCAGTATATATGCGTCGAGAATATTTGTTTCGCCTATTGATGTGACAGGTACCATGCGTACCTGCACGAACTTCACAATCGACAGACGCCCGAATGCCTCGTATGTGTTGTCAACGTCGCGCTGGCGGAATGCCGCGCCCCTGCGGATGAAACAGTTGTCATAAAGCACGGAGGGGCGGAGATAATGCTTGTCTCCGTAAAGTATGGTGATATCCTTGTAGTCTACGGTATCCTTTGCCGCGTAATCGCGAAGATTTGTATCGGCACCTCCATCGTAGTCCGTAACAACGAATATGTCGCGCACGGCATACTTGGCATGAGTGTCGAGGTTTACTTTCCGTGTCTCCACGGGATAGGCAGGCCTCACAGTCATTGTGAGGTCAACGGCACGGGAACCCTCGGTAGTATCGGCGTTGAAGGTTATGAACTCCTTGGTAAACGCCCAGTAGCCACGGTTGCGCAGTCGTTCGGTAATCCATTCGCGCTGCTCTTCAAGTCTGGTACGGTCAAGACGGTGGCCCGGACGGACTATGAACCGTGCCGAGTCGCGCATGATCAGCTCGCGAAGAGTGTCGTTCGGGAACTCGTAGTTTATGCTCCCGATGACGTGTGGTTCTCCGGCATCGAGAGTGTAACGCAGCTTTATCTTCTTATGCCGTTTGTCGGGCATCGAGTCCACATGTACTTCGGCACCAAGAAATCCCGCATTGTTCATGGCCCGGAGAAGCTGTGCCGAGTCGGTAGCGGTAGCATTGATATCGTATATGACCGGAGCTTCGCCGAGCTTGCGCATCCATTTGTTCCACCATTTTGTCGAGTCGTTGCCGCTCATGTTGTATATGCCCAGACGCAGACGTGATATGTGCAGCATACGGTTGTTGGGACGCTGGCGCACGTAGGTCATCATGGTCTGTTCCTGAAGAGTGCGGGTGGAATCATTGACAGCAATCTTCACATCGTCGAGCAGATAGCTGCCGTCGGGCACATGACGAGTGGGGGAGCACCCGGCGAGGACTCCCATAATACAGGTCAACGCCACCAATGCCGCCGACCGGACTATCCGCTTGACATGCTTATTCATTCACCTCCTTTTTTGCGGAACTGTCACATACGCTTGTGGAACGGTCATCTGCAGCGGTGGAATTGTCACTGACACTCTTCTTGCCAAACTCCGGGTCTATGCGGAGGCGGAGACATACGGCGAACGTCGCCACACAGCAGAGCATGACCCACCAGAAGAAATTGACGTATCCCTGCGGACCGGCCATGCCGAACAGGTTGTATTGCGAGAATACGTCGTGAAGCCATCCTGCAGCCATTCCGGGCAGCATCATGCCCAAAGCCATGAAGGCAGTGCAGAAAGCGTAGTGCGAAGTCTGGCTTTCCCCACGGCTGAAATAGATAAGGTAGAGCATGAAGGCCGTGAAACCGAAACCATATCCGAACTGCTCTACACCTATGGCGGCGCAGATCAGTGTAAAACTTGAAGGCTGGAACATGGCCAGTCCACAGTAGAACACACAGGGGAGAGTGAGGCTCAGAGCCATCGGCCAGAGCCATTTCTTCAAGCCACCACGTGATATGGCAATACCTCCGAGTATTCCTCCGGCAAGCAACGCTATCACACCTACAGTGCCGTTTACAAAACCTATCTGCGACGTGGATAGACCGAGTCCCCCGTCAGACAGCGGAGCCTTCAGGAATGGTTGCACCAGCTTGACGCACATAGCCTCGGGCAGACGGTAAAGGAGCATGAATGCAAGCGCGGACCAGATGTAAGGCTTGCGGAAGAAAGTCACGAAAGTCATGCCGAATTCCCGTGCGATAGTCGAGGGACGCACACCGGGCAGCGGCTTATCCTTGGGACTGCGCGGCATCGCGAAAATGTGATAGAAAAAAATCACAGCGAAGAACGCTGACAGTAGCAGGAACACAAGGCTCCATGCCGTAGAGATACGTTCACATCTCTCCTCAAGATAGCCGGCAAGTATCACGAGTCCCCCCTGGCCGATTACACTCGCAATGCGGTAGAAAGTGGAACGCACGCCGACATATGCCGCTTGGTCATGACTGTCAAGCTCAAGCATATAGTAGCCGTCGGCTGCAATGTCGTGTGTGGCCGAGAAAAAGGCCATCAGCCAGAAGCACACAAGAGTGGCGGAGAAGAAAAATGGAGTCGGTAGCAACAGACCGACGGCACCCATCGCCATGGCGATAAGAAGCTGCATGGCGAGAGTCCATAGCCGTTTGGTCTTGAACAGGTCAACAAACGGACTCCAGAAGGGCTTGATAACCCACGGAAGATATAGCCAGCCCGTATAGAAAGCCATCTCGGCCAGTCCTATTCCCATGTTGGTGTACATCAGGACGGTCAGCACATTGACCGCAAAATAGGGAAGTCCCTCGGCTACGTATAACGTCGGTATCCATGCCCAAGGTGAACGTCGGCGGAGCTGTCTGCCATGTCCGGCTGCATCTCTCATTTCTGCGCGATTGTTTCTTATGTCACTCATAGAGTCTTGTCAGTTTTGTGCCCGGATAATAGAATTCAAGTATTTTCCGGAAATCATATCCTTCGGCTGCCATACGTGCCGCGCCTATCTGGCAAAGGCCGACACCATGTCCCCACCCGTGACCGTGAAGTATGAACACACCTTCACGTTTCTCCATGTCAAACCATGAACTTTTCAGGCAGTCAGCCGCGAGCAGTCTTCGTATCGGCAGCGTCTTGCCGATTGTCACGTTCCCCAGTGTTCCCTCCAGACATAGCTCTGTTATTCGTCCGGACTTGCCACGTGTTATTGGGCTGAGGTGTAATATAATGCCTATATCTCTTCCATATTTGGCAGAGAGCCTTTCGGCTATTTCCCCTGCTGAGACTTCTTCGATCCACTCGCGGAAGTCGGAGGTTGTGCGGTCGTAGTCCCTGAGTATGGTTGACAGGAACTTGTCGCGTTTCTCTTCGGCCATGTCGGAAAGGTCACACCAAGGGTCGCTTTGCGAAGGTAGATAAGGGTAGTCACCTTCGGCCCAGCATGTGCCGAACTCTTCTGTCCGGCCTCCGCAACATTTGGAGAAGCGGGTGTCGGCTATCTTTCCGTGGCTGTCTGTGAGCACCAGTCCACGCGTGGCAGAGACGGCGGCCGAAGTTGCGGCACTACTGTTGGCTGGTATGCCTTGATAACGCTGGCAATGGTCATCGCTGCACACATCGAAACCTTCGTGGGTGTCCGATTCTTCCCATGTTACTATTCTTCCGGATTCATGAATCTTGCCTGAAGAAAGAACTCCGGATTCTCCGGTTATTTTTCTCAGTGCCCAGCCACGCGAGATTATGGCATGAGCCTTTAGGAACTCCACAGGAGCATCCGGATTCATCTCGCTGCCGATTACCGATTCGAGATATTGCTCAACCGGCAGCCGGTTGATGGCATGGATGTTTCCCTGCGGAACAGAAAGCGGTATAACCTCTCCCCGCAGAGTCACGTTCAACCGCTTCTGCCAGTGGAATCCGTCACCGATAAGCAGATTGCTGACGGCAATCCCGTCGGGTGTTGTGCGCGTATCGGGCATACCGTCGGTTATGATACCCACCTTTATGAGAGGTTCGGTCATCATAGGCCGTAATATGATTTGATAGTTTCGGGAAGCTCTCCGGCGAAAGCTACCTCTGAGTATATCCGGCGTGATATTTCGCTGTCTATTCTGTCGAAGTCCTCGCGTCGGGGCACTACCAACAGCCCGGTCATGTCTATTGCTCCCGGGCTTATCACAAACCGGGCTTCACCATCGGCTGAATAGCAGGTAGGACGGTGTCTCTTCCGAGGCACAATCACGACCCGCAGCAAACCGTCGTCGCCAATCCAGAAAAAGGCATTGACCAATCCCCGGTCGGGCTGACCGCTCTCTGCGTCGATTCCGAAAGCACCGGGAATACGGGCGAGGGCTCTCATGCCGTTGTTGTCGGGTGTAATCACCGCGCTTATGAAATGGAAAGGGAGGTCGAGTCCATATTCCTCTGAACTCATGAAACCGCCACGCGAAGCCGGGTGATTCGTCTCGGCTATGCGCATAAGGGGCAGTTCACTTTTCAGAACCGCCTGCACGTGCATGTGGTCGGGGGCAGATGCTCCTGCATGTGCTCCGTTGAAAAAGAACACAAGGTCGCGTGCCGCCTCGGCCATAGCCGCCATTTCGAGCGGTATCCTGTCCTGAGGCCGATGGGTGGTGGAGACGATGGTGAAGTGTACCGGCAGAATGGGGTAGGGGTTCACAAGAAGTTCCCAACCCTCCAGCCATTCCGGAGAAGTCTGTTCAGCGGGACGGTTCGAACGGCACAGAAAACATGGGCGTGCCGCGATTGACCTGCTGTCAACCGCAGCTCCGGTTGAGCGTATGCGTGCCGGATTGTGCTGTGCCGCTCCACGGAGGTCTCCCCACACGAGAGTGCGCCGGTCGCTGTCGCGCAGGCGGAAGAAATTGTCATGAGCCTCGGGCCACCGGTCGAGCTGCTGCTCGATCATGGTGTTGATATGTTCCTGGGTCAGTAGGGTCGGCTGCATGTTTCAATCATCAAATTCGTCATCGTCGTCGTCATCATCGAAATCGTCGTCAAAGTCGATGTCGTCATCCTGACGCCCACCGTCAAGAAAACTCCACGGACCCAACGATGCGCCCGGGAAGAACCAGCCTCCACGGTTGCCGCCGGCAGCATCGTAGTTCTGGCGAACGCGTGCCATCAGCTCGAATGAGCGCACGCAATCCTTGTAGATGTTGTTGGCGTTGATTTTCTCCTGCGAGAGGGCGGCATCGGAATTTCCCTCCCATCGGCGGCAGAGGTACAGTGGCGTGAAGATGCGTCCCAATGCGTAGTCGCGGGTTATGCGGAGAGCCATCGCATAGTCCTCACCATAGCTGACATTGGGGAAGAGGAAGCGTCGTGCCACAGGAGTGAAGAACGCACGCGGTGCACCGAGTCCGTTTATGCGCAGTGCATTGTTGGGCCCGTTCTCGTCGGTCCATTCATCATGGCTGATAAGACCGGGTGGTATGGTCTCGCACTCGGAGTTGACAAGCGTATAGCTGCCGATGACCATGGCGTAGTTGGCCGATCGGAATTTCTCCACGATTGCAGCCACAACGTCGGGAGAGTTGTACAGGTCGTCGGAGTCGAGCTGAATCGCGAAGCGTCCGCACTGCGGGTCGAGAATGGCCCGGTTCCAGCAGCCTCCTATGCCGAGACGTTCCTCGGCCGATACCTTTATCACTACCAGTCTCGGGTCATCGATAGCCTCAAGCAGCTCGCGTGTGCCGTCGGTTGATTCGTTGTCAACCACAATGACGTTCATCGGGAAAGAGGTCTTCTGGCGCAATGCCGAGTCAACCGCCTGGCCGATGGTGCGCACGCGGTTGCGCACAGGTATTATGACAGATGCCTCGACCGGGAAATCTTCCGAGTCGTAGTCAACCTCCTCACGTTTCGAGGTATCGACCGCAGCGTCAATCTCGCGGAGATGCTGGGTGAGTGTCTCCTCCATCTGACGCTGGTAGTCACGGTTGCGCGGGTCAACGTAGTCGTGCTGTTTCTTGCCGCTGGCACGCAGGTCTACTTTCGTGGCCGTATAGAGATATTCCGGAATCATGGCAATCATCTTGCCCATTGTCACACGCAGACGGAGCGCGTACCAGCCTCCGTCGAGCAGGGCTGACTCCTCGTTCATGTCTTCCGAGGCGGCGAGCACGTCGGCAGCATTCAGCAGCACGAGCGGACCGAAGTCGAAGTCATCGCGCACAGATCCGGGCTGATAGTCTATGACCGGGTGATCCATGACCGTGCCGTCAGGCAGTCGGTCGCGGAAATAGCAGTATGTCAGCGTGGAGTCAACGTCAGAGGCAAGCTCCGTGAGTCGCTGCACGCAGTGCGGGTCAAGCTCAAGTTCCCGGTCATCGAGTTTTATGAGCACGAACTGCTCAAGCGGGGCGCGGAATATGGCCTCGCGCAGAGCATTTATGTTGGTGAATCGTATGATGTCCATGTTTCAGGCTTTAGTCGTTGTTATTGCTTTCTGAGAGAGGTTCGCCCGGCATTTCTCCGGGCTTTGGAGAGTCAGTCCTTCAGCTTGTCGAGAATCTCACGCAGCAGAGTGGTGCGTTCGGCCGGTTCGGTCATGGCCTCGATTGGTATGGTCATGACTGCCACCTGTCCCTTGCCGTGGTCAACAATCTGACCGGCACGCTTGCCTGAATCGGCAAATGTCAGAATCTCGGTTGTGCGTGCCGATGCGTCGGGGATGATCACGTCAGGTTTCTCCACGATGTAATTGCGGGCGTTGAGCGTCGAGGAATATTTAAGCTGCTTTCCGCTGCGGCTGTCGCGAAGTCGTCCGGACTTGCGGTCATCGCTCTCGGCACTTTCCGCACCGAGATATTCTGCGGCAAATTCGCGGTCGGCAACCGAGGAGCGCGAGTCGAGCAGGTCGGATATGACATATTCGCCGCTCACAATCAGGTCACCTCCCTTGTCAACGAACTGGGCGACGGCTTTTCTCAGCTTCTCGGGGAATGCACGGTAATGTACTCCGTCATGACCCTTGCCAATCACGCCGCTCTTCTGCTTGCCGAGTATCAGGTCCACTGTCTTGTAGTCTGTCAGCTTGACCTCTCCGTTTTCAACGGCCGATGCCGAGCATGAAACGAATCCCAGACCGTTGGCCGAGAGTGCGGCTCCATGCACTGCCGGGTAGTCGAAAGTGTTTCCGGCAATAATCTGGGTCACGTAGCTCTGTCCGCTGGCTCCGAAGCTGTTTCCGGCCGAGCGGCGGAACTCTGTCTGATGGCCGGTGAACGCGATGTCCTTTATGTAGGGCACCCCGAAATCAGATTCCGAATCAAATCCGGCGGTGCCTCCCGAAGAGTAGTGAGCCGGTGCGCTGATGCGTGTGAAGCCGTTCACGATAAGAACAGGCTTGCTGTTGTTCTGACCTTCGCGAAGAGCGAGTGTCTCCGACGGGAAGGCTGTACCACCCTCGTTGGCTGCTATCACATAGAAGCTGTGTATGTCGTGGTCGGTGACCTTGATGTCGAAATGGGTTGACTTGGTCTCTCCGATCTTATGGAAACCGAGGTCATCGCCCGAGCGTTCCATTATGATATAGCGGTCGGGCATAGCAGTCGGTTCCAGTTTGTCGGGAGTCGGTTTCCAGCTCAGCCGGTAGTGGTCATCCTTGGTGCGCTTGATCATGAAGTCGTTTACCGGCAGAGGCTGTATCACCACCTCGCGACCCTTGCGCTTGGCCATGAAGCGTGCGAGACCTTTGTAGATTGCGCGGCTCACGGTGAAGCGGAAGTTGGGGTCGAGTCCATAGATCATGTCGGCATAGTTCTGGTGGCTCATAAGCTCGATGAGCGTAGTCGGCACCTCCGGCACGCGTGCCTCGACATACGACTTGTCCCACATTGAGCGGCGCGTCCACTCCGGTTCATGCTCGCGACGTATATCGTTGGTGATCTGCTGCATCACCATGTCGGTGAGCATACGGGAGTTTATTCGCGGAGTGCCATCCTTGTAGGAGTCACCGTTCTGTGTGAAGTAGATTCCGAGTGTACCGACGAAAGAGTCATTGTCTTTCTTTCCGGCATCGGTATGGAGAGCGAAAGCTGCGTCAACCGGAATGTTGAGACCCTCACGGCCGGGAAGCACGCGTGAGCCACCGGCAAGGTAATTCACCCAATGTCCACGGCTTGTATAGTCATCCTTATAATCGTCGGCACCATGATAGGGTGAATAGACATATTCCGGGAATCCGGCCCAGTGGAGCCAGTAGCGTGCTCCTTCCAGATAGCGAGGCATGCCTGATGTGCGGAATGTCGGCGCGGGACCTTTGGCCTTGCTGTCGGTTGCTGTCTTTGGAGTCTGTTCAGCTGTCTGCTCGGCGGTGTCGGCTATGTCGTCGCTGCTCTCGTCAACGGTCTCGTCGGTTGTCTCATCCTCTTCGTCACTCTCGTCACCCTCTTCGTCATCATCGGAGGTGTTGTTCTGTGCGAGCTGGCTGTTGTCAGGGGTCGAGGGGTCGTAGTTTATGTCGCTGCGTCGGGGACTGCGGGCAATGTTGCCCATGCCGCCGCCGATTTTCACAGCATCGGCTGTAACGATTGTTCCGGCTTGTCCGTCGGTCAGGTTGGTGAGAGTCACCACAGGTTCCGTGTCGCTGTAGCCGCTTTCGAGCGGGAAGGTGCCGAGGTAGATCCAGGTACCGCCTCCCATCTGCTGGTTTACCTTGAACTCTTTCGAGCCGCCTGAGTAGTTTACCGTGTATCGGGCATCGGCGGTGGAGTTCGGAAGAGTCTTGTAGCTGACATAAACGGCATATTCACCATCTTCAGGTATATCGGCGTACCATGCCGCGATAGAGGGTGTGCCCCCTTTCTGGGTCGTGGTCTGGCGGTAGGTGCCGTTCTCGAACGGATTCTCGGTGTCGCGGAAGTCAGGCAGGTCGTAGATGAAGCCTTCCAGCTCGCCGGTCTGCCATTTGGCCGCCGCGCTCACTTCCTTGTAGAAGGGCTGTGAATATATCTGTCCTTCGTCGTTGGTGTCATTGTCGACAATCACCTCGTGACGGTTGGTGTCGCGTTCGCGGGGAAGCATGACATATGCACCGGCGTTCTCAAGCATAGGTACGACATATGGAAGGATATAACTCATGGGGAACATATCCTCGACCGTGCCGAACAGAACCGGACGCTGCCACTGCCATGCTCCGCTCTTGTAGTAACGGCCATGTGAGTGCCAGAGGGCTATTATATCGTTGTCCATGCCCTTGGTGGCTGTGACAAGCGGATGCACCTCCTCGACAAAACCTGGGTTGCGGCGGTATTTCTCCGGCAGCAGGTCAACTTTGGTAATGTAGTACGCCAGCGAGCGGTTGCCTACATTGAGGTTCACGCGGTAGTCCGAGAGTGAGTCCGGGAGTGCGTGTCTGACAGCTGTGGCGAGCGAGTCGATCAGTCCCTTGGTTACTGGCATGTATGTGAAATTCTCGTTCAGTCCGACAGCCGCAGTCTTGTTCGTGCGGTTAGGCTTGACGCTGTTCACGCGGAGTCCTCCGGGATTGAGATGTGCAGGAATGCTCTCGATGAGCCGGCTGTTCACGAGCAGCGTGAGCGAGTCGTTCATGGGCTGTTCCTTCGGTGGAGCCTTGTATGTTGTCTTGGCCACGTTACGGCTTTTGCGTTTCTTGGCCGACGACGATTTTTTGCTTTTCGAGCGCGATGACTTCTTTGATTTTGAAGAAGATTTTTTAGTAGATGTTCCCTTCTTTGATTTAGATGAGGAACTGGATTTTTTTGACTTCGACGACGACTTTTTCTTGGAAGATTGTGAGGTCGAGGCCTTAGTTTTTTTTGCAGCCGCATTGGCATCTGCCGCGTCAAACGCGGCGATGGCGACTACCGCGCAAAGCAGCAGGTATATCAGTCTTTTTAATTTCATAGTCACTCCTGAAAGTAATGTTATACGCAAAATGCAATGTCACAGATATTTGGCTCATACCTGCAACACAACTGTGCCGGACATCGGCGGCACATTGCCACTGATGTCGGGACACTCATACGTTTAAGAAAACAAATTTACAAAAAAAATAACGAATCACCAACCCCAATTTCCGCCCCTGTCTTGCAGCAGTGTGTCAACAGCCGCTATGAGGAGATGTCAGTAAATCTCTTCATATTGGCGTGCTATCCGTTGCCATACGTATTCGGCGTGTGCCTGCTCGGTTGTCGCTTTCCCGTCGAGGTCAGCACGCGCCGCGAGTTCCGTCAGACTTGCAGCGTCGGTATAGTAATATGCATGGTTGTTTGTGGTCTCCCGGTTATAGATGACATCAAAAGCTAAAATGGGCTTGCCGAAGAACATCGCCTCCACGAGCGAGGGATTCGTGCCGCCCGCACGGTGGCCATGCACGTAGCAGCGGGCATGGTTGCGCAACGCGTAGAGTATGTCGAGGTCATAGACAGGGCGGATCAGTTTCAGGTTTCCGTACCGTTTGTAACGGGTGTACAGCTCACGTGAATAGTCACTGTGGTTCCAGTTGCCGATAATCATCATGTCCCGTCCGTTGGCGGCATAGACCTCAAGTGTGATGTGACAGTTGTTCTCCGGTTCTATGCGGCATATGCTAAGGTCATATTCACCGCTCCGCACGCCATAGAAGTCGAGTATGGCCTGTTGCCGCGTGGAATTGACTTTGCGGAGCGCGTGGTCGCCGCCGTAGGCTATGAAATGGGCTTCGCGCCCATACTGAGCGCGGACGAAATCCTGGATTCCCTTGTTGTCCGAGACTATCTCGTGCGCCCAGCGTATACAGGTGTCGAGCGAGAATTTCAGGAAGCGTTTTGCCATGGGTCGCCATTTGTCGCGCTTGTGTTCCAGACCGTCTATATTAACAATAATCTTCGCTCCCGAAATCAGGCGCAGCATCGGCAGGAACACGCATCCCGAGACACCGAGTACAAGTATGGTGTCATAACCTCTTGCAGCACGTAACATCGACAGTATGTCATATGCTATGCTCGACATTCCATGGGCATGAAGATCTACATATCGCAGGGCGCAACCTTTGTACGTACTCAGGTCAGTCTTCATGTCGGGCTTGCTACAGAAGATTGTGTATTCCACCTCTTTCCTGTTGCGATGACCGATAATATTGTCTACGAGAGTTTCGAATCCACCATATTGGGGCGGAACACCCTGTGAGCCGATGACTGCCACTCTTTTTTTCCCACTGTGTATCTTGGCCATAATTCAGATTAAGGTTTGATGTGTGTTGTGATTAAACCGGATAGTATCGAGGAGTCTGTGACTGCCGCAGACGCTGTACTTGAACATCATGCCGAAAGCCATGATCATCCAGACAAGCTGCATGTTGTAGTCGGCCGACAGCTGGAGGGCAAACAAAAAGGTTATTATCGATGTCCATCTGCGTCGGGTGAGGGTTGCCATTCCTATGGCTGCCCAGAATGCCAAGGCGCAGGGAATTCCGTAGTTGTAGGCCATGCAGAACACCCCGGCGAAACCGCGTTGTTTCTCATCGCAGGGCCTGGGTGGAAGTTTTCGCTGGTCAGCATCGGTACCATGTCCGACAGCCAATTCCAGGGCTGAGGAATGAGCGAGAGCCTTGATTCCGTAGATTGACGGCACGATGCGCATCGCCGCACTGTCGTCAGCATCTATTATGGCCTGTTCATCGAAGGTCACGAGGGCTTCTGCGGTCCACATTATCCTTTGTAACTGCCAGTAATTTCTGAGAGGGGTCAGATGAACGGCTGCGAGGACAATGGCGGCAGCGGCAACCCAAATTGTGATGTTCCGTTTTGTGATATAGGGAATGAATGCGAGGGGGGCCAGGATGAACGCCGAGGCGTTGTAGGTTATGAAAGTTGTATACACCCAGCAGAGCCATGTCATCGGATTTTTGCGGATATTGTTCCAGAGGCTTTCGCCGGGATGGATTGCACGGCAGGTCTGTGTGAACGTGAACATCGCCATGCAGAGGGTCACGGTGGTGTGCGACGGTTCGGCTGTAAGTGAGTTCAGCTTCCATGGGTACCCGGGATAGACCATCGCCGACATGAATACCGGCAAACCGGTCAGCACGCAGAATTGCTGTATGACAAGCACGGCGGCAAAGGCGTAAATAATCCAGCGTATAGTACGCACAAGGAGATGGGGCGTGAACGATGATATGCGTAGCACCCGTGCCAGCATCATGAAGTACACGCAATATGCACAAGTGAACAATACCGTGATCCACCTCACACTTTCGGGGTGAAACAACGGTGGGCATATGACCGACAGCACGCAGACTGCCAGCAACGGCAGATCCACACGAGGAATAATCACACGCGTGCCTTTGAGGAGAAGTACTGCCGGAGAGAGACACATAGCCGCGCACAGGAGGAGGTTCTTGTTATCCTCCCCCTGTGTAATGCCGGGATTGATGCAGAGCAGAGCAATTCCGGCCACGGTAAGCGCGGTGGCTATATGGTCAGCTTTTGTATTCAAACGGTGAGTCGAAATCTTTAAGAAGAGGGTGTGTGAGGTCTTTGGGAGACAGGATGGCGTTTGAGGGGTCAATTTGCCAGTCGATGCCCAAAGACTCATCCTGAATAGAGATGCCCCCGTCAGATTCTGGCGCGTAGTAGTTGTCGCACTTGTACTGGAACACTGCCGTGTCGCTCAGCACCGCGAAACCATGGGCGAAGCCGTGGGGAATGAAAATCTGACGGTGATTATCCTCGGTCAGCTCGACTGCAACATGCTGCCCGTATGTAGGACTGCCTTTGCGGATATCAACTGCAACGTCGAGCACACGACCGCGCACGCAGCGTACGAGTTTGGCCTGAGTGAACGGAGGACGCTGGAAGTGGAGCCCACGCAGCACTCCGCGTGTGGAGCATGATTCGTTGTCCTGCACGAAGTCAATGGGCATGACCTCTGCGTCGAACACTTTTTTTGAATAGCTTTCGAAGAAATAGCCACGCGCATCCTCGAAAACTCTCGGTTCGAGGATGATCGGGCCTTCAATGTCAGTCTTTATTATTTTCATAATGGGGTCTGTCAAGTTCTTTTATGACTTTAAGCAGATATTGGCCATAGCTGTTCTTCAGCATAGGCTGTGCGAGGGCTTCCATGCGCTCGCGGTCTATCCATCCGTGACGGTAGGCGATTCCTTCGAGGCAGGCAATCTTGAGTCCCTGCCGCTTTTCAAGCACCTCGACATAGATTGAAGCCTCGGCCAGGGAGTCGTGTGTGCCGGTGTCGAGCCATGCGAAGCCCCGGGGAAGAACACGCACTTTTAATTCGCCGTCGTTGAGGAATGCCTGGTTGACTGTCGTGATTTCAAGTTCGCCGCGTGCGGATGGCTTGATGTTGGCGGCTACGTCAACCACCTTGTTGGGGTAGAAGTAGAGGCCCACAACTGCGTAGTTCGATTTCGGGTTGGCGGGCTTCTCCTCGATTGAGAGGCAGTTGCCGTTTGCGTCGAAATCAGCGACACCGTAGCGTTCCGGATCGTCTACCCAGTAGCCGAACACGGTAGCCTTGTTGTTCTCCTCGGCATCTTTTACAGCCTCCTTGAGTATGCCTGTCAGACCGGCTCCGTGGAATATGTTGTCACCGAGAACGAGACAAGCGGAATCATTGCCGATGAACTCGCGGCCTATGATGAAAGCCTGTGCCAGTCCGTCGGGAGAGGGTTGTTCGGCATACTCGATACGGATGCCGTAATCGGACCCGTCACCGAGCAGACGCTTGAATCCGGGCAGGTCGTAGGGTGTGGAGATGACGAGAATCTCACGTATGCCTGCCATCATGAGAACAGAGATGGGATAGTAAACCATCGGTTTATCATAAATCGGAAGCAACTGCTTGCTTACACCCTTTGTGATGGGGTAGAGCCTGGTGCCTGATCCACCGGCGAGAACAATTCCTTTCATGGCGATTTGTTGAATAGACGTTAATTTGTGATAAAGCCCCGGGCGTCAGTCATGGTCTGGTGACGCTCAGGGCTTCTGTTATTGGTTCTGGTTATTATTCTTCTCCTGAGTATGTGTAACCTGTGCCATAGCCGTAACCGTAGCTGTAGGGGTTGCCGTAACGGCGTGCGTATGGATTGCGCGGGTTGACAGTTCCGTTGAGGACGAGCGACATGTTGGGATATGCACCCTTCTCGTACATGCCGTCGATTACCGGAATCATGGAGAGGTCAAGCACTCCGGCGCGGATCACGAACAATGTGTAGTCGGCGAACTTGCTGATGATTGTCGAGTCGGCGACAACTTCAACCGGCGGACAGTCTATGAACACATAATCGTAGTGTACTTTCAGGTCCTCGATCAGAGCGTGAAGACGCTCATTGAAGAGCAACTCCGTGGGGTTCGGGGGAATTGTTCCCACCGGGATGAGCGACAGGTTCGGACATTCCGGAACATGATTTATAATCGAGGTGATGTCGTTCAGACGGTTGGCAAGGTAGTCGGAGATACCCTTGTCGGTATTCTCAACATACTTGCTTATTGATGCCTTGCGCAAGTCAAGGTCAAGGATAATAACCTTCTTGCCCTTGATGGCGAAACTCTTGGCGAGGTTGTAGGTGACGAATGTCTTACCGCTGCCCGGGTTGGCTGAAGTCAGCATCACAACCCTTGAAGTAGCGTCGTTGCCGAACATGAACTCAAGGTTGGTACGGAGCACACGGAACGCTTCGTTGATTGAGTTACGGCAGTTCTCCTTGACGGCTACAACCGCCTTGGGATCCTTGTTGGCGGGGTTGATGCGAGGGAGTTTCTGCTTCTTGCTGTGGAGGGGAAGCTCACCGGCCAACGGAATCTTCATATCTTTGATATCCTTGCGTCCGCGCACCACATGCACGCTCATCTCACGCTGGAAGAGCAGGAGGGCGGGAGCAGCGAGTCCAATCAGGAACGCAATCAGCATAGTGCCTGCGTTGTCGGGAGCGATGGGCGCGTTGGAACCGTCCGGCTCGCGTACGATACGGGTGTTGTAGGAAGTGAATGCCTGGTTGAGCTGATTCTCCTCGCGTTTCTGGAGCAGGTAGAGGTAAAGAGATTCCTTGACCTTCTGCTGGCGCTCCACGCTGAGAAGATACTTGGCTTGTTTCGGGTTCGACGCGATTTTCGATGTAGCCGATCCGGAGAAGCCCTCCTGGCTGCGGATCTGTTCGCCGAGAGATTCAATCTCATTGTCGATTGAGGCGAGGATAGCCCCACGCATTGCGGCGAGGGCATGGTCCATCTCTGTTACAAGCGGGTTGGTCGCGCTACTCTGCGACACGAGGCTGTTGCGTTCGAGAATCTTCGTATTGTACTGTGCGATCTGGCTTGATATGGCGGTGCTTGACAGACCTGTGCTCGCGGGGAGAAGTTTGTTGACATTCTCCGTGTTGCGCAGATAGTTGCGGATATACTTTGCCATATATTCCTGATTGCGCAGGTTCTTCAGAGCCATCGATGCCTGGGTGGCCTGGCTCATGTAGAGCGATGCGGCGGCATCGACGTCGGGCACAAGGTTTGTGCTCTTGAAGTTCGATATGTCACTGTCTACGGAGCCGAGCTCGTTCTGGAGCAACTGCACACGCTCGTCGATGAACTTGCTTGAATTGTCGGCAAGTGTGCGCTTGTCGCGCATCCAGCGGTCGTTGTATGAGGCGATGAGCTGTCCGAGAACATCCTCCGCACGTTCGGGAGACCAGTCGGTTATGCTCATGTTGACCATATTCCACGACTTGTCGTCGGTGTCTACCTTGAGTGCTCCGTTGAGTCCGGCGGCTGTGCCCTTTACAGAATTGTGGCTGACCGTCATCTCGAATGCCTCGTCGCCGTTGAAGTTCTTGGCGGGAGTCACCGATATGGTTCCAAGAGGAGTCTTGAGGGGTGTGCCGATGCGTCCTTTGATGGGAGCGCGGTTCAATTCCTGGCCACGCAGATTCATGTCAGAGATGGTGAAATCTCCGTTGCGCTCAAGTTTGATGTGGAACGATGCGTAATCTTCCTCTGCCATGTCGGGCATTGTCACCTCGATGGGGAGCTGACTTCCGTAAAGATTGATTGTGCGGAACTTGCCTTCGGTTGTGTAAGACATGTTGAGGTTCAGACGGCGCACTACCTCGCGCATGAGGTCGGGCGACTTGATGACCTGTACTTCATCGATGGTTGATGAGTTTCCGGCTGAGATGCCCAGATCCTCAAACATCGAGGCGCTTGTTGAGATTGTGCGTCCCTGTGAGTCTGTCTTGATAAGTATTGAGGCCGATTTCTCATAGGTGGGAGCCGTCTTCTTCAGATAGACGAATGCGCATGCCATGCACACGACTATAGAGATTACAAACCACCACCAGTGTTCCAGACAGATGAACAGGAATTCCTGAATGCGGAGTCCTGATTTGGATGTGGTCTGGGTGGATGTTGATTTCGGCTTGATTTCTGTAGGTGTTGCCATTTTATTTATCGGTGAGATTGACAATGAGCATAGTGGCTGTTGCAGCGAACGATGCGATTGATATCCAGAATGTGGGTGTCAGCACATTGTTGCCGTTGGGTGTTGACTGACGGGCCTTTGTGGCGTTCGGCTCCACATATATAACGTCGTTCTGCTGGAGGTAGTACACTGGCGATTGTGTGAGCGAACGGCCGGAGTTGAGGTCTACTCCATATACGCGCTGCACGCCGTTCTCTTCGCGGAGCACACGGATGTTGTTTCGCTTGCCGTAGATGGTAAGGTCTCCGGCTGCGCTGAGAGCGTCGAGAATGGTGTAGTCCTCGCGGTCAATGGCGAATCGTCCCGGATGTCCGACCTCTCCCATCACTGTAACCGAGAGGTTGAGGAAGTCTACTGTCACGATAGGATTCTTGGCGAGGTCACGGCTTATCAGCTCACGGCGGATATATTCGCCAAGTTCCTCGCGTGTCATGCCTGCCACATGGAGTTTGCCGAGAACCGGGAAATTGATGTCTCCCTGGCGGTCAATGGTGTAGGGTGCGACATTCTCACCGCCCGATGAGGTTATCTGTCCGCTTGCCGATGAGCTTTGACCGATGTTGTTGCGTGCCACCGGAAGATTGAACAGAGAGTTGAGACGTGCATCGGTCGTGCTGACCACAATCGACACCTTGTCGTTGGGCTGCAGCTTGATGGGGCTGGGGTTGGTGATGACAGATTCCTGTCCCGGAGTCAGGTCCTGGAAGTACGAGATTTCCTTGCTCGACGAGCAGGAAGATACCATAATAGCGGCAGCCGCTGCTCCCGCAAGGTAGAATTTATTAAGTTTCATCAGTTGTTTATATATGTGGCTGCTTTAAGTTTCTTTGTTATTGCAGGGGTTATATTCTGTTCTGCATCAATCTTGTTCCGCGCTATACGAACTGCACATAGTCGGGCGACACTTCCACGGCCGATGTCAGCATTCCCGGCAACTCCACCAGCAGGCGTCGTTTGCGGGAGCCCCTCACCGAGAGCAGATGGCCGGAGAAACCGTCGAGCGGGCCGCCGACTATCCTCACCTCTTTGCCGATCATTGATGATGTAAGCTCGGAGGGTAGGAAATATTTCGGGTCGTCGGTCGATGAAGTGCCCTTGATGAACCGCTCCATCTCTTTGTCACCGACGGTCATCGCCTCGCCGAACGCCCCGCCGCGGACAAATCTGTACTGGAGCGTGGCACGGCGGGCAACCTCGGGGTCGAGTAGCTCGCGGCTTGACTCCACAAACAGCAAGTCGTGGATGGCGGGTGTCTTATATCTCTCTTTGCGTGACCCTTTCATGCGCACTTTCCACACCAGTGGCGTGAAAACCCTGAACCCGGCATCGGTCAGTTCTTTCCATGCCGGACGTGTCGCGTTGGCGCGTGTGAGGTCGCGCATCACAAACCATGTCATGAGTGTCTTATGTCGTGTATCCTGTTACGTGTAATAGCGTAGGTGGAATAAGCGACCGCAAAAATATAAATTTTTGGCGAGATATGCAACTTTTAGTATTATCAGCCCCTTAATTATTTTTGCAGTGTGCCGATTTTTAATTAAATTTGCACCGCACTCCCTCCTCGCATCCATTATAGCTCAAAATTAAAAATTTTTATAATCAAAAATGGCTACAAAACCTTTTCACTACCAGGAAATGTTCCCGCTGGGACCTGATACCACCGAGTATCAGCTCATTACCAAAGACTATGTGAAGGTCGAGAACTGGAACGGCCACGAGATGCTCGTGGTTGATCCCGAGGCTCTGACTGTCATCGCCAATGTCGCATCGCACAACTGCTCGTTCATGCTTCGCCGTGAGCACAACGAGATGGTCGCCAAGATTCTCAACGACCCCGAGGCTTCTGAAAACGACAAGTATGTCGCTCTCACCATGCTCCGTAACGCCGAGGTGGCCGCCAAGGGTGTGCTTCCTTTCTGTCAGGACACGGGTACATCAATCTGTGCCGCTTACAAGGGTCAGCAGGTATGGACCGGCTGCGATGACGAGGAGAAAATCTCTCACGGTGTGTACAAGACATACACCGAGAATAACCTGCGCTATTCGCAGAACGCTCCGCTCAACATGTACGACGAGGTGAACACAGGCTGCAATCTTCCGGCTCAGATCGAGATCCATGCCACCGAGGGCGACGAGTACAAGTTCCTCTTCGTGGCCAAGGGTGGTGGCTCGGCCAACAAGACTTATCTCTATCAGGAGACAAAGGCAATCCTCAACAAGAAGACTCTCGTTCCCTTCCTCATCGAGAAGATGAAGACTCTGGGTACAGCCGCATGTCCTCCCTATCACATCGCTTTCGTGATCGGCGGTACTTCTGCCGAGGCTAACCTCGCCGCAGTGAAGAAGGCTTCTGTAAAATATTATGACAATCTTCCCACCGAGGGTAATGAGTATGGCCACGCGTTCCGCGACGTGGAGCTTGAGAAGGAACTTCTTGAGGCTGCCCAGTGCCTCGGACTCGGCGCTCAGTTCGGCGGCAAGTATTTCGCTCACGACATCCGCGTGATCCGTATGCCCCGCCACGGTGCTTCCTGCCCCGTAGGAATGGGTGTGAGCTGTTCTGCCGACCGTAACGTGAAGGCCAAGATCAACCGCGACGGTCTCTGGATCGAGAAGCTCGATGAGTTCCCCGGTGAGCTTATCCCCGTAGAGCTCCGCAATGCCGGCGAGGGTGAGGTTGTGAAGATTGACCTCAACCGTCCGATGAAGGAGATTCTCGAACAGCTCGACAAGTATCCTGTCTCCACACGTCTCTCGCTCAACGGTACCATCATCGTGGGCCGCGACATCGCACACGCCAAGATCAAGGAACGTCTCGATGCCGGAGAGGAGATGCCCCAGTATCTCAAGGATCACCCCATCTACTATGCGGGCCCGGCCAAGAAACCGGACGGCATGCCCTCAGGTTCGTTCGGCCCGACAACAGCGGGACGTATGGACTCTTATGTAGACCAGTTCCAGGCAGCAGGCGGTTCGATGGTGATGATTGCCAAGGGTAACCGCTCGCAGCAGGTCACAGACGCGTGCCACAAGCATGGCGGCTTCTACCTCGGCTCAATCGGTGGTCCGGCGGCTATCCTTGCCAAGAACTCAATCAAGAACGTAGAGCTTCTTGAGTATCCCGAACTCGGCATGGAGGCAATCTGGAAAATCGAGGTCGAGAACTTCCCCGCATTCATCCTCGTAGACAACAAGGGCAACGACTTCTTCAAGCAGATCAAGCCCCGCTGTCCCATGGACTGCGGCAAATAATCCGTCCCCGACATCCAATATGAAATAACATGACTGTGCAGCCCCTTAACCGGCTGCACAGTCTTTTTTCACTTCTTGCCTGTCAGATGTCTTTCTTGTGCCTTTATCAAGTAAGGGTGTGGTGATGTGCGGATTTTTTTGTAAATTTGCAGTCTGATTGACGACAAATATTTGTTTGATGAAAAATATCCGAAATTTCTGCATCATAGCGCATATCGACCATGGTAAGTCTACATTGGCCGACAGACTTCTGGAACGTACCGGTACGGTAGTCGGCAAGGACATGGAGGCGCAGGTGCTCGACGACATGGACCTTGAGCGTGAGCGTGGCATCACGATCAAGAGCCACGCCATACAGATGGACTACGAACTCGACGGCGAGAAATATACCCTCAACCTGATTGATACCCCGGGACACGTGGACTTCTCTTATGAGGTGTCGCGTTCAATCGCCGCCTGCGAGGGCGCACTCCTTATTGTGGACGCATCGCAGGGTATCCAGGCGCAGACCATCTCGAATCTTTACATGGCCATTGACAATGACCTGGAGATTATTCCGGTTATCAACAAGTGTGACCTCGACAGCGCCAAACCCGAGGAGGTCGAGGACCAGATTGTGGACCTGCTCGGCTGCGACCCCTCGGAAGTAATCCGTGCATCTGGCAAGACCGGTATGGGTGTCGATGATGTGCTCCGCGCTATCGTGGAACGCGTTCCCGCTCCCAAGGGAGACCCCGACGCTCCGCTCCAGGCTCTTATCTTCGACTCGGTGTTCAACCCTTTCCGTGGAATCATAGCATACTACAAGATTGTCAACGGCACAATCAAGAAAGATGACTTCGTGAAGTTTGTCTCGACCGGCAAGGAATACCATGCCGACGAGGTCGGTGTGCTCAAACTGGAGATGTCGCCGCGTAAGGAACTTTCGGCCGGAAATGTGGGCTACATCATTTCCGGTATCAAGACCTCGAAGGAGGTGCGCGTCGGCGATACCATAACCCACGTGAACCGCCCCTGCGAGAATGCCATCGAGGGCTTCCAGGAGGTCAAGCCGATGGTCTTTGCCGGTGTCTATCCAATCGAGACCGAGGATTTCGAGAACCTCCGTGCATCTCTCGAAAAACTTCAGCTCAACGATGCGTCGCTGACATTCCAGCCGGAGTCGTCAGCCGCTCTCGGCTTCGGTTTCCGCTGCGGTTTCCTCGGCCTGCTCCACATGGAGATTGTGCAGGAGCGTCTTGGCCGCGAGTTCGACATGGATGTTATCACAACGGTGCCCAACGTTTCATATCTCGTTACTGATAAAAAAGGCAACAAGACTGAGGTCCACAACCCTTCGGGACTTCCGGAGCCGTCGGCCATTGACTTTATCGAGGAACCCTATATTCGGGCTACAATAATCACTCAGGCTGACTACATCGGGCCGATCATGACTCTCTGTCTCGGCAAGCGTGGCGAGCTTATCAAGCAGGAGTACATATCGGGCAACCGTATGGAGCTGACTTTCGATATGCCCCTCGGCGAGATTGTGATAGACTTCTACGACAAGCTGAAAAGTATCTCGAAAGGTTACGCCAGCTTCGACTATCATATCCATGATTTCCGCGAGTCAAAGCTCGTCAAACTCGACATCCTGCTCAACGGAGAGAGTGTCGATGCCCTCTCGACACTGACACACGAGGCCAACTCAGTGAAGTTCGGACGCCGAATGTGCGAGAAGCTGAAGGAGCTGATTCCGCGCCAGCAGTTCGATATAGCCATCCAGGCGGCCATCGGTGCGAAGATTATCGCCCGCGAGACCATCAAGGCGGTCCGCAAGGATGTGACAGCCAAATGTTACGGCGGTGACATATCGCGTAAACGCAAGCTGCTTGAGAAGCAGAAGGCCGGCAAGAAACGCATGAAGCAGATCGGCTCGGTCGAGGTGCCGCAGAAGGCATTCCTCGCTGTCCTCAAACTTGATTGACATCACACCCCGGTCTGTTCGGCCGGAAACGGACCATGCGGCGAACCAACCGCCCTGTCCGGACGTATAAAGAGAGGAGGGGTATCCCTCCTCTCGCATTCTGTATGCCGGTCAGATATATATATCCGGCAACAGAAACTAAAGAATCACACAACAGGTAAAATCTACTCATATTAACCACTTAAACTATGAATATGGATACAGGTATAAAATTGATGGAGATAGGGGAGAAGTTCCCCGATTTGCTTGGTCTCGACGCAGAAGGCCACGAGGTGCGTCTTTCTGACTACCCCGGCAAGCGTTTCATAATCTATTTCTATCCGAAAGACAACACTTCGGGTTGCACGCTCGAAGCACAGAGTTTCCGCGACAACTATCAGACATTTCTCGACATGGGCTATCAGGTGATTGGCGTGAGCAAGGACTCTGCCGCCAGCCACCGCAAGTTTACCGAGAAGAACTGTCTTCCCTTCCCGCTCGTGGCCGACACAGACCTCGTGCTGTGCAAGACAGCCGGAGTATGGCAGCCCAAGGTCATGGCCGGCCGCGCCTACATGGGCATAGTCCGCACGACTTTCGTCACCGATGCTGACGGCACTGTGACCGACCGGATTGACAAGGTAAAGACAAAGATTGCTTCCGAACAGCTCTTCTCGTTGCTCGACAACCGTTACAACCCAAATCCCGCGTAAAACCGCACCCTCAGCATGTCAGTATTCTATACAGCAAAAAAGACACTGCGCAACTACGCCAACGGTGGCAACGTGCTGATTTTCGCCACCGCGCTTGCGCTGATTGTCGTCAATGTACCGTTCCTGACGGAGTTCTACAACTCTCTCTGGACGCATGAACTGGCTCTGCAGGTCGGGTCTTTCAATCTGTTCAGCCACCATGGGCACCCTATGAGCATCATGGCCTTTATCAACGATGCTCTCATGGCTCTCTTCTTTTTCTCGGTAGGTCTGGAGATAAAGCGCGAGGTTCTTGTCGGGGAACTTTCCTCGTTCCGCAAC
The DNA here is from genome assembly GCA_910578385.1 of uncultured Muribaculaceae bacterium. Taxonomy (GTDB): domain Bacteria; phylum Bacteroidota; class Bacteroidia; order Bacteroidales; family Muribaculaceae; genus Lepagella. Next base: position 17,480 of record CAJTQV010000017.1, on the reverse strand, counting down.
GCATTGCTCCCGATCATAGCTGCTGTCGGAGGTATGGCCGTTCCAGTGCTGCTTTATTTCATGATGGCAGGAGGAACAGACTATGCCGATGGCTGGGCCATACCGATGGCTACCGACATTGCCTTCTCTCTCGGTGTGCTGGCCATGCTTGGCAAGCGTGTGCCGGTCGGCCTGAAGATTTTCCTTACCACTCTTGCCGTGGTCGATGACATAGGCGGTATCCTTGTGATTGCCATATTCTACAGTTCATCGATAGATTTCAACCTACTGCTGTGGGCCGCAGGATGTATCATCGTGCTCGTGGCTGGCGGTTATCTTGGTATACAGTCGAAGATGTTCTACGCTTTCTTCGGAACATTCGTATGGTTCTTCTTCCTCAACGCGGGCATACATCCCACTATAGCAGGAGTGATTGTGGCCTTCACCATTCCGGCCAAACCGGTGTTCGCGCCCAAGAATTACATCAAGACCATCCGAAAGAATATCGGTTACTTCTCGCACGATGACGATGAGGCGCTCAACTCGCGCACCATTCTCGACAAAGACCAGATGAACTGGCTGAAAGAGATTGAGTCGGCCTCCGACAAGGTCATCTCGCCGCTTCAGGATATGGAAGACACGCTCCACCCCCTTGTCAACTACATCATCGTGCCGCTGTTCGCATTTGCCAATGCCGGAATCTTCTTCGGCGACATGGAGTTCTCGCAGCTCTTCCACGGTATCGCTCCGGCAATCATCATGGCCCTCGTCCTTGGAAAGTTCCTTGGCATATTCGCATTCTCGTGGCTGACCATCAAGATGCGGCTCGCACCCATGCCTGAGGGTGGTAACTGGGCGCGGTTGGCTTCTGTATCAGTGCTTGGTGGCATAGGATTCACGGTGTCGTTGTTTATCGCTAACCTGTCATTTGGCACGGGCGATGCCGCGATGTCGCTGCTCCTCAACGATGCCAAGCTCGGTATCCTCGTGGCTTCGCTTCTGGCCGGTATCCTCGGCTGGTTACTTCTCCACCTGACCCTCCCCCGCGAACCCCAGGACACCGACGACTGACAAACCTACAGGCTGAACCCTGTCTCTGATATTAAAATTTCCCGCATTCCGAAGTATACGACTTCGGAATGCGGGAAATTTTTTTAATCAGGGGTTGGGAAAAAGGGTGCGGAGGTGTATATTTGTTGTATGGCAAACAATTCAGAAAATAGAATTATTGTCGAGAGACTATTCAAGGCAAACTACAACGCGATGCTACGTGTGGCTGCCGCAACTGTCCGCGATGCGGATATTGCACGCGACATAGTACACGATGTTTTCGCGTCGCTTCTCGAATCAATAGAGGCTTCGACGGTTGACACCGCATACTTGCTTCGGGCCACTCGTAACAGATCATTGAACAGCCTGCGGAATATGGACAGACGTCAACGCATAGCCGGCTTATATACACTTGAGATGGAATCGGTGGAGGATTGTGATGCCCGGCAACCTGATTACGCGGAAATAATGTCGCAGGCCGGAGAAAAATTCACTCCCCGGATGTCTGAGGTGGTGAGGTTACGATTCGCCGAAGGACTCAAATATGCGGAGATATCATGCAGGCTCGGAATCAGCGAGGCTGCCGTCTATAAACATCTGCGACGTGCCACAGAGATATTCAGAAATATAATCACCGACAATAAATACTGACAGATATGGACAACTTTGACAAGATACTGGATCTCATTGAGAATCCCGGTAAATATACCGACAAAGAGATAGATGCGATATTGGCAGATCCTGAGACCCGCGCTCTTTATGAATCACTGTCAGCTATGGCTGGCGGCCATTTTGCCTCCGGACTGCCCGATGGCGTAGAGAATGTAGAAAAGGAGTGGCGCAGCTTCGAGCAAAAGCAAAGGGAACCGGCATGGCGTGTATTTCTGCGTCAGCGTCGCGCAGCTGTTATAACTGTTGTGGTCGCATCGTCGCTTGTGGCAATAGCGACCGGAGTTGTCGTATCGATGGCAGTAAACGGAAAGAGAGAGCGGACCGCCACAGAGATTGTCAACACAGCCGGAACAGCGACAGATTCATCGGCGAATGCAACCGGGACTGTCGTGGTCAGGCAGACGGAATCGGAAATGTCGGCACTGGAACCGGTGGAGTTCACGAATGAATCTCTGGAGAATATACTAGACTCCATCACTTCCGGTAGCGGAATGGAAGTGCGCTGGCTTTCCGACAATCCGCGCGGTCTTCGCCTGTTCTTCGTCTGGGACCGGACCAGACCCGTCAGCGAGACTCTGGAAAGCCTTGACGGTTTCGAGCAGATTTCGCTCTCGGTGAGAAATGATACGGTATATGTGAAGTAACCGCTTCGGGAGAGGACATCGCACGTTGATAAATCATCTTAATCTTAAAGAAGGACTCGTAAAAAACTGAATCATGAGAAGAATTCTTGCTTCCATTTTGGGTATCGCGGTATGTCTCAGTGCTGCCGCCCACAAATACAAATATACGTTCCATAATACTCCGCTTGCCGATGCGTTGGTACGGATTTCGCGTGAACATCCGGATATCCGGCTGAGTTTCATATACGATGAACTCGACTCGTATCGTGTCACGGCAGCGGTCGATACTGACAATCCTCTTGAAGCGGTCAGGACTGTGACCGGCTCTGTTCCTGCCATTGTGACGGGAAGCCGCAAGGGAATTTATGTCGAGGCGTTGCAACATGGTCTGTTCCGTTATACCGGACGTGCCGTCGGTGAAGATGCGGCAGGTGTTCCCTATGCCACCGTTATGGTACTGTCTCCTAAGGATTCGACTGTGCTGACATATGCGTTTACCGACAATGACGGCCGCTTTTCCATACCGTGCGACAGCAAAGGCGTGATCCTTAAAATAAGCAGCGTCGGCTATCACACCAAACTGACCGGGACCAAGGGTTTCCATGTGGGAAACATAATCATGAGACAGTTACCCGTTGCGCTCAAGGGAGTGACAGTCAAGACTGATGTTGCGAGGATTGAACAGGACAAGACGGTGTTTGTTCCCGGCAAACGTCAGAAAAATTCAGCCCACGGTGGCGCTGACCTTCTGCGGGCCATGGCAATCCCGACGGTCCGTGTCAATCCGATGAATGGAGAAATTTCCACGATGGCTGGTGACGGAATCGCGACTTTCATCGACTATCTCCCTGCTGATGCCAATGAAATCTCGGGCATACGTCCGCAGGATGTCAAGAGGGTGGAGGTGTATGACAATCCGCAGGATCCACGCTTCGAAGGTGCCCGGCATGTAGTCAATTTCATAATGGTCAAGTATGAGTATGGCGGCTATACGAAAGTCATGGCCGACCAGCGGTTCAGCACAGGCATGGGTAATTATGGCATGAACTCCAAATTCACTTATGGCAAGATGACCTATGATGTGGCGGCAGGTTACAATTGGACGCAAAACAACCACTCGCGGTCAGAGACAACATCCAACTACAAGTTCAGCTCGGAAGACCTGACATGGAGCGCGAAGACAGATGAATCACGGGCATCGTCCAATTCAGAATATGCCACGCTCCGGGCTGTCTACTCCACCGAAAATCTGTTGATATCAAATACTGTGGGTTATCAAGGGAGCGGCGGACATTCACGTCAGAGTGAGGAGAATTCATATACGCCACAGATATATAAGGATGGGGTGTCACGGTCGGTATCGGGAGAACGTTCAAATTCCGCCAACTGGAGAGGGTCGTATCAGATTACATTGCCCCGTTCGATGTCGCTGAGCATCACTCCCAATCTGCGGTATGCCCATCATTCAAACGACTATTTGTATAGTTTAGATGATGACGGAATACTCAATTTCGCACGTGAGGATGCGTGGTCAAGTTCGTTGTCGGCATTCGGCCAGAAAAAGTGGGGACAACATTCGCTGAATATCGGTCTTACCGGAGAATTCCGCGACACGCGTATCAACTACGACGGTTCTGATGTTGCGAGAGTTCATTCATGGTATGGTTCTGCAGGTATCGCGGCGTCATGTTATCTTCAGTTCGGAGGATTCTGGTTTATGCCTGATGTCAGGTTGTATTATACTCACAATGTCTATGATGATATAAAATATGATGACTTGCGACCTGTTTATTTCATACAGCTGGGTTACAATTTCAATCAACGCAATAAGTTGGAGATGTCAGCCGAAATGTCTAATTGGACCGTGGGCGTTGCTCAGCGCAGCCCCAACATCGTGCGGCTCAATCTGCTCGACGCCATAACCGGTAATCCCTCCATGAAGACATTTCTGCATAATTCAGTCGATGCGAACTATCAATGGTCAGCGCGGCAAAATCTGTTTGTGAGCTTTTTCGGCCGTTACACTCACCTGACACGTCCTGTTGTCAACATCTATACACCGGCGGAGATTGACGGGCGCGAGATGATGCTCAGATCATTGACACGCGACGGATATGATGCGAAATTAAACTATGGAGCTTCGGCTTCCCTGAATCTTTTTGATGGCTCATTGAATCTGTGGGGGGCCGTACAAGGCAATCATTTGTGGATCGGAGGCGACAGGTCATTCAGCGGTAATTGGTTTCAAGCCAATATCCAGGCAAGTTACTATCTCGGTAACTTTTACTTCTCGGCCTATTACGGTTCGCCGTCGCGGAGGATGTGGATGGTGAATCAGGTGGACAATTCCCCCGGATGGTACGAGCTGTCTGCCGGTTGGTCGGCCAAAGGGTTCAATATCTCGGTGACGGGCAGCAATATCTTCAACGGAACAACGACAAGGAGCCGTCACACGGAAAGCTATTATGACAATTACTCACGTGTGTCAGACACTTACAGCCGGGATTACGGTCATTCGCTCCTTATCCAAATGTCTTATTCAATCCCCTACGGCAAGAAAATACGTCAGGACAACGGACCCGGAAGCACCGGCACCATCTCCTCCGGCATCTTGAAATAATCAGGAATTGAATATCGCAGTTCATATACGGCATGAAATTATTTGGCGTTATGGTAATAGAAGTGTGGTTTTCATTTATTATGTAGACGGCCTTCTATTATCTATTATGAGCAGAGAGGATTTGATTACGGTGGTGGTTCCGGTGTGGAACGCGGGTGATTTTCTGGGGGAGGCCCTGGAGTCTCTCCGAAGCCAGAGTCATGACCTGTTTGAGGCTATTCTTGTCAACGATGGTTCGACCGACAACTCGGAAGAAATTTGCCGCCGGTTTTGCGAAACCGACAACCGGTTCCACTTGATAAATCAGGCCAACAGTGGAGTGTCAGCCGCCCGAAATGCCGGAATAGATATTGCCCGTGGCAAGTGGATCGCTTTCATGGACGCTGACGATATCATGCCGTCTGATTCTCTTGAGGTGCTTCTGGAAAGTGCCGCGAAATATGATGTCAGCATCGTGGTTGGCGGATATTGTCGGGAGTTGCCGGATAAACCGCTGCCTAAAAAAGTTCCCGGTCTGGTACTCTCTGCGGAGAAGGCTGTAGAGATTGGGCTTTATCAGAAGAAGATACTCAACAATCCCTGGGGTGTGCTGTTTAACTCTTCGGTCTTCGGACATGGCGCGGATAAACTCCGTTTCCGTAACTGCCGTTATGAGGATCTTGACCTTTTTTATCAGGCATTTCTCAGGGTAGACAAGGTCTGCGTGATTGACCGTCCGGTGTATTGTTATCGTGACAATCCCGGAAGTTTCATTAACCGCTGGTCACCGGCACGGCTTGATGTACTCGATGTCACCGACCGTATCGTCGTGGCAATGTCTTTGAAAGGGCCTGAATTGCTGCGTGCAGCTGAAGACCGCCGTTTCAGCGCACATTACAATATTCTGCTCATGATGGAGAAAAATGGTATAGACCTGCCTGAGCAGAAAGAACGTTGCTGGCGTATAATACGTAAGCAACGCCTCAACGAACTTACCAATCCCAACGTCAGGTTAAAGAATAAACTCGGGGCTCTGGCATCCTATCTTGGCCGTCCCGCAATCAAACTTATGAGCAAACTTTAATTTGAACAGCAATTTAATTCCTCACACAATTTCTTGAGTTTGGTCAGAGCTTCGGCACGGCCGAGGTCAGTCAGGTCCGGGTGGTGGCAGTCGGAGTTGACCACAATGGGTACGTTGGCTTCTTTTAGCATATGCCACCAACGTTCGGCCGGGAAGAACCGTCCCTTCTTCTCAATGGCTTTTGTGTTGATTTCAACTACAACTCCGGTGCTTTGTGCCAGCGACACGACATCTCTTACCAGCGCTCGGTACCATCCTTGGTCTTCGAGGGTCGGATCGGCTTCTGCGGCGTTGCCGATTATCTTGTCAAAGTGTCCCAATATCTCAAATCCTCCCAGTTCAAGCATGGTCAGCACCTGCTCGAAATATTTCTCAACAACATAACGCAAGTCATCGGCAAAACCCCGGTGCAGGTACATTGAAAAGCGTTTAAAACTTCCGTCGCAGTCGAGAGGCACACCATCCTGATTGGGCACGAAGTGTACCGAGCCAATACGGTAGTCGAGCGGCATTTTCCGGAAATAGTCCGTATGTGGTCCGAAGTCGCGGCTGAGATGGTCGATTTCCATGCCGGTCAACAATGTCATCCGGCCCTCATATTCCATTTTCAACTTATCCATAGTCTCCAGGTAACGAGGTACGTCGACCTTGAGCATATTGCATGGAGATTCTATGCAGATCGGGGAATGTGGGGTGACACCCCAGACTTCGAAACCGTTGTCAAAAGCAGCCTTGGCAATAGAGGCAACAGGAGCCTTGCCGTCGCAAAACTCCGAATGAGAATGAAAATTATACCGGTCGGTCCGGGCAGAGTAATTGGTTATCAATTCTGTGTTCATGATTCTGCTATCAGTCGCGGATTATTGCGGTTGCGGGGAGGGAGCGGCGGAAGCGCATGAACATCGCGGCGAACAGGAGGGTGACGGTCAGACCGATGCCGACGGCGAACTCGTAGCTTATTGTCATGCCGAGAAGTGGCTGGGTCAGTGCGTTGAAGCCCTCGGGCGCGAAGAAGATATATGTCACGGTCACGGCTGTCATGAACATTGCCGGCAGCATTGTGATGACGTATGCCTTCCCGGTTCGGGCGAGATACACGGTGATTGCCCAAAGCGTGAATACCGAAAGCACCTGGTTGCACCATGCGAAGTAACGCCACAGTGCCTCATAGGGAATCAGCATTATCACAAAGCAGAGAATGAATATCGGAACTGAAACCGCAAGGCGTTTGGCAATCTTCTTCTGCTTGATGTTCATGAAGTCGGCGGCGATAAGGCGTGCTGAGCGTAACGCCGTGTCACCCGATGTGATCGGAGCCGCTATCACTCCTAAGATTGCGAGGACTCCTCCCGCTGCGCCGAGCCAGGTCTTTGAGATGTCATTCACAAGCACGGCCGGACTGCTGGAGCCGAGTGTCTGCTGCAATTCCGCGTAACCACCGGTGAATGCCACTGCTGCCGCAGCCCATATCAGAGCCACGATTCCTTCGGTAACCATCGCCCCATAGAAGACTGGACGCGCATGTTTCTCATTTTTCAGGCAGCGCGCCATCATCGGCGACTGGGTGGCGTGGAATCCGGAAATAGCTCCGCAGGCAATCGAGACAAACATCATCGGGAAAATCGGGGCGGAATCAGCATCCAGACGTTGGTTGTCGAGACCATGCCATACTTCAGGAATGAAGTTGGCATTGGCATAGAGCATCGTCATTATTCCCACCGCCATGAAGAGTAATGCCAATCCGAAAATAGGGTAGAGCTTGCCTATGAGTTTGTCGATAGGGAGCAGCGTGGCGAGCATATAGTATGCGAAAATAACCACAATCCAGAACATCCGGTCAAGATGGTCGGGTGTGAGCATCGCCAGCAGGTCGGCCGGATTGTAGACAAACACCGCGCCGACGAGAATCATCAGAAGGAGTGAGAACACGCGCAGCACATTCTTGATACCGTTTCCCAACTGTCCACCGACAATCTCCGGCAGAGATGCCCCGTCGCTGCGAAGGGAAAGCATTCCCGAGAGGTAGTCATGCACCGCTCCTGCGAATATCGTGCCAAACACAATCCAAAGGAAAGCCGCCGGTCCGAACATCACACCCATTATGGCACCGAAAATCGGTCCCAATCCCGCTATGTTCAGGAATTGTATCAGGAAAATCTTCCACGTGGGCAGTTCCACGAAGTCCACACCGTCGGCGTGGGTATGAACCGGGGTCCGGCGGGAGGGATCCTGACCGAAGACTTTTGAAACGAATGTGCCGTAGATGAAGTATCCTCCGATCAGCACGATGAGGGCAATGGTAAATGAAAGCATGGTTGGCGGTTGTTATTGTTGATTGCGGGTTGGGGATATTCTTCCCTAAAGGTGTTCTTGCGCGTGGGGGGCACCGGTTTATCGGAGAGCCTTGTGGACTTCTGAGCGAAGTCTGCTGATTTCTGTCCGTGTTTTCTCAATCTTTATTTCGGCCTGACGGATCTCGTTGCCGAGCCGTGACGAACGTGAGTCACCGTACTCACGCCGCTTTGCTGAAAGGTCGGCTTCGGCGCGGTTGAGTTCCTGGAGGCCCTGTTGGTAACGCTTCATGGCAGCACGTGCCTTTTCGTCGGGCAATTCATCATAGCGGTGAAATATCCTGCCCTTCGACGCTGCGAATGTGAATTCCGGTCTCTTGGCGCGTGCATCGGGGTCGATGGAGCGGATTGTCTCGAGCAACTCGTCATAGTCGGCATCCTCGGGCTGGGTAGCTATGTAGTCATCTATACGTGCGAACGAAAGCACATCATCCTCGTCGGGCGAGTAGTTTGTGCGCAGGTCATTTGTGACATACACGTAAACGGTCAGCTCGTCGTCGAGCTGGTTGCGGTCGGTTGCCCACCAGCCCACACCGTTCAGTTCGTCGATAGCGAGAAGATAGTCATCGTAGGGTGAATTGTACGGGAAGCCGAGATTCGAGGGCTGCAGGAAAGACCCGTCGGCGGCATCGCGGGTAGCGACCATTATGTCATAGCCTCCTATTGAGTTCTCGCCGTTGTCGGCATAGTATAGGGTTACCCCGTCGGCCATCATGAAGGGGTAGATGGCATCGCAGTCTTCCGACAGTTCTTCTGAAAGAGGTGTGGCCTCGCTCCAGCTGCCGTCCGTAAGGCGTGAGGCTTCCACGAGGTGCATGTACCCGGTGGTATCAGGCTGTGCCCAAAGTTTGTAGTCACCCTCCTCATTGGTGAAAACATAGTCGATCGAGTCATCGAAATCGGCGCGGCGACCCGGTAGTGCTTCCGCTCCACGCACGGAGCCTGCCGAGGCCGGTAACCGGTAAGCCTTGAAAAACTCGCGTCGCGGAACAGTTATGCTGTCAATCACGACAATTTTCTCCACCCGGTTCAGGAAGTTCTCGGCATCATTGAGCTGACGGCGATAGGTGTCATATTTGTCGGCGAAAAATTCGTCGGAACGTTTGGCTTTCTTCTGGGCCTGGGCATAAAGGCGTGCGGCCTCGTCGAAACGGTAGTCGAGAAACGCCTCGCGACCCTGCGAGAGCAGTTCGTCCGCACTCTGGGCCGAGGCATCGGCTGCATAGCCGGCGATTGCCGCCGACAATATGGCCGCCACATATAATGTCTTCTTCATATCAAGCATTTCGTATCGGGTAAGATGTGCTACTGTTCATTTTGATTTGAACAGCTACGCATCCACAAATTTAACGAAAAACTTTGATAATACAATAAATATGGTATGTCCAATGTGACTTTTGTACTATAATCATGCGTATTCACAGACGTGCCATCATGAACCTGTCTATATACTAAAGGTTTCGGAGTTTGCGTTTTTATGAATGAGAGAGGCAAATGCCTCTTGACTTATTTTATGAAGATTACATTTCTTACTCCTCCCACAGCCTCTGAGGAGTATCGGCCGGCTGAGCGGTCGGCCGGTTGCACGAGGGTGGTTTATCCCATTCCCAATCTTTATGAACTGACTGTAGCAGCCGTTCTTGAAAAAGCAGGTCATGATGTGCGTCTGGAGACATTCACATTGCCCAAACCCCGCAAGCCGTCGGATCTGGATGAATGGCTTGGCTCCGACGATTCTGATATCTATTGCATATGGGGGGTGAATCTCTCCATGGCAGACGATATTCCGGCAATTGATTCTATTTTGAATATCCGACCGGAGTCACGTGTGCTGATGATGGGGCCTTCCGCCACATTCTTCCATAAGCGCTTTCTCAAGGACAGCCGCGTCTCGGTGGTCCGCGGAGAGCCGGAGGCAACCGTTATGGAATGGGTAGATGCCGTTAGTGCGGGTAAGGATGATTTTTCAGGCATATCCGGACTTTCCTATGTTGATGCCGCCGGGGAAGTTCACCATAACCCTTCCCGTGAACCCTCCCGTGAATTTGACACACTTCCTTTTCCGGCACGCCATCTGCTCGGAGATCTTGAGTTTCACAACCCGAAGCTCAAGTTAGGACCCTATACAACAATTCTCACGTCAAGGAACTGTCCCTACAGATGCATATATTGTGTGCCCAGTTCGCTGACGTTCGCACGAGAACTGGATTATCGTGCCAACCATGGACACAAGCCTCCTATTTCATATAGAAGTCCGGAGAATGTGGCAGAGGAGCTTAAGATGCTTCACGAGCAGGGCTACAAGGCACTCTGTTTTGTAGATGACAATTTCATATGGAATGAGGAGCGTACGCTTGCACTCTGCGAGCCACTGAAAAAATATGGCTTTAAATGGGGTTGTCAGGCACGGGTCGATGCGATTACCGAACCGATTGCCAAGGCTCTTGGCGAGAGTGGATGTTCCTACATTGATCTTGGGGTTGAGTCTTTCAATGACGAGATACTCAAGCATGTCAAGAAGGGATTCAAACGTGAGGATATCTATCGTGCGGTCAAACTTCTTCAGAAGTACAATGTTCCGGTCAAACTGAATATCCTTATCGGTACATCGCCGCTGGAGACACGCGAAACCATACGTCATACAGTGCGCGAGGCCAAGAAACTTGATGTTGATCAGGTTATGATCAATATTATATCTCCCTTCCCCGGAACTGAGTTATATGACATGGCTATCAAGAACGGCTGGATTCTCGGAGGTGAGTATCGCCCTACAGATGTGCAGCGTGAATCAATCCTAAGCTATCCTCAGCTCTCCGCCCAGGAGATGGAGAAGGCTCTTTTCCGTGCCAATCTCTCTTTCTTCATGTCTCCCCGTTTTATAATGAAACAACTCAGACGGTTCTCTTCTTTCAAAGAATTCACTGCAGCATTCAAAGCTTTGAAAATTAAATTGTTCGGATAAATGGTGCGGCTCTCTCTTGTGATAATATCCTGGAATTCCTTTCCAATGCTTCGTGCCTGTCTGGAATCTCTACAACCGTTGTTAAACCGTACCGACGTTGAGTTGGTATGGGTTGACAACGGCTCTTCCGATGAATCGGCACGTTATGTGGCCACCCGGTTTCCGGAAGCCAAGACTAAATTGCTGCCGCGCAATATGGGTGTGGCATATGCGCGTAACCGAGGCGTGGAGATGTCACAAGGAGAGTATGTCATGTTTTTGGACGACGATACGGAAGTATCTTCCGGAACTATAGAGAGACTTCTCGATTATATGGATGCTCATCTTGATACCGGACTTCTCGGATGTGCCTTGCGCGATTCCAATGGGAACCTTCAGGACTCGTTCAAGGGTTATCCCGGATTGTGGTGCAAGGTGCGTAACGTGATACGTAGTAAATTCGGCAAGGGAAACATTAAAACCGAATTGCCTGAAACCGTGATATATCCTGTATATGTTATCGGTGCGTGCCAGTTGGTGCGCCGAGAGGTGTTTGACTGTGTCGGACTGCTTGACGAAAAGATATTTTACGGCCCGGAGGATGCGGATTTTTGTATACGGACACGTAAGGCCGGATGGAAAGTGGCCTACTTCCCGGAAGTGTCAATCCTGCATCATTGGCGACGCATCACATCTCGTTCCCTCACATCACGATCTTCCCGTATGCACATGCGCGGTTTATTGCACTTTTGGTGCAAGCACCGCAGGCTCTGATGTTGTGTCGGCGGGGAGGGAGTCGGGGCGGAGCACGAGGGGGTGAGCGAAGCGGTAGAGGAGCGAGTCGCGGAGAAGCACGAATTTGTCGGTCAGGTTGGTCAGGGTGTCGTTCTCTCCCTCCGATACGTCAAGGTCCGTGTCGGGTGGAAAGACGTAGTTGATACGTGCCAGCTCGTAGTCGAGACATGCCGACAGCCGGAGAACTGTAGCCGAGTCGCGGGCATCTCGCAAACTGTCGGTGTAAAGCATTGTTGTGCTGAGGCACCGTTCATAGAGCGACCTTGCGGCCTCGCTCCGGCCGTCATCCTTTTTCGGTCCGCAACCTGTCACTGTCATCCCGGCCACACACGCCAGCGCCACGCAAGGCAGCACCCTCATCCGCAACCACCCCTTATCCTTGTTGTAAATCATTTTTCTACCCATAGTCTTTTACCAATTAGCCTTATCACCGCCCCGAACCAACCTAATTCACCAAGTCTTATGTCTAACCCCTAAAATCTAAAGCCTAAAGCCTAAAACCTGACACTAAGTTTTTCTGCAAGGAAGCGACCGGTGTACGAGTCCGGACATGCCGCAACATCCTCGGGTGTTCCCTGTGCCACTACCTGACCTCCGGCCTCGCCGCCTTCGGGACCTATGTCTATTACCCAGTCGGCCGACTTGATGATGTCCATGTTGTGCTCGATTATGAGCACGGTGTTGCCCTTGTCAACAAGCCCGTTCAGCGATTTCATCAGCACCGATATGTCGTGGAAATGAAGACCGGTTGTCGGTTCGTCAAATATGAACAGTGTGCCGGTCTGTTTCTCCTGCGAGATGAAGTAGGCGAGTTTTACACGCTGGTTCTCGCCGCCCGACAGCGTTGAGGACGACTGTCCGAGTTTTATGTATCCGAGACCCACATCCTGCAACGGTTTCAGGCGTGATATGATTTTCTTCTCCTGCGAGCCGTTGCTCTCGCCGAGAAACTCAATGGCCTGGTTTACGGTCATCTCCAAGAAGTCATGGATATTCTTTCCGCGATACTCCACATCGAGTACTTCCTGCTTGAACCGCTTGCCGTGGCAGGCCTCACATTCCACCTCTATGTCGGCCATGAACTGCATCGGTATCGTTATCGTTCCCTCACCCTTGCACTCCTCGCAGCGGCCACCCTCGGTGTTGAACGAGAAATAGGCCGGAGTGAATCCCATCTGTTTTGACAGCTGCTGGTCGGCGAAGAGTTTGCGGATTTCATCGTATGCCTTGAGGTATGTCGCCGGGTTGCTGCGCGACGAGGTGCCGATAGGGTTCTGGTCAACGAACTCCACGGCCTTTATGTCGCGCACGTCACCGCGCAGCTCACGGTGGGTGCCCGGTGTGCCGTCGGGTTCGCCGAGGGCACGCATCACTGCCTTGTAAAGTATCTCCTTCACGAGAGTAGACTTTCCCGAACCGCTCACGCCGCTCACCACTGTCATCACGTCGAGAGGAAAACGCACGTCGATGTTCTTCAGATTGTTTTCCGAAGCGCCTATCACGTCGATTGCCTTCTTCCATGCGCGGCGACGGCTTGGAACCTCGATCTGCCGCTCACCGCGCAGATATTCCACCGTATATGAGTCATGGTGCTTGCCGTCTGTCAGTATCTCCTTCAGATTCCCTTCAAGCACAACCTCGCCGCCGTTCCGGCCTGCATCCTTGCCGATGTCAACAATCTCGTCGGCGGCGAGCATGATGTCCTCGTCATGTTCCACGACCACAACCGTATTGCCGATCTGTTGCAGACGGCGCAGCACGCGGATAAGTTTCTCCGTGTCGCGTGAGTGCAGACCGATGCTCGGCTCATCCAATATATATAAGGAGCCGACAAGCGAACTGCCGAGAGAAGTCGCGAGATTGATACGCTGGCTCTCCCCGCCCGAAAGAGTTGACGACAGACGGTCGAGAGTGAGGTAGGAGAGTCCCACCTCGTTCAGGAATCCGAGCCGCTGTCTGATTTCGGTGAGCAGACGGGCCGCTACTTTTTCGTCGCTGCCCGACAGCTTGAGATTGTCGAAGAAATTACCCAACTCGCTTATAGGCATCCTGACAAGTTCGGTTATGCTCTTTCCTCCGATTTTCACATACTCCACATCGGGACGCAGCCGTGAGCCGTGGCAGTCGGGACATGTCGTTTTGCCACGGTAGCGCGCCTTGAGCACACGGTATTGCATCTTGTCCTGACGCGAGTCAAGCCAGCGGAAGAAACCGTCGATTCCCTCCCAGTGGCTGTTGCCGTGCCAGAGAAAATCGCGCTGGGCATCCGTAAGTTCATTATAAGGAGTATGGATAGGGAAGTTGAAGCGGGGTGCGAGATGGGTGAGCCGTGTCTTCCACTCGCTCATCTTCTCGCCGCTCCAGCACTTCACGGCATTCTGATGCACCGAAAGGGTCTTGTTCGGAATAACCAGTTCCTCGCTCACTCCGAGCACCTTGCCGAAGCCCTCGCATGTGGGGCACGCACCATAAGGATTGTTGAAGTTGAACATCAGGTCGCTCGGTTCGCGGAACTCCATACCGTCGGCTGTGAACTTGCGCGAGAAGAAATGCTCATGTGCGCCGTCAGTTCCCCATATCTTGACGATAGCCTCGTCGCGGCCTTCGAAATATGCAGTCTCGACCGAATCGGTCAGACGGGAGATCTCATCCTTGTCGGCCGACACGGCCAGACGGTCAATGAGCAGACGGTAGCCGTCAGTGTCAATATTGTCACCCTGTGACAGAAGGTCTGCAATCATGACAAACTCTCCGTCGCGCTCCAGACGTGAGTATCCCTGCTTCTGGAGAATCTCAAGCTGCTGGGCGGCGGTGCGACCGTCGGGAATGCGGAGACCGGTAAGCACGGCCACGCGGGTGCCCTCGGGGTAGGAGAGCACCGTGCGTACTATGTCCTCTATGCCATGCTTGCGCACCTCCTCACCGCTGACGGGTGAATAAGTGTGGCCTGCGCGTGCGAACAGCATACGCAGATAATCATAAATCTCCGTGGCGGTGCCGACGGTGCTTCGCGGGTTGCGGGTGTTGACCTTCTGCTCCACCGCGATTGCCGGGGGAAGTCCCTTTATATAGTCACACTCCGGCTTCGACATACGCCCGAGAAACTGCCGCGCATAAGCCGACAGGCTCTCCACATATCGCCGCTGGCCTTCGGCATAAAGAGTGTCGAACGCCAGACTCGACTTGCCAGAGCCGCTGACGCCCGTCACTACGATAAAGCGCCCCAAAGGCAATTCGAGGTCAATGTTCTTCAGATTGTTGACCCGAGCCCCCTTCACGCTAATGAAACGGGTCTCAGGTCTGTGACGCACGTCGGTCCGTGCATCGCCATTTATATCGGTATCTTTCTTGTTCTTCATCAATCTATCCTTTGTAAGGCACGCATGGTGTGTTTCCGTGATAGTCGTGACAGTCACGCAGGCATCATGGAACGCGTACCCTACTATATTAACAAACCGGATTCCAAAAAATTTTAAGTAGCTGTTCAAATTAAATGAATACTATATGCGCAGTTATTTTGGAGCAATTTTTGACACTCGAAGAAGGAGCATAGCGGGCTATGCGACTGATGAGAGTGGCGAAAATTGCCCAAAAGAACAAGCAGATAGTATTCAAGCTTAAATGAAAGTTAAAAAATAGTAGCGGTTTAATTTGAACAGCTACTTATAATACGCAATACACCTTAATTATACCGATGTGATGCGGCCGAGCCGGAACACATGATTTATACAAAATTTATCGGACTTAACATAAATTAACAATCGGAAGAGGCCAATACAAAACTTTTTATATAACTTAGCAAAAAATCAATCAGAAGTACCTTTTTAATGAGTTTTATAACTTGAAACAGCGATAATGCTTGCATTGCAGCTTATCATGGGAAACACAAAGAAAAGGGCATAATTACGAACCAATCTAATATAAAGAACGTATGAAAAATTGCAAAAAGTCGGTGCTTCTTTTCGCCACCTCTCTTCTTGCGCTGTCAGGATGGGCCGAGGGTGTGTCGGGAACAATGCCACTTGGTTATTGCAACGTGACAGAGAATCCTACAAGTACAATGTTGGATAAGACCGCCGGAGCATGGAGCAGCGGAGCCATTTTCATCCCCGCCTCCACAGCCTCGACAATAGCGGGCTGTAAAATCACCGGACTGCGTTTCGGAATGTCGTCGCTTCTCGGCATCGATGAGGCGAAGGCATGGATCCGTACGTCGCTCGACGGTGAAGACATTGCCGTCAAAGTCCTCAATTCCGATTCCGATCCTAAACTTGCACGCGGATGGAACGAGGTTTCGTTTGAAGAGCCCTGGACAGTGCCTGAAGACTGCGAGGGATTCTATCTCGGCTATTCTGTACACCAGAAAGGTATCAGCTACGGAATCAACACCAGTCCGGCACCGTGCGGGAACGCGCTCTTCGTGAACATGGCCGGAAACGGCTGGGAAGACCTGTCTTCACAGGGCACATTGTACCTTCAGGCCACGGTGGAGGGTGAGAACCTTCCGGCGGTCAACCTCGGTGTGGCATCCTGCAATCTCGCCGACCAGTTCTTTATGAACAAGGATATCCTGTCGGGAACATTCCGTGTACACAATCTCGGTGCACAGTCTGTTTCCGCATTTGAGGTTTCACTCATGGATGGAGACACACCTCTTTCGAGTGCCATAGTCAACACCAGCCTTGTGCCGGGAGAGAGCAAGGAAATTCCTGTTGACTTCACCGTCGCGTTCCCCGAGGCAGGTATCTACAATCTGACGTTCAAGGTAGACAACATTGCCGAAGGTGATGACGCGGACATGACCGACAACGTGCGCAACCAGGAGGTGCATGTCATGGGCGGCGCTCTGGAACGCATTGTTCTTGTCGAGGAATTCTCAACAGAAAAATGCAATAACTGTCCGCGTGCCGCCGGGCTGCTTGAGTCTATTGTGGAGCGTGAGGCAAACAAGGGCCGTATCGCCGCTGTGGTTCACCATTCAGGTTATTATACTGATTTCCTGACACAGCTTTGGGACAATGACTACCGCTATATTGACAGGCTGGCAGCCGTTGACACCACTAACGAAATTTTAGGGGTGATTAAACAGCGTTTAACCGACCTTGAAGCAAACAAGCGGCTATCTGAACAGGAACGCGCCGACGTGCTGGCGATAGTCGAGGACTACACGCGGCGCGGCTACGTGGATATTATGACAATAGGCCGTAATGTGCTTTTCTCTGGCAAGTGGGTAACATCATTTGAGGAATTGACAAAGCACACCATGTATAACCGCGTAAGACCGGGGCTGTATGAGGCTGCGGGCTATCTGGACGGGCTGGAGGTGGAACACATGGACTACCGCGAATTATTCGAGCGTGAGCGAGGCAACAGCCGCGCGCTGTTC
>CAJTQV010000016.1 GCA_910578385.1 uncultured Muribaculaceae bacterium | reverse complement strand
TTTTGGTTGATGAACCATACAAAAGAGAGGCTGCCTAAACTTGTTAGACAGCCTCATTTTTTTTGACGTTTTTTAGTATAGACTGTGAAAGATTGTGAAAAATTTGTATATTTGCACTTTCAATCTAACCACGCGAAACACAACGGGTCCGTCAGGCATCCGCACCGACGATCCCGGCTATTTCTAACACGCCAGTTTATGAGAGACACTATCCGTCCCGAGGCATATCCGCTGCGCGAGTCATATCCGCCGGAAGCCATGGAGGTCAAAATCAAATCAGTCACCGAGCCGGTTCATACGGCTCCGGGCGAGGTGCGTCCTAAAATCCTTATCATCTACACCGGAGGAACCATCGGCATGATCGAGAATCCTGAAACCGGTGCACTTGAACCGTTCGATTTCGAATACCTCATCGACAATGTTCCGAAGATAAAGCGGCTCGATTACGACATAGACAGTTTCCAGTTTGAGATTCCGCTCGACTCGTCGGCAATGAATCCCTATCACTGGCAGGACATAGCCTATGTGATCGACTGCTTCTACGAGCGGTATGACGGTTTCGTGGTGCTCCACGGTACCGACACCATGGCCTACACAGCCTCCGCCCTGAGCTTCATGCTTGAGAATCTGCGCAAGCCGGTAGTGATAACCGGCAGCCAGCTCCCGATAGGCGAGGTGCGTACAGATGGCGAGGAGAACCTCATAACGGCGCTGCAAGTTGCCGCCGCCCGTGAGGAGGATGGTTCACCGATGCTTGAGGAAGTGGCCATACTCTTCGAGAACTATCTGTGGCGCGGCAACCGTGCCACAAAATACAGCGCGGACAATTTCAACGCTTTCAAGAGCAACAATTTCCCGCGGCTCGCAAAAATCGGAATGGGTATCAAATTCCGCGAGGATGTGCTCTGGCGTCCGAAAGAAAACCTGCCGCTGCAGGTACACTACGGCATGGATACGAATGTGATGTACCTCAGCCTGTTCCCCGGCATAACCGAGACCATGATACGGCATGCCTTCAGCACTCCCGGTCTGAAAGGTGTGGTGCTCAAGACATACGGTGCCGGAAACGCACCGACAGACCCCTATTTCCTTGAGACAGTCAAAGAAGCCATAAACCGGGGAGTTGTCATCGTCAATGTGTCGCAATGCGACAACGGCATGGTCAATCCCAACCGTTACAAGACCGGCTCCGCACTCTTCGCAGCCGGGGTCATTCCGGGTCATGACATAACATCCGAGGCGGCCATCACCAAACTGATGTTCCTTTTCGGGCAGAACTATTCAAACGAAGAAGTCAAGAAGCTCATGGAGACACCGCTCGTGGGCGAGATGAGAAAATAAACCGGACACTCTTAACCTAATTGGCAGAGAAAACGACGACTATAAACAGGCAGATACTCCGCCTTGCACTACCGGCCATTGTCAACAATGTGACCGTGCCGCTGCTCGGACTGTGCGACACAGCAGTAGCCGGGCATCTCGGCAGCGCGTCTTACATCGGGGCAATGGCCGTAGGTGCGATGATGCTCAACGTCATATTCTGGCTCTGCGGATTCCTGCGCATGGGCACGAGCGGACTGACGGCCCAGGCTTACGGCGCCCGCGACGAGGGGATGTCGCGCGACGTACTACGCAAATCGCTGACAATAGCCGCCGCTCTATCGCTCTTGGCAATAGCCATCCAGTCTCCGTTGCTCGCACTGTTGCTGCGGGTAATCGGTCCTGACCCGGCGGTGCGTGACCTTGCGTCGCTTTACTTCCGTATATGTATCTGGGGTGCACCCGCGCAACTCGGCATCATGGCTGCGAGCGGTTGGTTCATAGGCCGACAGAACACGGTCGTGCCTATGGGAGTGGCCATCGGCGTGAACATAGTCAACATCCTGCTCAGCCTGACTTTGGTCTTCGGGTTCAGGCTCGGTTTTACAGGTATTGCCGTCGGCACTCTCTGCGCCGGATGGACCGGACTGGCAGCAATCCTGCTCCTGGTCCGCAAAAATTGTAAGGAGGTTAAAGACTTTAACGACCTTAAAGACCTTACCCCCCGGTCACCGGGGACCGTCGCCTGGGGGCGCTTCTTCCGGTTGAACAGCGACCTCTTTTTCAGGTCGGCCTGCATAATGTGCGTATCGCTCGCAATGACCTCGGTCGGGGCGAGACTGGGCGAGACAATACTCGCCGCCAATGCCGTGATCATGCAGTTTTTCCTATTCTTCTCCTATTTCATGGACGGCTTCGCATTTGCAGGCGAGGCACTTGTCGGCAAAGCGGCAGGAGCACAAGACCGGGACTTGCTCCGCCGGTCGGTATCGGGACTTGTGCGCTGGGGTGCGGCGATGGCTATTCTATTCTTCCTGGTTTACCTGACCGGAGCGCGGACCATAACAGGATTCCTGACCGACAACGCAACCGTGCGCGAGGCAGTGGCAGACATGGGTATATGGATCATGATACTACCGCCGGTGACGGTGGCTGCATTCATATTCGACGGGGTGTTTATCGGACTGGCGCGTACCCGCGTGCTGCTCATCGTGACATTGGTTGCCTCGACGGCATTTTTCACCCTGGCATTCCTTGCCTCGGGACCCGGAAAACTGCCCGGCAACAGACTGCTATGGCTCGCTTTCGAGACATATTTGCTCCTCCGGGGTGTTTTATTGGCCTTTGTATACATGAAAAATCAAAGGAAATCACTAATTTTGTGATATGAACGAAAGCAACACCTACCAGGCCGTGCGCATAGGCGACATAGCAGACTGGCGGCTCATCTGCGCCATCTCGGCGCGGGGTATGGGCGCGTGGCTCAAACATGTCAATCCCACCCAGGATATAGTGACACTTTTCTCCGAGAAATGGACAGCCGATGAAGATTCATTGTTGTCGCATATAGAGAACTGTGTCTACGATCATCCGCAGGTGCTCGACGACTTCTCGTGCGACATTTCAGTGGTGGCACCGAAGTCGATATGGGTGCCCGAGGTAATCGCCGGTGACGATGACGACGAGGCCTCACGGTTATACACCCAGGTGTATTCCGCAGCCGAATCAGATATAATGTCGGAGAACGTGGCCGAAGCGACATGCCTGTACACGCTGGTGCCGGGCCTCAACGCCTTTCTTCAGCGCACTTTCCCCGGCGCGAGGATCCACCCTCACCTCGGGGTGCTTGTGCGCCGCTTCCGCGAGCGCAGTTCCGATATGCCCCGTATCTACGTGGACATCCGCGAGGAAGAGGCCGACTATGTGGCTTTTGACCGCAAGAACCTGCTGATGGCCGTGACCCACCACTGGCACGACCCCGCCGACCTGCAGTATCATCTCTACAACATACTGGATGTCTGTGAGCTGAATCCGGCCGAAGTGCAGGTCTCGCTCTCGGGTCCATCGGGACTGAAGACAGACCTGATGCGCGAACTGCGACGCACACTTACCTATGTGATGCTGACCATGATTCCCGGTCCGGGGTCAAAAGCCGGAATGCCGCTTTCGGCATCACTGTTGCTTAGAAACTGAGATATAGCCCAATGAGAATAATCAGAGGAAAATATGGCAGACGTCGATTTGACGTGCCTAAAAACATAACAGCGCGTCCGACGACCGACTTCGCACGCGAGAACCTCTTCAACGTCCTTGAGAACAACGACGAGATAGAGGGAAAGAGTGTCTGCGACCTGTTCGCCGGCACCGGTGCCATAAGCTGGGAGTTCGTGTCGCGGGGAGCGGCCTCGGTCACCTCGGTCGAGCAGGCTCCCGTGCAGTCGGCCTTCATCCGTTCCGTCAAGGAGAAACTTGGCGACAAGACCCTCCGTCCGTTGCGTGGCGACGTTTTCCGCTTCATAGAGCGGGCCGATTCACCGTTTGACGTGGTGTTTGCCGACCCTCCCTATGACCATCCGCGCTTTGCTGAGATTCCCGGCCTGATACTTGGCTCCGGACTTGTGAAGCCCGGAACGCTTGTCATAGTGGAACACAGCAAGAACCATGACTTCAGCGCGTTGCCCGGATTCTTCAGACACCTTGTCTATGGATCGGTCAACTTCAGTCTTTTCCGCAAACCAGAAACAGAATAAGATAACAAAATACCGAAACAACATACTGAGATGATAAAACTTGACAGCATAGAGGAAGCTCTCGAAGACTTCCGTAACGGCAAATTCGTGGTAGTGGTCGATGACGAAGACCGTGAGAACGAGGGCGACCTTATCATCGCCGCAGAGAAAATAACCCCCGAGGATGTCAATTTCATGCTCAAGAACGCGCGTGGCGTTCTCTGCGCGCCTGTCACCATGGGACGTTGCAAGGAACTCGACCTGCCCCGTCAGGTCGATGACAATACTTCGGTGCTTGGCACTCCCTTCACCGTGACTGTCGACAAGCTCGAAGGTTGCTCGACCGGCGTATCCATCCAGGACCGCGCCGCAACAATCCGCGCCCTCGCCGACCCGGCATCGACTCCCGAGACATTCGGACGCCCCGGTCACATCAACCCGCTCTACGCCCAGGACCGTGGCGTGCTGCAGCGTGCAGGACACACCGAGGCCGCCGTTGACCTCGCGCGCCTCGCCGGGCTCCAGCCCGTGGCCGCCCTCATGGAAATTATGAGCGACGACGGCTCCATGGCGCGTCTTCCCGAGCTCCGCAAGCGTGCCGACGAGTGGGGCCTCAAACTGATAAGCATACGCGACCTCATCGCGTACCGTCTGACCCACGAATCGCTCGTGGAGCGCGGCGAGGAGGTTGACATGCCCACCGCATACGGCCACTTCCGCCTCATACCTTTCCGCCAGAAAGAAAATGGTCTGGAGCACATCGCCCTCATCAAGGGAGACGTGGAGGGTGATGAACCGGTGCTTGTACGTGTACACTCCTCATGTATGACCGGCGACATATTCGGCTCGCAGCGTTGCGAATGTGGCGAACAGCTTCATCTCGCCATGCAGCTCATCGAGAAAGAGGGACGCGGAGCTGTAGTGTACCTCAACCAGGAGGGTCGCGGCATAGGACTCATGGACAAGATCCGCGCCTACAAACTCCAGGAGAACGGACTCGACACCGTAGACGCCAACCTCCACCTCGGCCACAAAGCCGATGAGCGCGACTACGGTATCGGCGCAAACATACTCCACTCGCTCGGCATACGCAACATGCGTCTCATGACCAACAATCCGGTGAAGCGAATCGGCCTTGAAGGTTACGGAATGAGAATATCCGAGATTGTTCCGCTGGAAGTGGAGCCGAATCCCTACAACGCCCGTTACATGGCCACAAAGAAAGCCCGCATGGGTCATGACCTCCACAAGATCTGATAACGCTTATCGATAACTGACCATGAAAAAGATGTTTGCGGCCGCATGTGCCGCACTGATTATCGCGGCCGGCGGCAGTGCTCTGGCAGGGAAAAAGGTTTTGGGTCACGATGACTTCGATGCCTGGAAATCTGTCAGAAATATGGCCGTGAGCCGCAACGGTGAATGGACTGCCTTTGCCGTGAATCCTCAGGAGGGTGACGGTGTCCTGACCTTCTACAACACACGCACACGCAAGCGTGTGGAGATTCCGCGTGGTTATCAGCCCACAATATCGGCCGATGCGCGGTGGGGCGTGGCACTTATCAAGGCTCCGTTCGCCGACACACGTCAGGCCAAGATTGATAAGAAAAAAGACAGCGAGCTACCGCAGGATTCACTCGCCATCATCGACCTCAAGACACTTCACGTCACCAAAATCGGAGATGTGACCGGTTACAAGATGGCCAAGGACGGGGGAGAATGGATCGCGTTCAAATCGTGCGACACAACCCTTATCGCACCGAAAGACCTCAAGGATAAAGAGACAGGGCGTCCGCTTGTTCTCTTTAACCCGACAACCAAGGCCCGCAAGGTGACCAAGTGGGTCAATGACTACACATTCTCACGCGACGGAGGCAAACTCGCGCTCAATATCCGCAAGCCCGATACTGACAGCCTCACCACCGAGGGAATCGGCGTGTTCATGTTGCCCGACACTTCATATACCATCATTGACCGTGACCGTGAGTTCTACGGTGAGCCGGTATTCAGCGAAGATGGCCAGCGTCTGGCTTATATCGCTTCTGACGATACAATCGACACCGGAACGAAGAGAGCTACAGTCTATCTGAGCGACCTGCGCCAGGAACTCCGTACACCGACACCGGTAGAGCTCCGTTTCGACGGAGGCAAGCAGGGAGAACTGGTGCCTAACCAGTACACTGAACTGCAATTCTCTCACAACGGGCGCAGACTCATAGCCGGTGTCGCTCCCGTCATCGTCCCCGACGACACCACAATCGTGGACTTCGAACAGGGTGTTCTCGACATCTGGGTATGGGACAAGGCTTACAACCCTCCGATGGAGGAACACTTCCTCGACGAGATACGTGAGCACAACTATCCCGTGGCAATCGACCTCTCCACAATGCACCCCACGCTCGTTACCGACGCGATGCTTGCCGATGTTGAGGCTCCTGACCGCTGGGACGGCGACTGGGCGCTGGTGCTGGACCCGACCGAGGAAATTGTCTCGCACCAGTGGGACTACTTCGCTCCGGTCAAGATGTCGGTCGTAAACCTCAATACCGGTGAACGCCGCGAGGCCGGTGAATGCCAGAATGCTCTTGCAGGCAAGCTCTCTCCCTCCGACAAGTTCATCATCTGGTTCCGCGACCGCAAATATTATACTTACGAGATTGCAACCGGAAAGACCGTCTGCATAAGTGAAAAGGTTCCATATCCGCTCTGGGACACAGATGACCGACATCCCTCTCCCTCCGAAAACTACGGAGTGGCCGCATGGAGTGCCGGCGACGAAGCTGTGTTGGTCTATGACCGTCATGACATATGGAGCCTCGACCCGCGTGGCGAGAAAGAACCGGTATGCCTCACAGCAGGTGAAGGCCGCAAGCGCGACCTCCGTTTCCGCTACCGCGAGACTGACCCCGAGCAGCGGTTCCTTACCCGTGGTGACCAGATGCTTCTTGAGGTGTTCAGCTATGCCGACAAATACAACGGACTCGCCACAATGAAATATGGCAACCCGCAGGTACCTGCCGTGACAGAACTCGACAAATATTCCTACTCGCAGATTCTCAAGGCACGTGACGCACAGGTCTACACATGGCAGCGGGCCAACTTCTCGACATCGCCCGACATCTGGGAATGCTCAGGTACCAACTTCTCCAAGGCAATCCAGCTCACCGACGCCAACCCGCAGATGAAAGAGTACAGCTGGGGAACCGCGCAGCTCGAACGCTGGTATGCCTACGACGGCAGCGAGTCGGAGGGTGTGCTTTACGTTCCCGAGGACTTCGACCCCAACAAGAAGTACCCGATGCTCTGCGTGTTCTACGAGACAGGATCCGAAGACCTTTACTGGCATTATACCATGGAGCCGTCATGGAGCTGGGTAAACTATCCCTTCTATGTGAGCCGTGGCTACGTGGTGTTCGTTCCGGACATCCATTACAACTCGGGCCGTCCCGGCGAGGATGCCTACAACTATGTATGCTCCGGTGCCGAGGAGATGTGCCGCCGCTATCCGTGGATTGACAAGGAGCGTATCGGTATAGACGGCCAGAGCTGGGGAGGCTACCAGACAGCTTATCTCGTGACCCGCACCAATATGTTCGCATGTGCCGGTTCAGGAGCTCCCGTAGCCAACATGACATCGGCCTACGGCGGTATCCGCTGGGAATCGGGCAGCTCACGGCAGGCTCAGTACGAACAGGGACAGAGCCGTATCGGCGGCACACTCTGGGAGAAGACTCACCAGTATATCGCCAACTCCCCCGTATTCTTTGCCGACCGTGTGGAGACACCGCTACTCATCATGCACAACGATGCCGACGGAGCAGTGCCCTGGTATCAGGGAATCGAGATGTTCATGGCGCTCCGCCGACTCCACAAGCCGGTCTGGATGCTCCAGTACAACGGCGAGGCCCACAATATCCGCGCGCGCAAGAACCGCAAGGACATCACGCGCCGCCTTCAGCAGTTCTTCGACCACTACCTCAAGGGGGACCCGATGCCCAAATGGATGAAAGAGGGAGTGCCGATGATCCGCAAAGGTCAGGAGTTCGGCTTCGAGACAGAATGATAGAACCCGCGATGAATCGCGGACGCAGAAACAAATAGCGCAGCGGTAATTGCGAGCTGATAATGGCTTGGCAGTAATCGCGGACGCAGAAACAAATAAAACAGAGCAGAGTTGATTAGATTTGTAAACGCAAAGATCAATATCGGTCTGCAAATCGTGAGCCGTCGTCCCGACGGCTACCACGATTTGCAGACCCTTTTCTATCCCGTCGGTCTGCATGCCGGCACAGCGCGGAATCCCGAGGCTTTCTGCGATATTCTGGAGATTACACGGTCAGATAGTAAATCCGGATTCACATTGTCTTCGTCAGGAAACAAGGTGGAGTGTCCGCAGGTTAAGAACCTTGTATGGCGGGCTGCGGAGCTGTTCTTCGCAGCATTGCCGCAAGAGTCAGATTTTTCGGTGAATATCAGTCTTGACAAACACCTGCCCGATGGCGCCGGTATGGGAGGAGGAAGTGCCGATGCAGCCTTTACTCTCGCTATGCTTGCAGACCTTGCGAAAGAACATGTGTCGGTAGGCACCGTGCCCCCGGATGCGGAGCTGGCGGAAATGGCACTCAGACTTGGTGCCGACTGTCCTTTCTTCCTGTTGAACCGTCCGGCCTATGCCGAGGGGGTGGGGGAGAAACTGCATCCGGTGCCGCTCGATTTGTCGGGCAAGTGGCTTGTGGTTGTAAAACCGGATGTCTCGGTTTCAACACGCGAGGCGTTCGCCGGGGTCACACCCAAGGCTGCGACCTTTGACCTACGCACCCTTCCGTCGCTGCCAATCGTGGAATGGCGTGAAGTTGTACATAACGATTTCGAGGACTCCATATTTCCGCGCTATCCTCAGTTCGCGGAGATCAAGAGTGCTCTCTACGCCACAGGCGCGCTCTACGCCTCGCTGACCGGAAGCGGTTCCTGCCTCTATGGAATCTACTCCGACTGTGACAGTGCGGAAGTTGCACGCAGAGAAATGAAGACAATCCCAACTATCACGTCGACTTATTTGTTAGAACTGTGAGACTGTACAGTTAAGGATATTGCTGTAGGGACGCACGGCCCGTGCGTCCGCTCCAACGCGATACTTACACTGATACCCGGACGCACGGGTCGTGCGTCCCTGCGGTTTTTAACATTTTTTGGCGTGATATTTGTAACGAATGTAAGGGATTGCATTCATAAAGGAATATAGAAATGAAGAAAAATAAAGACTATAATCAGGCAGATGAGCGTGTTGAGGATATGGACGACGTAGTTGTCGATGATGTCAACTCAACTCCCGCCGAGGATGCCGAAGCTGCCGAGACTGTGGCGGAGGGTGCTGTCGAGGAGCTTACCGAAGAACAGAAACTCGCTAAAGAGAATGAGGAACTGAAGGCTTCGCTTGAGAAAGAGAAGAAAGAATACATGTTCCTCATGGCAGAGTTCGACAACTTCCGCAAGCGTACACTCCGCGAGAAGTCGGAGCTGATCAAGAATGCAGCTGAATCAGCGTTCAAGGGACTTCTCCCGATTGTTGACGATTTCGAGCGTGCTCTTAAAGCTACGGAGGGTGTGGATGACGCAGCTTCCGTTCGCGAGGGCATGGACCTTATCTATAAAAAACTGAAGAAATATATGGAGCAGAACGGTGTGAAGGAGATGGATCCCGAAGACCGTGAATTCGACCCTGACCGCCACGAGGCCATCTCGGTCGTGCCTGTTCCCGACGAGAAGCAGAAAGGCAAGATACTCGACACTGTCGAGAAGGGTTACACCATCAATGACAAGGTGCTCCGCCACGCCAAGGTGGTTGTGGGCCAGTAATGTGCCGTTCCGCTATAAAAGATACTTATCATGGCTGAGAAAAGAGATTACTATGAAGTGCTTGGCGTTTCGAAGAACGCCACGGCAGATGAAATAAAGAAAGCCTACCGCAAGAAGGCCATCCAATATCACCCCGACAAGAATCCGGGTGACAAGGAGGCCGAGGAGAAATTCAAGGAAGCGGCCGAGGCTTACGATGTGTTGAGCGATGCCGACAAGCGAGCCAAGTATGACCAGTTCGGCCATTCGATGGGTCCGCAGGGCTTCGGCGGAGGTGCCGGCGGCTACGGCGGTTTCGGCGGTTTCGGCGGCGGCATGTCGATGGAGGACATCTTCGCTCACTTCGGCGACATATTCGGTGGTCGTTTCAGCGGCGATGACTCGTATGGCGGCTTCGGCAGCGCGGCAGGTGCCCGTGCTCGCAAGCATGTCAACAAGGGTACCGACCTGCGTATCACCGTAAAGGTCACGCTCAAGGATATTATGAACGGTGTCGACAAGAAACTCAAGATTCCAAAACTTGTGGCTTGTCCCCACTGCAAGGGTACCGGAGCTAAAGACGGAACGGCGTTCCACACCTGTCAGCGTTGCCACGGCACAGGCTACATCACCACCGTGCAGCAGACGTTCATGGGCGCAATGCAGAGCCAGTCTGTATGTCCGGAATGTAACGGCGAGGGGAAGGTCATCACCGAAAAGTGTACTTACTGCAACGGCCAGGGTGTCGAGAAAAAGGAGGAGATTGTCAGCTTCCACATTCCTGCCGGTGTCGAGAACGACATGGTTCTCACGCTCCGCGGTCAGGGAAATGCCCCGCGCAACGGCGGCGTGAACGGCGACCTGCTCATCAAGATTCAGGAAGAGAAGGATCCTGAGCTTATCCGCGACGGAAACGACCTCATTTACAATCTGATGCTTGACTTCCCGACAGCCGCTCTCGGTGGTACGGCCGAAGTTCCGACAATCGAGGGTCGCGCGCGTCTGAAGATTACTCCCGGAACACAGCCCGGCAAGGTGCTCCGTCTCCGTGGCAAGGGTCTTCCTCAGATGAACGGCGGTGCCAAGGGTGACCTGCTCGTCAATGTCATGGTCTATGTGCCCGAGACATTGTCAGACACCGAAAAGGCTGCGATTGAGAGCCTGAAAGATGCTCCCAACGTAGTGCCCTCGAAGAGCACATCAGAAAGAATATTCTCACGTCTGCGCCACATCTTCAACAAGGAGAACCGAGGCGAGTAAGCGATAGAAATTACTGATACAAATAGAGAGCCGGATCATCGGATCCGGCTCTCTGTCTGTATAGGTAGAAATGTCAGCAGCACATGCGGTAGAAGTAGAACACGAGAACCGCGAAACCGGCTCCGACTATCGGGCCGAGAATAGGCACCCATGCGTATTTCCATTGGCTGCCACCTTTACCCTTGATGGGAAGAATATGGTGGGCGAGACGCGGACCGAGGTCACGGGCCGGGTTGATGGCATAACCGGTAGTGCCTCCGAGTGCCATGCCGATCACGACCACGAGCAGGGCCACCGGCAACGCACCGATTGAACCGAGACCGACCTCGGCGGTATTGCCCCGTTCGGCGAGGAAGAGAATCACGAGAATGAGCACGAAAGTGCCGATGACCTCAGAGAGGAAATTGCGCTTAAGGTCATGTATGGCCGGGATGGTGGCGAACACGCCGAGCTTGGTATCCTTGTCGTCGGTGGCGTCGAAATGGTCTTTATAGAAATAATAGACCGTCAAAGCACCGAGGAAAGCGCCGATAAGCTGCGACACCATGTAAGGAATGACCATAGCCCAGTCGAATTTGTCGGCCATGGCGAGTCCGAGAGTCACTGCCGGATTCAGATGGGCTCCCGTGTACGGGCCGGCGATGAACACACCGCACATCACTGCGAGACCCCAGGCGATTGTAACGACTATCCAGCCTCCGCCGAAGCCTTTTGAGCCTTTGAGGTTTGTACAGGCCACCACACCGCAGCCAAGAAGAATCATCACATATGTTCCTAAGAACTCGAAGAAACATTGGAGAAAAATGGGAATTTCAACAGCTTCCATGGGAATAGTTTTTTAGGTTATAGGGATTAGATTTTAGGTTTTAGATTTTAGATTTCGGGTTCAGGGAATAAATTCTCATACTATATTCCCTGAACCTTGGAAATTCTAAAAAGTCTATTTGGAGAGGCAACGGCGCACGGCATCGTGCCAGCCGTCGAGTTTGCGGGTCACATATTCCTCGTCGGCCTTGGGTTCGAA
Source organism: uncultured Muribaculaceae bacterium (assembly GCA_910578385.1). GTDB lineage: Bacteria > Bacteroidota > Bacteroidia > Bacteroidales > Muribaculaceae > Lepagella. The sequence goes on along the minus strand of CAJTQV010000016.1, from coordinate 54,632 downwards.
CTTGTGCTCGATCTGCCACTGGGCGTTGATCTCATCGATGTCTTTCCAATAGCCAACGGCCAGACCTGCAAGGTAGGCGGCTCCGAGTGCGGTTGTCTCGGTGACACGCGGACGCAGGACACATGTGGAGAGCAGGTCGCTCTGGAACTGCATCAGCAGGTCGTTGCGCGATGCTCCTCCGTCGACTTTCAGTTCCGTTATGCCGAGTCCGGAGTCAAGTTCCATGGCCTTCACGATGTCATAGACCTGGAAGGCTATTCCTTCGAGAGCGGCACGGGCTATGTGTGCGATGGTTGTGCCACGCGACATGCCGCAGATAAGGCCGCGTGCGTACTGGTCCCAATAGGGGGCACCGAGTCCCGTGAGAGCCGGCACGAAATATACGCCCTCGGTGTCGGGTACCGAGGCTGCCAATGCCTCGACTTCCGATGAAGAAGTTATGCACTTCAGACCGTCGCGCAGCCACTGTACCACCGAACCGCCCACGAATATCGAGCCTTCGAGCGCATAGTTCACTTTGTCGCCGATTTTCCAGGCTATTGTAGTTAGAAGCTCATTCTTCGACATGATGGGACGTTCGCCCGAGTTCATGAGAAGGAAGCAACCGGTTCCGTAAGTGTTCTTCACCGAGCCGGGCTTCACACACATCTGGCCGAAGAGAGCCGCCTGCTGGTCACCGGCCACACCGGCGATCGGCACCTCATGGGCGAAGATGGTAGTTGTGGTATAGCCCATGACCTCGCTGCTCGCCTTGACTTCCGGGAGCATCGATTCCGGAATGTCGAACAGCTTCAGCAGATCCTTGTCCCATTCGAGGGTATGGATGTTGAAGAGCATGGTGCGCGATGCGTTGGTCACATCGGTCACATGCACTTTATGTCGTGTCAGGCAAGAGATGAGCCATGTATCGACCGTTCCGAATCTCAGCTTGCCGGCCTCGGCTTTCTCACGGGCACCGGGTACATGGTCGAGAATCCACTTGATTTTTGTCGCGCTGAAATAGGCGTCGATTATAAGACCGGTCTTCTCGCGGATCATGCCGGCATATCCCGCCTCTTTGAGAGAGTCGCAGTATTCAGATGTGCGGCGGTCCTGCCACACTATCGCATTGTAGATTGGCTCGCCAGTCTCGGCGTCCCACACGATTGTTGTCTCGCGCTGGTTAGTGATACCGATTGCGGCGATGTTGTGGCCGTTTATTCCGATCTGCGAGATAGCCTCGGCAATGACCGATGCCTGCGAACCCCAGATCTGGTGCGGATCGTGCTCCACCCATCCCGGCTTCGGGAAAATCTGCGGAAACTCATGTTGTGCCACCGAGCAGATGTTGCCTTCGTGGTCAAAAACTATGGCACGGCTGCTGGTTGTGCCCTGGTCGAGAGAAAGAATGTACTTTTCCATAGTAATCTTTGGTTTTTGGTTTTAGATTTTAGAGGGGTAGGTTTTAGGTTTTAGATTTTAGGCTTTAGGTTTTAGACCTTAGGCTTTTGGTTCAGGCGGCGGGTCTCATCCACGTCGATGGCCTCGGCGAGTACGGAGATTGGATTGAGGACCGGAACATGGGTTGACATCTCGATCTGCCATTTGCAGGTCTCGCAGTCGCATGCCACAAAATCGCAGCCGGTCTCAAGAATCTGCTTGAACAGAGGCTCGCCGATGGCCTGGGAATATTCGTAATATTCCTTCTTGAACCCGTAGGTTCCGGCAATGCCGCAGCAATGTGAGATAAGCGGTATGAACTCCACTCCCGGAATCATCTTCAACAGGGATGTCGAGAAGAAAGTCCAGCCGAGTTTCTCCATATGGCAAGGAACATGATAGGCTACCTTCTTCTTGTAGTCCTTGCGGAACGCTATCCGGGCTTTCCCTTCGTCGAGCAGACGGTAGATAAAGAGAGTGGCCAGCATCATGTGGTCGCGTATGTCGGAGTTGTCGAGATGCAGCAGATGCGGGTATTCGTCGCGGATGGTGAAGCAGCAGGTCGAGGAGGTAGACAGCACTTCGTCGCCACGCTCCACGGCCTCGCGGATGGCGCGGAGGTTATTCTCTCCGTCGCGGGTGGCCTCGTCGATGCAGCGGTTGGCAATCTTGGCCACGCCGCAGCACTTCTCGCGGTCGAGCAGACGCACGCCATACCCGAGGGCGTTCATCACCTTTACGAGATCCTTTCCGAGCTGCGGGTAGTTGTAGTTCACATAGCAGCCGTGGAAATAGGAAACATGTTTGTCGAATGCTTCCTGTGCCTCGGCGGCCTCATGCTTGTACCAGGTCTCGAAACGGGTGTCGGCATATTTCGGGAACGTGCGGTGGTCATCAATCTTAAGCACCTTGTCCATGAGATACTTGACCGGTTTCAGCCCGAGCGAGAAGTTTACTATCGGAGCCATGCGCGTGGCGATATTGCCCATGAAGTCGGTGTTGGCGAGCAGCGTGTCGCGCAACGACGGACGGTGGTCCGCGTACTTGATGCGTGCGGCCTGGATTATGTCGCCGATTTTGACATCGTTGGGACATGCCACCTCGCACCGCTTGCAGTTAAGACAGTATTTCAGTGCCTCGTCGTAGAAATATGGACGCTTCAACCGGTATCGCTCACCATCTGGACCGGCCTGCTTCGGTCCCGGATAATCGGGATTGACAGCCGTCACCGGACAGTAAACCGTACAGATTGTACACTTTATGCACGACTCGAAATTATTGTCGCTTATATTCTGTTGTTGTAGTGTCATCATAGCATCAGTCTTTTAAGATATGGCTTTTAAGATCTGGTTATGAAATCAGCCGCGCTGAGAGCTGTGGCGAGTGTGATACCTGCTCCGGAACCCTCCTTCAGGGCGTTGAAACCGCCCAAGAGCGCACCTGTGGCGTAAAGATTCTCCACAGTCTCACCCTTGCGTCGCGGACGCATCCTGTCATCAGTGATGACTCCGTAGGCCATGTAGGGTTGTGCGGCATAGAAGTTCTTGTCATACCATTCGGTTCTCGACTTGCCGGCTTCGAGGTCGAGACCGAACACGGGTTCATATATCTTCTCGAAATCGGCAATCAGTCCATGGCCGAAGAAACTGCCCGTGCTGATTACAAAATTGTCGGCTTCGAGAGGTATTCCACCGAAATTTTTGGTGAATACCCGGCGCAGACGGTTGCCCTCGAACTCTCCGTGGGTAACAGTATCTCCCGGCATGTAGTAGCCTCCGAAGCCTGTGAATAGGTCGCGGAGCGAAAGCTGGCAGCGCACTCCCGGCACCGAGGCCGGTGTGGTTGCAATGAAGTGGATAGGGCGGTCAACACCCTGGCGGAGACGCTTCACCGGTTTGTCGCTGAAGATTCCGAGAACGGCGGGCATGATGACCATGTCGGCTCCGGCCGATGCCTTGTTGATTTCGCGTGCCAAGGCATCAACAGCGTCATCGCGGAGGAAGCGCGACATGTTGGTGGCCCTCATCTCCGTGGTGCTCTGGCGAAGCACATCGAGTTGCGGAACGTTGACATCGGCACGTGTACACTCTGCGCCTAATTTCGAAAGACCCAACGATAGAAAGCGCGGGTAGAAGTCAATGTAACTGTAGATGTTGATGAGGGCGATTTTTTTGCCCGAGAGTTCCGAGGGCTCGTCAAATGCCATGTAGTCATCGAGCGTGAGCCATGCGGGTTTGACGAATCCCATCGGGGTCAGACGGTAATGGTTGCGGTTGAGATCACCGCGCACGGTTATGCCCGCTTCATTAAGGATAGGGGCCACGCGGTTGAGAAGATTTGCCGTCCGTTCCAGGCCAATCTTTTTGTACGGGTGGGAATCGTCGAGTTTAGAGGCGCGTTCGAGAGGCCGGTCAATCACAGTCTCTCCCCCCTCGTTGCAGAGGAATTCGAAAGAACCTGACCAGAAATGCAGGGCACTCTGACCGGCTGTCACAATCGCGGTCTTGCGTCCGCTGCGTGCCGACTCGATGCCGCTTATGAGGCCGCTGAGACCTCCTCCGATTACTATAGTGTCAAATTTCATAGCTATTGGTTTTAAGGTTTCAGGCTTCAGACTTTATATCATCGGGATCGAGACCGAGCACTCCCTGGTAGAGCCATGAGGTGAACTGTACCTCCACAAGAGTCTCACCCCAGCACACGGGGAACATTCCGTGCCAACGTTCGTTCATGAACGAGGCGAGGTCGTCGATGCTGCGTTGGGTGCATTTGTCGTGGCGTTCAAGAAGTCCGGCACCACGGCAGGCGCACAGCTCGCCCTGACATGTTCCCATGCCGAGGCGTGTGCGGCGGCGCAGGTTGATGAGGTTGTGCACATGGAGTTCCTCGATGGCGTAATTGACCTCGGCCACGCTGACCTGCTCACATTCGCAGACCAGAGCCTCGTCGGCATCTGATTTGGCCTCGATGCGTCCGGACCAGCTTCCGTGTCGTCCCTCGGCGGCCTTCTGTTCGGTGCTTAGCTCTATGATATGCTGACGGCGTTTCTCGTCGGCTGCATCCGGCTCCGAACCCGGCAGAGGCACTTCCGCTGTCTCGCACGGGCGGTGTACGTTCAGTTTCTTGCATACAAGGTCAGTGGCCTCCTGTGCCATCAGACGGTAAGTCATCAGCTTTCCGCCGGTAATGGTTATGAAGCCCTCCACGCCGTCGCGCGTGGCATGGTCCAGGCAGACTATGCCTCGGCTGATGCTTCTTCCTGTCGGGTCGTTGTCGGCTGCAACAAGCGGACGCACACCTGCATAGGCTCTGAGGATGCGTGTCTGGGCCAGGCGGGGGGAGAGCTTTATACCCTCGCGCAGCAGCAGGTCAACCTCCTCGGGTGTGACCTCCATGTTGTCAATCTGGTCGTAAGGAATGCGGGTAGATGTGGTGCCTATCACGCAGATGGTATCTCCAGGCACAAGTATGTCGGCATCGGCGGGTTTGCGGCATCGGTTGATAACCATGTTGTTTACACGGTGACCGAAAATAAGCAGCGCTCCCTTGGCGGGATACATGTTGACGGTGACTCCTGCGAGTTCGGCGAGATGGTGTCCCCATATGCCGGCGGCATTGACTGTCACTTTCCCATATACGGTTGTTTCCTCACCGTTCCGGTGGCTACGGAGTTTTACGCCGCAAATACGGTCGCCATCCTTCTCGAAGCCGACAACCTCCTGATATGTCATGATGTCGGCACCGTTCATGCGGGCCGAAAGCACGTTGGCGGTGGTGAGACGGAACGGGTCAACCGCGCCATCGGGAACCCGGACTGCACCTATTATGTCGGGGTTCACGGCAGGTTCGAGGCGTATGGCTTCTTTCGGGTCGAGAACGTCGGCCTGGATTCCGGCACGCTCACAATCGTGGACGAAAGCGTCCTGATAATCGAGGCTGTCTTCTGGAAGTGTGACGAACAGGCCGCCCGTCTCCTCGACGCAATGGCGGGCGATGCGGCGCAGAATCATGTTCTCCTTTATGCACTCGGCGGCCGATTCAGGGTCGGTGTGTGCGTAGCGTGCGCCGCTGTGCAGAAGTCCATGGTTGCGTCCGGTTGCTCCGGCCGTGAAGTCGAGCCGTTCTATAAGGAGTGTCTTCAGACCGCGCATGGCGCAGTCGCGGGCGGTACCGGCACCTGTCGCGCCACCGCCGATGATGATGACATCATATTCCTTGGGCGATTGGTTTTTCATAGAAACAAACTTAAATTCCGGTTAATGAGAGAATAGAGGAATCGCCTACACACGCGCGAGCTTATATATTACGCGCGGGCATAGTCTTAAAAGCATAACATCCGTGCTATGCTTTTGGTTTGTCTGACAGGAAGATTACGTATAAAAAATGTGTATTGGCCAAATCTTTCAGACCGGTTCCAATCAGAAGATTTCAGTCAGATTTCGGAGTTCTGGATGGCGGCGGTGATTTTCTTGACCGCGTGGTGGTACGAAGCCTTAAGCGCACCGACCGATGTGCCGAGAATCTCGGACATTTCCTCATATTTCATCTCGTCGTAATAACGCATGTTGAAAACGAGACGCTGTTTTTCAGGAAGATTGAGTATGGCCTGCTGGAGTTCGAGCTGCAATGCGTCACCGTCGATAAACTCATCGCTCTCTATATTCTGGAGCAGGAAGGTGTCATCGCCCTCTTCGGTCATGCCCTTGCGCTGGCGTTCCTTGTTAAGGAAGTTGATTGACTCGTTGACCGCAATTTTGTAGAGCCAAGTCGAGAGGCGGGCGTCGCCACGGAAATTGTGGAGGTTGTTCCATGCCTTGATGAAACAGTTCTGCAAAAGGTCGTTCGCGTCGTCGTGGCTGACCACCATCTTGCGTATCTGCCAATAAATCTGTTCTCCATAGGTGCGCGTCAATGTGTCGAACGCGTCACGTGCCGTCCGCGGATTCTGTAAGTCCGCGACCAGCTGCTTCTCATCTATGGGCGATTTATATGACATCTCTTATCAAAGATACACGCCGGATTGCGGCGTGATGATGTGAATTGTTAAAATCCGGACGTAAAGTTAATAAAAAAATCCCGCTTTGACTTCCGTGCAACCTTTTATATAACTTAATTTAACAAATTCCATTTGACTTCGACCTTACATTAACGCCAGTATGTTTGTTATAAAAATGAAACATTGTTTAATCTAAATTTAAAGACTATGAAATGGAAACGGCTACTGATCGGTATTTTGGCGGGAGTAGGAGGCATGCTTCCCGTTTCCGCCCAGATAGGTGAGATTGTGAATGGTCTCACCAATGTAGCTCTCCCGGCCATAAGGCAGGGGAACGGCTACAAGGGTTATCTTGAGGCAGACTGCACCATCGGTGTGGGCAACTACCGGAGCAACTTCCTGACACTCGCCACCTCGCAGGGTTACAAGTTCACCGACTGGTTCTACATGGGTGCCGGAATCGGAGTTGACCTGCTTTGGTCAACTGTCAACACAGGCTGGGGCAATGACTGGGCCACTTCGAACCCCGACTGGGCCGCTCATGAGAAGACAAGTTCGGCGGTGATGATTCCTGTCTTCACCGACTTCCGCTTCATCCTCGGCGAGCAGACCAAGACAGGCTTCTTCATTAACCTGAGGGTAGGGGCGGCCTTCCTCTGCTCCGACAGTTATATAAAGATTCGCGACGGTTATCTGACAAACCAGAATTACTTTTACTTCCAGCCGGCGTTCGGTGTCCGCATTCCTGTGAGCCGCACCAAGCCGCGTCAGGCTCTGGATGTCGGAGTTCATTACCGCCTCATGACTTCAAATTACTGGAGCAACTGGCAGTATAATGCAACCATCAACGGTCTGGGTCTCAATATCTCATATGAGTGGTGACGGCTGCTTGCATCAGCTCCGGAGACACGACCGAAAAATTTTTTCAAAAAAAATTACATGCTTGCGAACCTTTTTTCTGCAAGTGATGTTTTAGAGATATAAGAAATCGTTTCATGATGTTAGGTTAGTTCGAAAAGTATTATGGAAAACACTTGAATGCGGCTGGTCGGGAGACCGGCCGCATTTGCGTTATGTGGAGTGACGATCCCTGTGCGGAAAGGTATGTGCCGTTTCATGAAAATTGTGAAATATTTTGAGCCGAATTATTAAACCAAACCTCAGGGCGGGTGTCAATAGGAAAAACAGAGTTCACATGAAGGAAGAAGATAAACTCATCGAAAGATATGGCAGGAAAGGTCCATGGACCGTTCCCGACGGCTATTTCGAGTCTGTCCGGATTGAGATCGAATCGAAACTGCCGGACTATCCGGCACCTCCCTCGCGTCAGGGCATGTCTGTATGGCAGCGTGTCAAGCCCTATGTCTATCTCGCGGCGATGTTCGCGGGCATATGGTGCATGATGAAGGTCTTCCATAACGCGTCAGGAATGGGTCATCTCAGTCTCGACAATCCTCCCGAACAGATTGCCGCCTACATGGGTGAGCCTGAAGTAGCTGATATATATACGTTGCCGTCGGATATATCCGATGCCGAGCTGCTCGACGAGGTCAGCGACGGTTACACGTCGATTGACGAGTTCGAGAGCGATTTCGGATACCAACTTGAACCTGAATACGAGAAGATAAAGATATGAGGAAATTTACACTTCTGATACTGCTTGTGATTGCTGCCGTGATTCCGGCTGTGGCACAGCAGAAAGGCAAGGACCGCGATGCGATGCGCCGCGAGGTTCATGAGTTCAAGCTCAAGTTTCTGGCCCAGGAGATGGAACTGAAGGAAGATCAGCAGAAAAAATTTTTCGATCTCTACAACCAGATGACCGATGAAAAGGTTAAGGTATTTAAGGAAACCAAGGCTCTCGAAAAGAAACTCGCCGATTCCGCCAATGCCTCCGAAGCGGAATACGATGCAGTGAGCAAGGCAATCACCGCAGCCAAAGAGAAAGATGCGGAGATTGAGAAACGCTACGACGAGAAGTTCAAACAGTTCCTGACCTCCAAGCAGCTCTTCAAGATGAAGGGTGCCGAAGAGAAGTTCCGACAGAAAATGCACGAGATGCGCCACGCCAAGAAAACCGGGCGCAAGAAAAAATAAATAATCCGTCTATGAACAGATTTACAAAGCTATTGAAAAGGGGGGCATTCGCCTCCCTTTTTTGTTTAGCCGCTCTCACGGCACTGCCTGCGATTCCGGTTCAGGCTGCCCCGGCTAAGGCAAAGACAACCAAGACTACGGAAGTGACAAATTCATTTGACAAGCCTGACTTCGCTTTTCCGCAGACTGTGGAGCGGAACGCGCAAGAGAAGTTCGACCATGCCTTGGCTCAGGGTGACGGTCTGACCGCGCTGCGTGCGGCCCTTCAGCTCAATGTGGCCTCCAATCTGGTCTCATCTGACAGCTATGCCGCGTCGCTCGCGCGTTTCGAGACTATGGCCAACCGGCTTCCGGCACCGTGGAGCAATCTTTCCCTGCTGCTTGAGGCCCGGCTATATCAGGAAATTTATTCTGCAAGTTCATGGACATATAACAACCGCACTCTTCCGCTGACTCCGCGTCCGGAGAATGTAAAGGAGTGGAGCATGCCGATGTTCGCTGCCGTGACCGGTGAGCTTGTGGACAAGGCTTTTAGAAACAGTGCGGCTATGGCAGAGATGCCCCTGTCGGAAATCAGTTTGTTGCTGAGCAATTATGACGATGCGGTCAAAGCCGGTTTCTCGGTGCTCGACTTCATGACCATTCAGGGTGTTGACTGCCTCAGCCCGTTCAAGTCTCGCGGCGGTATGGATAAGATTCCGTTTGGCGATGGAAATAGTACGGTTGCAACCGATCCCGCTGATGCGGCTTCGGCTACAATGGCTCTTATCGATGCGGCGATAGAGCGTCATTCAGGCGATACCGATAAGTTTATAGAGTCCTATTTCTGCAATATGCGGCTCGGGCAGCTCACAGGTGCTACCCGCAGCGCGTATATAAAGGAATGTATGGACCGTTTCGGCGACACCCCTTATTGTGCCTCATTCATAAACGCTTATATATCAGACAACCTTGCCGAGGAAGAGGTGATGCCGCTTGCGGAAAACGGTCAGGTAACGGCGACTGAGCGTACCAATTCTATAGAACGTCGTAAGCTCCTCATGCTCGAAGACTACATAAGCCGTTTTCCCGACGCAGCCGGTGTGGAGCAACTCCGTGCCGAGGTGAACTCAATCAAGTCGCGGTTGGTGAAACTCACTTTCCCCGACCAGCTTCTTCCCGGCCGCAGTAATAAAATACATGTAGACAGTAAGAATCTTTATAAATTCTATATACTGGTCTATGAATTACCTGTAAAGGGGAATGTAAATGATTTCGACGGTAGTCTGACGGTCGGTGCCATGAAGGCTACCGGCAAGCTCATACATGCGGTGCCGGTGGAATTTTCCGGAACCACACCCGACATGATAGACGGAGATGTAGAGCTTCCGGCGTTGAAACCGGGACGTTACGCATTTGTCGCGTCGTCAACCGCATCTGACAAGGGTTTGCTTGGCAAGAGAGACAAGGACCGCGTATCGACCGCACTTGTAAGCGGCATATCCGCTGTGCAGACACGCGGTGACGTATCCGGTCCCGGTGAACTCTATATTGTCTCTGCTCTTAACCAGAAACCTCTCGCAGGAGTAAAAGTCACACTCACGACTATTGTGAAGGGGAAGCCGGCATCGTCGGTTGTGAAAAGAACAGACGCTGATGGACGTATCACATATGAGAACGGTGAATATCTCTATCGTGCCGAGTATGATGGAAGCATCATCGGCGGCAGTATTAACAAGGATTACAAGCCCGGTTATTCCAAACAGGTGTTGCAGTCCGAATTGCTGACCGACCTCTCGATATACCGTCCCGGTGATCGTGTTCAATTCACCGGAGTTGCCTTTACTTCAACAGGCAAGGAGATGAAGGCAGCTCCGTCGCGCAAACTGCGTGTCTGGCTGAACGATGCCAATATGCAGAGCATTGACTCGCTCGATATAACTACCGACGGTTTCGGACGCTATGACGGTGCTTTTACTTTGCCGAAGAGTGGCATGTTGGGCAATTGGGCCATCACAGTCCGCGAGGACAGGTCATGGATATGCAACCGTTATTTCGATGTAGCCGATTACAAGGCTCCGACTTTTGAAGTGGCTGTAGATTCCTCATCTGAATCTTACAAGGCGGGTGATGTACTTTCGTTTGGCGGAAAGGCAGTGACCTATGCCGGTATGCCTGTCGCAGGAGGCAAGGTAGCTTACACAGTGCAGTACCAGCCTCTCTGGTGGTGGCGCCGTTCTGCCTCTGCCGCCCAATATGGTGGCGAGACTGAAACCAACGCGGACGGCTCATTCACAATCAAGCTGCCCACCGAGGGGTTGAAAGGCACGGCATATGCACATGGCTCATATATACTGAAAGTCTCGGTGACTGATGCCGCAGGTGAGACCCGCGAGGCGCGTGCGCTTAGCTTCGGCCTCGGTTCGGCTCTGAGCATAGTCTCTTCCGTTCCTTCTGTAATCAAGGCAGACAGTGATTCACAAAGTTATAAGGTAACGGTTTATGACCTTGCCTCTCATCCCGTACAGAAGAAGTTGTATTACGACCTCAGTGCGGCCGATGGCAAAGGTCTTATGGGTGGAGAGTTTGAGTCACCGTCATTCCGCCTCGATTTGAAAGATATTCCTTCAGGTCGTTACCGGCTGCGTTTCTCTCTTTCTCCCGATTTCAAGGACAGTGAGGAATACCGGGTGGTATCCGACTCCATAACCGTCTGGCGTGCCGATGACAAACGTCCCCCTGTCGTGACTCCTCTCTGGGTGCCCGAAACCGAGATTGTGCTCGGAGCAGGTGAGAAAAAAGCTAAAATCAGGGTAGGGTCAAGCTATAATGACAGCTATCTGCTTGCTCTTGTATCAGACTCGCAGAAAAGAATACGTACAGAGTGGGTGCGTGTCTCCGACGGTTTCGCGACTGTTACGGTCGATGCCCCTTCGGATACAGACCGTGTGTTTGTTGAGTTTTTAGGTGAGCGTGACCTTAACCGCATTTCGCAGACTGTCACAGTGATTCCTCATGCACAGGATGTTAAGCTGGAGATAGTTGCCGAGTCGTTTCGCGACCGTATTGACCCGGGTGCTACCGAGACCTGGAAATTCCGCTTCACAGCCGACGGCAGGAACTGCGCGTCGCTTCCGGCAATGGCTGTCATGAGCAACAAGGCACTCAATGCCCTGTCTCCCTTCCAGTGGGCTTTCAATCCATACGCCTCACTTTACTGGGGTCACGGTGCATGGTTCAATTACAATCACAATTCTACATCGTCAAACTGGGCAACTGTATCGGTTGGCGATAAAATAAAGAGCTCAGCTTCGTTTGAAGTTCCATCGTGGAATACCTACGGATATGGTTTCTACCGTACATACGGCGGGTATGGCCAGGATGGGTCTGATTCGGCTGACAAGTTCTTCCTTTCAAGTGTGCAGACAACGGCTGCTCCCTTGCGAGTGCGTGGAGGTGCAAGAAAGGCTGCTGCGGCTCCGTCTAACGGAGTTGTGGAGCTTGCCGAGGAAAGTGTGGTGAACGAAATGAAATATGAGGATTCGGAAGAAGTTTATTCTACGGGTGCTGTCAGGGATAACAGCGTGGCTGCAAATCAAAATGATGTGCCGCTGCGAAATATCGACGTGCCGTTGGCTTTCTTCAAGCCCACGCTTGTTACCGATTCGCAGGGTATCGCCACGGTTGACTTCACCGCTCCCGACTTTGTCGGCACATGGCAGTTCCAGATACTCGGCTATACTCCCGACATGCGCGGCAATGTGCTCACGCTCGATGCTGTTGCCTCGAAGCGGGTCATGGCGCAGCTTAATGCTCCCCGTTTTGTACGCACTGGCGACAAGATGTCGGTTGCCGCGACTCTTTATAACAACTCCGACAGCGACGCTTCTGTGGCCGGACGCATTGAGCTGATTGACCCGCTGACAGACCGTGTGCTTCTGTCGCAGCAGTTCGATGGTGAGTCGGTATCCGCTTCCGGTTCGCGCGTGGTCAAGGTGATGTATGAAGTTCCCTCGGAAATAGAGGCCATGACAATCCGTGTATATGCCACCGTTCCCGGTTTCTCCGACGGTGAGCAGACTGTAATACCTGTCCTTCCGTCAAGTACTCCGGTTGTTGAGTCAACACCGTTCTACATCAAGCCTGAAGCGGGTCAGTTCAGCATCAAGTTGCCTAAGTTCGACAAGGATTCGAAGGTCACGCTGACTTATTGCGACAATCCAGTGTGGGAATGCGTTACCGCACTTCCGGGAATGTTGCGTCCCGAATCAGTCAATATTCTATCCCATGTCAATGCCCTGTTCGGTAATGCGGTGGCATCAGGTCTGCTGACACGTTATCCGGAACTCTTGGCCGGTATCGAGAAGATGGCCGCACCGGAAAATTCCGCAGACTCGGCACTCGTTTCACCTTTGCAGAAAAATGAGCAGCTGAAGACTGTCCTGCTGAACAATACCCCATGGGTCAACGACGCCAAGGCCGAGACACTCCGTATGCAGAGCCTTGTGGAATATGCTGACAAGTCAAAGGCGCAGGAACAGATTGCCTCTGTCATGAAGACCCTGACAGACCGTCAGAACAGTGACGGTGGGTGGAGCTGGTGTCCTGAGATGAAGTCCTCGACATTCATGACGCGCAGTGTACTCCATACCCTCGCGTCGCTTGCCGGTATGGGTTATCTGCCCGAAGGTGGCGAGAAACTGGCCAAACGAGCCTGTGAATATCTTGACAAGCAGTATGCAGACGATTGGAACCGCTCCGATCGGAAATCAGTTCCCGTCACCGCTCTTCTGAATTATCTGTATGACAAGAGCTGTTTCAAGGGAATAGGTTCCGCGTCTTCGTTCAAACCTCTTGAGACGGTGGCCATGAAGGAAATCAAGGCCAAATGGCGTGACTTCGGAATCTATGACAAGGCTACGGCGGCGATGCTTCTTGAAAGCCGTAAAGATGCCTCCACGGCCCGTACCATCCTTGAATCCCTCCGTCAGTTCGCATCGGTAAGTCCGGAGAAGGGCATGTGGTATGACAATCTCAGTTCGCGTGGATATGGTGACAACGCGCTTCTCACCACCGCACGCGTACTTGAGGCTTATGCAGCAATTGAACCGTCAAATCCTGCCATCGACCAGCTCCGTCAGTGGATGGTCATCACCAAGCAGACGCAGAACTGGGGTGACAACCGTCGCACGGCCGAGGCGATTCACGCTTTGTTGACAAGTGGCACTGAATGGACTGTACCGCCTGCAGATCCGGTAATCACGCTCGACGGCCGACAGCTGGAGATTAGCGGTATAAGTGCAGTCAAGGGTGCGTTTACTTTGGATCTCAATCCGACTGACGCCTCAAAGGCTACACTGACAGTGAACCGTTCCGGCTCCGGACCCGCATGGGGTGGGGTAGTGGCGCAATATGTCGCTCCGATTCTTGATGTCAAACCGGCATCGGTTCCCCAGCTCTCGATTGAGAAGAAAGTTTACACTGTGACTCCCGGGGCTTCGGGCACAACAGCCAGCGAAGGAGATATGGCCGTAGGCAATCGTGTCCGCGTGACGTTGACCATAACATGCGACCGTGACATTGAGTATGTGGCAGTGACTGATCCGCGTGCGGCATGTCTGGAGCCGGTAGACCAGTTGTCGGGCTACACGCAGAGTGATGGCGTATGGTACTACCGCGAGGTACGCGACGCATCGACCAACCTTTTCATCCCGTTCCTGTCGAAAGGAACCCACGTAATCAGCTACGACTGCAACGCCGACCGCGAGGGCGACTACACCCTTGGCGTAGCGACCGCCCAGTCGCAATACGCCCCCGAGATTACCGCCCACTCCGCCGGCGCCCTCCTCCCCGTCCGCTGACCCCCGCATCCCATGTAGGGTCGCGGCACGCCGCGGCCCCCACGCCGCCCCCCGGTAATTAAACCGCATCCCCACGATGCCCCCAACCAAGTAAAATCCCCGTAATCTGAAAGGATGTCATCCATTCCCAGATTACGGGGATTTAATACGTGTCGGTAACCGGCTCTATTCAGCTGAGATTACATTTTGAATTTCATCGTGAGTAAGCCCGGTTATCTGGGAAATGAAGTCCAGATCCATACCTTTGCTATGCAGGAGTCTGGCTGTTTTTTTCTTTTCTTCCGCTCTACCTTCTTTTCTACCTTTCACCTCACCTTTAGCGAAGCCGTCGGAGGCTGCGAAATGAAGGGTGCTGTTGAGGTCGCGGTATGCTTTTAGATCCGCGTCATATGCTCTCCGCTGCTCTTTATCGAGCGCGGCATATTCGGTCATCTCCGACAATCCTTTGAAGAGACCGTGTTCCTTTATGAATGCCAACTGTTCCATAGTCTCCATATTTATCAAGTTAAATAACCACCAATCAAAAACATTGTCACTTTTTAAATGCAGGAGCGATAATCATTCTATGGGATGTTTCGGAAACATCATTCACCGGTTATTTGAACAACTCTGAATGAGAGCCGAGTCGGTAGACGGCAATCACCTCATTTGTTTCGTCATACCATATAAGTAGATAGTCTCCCTCTATATGACATTCCGTACACCCTGCATACTCTCCAAGCAATTTATGAGCTTTGTATTTCTCTGGCAACTCTATTTCATGTCTGAGCATATCAAGAACCTGATTTAAAGCTTCCAGTTTTTTCGGCTGATTGAGGAAGCGTTTCAGATCCTTTTTAAACTGTCTGGTATAACGTAGTTCTTTCATAAGCCGATAGACTTGATCATCGCTTCTACACTCGATGTGTCAATTGGACCGAAGGTGTCTCCGGCTTTGGCTTCTTCCATAGCCTGACGGGTGACATCGTTCGGCTCATTATATACAGCATCGAGCAGCAGCCCCTCTACATAGTTGTTAAGGCTGCGTCTATCTTTGGCTGCGAGTTCTTTCAGCTTGTCAAGTAGATATACCGGTAATCTGAACACGTGGGCTTTCTTTTCAAGTGCTATATCCATTGTGATATCATTTAGATTGCAAATTTAATCTATCTCAGAGTCATATACAAATTCTTCGTCTGAAAAGTTGTGTAAGTTGCGAATTTTGGATAAGTAGCTGTTTAAATTAAACCTCTGCTTAACAGAAAATTTACTAATACAGAATTTTATGAAGGCTGGGGAGTAAATTGTATGGTATAAAGGCTGTGCCATAATTAGGATATATGGCACAGCCTTTACCGGTATTATCTTTGTTCCGGAGAATATGTGACTACCAAGTAAGGGTAAGTGTGACCGGGGTGCGGACCGGGGGGAGGGTCAGCCGTCCGGATTCATCTATTTTGTCGGTCAGGTTCTCGCCGGTGCTGAGTACAGCCGAAGAGGGCAGTTCTCCGTCGACAGATCTGAGTGTGAGAACAGGCTGTGAGCCATAAGCCACCGCGCGACGGAATTCACCGCTACCTTCAAACCGGATGGTGAGCTGAGAGTCCGGGTTCATAGACTCGCTCCCCTCAAGGTGGTCGAAATTACGCCACGCATATGCTGCACGGTAGGCTTCAAGCGAAATTTCAGGAACAATTACCCGGGCGTTGCGGTCATGGTTGATATCAAAACCGAAAAATGAGAGTACAGGCGGTTCCAATGCCCGGCAACGTATCTCGGCGAGAACAGGACACTGATAGAATGACTCGGTGCCTATTGATTTGATATAGGGTCCGAATTCCACTTCTGTAATCTTGAAACAACCATAGAAAGCGCGTGTGCCGATTGATTCGAGACTTTCCGGAAAGTCGATGTATTTCAGTTTCTGACATCCTGCCAAGGCATATTCGCATATTTCGGTGAGTCCTGCCGGCAATTTTATCTCTTCGAGCGAAGTGCATAACGACAGAACGCCATCGGGCAAAGCCGTCATATGCTCCGGAAGATTGATTGATGTCAGTGCTGTACACTCTGAAAAAACATAATGACCGAGACTCATGTCGGGATTACAGATTTTTACGCTGCGAAGCGAAGTGCAGGTGTCGAACGCGTAGGTGGAGATCATGCTCACACTCTGAGGAAATTCAATCTCCTCAATCGATAAACAGTTGAAAAATGCATTCATGCCGATGTTTTTCACACCTTCGGCTATTATTTGTCCCGACAATCGGGTGCAGCCGGCAAAACAGAGTTCCGGAATGGTTTCGACCGTGAGAGGACGCTTCAGGGAGGTGATTGATGAACATCTGTAAAATGCACCTTCACCTATCGAAGTCAGACCCGCCGGCAAATCGAGAGATTTGAGCGAAATATTGATGTTGAAGGCGTAGGTGCCGATGACACGCAGTGTTTCCGGGAAATTTACCTCCTCAAGATTCTCGCAGCCGTCAAAAGCATGATGACTTATCCTGACCACACCCTCGGCCATTGTTACAGTGCGGAGTGATGAACAGTCATAAAGAGCATACTGTTTTACAGTCGTTATGTCACCCACTATCTCCAGGTTTGTAAGTTCCTCGCCGTTTACAATAAGAGGCTTGTATCCGGAGAGAGGATTGGAGTTCTCGTTCGAGAAATCTATGCCGAGCCATGCACGCATATCAGAGATGAACACCTTGCGCAGGTACGGGCAGTTTCTGAAGGCGTCGTCACCGATTGATTGGATAGTAGGCGGGAGTGTTACAGACAGAATGCTTCTTGAGTCCTGAAATGCAGATGGTGCAATGGATGTCACTCTGTAATCGGTCTCCCCGTCGCTTGCAATCTCTGGAATAACCACGTCACCGGTTGCGTCGGGCGACTGAACCAGTGTGCAGGTTCCATTATCACCGCTTTCAAAATTAAGATTGCCATCAGCAAAACAGTCGCCCCGGCTGGAGAGTGCTACAATAAGGGCAGCCGCGATAAATATCACTCTTTTCATGGTCAGATGCGGAATTTAAAGGTTTCACCACCGGTTTCAAGAATCATCACTCCTTTGCCTGGGATGTCAATCTCATGGTCATATCCATTATAAAAAGTCGAGCCGTCAGCAGATACGATTCTTACAGGTTCATCAGGACCGAGACCTGTTACAGATACGTGGTTGCCGCTGACAGATACCCTGACGTTGCTGATGGTGGGGAATTCAGTGCCGGACATGTCGCGGAATACCACAGCTACAACACGGTCATCGGTCATGGGCGGCAGGGTCAGTTTTCCGTCCGGGCCAACCGACGATGTTATATCCTTGCCATCGGATGTGACAGATGAAATGGAGTGTTGCTCAGGAGCGGTAATAAATATTGTCACAGGCAATCCATAGGTCTCGTTTGTGCTTACACAACCTGATGCCATGCTTATGGTCAGAGAGGGTGTCACTCCGGGGTGATCATCACCGATAATGGCCTGAAAACGGTTCCACGGACTTTCTGCGCGGTATGCGCCACGGGCGGCTACCGGCACAGTCAATGTTGCCGACTCATAGGTAGTAGTCGCAAAGGGATACATGGCTGTGTGAGGCGGCTGCGGAGCGAGAGAAATTACAGAGCTGATGGCATCGGCACCGTCAAATGCCTGGACCCCGATCGACTGCATGGATTTGCCGATTATCAGGGTACGCAGGGAGGAGCAGTTGTAGAAGGCCTTTCGTCCCAAGGACGTGGTAGCGTCGGGAATCACGATTCTCTCCACGGCAGTGCAGCCGGAGAAGGCCTCGTCGCAGATTTCCTGAATTGTTGACGGAAAAGTCACCGACTGAAGATTGCGACAGTCGCGGAATGCCTCCATACCGATTGACGTCACCGACCGGATGGTATCTTCATGAATCACTTTCTCCGGAATAACTATCTCTCCCGAAGCGTCGGGAGTCCGGATGACACGGCATTCCGCATCGCCCGTTGTCGAGAAATTCAGGCCACCCGACGAGAAGTCACCGGCATGACCCGCCATGACGACCGCACCCAGCAAGGCGGCCGTAAAAATCACTTTCATTGTTTCGATTTTAGAAAAGTACATAAACATGCATGCGTCAGCCACCCATGGGTGACCGACACCGTATTGTATTTAAAACCGAACTTTGAAATCGAGCGCAAATATAATGAAAAACTTTTTGACACCAAAAATATATTCCGTTTTTTGGAATATGGAAAAATTTCTTTAATTTTGCGCCCGAAAACCGAACGCGGGTCCAGGAGTGCGGCCCGAAAGAAATCAAAAACAGTTTTTACGAGTCAGGAGCGGCACAAAGTGCCGGTCGGTCCGTTGAGGACCGGAAGGGAACCGGGTGAGAATCCCGGGCAGACCCGCTGCCGTGAAACTCTGAGGAAGTCTCTTCAGGTCAGAAATGACAACCACTGGAAGCCACCGGCTACCGGGAAGGGGAGGAGACGAGGAGTGAGCCGGAAGACCTGCCTGATATCGTGAGCATAAAGCTTACGCGGAACATAGCTTTTGCCATATAGCGGATATCATGACGGGACACTCATTCCCGTCGGCTCACCTATCCTCCATCTTAGGCGGGATATGCGGCGCGTAAGTATGTCAAACCGGGTCACGGTCTTTGCAGGTTGCCTGCGGCGGCTTGGAAACCGTGGCATAAATATTAAACAATGTGAGACTTACGCGTATTCTGTTTCTGATGGTGTTGTCAGTAGTGAATTTCGCTGCGGTTGCGGCGGTCACAGATTATGTGCTGACTCCATCACCCGATGGTGAGCTATCGTCAATCTCTACGGTAGACATCAAGTTCCCCGAGGCCAAGTTCCTCGATCTCTACGGTTCCACGCTCTATGGCGTGACTCTTACAAATCTCGACAATCCTGACGAGGTGTATGTACCTGTAAACAGCCGTTATCCAACTTCGAATCATCAGTCGTTCAGCTTCAAGCCTAAGAATGACCTGTCCGACAACGCCACGGTCATAACAACTCCGGGGCGTTACCTTCTCCATTTTCCGGAGTCTTGTTTCAACCTGTGCGGCTCGTGGTACACCCACATAGAGTACAGTGAGGAAATCAATGTGATTTACACTGTCTCGGATAACGGCGGCAGTGGATTCACTGACTTTTTCGATGACGATTATGTGGGAATCCGCCCTATGCCGGGTCGCGTTCTCGAATTTGGCGAGATAGAGCTGAGTTTTCCGGTCAGTGAGGCCTTCCCGGTGCTTGGGCATCCGGATTTCTCGCTCATTTCATTGAGAAGGATCGGTGAGAATCCACAGGAATATGTGCCCGTGGAATGCTCGTTCGACTCTGAGCGGACCGCGGTTCTGAGATTCAAGACCAAGGGTGCACGTTACGACATACCTGAATACTTCTTTGAGAAGGGGGAGTATGTGCTCGATATTCCGGCCGGTGTGTTCCGTCAGAACGGAACGACCACGGTTAACCGCCATATGGAACTTCATTACACCGTGACCGGCGCACCATCCGCGGCATTCGGAAGGGTTGTCATTCTCCCCGAAGAGGGTTTTACCGATGAGATTTCAGAAATAACTGTCGAGTATCCTGACCTTGAGAATGGCTTTGACTTCCCAGAGGGACTTACCGATGTCACAAATTATCTGAACGGACGGATCACAATCAGCAATCTCGCCTC
Organism: uncultured Muribaculaceae bacterium; assembly: GCA_910578385.1. Taxonomy (GTDB): domain Bacteria; phylum Bacteroidota; class Bacteroidia; order Bacteroidales; family Muribaculaceae; genus Lepagella. Next base: position 34,622 of record CAJTQV010000016.1, on the reverse strand, counting down.
GGGAGCGGATGCCGAACCAGCCTATATACTTTATTCTGCCACAAAGCTGACAGACAGAAAGGTGGCTTTGCGGTTCAAGACCCGGGTGCAGTCGAGCGACGTGCCTCGTCCGGCCGTTATCAATGCCAAAGGAGACTACCGTCTTGTCATACCGCCGAATACCTTCAAGGATGCCGGTGACATTTATTCGTTCAATGCCCGTTCGGTGGTGGATTACAATATAAGTCGCGAGGCTCCCGGAAATACAATGGAAAGTTACGTACTGACTCCCGCTGACGGTTCATCTGTGGGAAGTCTGCGTGAGATTCAGCTTACGTTCCCTTATCCGGAAAACGGACTGAACTGGCCTGTGGAACAGAGCCGGATTCGTCTTGTGAACCGCGATAACCCCGATGAGGTCTACAAGGGAGTCGGCATAGTTATGTTCCGCAATCAGGTCACATGGGGATTCGGTTTGCCTTCGGCGACTACCGACGACTTCGTGCTCCTCGACAAACCCGCCACATACGACCTTGTAATTCCCGCCGGACTTTTCTCGGATTACCAGCATCCGGAAATGAAGAATGCCGAGATACGGGCCACCATCACTGTAGACCCGGCGCTGCAGTTCAGTTATGAGGTTACTCCCGATGCATCCGTGCCTCTCCGCGAGCTTGAGGTCATTTCTTTCGAGGCCGGAGAGGGATGCTCGTCGCTCGACATCGATTCCGGAATCCTGGTAAGTCCGCAGCTAAAATCGGGTCAGCGTATCATACCTCTCGATATGGAGCGCGTATCTGCTACCCGTATAGATTTCAGGTTGCGCGAGAAACCGGGAGTTGGCAACTGGACTCTCTCTTTCCCTGCCGGCTCGTTTGTAGAGACAAACGCTTCGGCGGCTACAGTTGTCAATGATCAGGAAATATCGCTCACCTACAGGATTATTGAGCCGGAGGAGTGGACATGGTCGGTCTATCCCGCCGATGGTTCCCGGCTGACCGGCATATCGATAATAAGTGTCAACGTGCTTGGCAACAGCTTACGCTCCATACGCCTGAATCCCGACAAGGGGGAACCTGTATTGACTAATGGCCCGGAATCGACAGTGCCCGAATTGTCGGTGAGCGAGAACATGCTCTGTCTATCTCTGCCCGAAGGCACACTGTTAAGCCCCGGCAAGTGGATTCTAACCATTCCGGCCGGTTTTGTCACGGGTATTGACTCATATGGTTACGAGAACGATCTCTGTGAGATAAGGGTGGAATATGAAATAACCGGATATGAACTGCCTGACCTGTCGGAGGGTATATTCTTTCTCAATGAGGGACGTTATGGATCTGATTACGGTTCTGTAAACTTCCTGGCCCCGGGTTACGAGGATATGACCTACCGTCTGGTATCAACTGCCAATCATGGAACTTCTCCGGGAATCACCTCACAGTATGCTACGATATTTGGTGACCGTCTATACATAATCAGCAAGCAGCGTTCATATGCAGATCCGGCGGCCGGTGGTATCATGACGGTGGCGGGTGCCGATGACATGAAGATTACAGCTACAGTCGAACTGCCGGCCGACGGTCGTGCTGTCTGTGGCGTTGATGCCGGCAAAGCATATATCACCACCGACTCTGGTATATTCGTGTATGATGCTGATGCCGGAAAGATACTTGACTGCATAAAGGGTACAGAGAACTCATCGGGCAAGTATTCAGACCAGTTTGGCGAGCCGCTGCGCCTCGGACATCACGTGTATGTTCCGTGGCAGGGTCATGGAATTGCCATTGTCGACACTGAGACTAATGAGCTTTCAGAAGTTCTGGAACTGGCGGGTGTTGCTTCGTTGTTCGTAACATCCGACGGGTCGCTCTATGCCGCCACCCTCGATAGCGAGGCACCGTTCTATGCCATAGATACAGAGGATTGGAGTCTTCGTGCTGTCGATACTGATGCCGCTCCGTTGTCCGACGGTTTCTGGCTGTCATGGCGTAACGCTTCATTGGCTACGTCGGTTAGCGGAAATTGCATATACTATGTTGCCGATGGCAATTCCCGTTCGGTGTCGCGCTATGATTTCGACCGCAATATCTATGATGCCGACTTTGTCAGCGTGCCGCGCGACATGGAGCTGTACGGCAGCTGTGTGAGTGTGGATCCCGCCACTGGTTATCTGGTCATAACCGCTGTCGGTTCCGGAGGAGGCATGAACTACAGCTGTAACCGTATATACTTTGCCGATGCAGAGACCGGAGAGATTGACGACTCCCTTACTTTCGCGCCTGAGGATTATTTCTGGTTCCCGGCCATGATGTTCTATCCGGTTGTATCTTCTCCGGTCATGTCCGGTCTTGATGATATTTCGCTCGACCTGACTCCGGAAGGCAAATCGTGGGAACTGGACCTTAATTCGAAGACCTCTCTCAGCACCGGTAATCAGCGGCTCATCACATACAGCGCCGAGAGCGCAGACAGTAATATTGTCGCAGCTTCGGTCAATGACAAGGGAGTGTTGAGACTCGATGCAGTTGGTGCAGGAAATACTCAAGTGGAGATAATCGCGGATTATCGCGGAAAACTTGCCCGCACGGCTTTTTCGGTTTCTGTCTCTCAGACCGGAGGGACAGCTTCGATTGCTGCTGACACGGGCGCGGGTGACGTGTACCGCCCCGACGGAACCCTCGTTCTCCGCAATGCTGATTCCGAAGCAATGCGTACACTTGAGCCGGGCCTGTATATCTGCAACGGGCGTAAGATAATCATAAATAGCAGTTCAAATTAAACAACAATCAATAATCTGGAATCCGCCTCTGGAGACATTCTTCAGGGGCGGCCTCTAAAATCAATCTTAAATGAAAAAAGTTTTAATGGGGCTTTCAGCCTTGGCCGCATCGCTCGTTTCATTTGATGCTGCCGCTGCCGATGTGACGTGGAACTTCAATCCGGAGCCGGGTGTGGCAACAGACCTTTCGGTTATCAAGATCACTTTCCCTGAGTTCGGCTCAGATGCCATCATGTCAGACACTCATTCAAAGGTAAACGCTCGGCTGGTCAACAACACGAGTGGCACCACGTATGTTGCGTACAAGTGTGAGTATGACTGGAGCACCTACAATGCCATGACCATGTATTTTTCGGTGGAGGGAACTTCCGACCAGGCATCAATCACAGCCGACGGAGAATATACTTTGTCAATCGCTCCGGAGTCTTTCAAAAACGGAAATTATTATAATCAGGAGAGCGGTCAATGGGGGTGGTCTTCCCCGGCCATCACCGCTGAATATACAATCGGTGGCGGAGTCAAGAACGAGATGTCGAACTACACTCTTTCTCCTAAGGCCGGTTCAGTGACCTCGATTCCTCATGTCAAGATTACTTTCCCCGACACAGGCTGGGATGGTATCGATATTCTCTCGACCGATGGTATCAGCTTGACCTCGGCCGACGGGGATGTCTTCAAGGTTGTCGGTGTGACCGGCAACTATACACAGACCGCCACCCTTACATTCAATCATGAGTTTGCCATGGGTGACGAGCCGCTGACCATCCTTAATCCGGGTGCATACACTCTGTCAGTTCCTGCCGGAGCTTTCAAATTCGATGACTGGTTCGCTACGGAGGATATAGTCAATGGCCCGATTTCAGCCATCTTTGTCATAGAGGCAGATGAACACAACTCAGTGGCTCAGGCATCGGTGACTCCGCGTCAGGGAGAGGTGAAAACACTTTCTGCCATTCAGTTCTCTTATGGTGGCGGCGGTGTGCCTCAGTTTGCCGACAGCGACCGCTGGCATGAGATTACAATCTCTTACCACGGTAACGGAGATGCAACTTATGAGTGTGTCGGCATTGAGCAGTCAGATATCCACTCGGGTGATTACAAACTTACATTTGCTGCCGAGGGTGAGACTGAGCCTGTCATTCTTGACACCCCCGGAGATTATGTGCTCAATATCCCGGCCGGATTTTTCAGTGACCTTTCGGGCGTGAACTACAATGAGCGCATGTACAATGCCGCACAGAATGTATGTTATGTAATAGCCGTGCCGACGGGGGACACGGATCTTGAGGCGTATGAACTTTCCCATGCCGATGGCTCTGTTCTTACCGAAATCAATTCTATCGGTGTTACCTTCCCCGATGCTGTGAATGGTGTCAGGGTCGTTGACTCAAGTAATGTGGTGCTGATTTACACTCCAGCAAAGGTTTCGGAAGATGAACCTGAAACAGTTGCCGGGACGGATGCCTCGGAAACAATCAATTCCTGCGGCTACTCGATCAAGAACCGTACGGTCTACTTTGACTTCGACAGAAATGGCGAAACCATTGCAGCCGACGGCACATATAAGTTGGTAATCCCTGCCGGTACACTTCAGGAATATGGCAATCCCAATTCTCAAAATTCTCTTATTGAAGCCACCTATACCATCGGCGACCTCGAAAGTTCGGTTGTTCTGATTGGTTCGGAAAACGACGGCTGGAAGATATACAGCCTTGACGGTATCCTTGTCTGCAGAGATGCCATGACTCCCGGCATATATGTGATGCGTCGTGGAGCTGAGACACGTACCATCCTTGTTAAATAACATACCGTCAAATCCGTAAACAGGTCATACCTGCTATCCGGCTTGAACAGGCCGGTACAATAAATTCCCCGGAAGTCAACCGCGACTTCCGGGGAATTTTGTCAATTATTGTCAGGTGGGGGATTATTGGTCGGTGTTGAGAACCCAGTTGCAGGAGACGAACTCGAATTTGCCTTTCGACACAACCTTGCAGATGATCCGGCCCGGGGTGGTGGATGAGCCGTTGTAGCTGTAGAAGTTGATGGTCACGGTCGGAGCGAAGTCGCCCACAAGGTCCATGTTCGGATAAAGGACACCGAGTACGCCCGGGCATACCTCCTTCTCGAAACGCTCTTTCTCAAGCGCGACAATCTCCTCGTCGCTCATGTCGGCGTAGGCTGTCGGATTCTGGGTGCGTGCCGATCCGGGACGAAGGTCGATGTTGCCCTGATAGGCCGAAGCTCCTGTGTAGTAGTCGTTGTTGCCGTAGCTGGTTACGTAATCCGCACCGTCGGGCACGTTTGCGAGCACCCAGTCAACACATGCCTGGAAGAACCATGTGCTGAGCGGCTGGTTGCGTCCTGCGGGGAGGGTCAGCGTTACCGACGGGTCGAGTTTCCAGACACCGTCGTTGCGCACGAACTGGTTCGTTACAGTGCGGATGCCGTCGGCGGTGATGGCGTCAACCCACTTCGAACCGTCAAATTCCCACTTAGAACATGCGAATGTTGTCTCTTTGTTGGCGAAGTATTTGTACACCACATATTTCTCGGTCTCAGCCGATGCGTAGGGGAACTTCTGCGCGAGGAACGTCGGCAGATATTCCGATGTCTGGGTGCCGGAGAAGTTTCCGTAGGTCAGTCCCATGGCGGCATAGTCTGCGGGATTCACGACAACGATGTCCTCCTCGGCGGCAACCCACTTCGAGCCATTGAACATGTAGACTGCGTTGAGGTTCTGCGAGGGTACCGAAACAACGCGACGCGGTGAGTGTGCGGCCTTACCCTTGGCATCGGCCACTTCTGTAACCACGAAGTTGCAGTTTGTGAATGTACCCGAAGTTGAGGTCTGGGTGAAGTATCCGTAGAGAGTGACAGTCTTGCCGTCCTGAAGTTTGGCCTTGATTTCGTCGGTGGCGTTGTAGATCGATCCGCGCACGTCAGTACGGTCTCCGAACAGCAGGTTGATGAAATTGCCGTCTACCACCACCTTGCCTGTCATCGTGCCGTATTGGGCGAGTACAGGAGTCTCGTTCTTTCCGGCCGCGAGAAGAACCTCGGGTGTAAGGTCTTTCGGAGCAGGGTAAGTATAGGCCTGGCTTGATGCTTTCTGAAGGTTGTCGTCGTAGGGAAGCTGGAGGCAGTTCTTGTACGATGAAAGGGTGCCGGTTGCAATCACCTGGTCGCCCACCTTGTAATCAGATGCCGGGAAACCGCTTGCGTATACAAGTATTGAGCCCGCATTGTCGGTAAGGATAATACCGGCGTTGCAGACGGCGGTAACCACTCCGTTGATAGTCACATCATCGCCGGGGGCGACATCGGGGGTAAGCACGCTTGTCATGGTGAATCCGGGTGTGGGAGGAACGGGTGTCTCGCCGAATACCGGGTCGGTGTCAGAGTTGTTGTAGTTTACCACTATATACTCACCCTCCTTGGCATCGTCGATCGATGCGGCGAGCACCTTTGGAATGTTTGACGACGCTGAGTGCGAGGGAGAGAACGCTGAGGCGTAGTCGTCGGCGCTGCCGTAGACCATCTGGTAGTCATCCTCGGCTACGATATATTCGCGTATGCCGTTGAGAGCCTTCATGGTCTCGGGCAGTTCACCGGCCTCGCGGTATGTCAGGTTTATAGCCGAACCGTCGGAGAGCGCGAAATATGTGAACAGTGAGTCCTTCAGAAGGTTGGGGATGTACTCTTCAGCCGGGATTGAGGCGTTGAGATAGTTCTGTGTCTTTACGGCCGCGAGCTCGTTAGAGACGCCCTGCTTTGTGGCCAGAGCCTTGTTGAAGCGGTTGTCGGCGATTCGCGTGTAGTCGGCGGCGGTCAGAGTGTAGTCGATGGTCTGGACATCGGTCGGAGTGAAGCCTCCCTCGAAGCCGTCGAGATAGAGGTCGTTCCAGCTGTTTTCCGAGCATGATGCCAGTGCGAGCATGGCTCCGCCTGCGATGAGCAGGTTCTTTATATTGGTTTTCATTTCGGTTGCTTAGAAGTTTATTTTGAGTTTTACGGAGAAAGTGCGTCCGTAGGAGTAGAACACGCGGAATGCGTTGTTCCATGCGCCCGGAGTGTCGGAGAGTGTGTAGGCGTCCTTGACGTAGTAGTTGTTGAAGAGGTTGTTCACGTTGCCGTAGATGGTTGCGCTGACGCCTCCGATCATGAATTTGTAGCTTACGTTGAGGTCGAACTCGTTGCCGAACGGAATCTTCCAGGGGTCAGCCACATTGATGACATCATTTCCTTCGTAGGCCGATGATGAAATCTCATAGTCTGAGTAGTTGCGGGCAGAGCATGTCCAGTCGGCACCGATGCGGAAGCCCTTGAACGGACGGAATGTCACGCCCAGGAATCCGGTGGTCTGTGCCGAGCCGCCGATCTTGCGCCCTTTCTGGTTGAGGGTGGCTTTCTTGTGGTCGGCAGCGAGGATTCCGCTTGCTATCGTGCCTCCGAGGTCGGCAAGAGGCTGTCCGTCGTTGGTGTAGAAGTAGCCGGTCGGGTTTGAGTCCCATGTCCAGTCACCGATCGAGAACATACCGTCAAACTCAACCCACTGGCAGGGGATATACTTGGCGTTGACCTCGGCACCCATATGGCGGGCGTTGACTCCGGAGAGGCTGATGTAATAGTACTGTCCGGTGAGGGGACCCTGACGGATTTCACCTGAACGTACTGTGGTCTTGTCGCTCTTGTCAATCCATTCGGTAAAATAGAGGTTGACATTTGCCGAGAACTTGGGGGAGTGGTAGCCGTAACCAACCTCGACTGATCCGATTTTTGAGTTCTTGGCTTCGGGGTTGATGATGTTGCTCGATGCCGAGCTGAGGAACACTCCGTAGCTGAAGAAGGGTGCGCGTGAGATGAAACCGCCGTTCACATAGACGTTGTTGTTGCGGTTTATGTTGTAGTTCACACCACCCTTGATTGTACCGCCCAGGAAGCTCTTGGTCTTCGAGCGTTCATGCTCCTTGTCGTAGAAGAACATGTCGCGGCGCCAGTAGCTGGTCACGTTGAGCGAACCGGCGAGTATGGCGGTCAGCTTGTTGTCGAGGGCAGTGTACTCGGCCTGTGCGTATGCACCTTCCTGGGTCACATATCCCTTGTAGTTGCGATAAACTATGTCGCCAACGGTCAGCTTCTGGAATTTCCAGTCGGGATTGAGTGCCGCGGCATTGTTGTAGGGCTTCACATCCTTGCGGGTCTCGTAGTTCATGTAGTACTCACCCTCGTAGAGGTCAACAATCTTGTTGTAATGGTGGCCGATGTAGTATCGCACGTCTATACCACCGGTGAAGGTTAATTTCTTGGGAATGAACTCATTCTTATAGGTCGATACGAGTCCGTACCACTGATGGTCATTGTTCGAGGTAGTCATGACCATGTTCGAACCGGCATCAGAGGCCATGTTCATGCGCTGTACTGCCGCGTAGTCGAACGTGCCGTCAGGACAGCGGAAGAGGGTGTTGAGCTTGCCCTGACTTGCTCCGTACCAGCTTGAGTAGCTGATGGTGTTGCCCTCGTAGGTGCCGTGACCCTGGCCGCTGTAACCACCTCCGGTTGCGAACGAACCGTAGATAGTGGTCGAGAGCGATGACTTGTAGTCAATCTGCCATATGTGGCCGAGCGAGATCTGTGGCTTGTGATAGAAGTTGTAGCCGGAGCTCTTGCGCTCGCCGTGCATTCCGTAACCGAAGATGGGGTTGTAACGGTATGCGCTCTCGCTGCCCATGTACTGCTGCGCTTCCTGCCAGCCTTCGATCGACAGACCATCCTGCGAGCTGCGCTTGTAGTGGGTCTGGGGTGCGCCGAACGCGGTGAGCGACAGCTGGTGGTTGTCGCCGATGCGTTTGGAAATATTGGCGAAATAGTTGTATGAATTGAAGTTAGTTCCCTGTATGTAGCCGTCGCCCCACTTGCGAGAGCCGAGCACTGTGATGGCCCAGCCGTTCTTCATAAGACCCGTGGAGAGCATGACTCCGAAGTTGTTCATCATGTCATTGCCCATGCCGTACCATGCCGAACCGCCGCGCTTGGCATCGGTCGAGCGGGTGGTGATGTTGATGGTACCGCCGATAGAGGGCGACGAGATGATGGCCGCGCCGAGACCGCGCTGTGTCTGCATGTTACTGGTCACATCGCTGAGACCTGCCCAGTTGCTCCAGTACACGCCTCCCCATTCCATGTCGTTGATGGGAAGACCGTTGATAAGCACAGCCACATTCTCCGACTTGAAACCGCGCATGTTGATCTTGGCGTCACCGAAGCCGCCGCCGTCGGGGGTGGCCCATACGCCGGGGGTGGTTTTCAGTACCTCGGGAAATTCCTGGTTACCGAGTTTGGCCTCGATTTCAGGTGCTCCGATCTGCGAGAGGGCGACCGGTGTCTGGCGGGTGCGGGCCACCGACTGGGTGACCACCACGTCCTGAAGCATCTTGGTGTCGGGGTTCATCTTGATCTCACCCATCTGCGCCGAGGGGCGCAGTTCAACCCCTTTGTAGCCGACGAATGTAATCTTGAGGTTCTTCACATTGTCCGGCACGTTGAGCTTGAAGAAGCCGTCGATGTCGGTGTTGGTGCCGATCTGGGTTCCGGGCACGGTGACGATGGCGCCGATCAGCGGTTCCCCCTGCTCGTCGACCACCTGGCCACGGCACACCACGTCCGCCCATGCACCGAGAGGCAGCATGGTAGCGGCTGCGAGAGCCGCGCCTGAGAGAATGAGTCTCTTCATAAGGTCTGGATTTAAGTTGATATTGTTGTTGTCTAAATTATTAAAGTTGTTCCGGCTGTTGTTTGGGCAAATTGCACCTGATTGGCGGTGAATATCGCAAAATTACATTTTTTAATTCTTTTTCACAATAGTTTGCGCTGATTTAACACAAAAAAATTGAGGATTCACCCATGTCCGGGCAATAAAATTTACTGCGTATTATAATTTTTTTTATAAAACCATGTTATACTATTGACAAAAACGAAGTAATAATCACTCAAACCAAAATGAAGAAAATTTACATGATGGTTGCCGCTCTGCCCCTTCTCATGGCATCTTGCGGCTCAGATGACTCCCTGACAGTCACTCCCTCGAACGCAGAGGTGAAATGTGGCGAGACTCTCGCTCTCACAGCATCAAACAAGAACGTGACCTGGTCGTCGCTCGACGCTGACATCGCTTCTGTGGACACAAAGGGTGTAGTAACCGGCAAGCACATCGGCCAGACCCGCGTTGAGGCTGTTGACAATGATGGAAACAACGGTTCAAGCGAAATTACAGTAGTAGCTTCGAACAACAACTTCACCGCGCCCCTCACAGCATGGAACTCGTCAATCGCTGATGTCCGCGCAGCCATGACTTCATGGAGCAACATCACTCTCGACACCCAGGAGGAGGATGCGCTGACTTACACCACAAACGGTACTTTCCCCATGTACTCTTACGGTTTCGATAACAACGGTGGCCTGATGGCTTCTATCCTTGCCGTATCTCTTGAGCAGGATGAGGATCTTGACCTTATGGGCTGGCTCGATGAGCGTTACTGGTACTTGTCGGAAGTTGATGGAGATTTCTTCTATTACGATGCTAATAACGAGGCAAGCGCGACAATGATGATTAAATATGGTTATAACGCGACCCTCGACTGTGTGACAGTTACTTGGACTCCTAAGAGCAATACCAAGGCAGATGGTGTGACACGTGCCGCTGAGAGCGCTGCATTCAAGGCTCTCCGCTCTACTCTTGGCAAGTAATCACCGGAACAGGACTTTTCACCTCAAACACTCATAAAAGATGAAGAAAGTATTTTCAATGGCGTGCGCTGTCGCGCTCATGACTCTCGCTACCGCTTGCGGTGGCAACAAGACCACAGCTGCCGACTCTGATTCAATGGTAGTTATGGATTCTGTAGAGATGGTTGACTCAGCTGATTCAATTGCTGAAGACACTGCAGTTGCAGAGCCTGTAGAGGAAGTTGCAGAGGCTGCCGCTACTGTAAAGCAGGAGGCCAAGAAAGGTTCCAATACTGTAAAGAATACAGTAAAGGAAGGTGCCGACAAGGCTGCGGGTGCAGCTCAGGAAGCAGTAGAGACTACCAAGTCTACAGCTGCAGCTCTCGCAGGCGAGGCTAAGAAAGTAGCCCAGGACGGCATGGATGCCGCACAGGCAAAGAAGGATGCTTGGGCCAACAAAAAGAAAAACAATTGATTCTACCGGATCAAACTAAAAAATGCGCGACCACCCCGGCCGCGCATTTTTAATGTTTAAAGTTTAACCTGAAATTTTCACGTTGACATGGATTCTGTGAATGATATGGAGCTGTTTGACAGGGAGTGGGCGAAGATGCTCGACGGAGAGGTCTATGATGCGGTGCATCCGGAGTTTCTGAGGCGGTTGGTGGATACCCGCCACAAACTCTGGCTGTTCAATAATCTTGACCCTGCCGACCCTGCACGACTTATGGAGGCTTTCCGCGAGATAGTAACTGACTGTGGTGACAGTGTTCATGTCAATCAGCCATTCCGTTGCGATTACGGCTGCAACATAAAGATTGGCAACAACTTCTTCGCCAACTTCAATCTCACTATACTCGATGAAGCTATGGTGACAATAGGCGACAATGTATTCATCGGCCCCAATGTCAGCATCTACACCGCTTGTCATCCCCTTGATGCCCCGCGGCGTGACACCGGTGTGGAATGGGCCGAACCTGTTACAATCGGCAACAGTGTATGGATAGGCGGAGGTGCTACGATTCTGCCCGGAGTCACAATCGGCGACCGCGCCGTAATCGGAGCCGGCAGCGTCGTAACCAAAGACGTCCCTCCCTCAACCCTCGTGGCCGGCAACCCCGCCCGCCCCCTCAAACATATCGGCTAAATTTTGACTTTGGTGAAATTATTGTAGGTGCCGTCATGGAAAACCGTGAGTGGCGGGTGGCGGTGAGGAGTTATCTTTGTGGTGTGATTCGTGGAGCCGTTTCGTGACCTCGATGCGGATTATGGTTTATGAAACGGACTCTAAGGTTGGAGTGTGAAACATTCAGCCTGATGTGTGAAACAATTATAAAGATAACGATATGAAAATCAGTAAGTTTGTTGCTGCTTTGGCACTGTGCGCGGTTTGCGCGGCACCGATGCCGGCCAATGCGCAGTTCCTGAAGAAATTGGGCGATGCCCTTTCGAAAGCCGACAAGGCCCTATCGAAGAAGAGTGATAAATCGAAGTCGCAGATGGATAATCTTGTGGATATGCCGGGTGTGACGCTCGAAGTGCTTGATGTCTACCATGACGGTCTCGGAGCGAAGGTCGATTTCAGAATCTCCAACAGTTCGCAGAATGTCTACGACATAACTTTCAACGGCACTGACGGTCTTGACGGGTGGGCGAAGTCGCAGGCTGTCGGCGCCGACGGGCAGGCGCGCAAGTGCTATGTGCCTGTAATCGGCGACCATGAAGGACTCGATATGGTGACGCGTCATCGTCTCATGCCGGGAACCACTTCGCTCGGCTCCTTCAAGATAAGCAATCTCAGCCGCGACATCAAGAGTCTCAATAACTTCTCGATAGCCGGTCTCTGGCAAGCCAACGAGGACAACAATAACCACAACTTCAATTTTATATTCAACGGCCCGGTTGCCATCTCGACCCCCGAAAACACCAATGCCGCTAATGTATATTGCACTATCCCCACGCTCAATGTGAGTCTCGACAAGGTGGAGCGCGACAAAGGCATGGTGATGTATTATCTGACCCTCACCAACAGCGGTAAGGAGACTCTGAAATATCAGCCAAACTCCGGTTATGTGAAGGATCTGAATGGTCAGGACCATTACAGATTCGGAATGATGGTCAACGGTAAGGAACTGGGTAATTACGACTATGTGACATTTGACCCCGGTAGCCCGGTGTCGGCTGTATTCGCAGTGCCCGGAGTGGCCGACACGGTATCGGCTATGGACGACGTGATATGGATGTTCCGCAAGCCGGAGTATTTCATATCAATCCGTGACCAGGAGATTTCTACGGCAGGGACTTCGGCTGCGCAGAGCAGTACAAAGGCAACGACACCGGGCACCGTGACAGGTGTGCGGAAAGGTGCGAATCTGGTAGCCACACTGCGTCAGTTCAAGAGCATAACCTGGGATTACAATGCGGACTTCGGCGTGATTGCCAATGTCCCCGGCATGTGGATTGTGGTTGATGAGGCCGACCTGACTCCGGAGGGACAGAAGGTAATCAACGCGCTTACTTCGGATATGGAGAACGGTATCTGTTTCTCGATCGACTACATCAAGCCTACGGCCAAGGTTGGCGAATTCGAGAAAAACTGATTAAAACATTGTTGGAGTTCGCAGACGATGTCTGAGACTGCCCGTAGGGACGCACGGCCCGTGCGTCCGTTTTTTTGAAACAGTAGTCAATTGCAGAATTGTCTATTCCAACGGAAACAAGATTCCACTTGAGATAGCGCGGCGCACAAGCTCCGCGCTATTTTTTACATCGAGCTTTTCAAGCAGGTGTCGGCGATGTGTCTCTATGGTGCTGGCCTTCAGGCCGAGACGACGGCCTATCTCCTCGGTGTTGCAGCCGTCGGCTATAAGACGCAGCACCTCGACCTCGCGCATGGAGAGGCTGGCCTCTTCGGCACTCTGTGAACTTATGGACTTCATGATGAACCGTGCCCCGCTGTCATAATAATTCTCTCCACTGAGAATGCGTCTGACGGCCTCGACGAAATTCATGGCTCTCGCGCTCTTGAACACTATACCCTCCACGCGCCTCTCGGCAAGACGCTTCACGGTCCATATCTCGTCGTGGACCGTATTGACGAGAATACGAACTTCGGGATGCTCGGCGCGTATGTGGTCTATGAGATTGAATCCGGACATGTCGGGCAATTCGAGATCGACCGTCACAAGGCCGACTTTGCGGTAGGCCAATTCGCGGACTGCCTTTTCGCCGGTATCGGCCGTTATTATACAGGCATCGGGGAATGATTGCTCAAGAATCTGCCTGATGCCCCTGAGCACCAATTCGTGGTCATCCACTACCATTATTGTCTCCGTCACAGTAGCATGTAGGGTCTGTACATTATTCATGGCACAAAAATATGTATAAACGTACGTTCCTCAATCACGGAAAACCGTGATTGGTCATGAAGTTGGGCGATTAGCCCGCAAGCCACGGCTCAAATTCAAAGCCGGATACGTTTATTTTGAACCTTTCATGGGGCAGTGTATATTTATCTCGGGGGAAGAGGGGAGTCCTTCGGCTGTGGCACCGATGGCCGCTAACCGTTCGCGGACTGATTCTATGCCGATTCCGGGGCGACGTGGCGGTATGTCGGGTGCGGAAACCTGGCCATTGTGCGAGAGGGTTAGAGTCACGTCAGCACCATCGCGTTCGAGCCGTATGTCAATCTCCGTAGGAGAGGCATGACGCAACATATTGCCAATCAGCTCCTGACAGATACGGTAGAGTTCATATCCGACGGGCGCGGGCAGTTTTTCCCAGCCGGAACCGGGGGAGCATGAGAACCGGAATTCTGTACCGGGCGAGGAATGACGCAGTTTGTCAACCATGCTTTCGAGTGCCTCGGCCAGACCGACATCCTGTAAAGAAGGGGGCATCATCTCGTGAGAGATCCGGCGGATGTCGTTTCTTATTTTCTCCACATCATCAAGCAGTTCCTCCCGGTCTATGCCGCTTTGCATAAGCATCTCTATGCCGTAAAGGTCATTGCAGATTCCGTCGTGAAGGTCTTTGGCAAGACGACCGCGTTCCTGTTCGATTCCCCGCAGATGACTCTGCAGCAACCGCATCTCCTCCTTGCGGCGGCGCGAACGGAGGTAAAGAAGTCCGGCCACGACCAGCGCGGCGAGAACGGCAGTCACACCAATCCAGATGGCAATCCACATATCGGCCCGCGCTTTCTCACGCTCCATCTGCGAGAGGGCAAGCTCTTTCTCGGCGGTCTTGAACCGGGCATAATTCTCGCTCAGCATACGGTCGGTGTCCTCGCCCCGCAGGCTGTCGGAAACCTCGAATGCCCGCTCGTAACACAGGACCGCGCTGTCGGTCATGTGGAGCCCGTTGTAATTGCGGGCCATGCGTAGCCAGAGCTTGTCGGTCGGCATGAACGTCGGCGAAACTGATTGCAGAGCCTGTAACCGGCGTTGCACCGCTATGCTCTCGCAGTAACGTTTCATGGCCGTGAGCACCACATATTTCTCTTCGAGAAAGCCTATGCCCTCGACAGAGGCCGCAGGGAATTGCGCCGCCAATTCCTCGCCGCGTGCGAGATAATGGTTTACGGAATCCATGCGTCCCTCCCGCAGGTTGAGGTCAATCATGTGTCCGATGGCCTTCAGTTCATATCGGGGGAGGCCGAGACGCCGGGCATCATCGATTGATTGGCGGGTGAGTTCATATGCCTTGCTGGTGTCGCCCAAGAGGTTGTATATGGCTCCGGTCTGCGATGTGGCGTACATTATCACGTCCGTGTCACCCGATACGCGTGCAGCCTCGACGGCACGGTCGCCATAGTCGCGTGCCTCGTCGAGCATACCACGGTTTGCATAAAGTATTGCTACAGAAGTCAGCAGGTGGGCTTTCTCATCAGGATATTCACCGTTGTCAATCATGCTCAGAGCCTCGTTATAGAGAGCCAGGGCCGAGTCGGGTTGCTGCGATACGCGCATGAACACCCCGAGATCAGTAGTGGAGTTTATGAGCCGATACTTGTCACCCGCTTCCGAAGCAAGCTGACGGGCTGTTACCATCGAGGCCTTGGCCTCATCCAAGTCTCCGATTGAGAAATATGCGTTTCCCTCAATAATCTTGGCCGAGATATAAAGAGAGTCGGTCGCAGGATATTCGCGGAAGAATTCGTGACACAGCACCAGTGTGGAATCAGGTGCGATGTCGATAAGTGAATCCGCCCTCTGCACCATCGCCTCGAAACCGGTTCTCGGCGATACGTGTTCCGGTTTGCCCTGACAACCCGTCAAGAAAACGGCGCAGATGGCGGTGAAAAATATTCCAAAGAGGCCCGAAGTGCCCGTGAGGCAACATTTGTATTTCATAATCAATGAGTGTTACATGGTTTCGATTTTATATCTGATGTTTGTATAACGTATTTATTCTTAATAAATTGCAGGAGCTGTGATGTGTCTACCGACCATCTACTGCGGGTTTTGTTTCCGGTAGATGCTGTGTAGATGGCTCATTCGGCATGCCATATGGATTATGTTCCTAATTTTGCAAAAAAAAGTTTCGACTATGAATATTATCAGAATTGCGGCAGGTGCTCTGTTGGTCACAGTCGCCTCCGCCAATGCCCAGACTGTGACTGTTGGTGACTATATCTATGAGGTGACTCAATTTGCGGGGCATCCGGAGCGGGAGGCTATTATCACAGGTCTGGCCGAAGGTTTCAAACCCTCCGGCAATCTTGTTTTTCCAGACAGTATCATGGTAGAGAACAAATCATATGCTGTGGTCGGTGTCGGTCTCGGGGATTTCAGCGGACATGACGGAGATGACCCGGTCATTCTGGATTGTCCCGGACTTACTTCGGTACACATACCGGCCAATATCCGATTCATCGGCAGCAACGAGTTCCTTGGCTGTCCCGATATAGTCAGTTATACCGTGGCGGAGGGAAACAAGAACTTCAAGGCCGAGAACGGATGTCTGATCGAGGATACAGGCTACGAGGAAAGCCGCTGGAAGCTGTTCCGTTATCCCTCGGGGGTGCAGGAGCCGGTTTATGTGGTGCCGACCTATATATCGTATGTGGGGAAGGGTGCTTTCGCTTCAAACCGTTATCTGAAGAAACTCCACATCAGTGGGGAACAGACATTGAGCAATTGCTGGCAGTTCGGCAACCACACAATCGAGAGTCTTGACCTGAGCGCAAGTAAAAACTATCATCAGACGGCCGACGGAGGACTATACTACGCCAATACATTTGTTGGTGTCTGTCCGGGAGTGAAGTATGATGTTTTCACTATAGCCGACAATTACCGCTACATGGGTTCGGGGGCGTTCTGCGAGGCTCAGGTGCGTGAGGTCGTGATACCCGCGTCGATGGATGATTATGCCAAGGAAAGAGTTTTCATGAACTCCACCATCGAGACCATAACCGCTCCACATACGCCCTACAAGATTGCCTCCGGATGTTTTCAGGGATGCCGGAATCTGAAAAGCATCACCCTATCTGGAAATTCCGACGGTAACCTGAGCATCAGTAGTTTTGCCTTTTATGGATGCGATGCGCTTGAGACCATCAACTTTGAAAGTTCGGTAAAGAAAGTTGACATATCCTGGGGTGCATTTGAAAAATGCCGCAGTCTTTCAGCTTTCCCTCTGACCTCGAAGATGAAAGTGAAGAGAATATCAGCACGTGCGTTCGCCGGTTGCGAAAGTCTGACTGTTTTCCCGTTTGCTTCGGTCGAGGCGTTCGATGACGATGTTATGGGTTATCAGTTTGCCGGTTCGGGACTCACCACAGTGAACTGGCCGTCGGGAATAAGCCGAATACCGGGAGGTTGTTTCATGGACTGCCGGAATCTTACAAAAGTGAGCCTTAAGGCCACTACCGCACATCTTGGCCAGTCATGCTTTGCCGGTAGCGGGCTGCTTGCCATTTCGATGATGGGTGTGAAGAACTATTATCCATCCACATTCTCAGATTGCGAGAATCTTGTGAGGGTTTACTTTCCTGAGGGGATTCTTGAATCTGAACTTATGTACTGGAATATCCCGCTTATCCACGACGATGCTCAGATTGTAATCAACAACAAGAATGTGAGCGGCCTTTACCTTCAGACAAAATACTCAGAATCTTCCAACATATCGTTATACATGTCCATGACTTCGCCGGAACAGGAACTGGGCTCAGGCTGGAAACGTATATGTGTGCCGGGACGTACCGAGGCGAAGTATGCAGCGTGGACGAGCGATTCGGTTGAACCGATGTATTCCTATACCACTTATCAGGATGATAAAGCTGTTGAAGTAAAGTCACTCATGCCTGAAGTCAAGATAAAAGGTGTTGTGATAGAGGGGATAGATGCCGAGTACCGCGACGGGCGATGGGTGGCTGACGAGGCGGAGTTTACCGACGGCAAGATGAACGTGACAGTAAATTACACGGTAAACAACAATGTGATGACCACAAGCTATGAATATCCGCATGAGATTTGGTCGGGCATTGACAATGTCGCCGGTGAGTCTCTGCCGGAGATCAAGATTAGTTCCGACCGTGTTGAATTCATCTCGACCGACCGCTGGGCCATCTGCGATATGGCGGGCGCGGTTGTTATGAGCGGTGATGCGGATTCTGTCTCCTTGAGGTCATTGGATAGCGGAATCTACATTGTGAAAGCGATAAATGGTTCAGGACAGAGAACAGGCAAAATACGACGTTGATACGGCTACATCTAAGTCAAAGATTTTAAATACAGAAACGGCATCATTCACAAATGATTATGGATGATGCCGTTTGTTATGCCGGGTTATTCTCCGGTTACGGTCGCTATAATTCTTCTTGGTCCGCCATGGTCGCGAAATTCACAAAGATATATTCCTTGCCATATGCCGAGGTTCAACCGGGCGTTGGAAATGGGTATCGTGAGCGATGGACCGATAATTGATGCCTTGGCGTGGGCAGGCATGTCATCGTCGCCTTCCATGGTATGCGTATAGTATGGTTCGCGTTCCTTCACCAATCGGTCGAAAATATTCTTCATGTCAACCCTTACGTCAGGGTCGGCATTCTCGTTGATAGTCAAGGCAGCCGAAGTATGCTTGATGAAAAGATTTAGCAGTCCGACCGTGGGCAAATCCGGTAAATTTTCCAGAATCTCATCTGTGACGAGATGAAAGCCGTTCTTGCGGGGACGAAGGGTAAATTCAATTTGTTTCCACATAAATACAGTCTTTAGCGATTGTCACCATTTGTAATCTGTCAGTCACAACTTTCGTTATGTCGCTGCAAAGATATGAAAAAACACCGACATCTCCCACTTCTATGGCTCCATAAAAAATGCAGCATCAAATCTGACATTGATATAGTCAGGGTTTGATGCTGCAAAGATAAAAAGATAAAGTGATATATCAGAGCTGAATTGTGTAAGTGTGGTCAACGAGTTGTCTTGTCGTGCCCATGGCTGCCTTGATATGTGCGCCGTCGGTGCTTGAGGTGCTTTCAGTGGCAATGATGTTGCCGCCGATGAGTTCCTTTGAACCTGATTCTGTCACGCCGTATGCTGTGAACTGGTAGGAGTGTGCCAGTGAATATATCTCGTCATCGTTAGGCTGTGGTGCGTCGGCATCAGGTTTTGCTGTGATGTTGAGCACATATGTGGTGGGTATTTCGTCAGCCGGATTCAGACGGTAAGTCGTATTGAAGTCGGTGTCGAGTTTCTGAGTCTCGGTATTTCCACCGGGCGTGGTGTATGTTACCTCAACGTCCCAGAAATCTGCGTAGCCATTTCCGACCGATGCTGAGTATTCAATTATTACCTCCTTGTACTTGGACGAAGATCCGGCTTCGGGTTCGTCATTGTCATCGCTACATGATGAGAGTGTCACGGCAGGGAGAAGCAGAAGGAGGCTCATGAGCTTCCATGCGTTCTTGAAAATGTTTGTTGTCATCGTTTAAAAAGTTTTTGTAGGTTTGTATGTGTATATGTTAAGGTTGCCATTCCGGTGGCCATCTTAACGGGTGTGAGTCTTGCTGTTTTAAGGTCTGCAAAATTAGCGGTCGCATTTTTACTGTGCAAGTAATGAGCTCACAAGTTTGTACTATTTCGTGTACTCTTTTTGATTATTAATTGATAATCAGTGAAATAATTTTTTTAGACTGCGAAATTCACCCAACAAAAGTCACTGGAACTGCGACCTCGGATTATACAAATCCTTTGCAATAGACACCTGGAGCATAAAACTCCAACTCAAGCCAACGATGACAAATCCCGCCTCTGACGACAAGACCGCGATGAACCTGCCTTACAGTTCCATCCTTATTTCCGAGATATTTCCTCCGACCATCATGGTTCCCTTGTATGGATAGTTTGAGGAGAACCGGATCTGCATATTGTCCCCGTTGATTTTCCCGGAGAAAAAGTACTCTTCACCATCAATTCTTGCGGTGGTCAGGTCGGTTTCCGCTTTGTAGTTGATGTTGATATATCTTGCGTTGTAGATGGAGTGTCCACTTGCATCAAATGTTATCCGGAAAGGATATTCCTTGCCGTTGGCAGCAATGACATAACCCATTATACTCTGATGGCTGACTCCATATTCACCGTTATCATCGGCATTTTTGTATTGACCGTAACCATGACCGTAGGCCGCCTCTTCCACTTCCACGACTTCGTCATTATCGGCATCCTCATCATCGGGCAGGCCATAAATGTCATCGTCGGCTGCTATGTTGTCAATATCATAACTTGAAAGATCATGATATGTCCCGGCAGCGGTGAAAGGTAAGATTATTCCAGACAGCATAAGCAACGAGCAGATACCGGTCACTATCCAGTCGGATGTCAGCCAACGTGCTTTTTCATCAGCGTCCTCATGTCTTGACTTCTGGCAGAAGAAAATCAAAAGGATTACAGATCCGACAACTGGTATAAGCGCAAGAAGAATCAGCCAAGGATTCTTGCCGGCATCGCGAAGACGCCGAACGCATAACGCCAATCCAGGCACCAGTATCGCCAGACCGGTAATTCCGCTGATGATGCATCCGGCCATTAATGCTCCCGTGCCCAACGATGACAGAGAAAGGACAAGTCCGCATAAACCGAGACTGAGAATCATTGTGGCGACATAGCTGAGCCAGAAAGACCTGCGGCTTGTGCAGCCTTTGAAATCGGCATATTGCCGGAGGTATGGCTTCAAGAAGTAGGCGCTGAAGAAAGAAGTTGAATGACAGTCCAGATCCGTTAGTGGTGCCTCCACAGTTGCCGTGGCGGGGGCAGGAGCGGGAGCGGGGGAGGGAGCGGGGGAGGGGTTGCTGATGGTCACGGGACTCCCGGTAGATTCCAGCCACTCTCCACAGAATCTACACTTCTTCGCTGTTGCAGAGATCTCTTCTCCGCAATAAGGGCATCTCTTTCTTTCCATATTCTTATGATATTTGTTTGGCGATGTAAAAACGCTAAATCTGACTCGGAGCAAAGTTAGCAAGTTTCTCTTAATTCATTGCGGTTCATATCGGTTCAATCGGATTCATTCGGGTTCAAATTTATCCATTTCCCTTGGTCGTTTCATGTTTTGACAATAGTACCTACGGCAAGAGGGTGCACCATAAACTGATTTATGATACACCCTCATTATATGTTGATGACGAATCGATGCTGAATCAGGCCACGAATTTGATGCCGAGCCATACCATAAGAAGGCCAAGCGCCACGGATGGAACGATATAGCAGATGAATTTCAACCATTGACCTTTCTGGATCATCGCGAAACTGTCGTGGCTGAATGAGGAGAATGTGGTGAAGCCTCCGCAGAAACCTGAGATAAGGAGAGCGTTGACCCAAGGGCTCATGTCATGGCGCGTCCAGAGACCCACGAAAATACCGATTATAAAACATCCGATCACATTGACCGCAAAGGTCCCGGCGGGATATTTGTCTCCGAAGAGCTTCTTTCCGGCAACGCCGGTGAGGTATCGGCCGCAGGTGCCGGCAAAACCGCCTAACCCTGCAATAAGCATATACTGGATAATCATAACATTCAATATTTAATGGGGTTAAGCATTTTGAGTTTTTGCAGCAGGTTTGTGTATGCAGGCAGCGCCCAAGGCAACCATGGCGATACCGAACACAAGGCTCGTGACCATGTAGAATACAAACATTCCGGCATCGCCTTTCTCAAGAAGTTAGATCATGTCGTCGGAGAAGGAGGAGAATGTTGTCAGTCCACCGCAGAAGCCTGTTATCCAAAGCAGGTTTGCGGTCTTGCTAAGTTTCCCTGTCTTATTGAGATAGCCGTAAAGCATGCCGATTATAATACATCCGACCATATTGGCCATGAATGTGCCCAGTGGAAAAGAGAGGTGGCAGATCGCAGCTCCCAACTTATCCGAAAGGAACCGCAGACAAGTGCCTAAGAATCCACCCGCACCGGCAATCATTGTAGATTTAAACATGTTGAACATTTTTGATTGAGTTTGTGTGTTATCCGGCTGAGATTTGTATAAGAGCTACAGATGTATTGACTACACTTTCTCATAAACTGGAACGGCATATGTAACAGCACTTATCGAATCTCTGCCAGTAATACCTAAGTACCCATTTAATTTAAACAGCTACTTGAAGGTTTCTTTACATGAGTAACGGATACCATCTGCAATTTGTTCGTGTGAAGAAGATTCAGCATCTCAGGATTGATTCCTTATCGGCCTCATCAGCGGCGTGATTGTGCCAGAACATTCTCCCTATCTTCATATTCGCAAAATTACGGAAAAATTTGTAACTTTGCACTCGCTCTGATAGGTAAACAGGTAAAACTATAGTGCGGTAAGAAATTACCGGCACGCAGTAATGTTGAATTATAGTTATATAGTTATAAGGAATAGGTAAAAAAAGATAACAGGGATATGGAAGATACACTTTCCTTTATACTGGAGGTGATAGGCACGATAGCCTGCGCCATCTCCGGCATACGTCTTGCCGCGACGAAGAATTTCGACTGGTTTGGCGCATATATAGTGGGATTGGTGACGGCGATAGGAGGAGGAACGCTGCGCGACATACTACTCGATATACCTGTCTTCTGGATGCACAACTGGTGGTATCTGGGAGTGACGGGTCTGTCGTTGCTGGCCGTGCTCGTATTCCGTAACCTGCTTGTGAGCAAGGACAGGATGCTTTTTATTTTCGACAGTATCGGTCTGGCGATGTTCTGTGTGATTGGTATCGACAAGACGCTTGCGATTGGGCTGGAGATGTGGGTGGCGATTATCATGGGGGTGATTACCGGAGCCTTCGGAGGAGTTCTGCGCGACATATTGATCAACGAGGTGCCGCTCGTATTTCGTAAGGATATATACGCAACTGCCTGTCTGGCCGGAGGGCTGGTATATTGGCTGATGTACGCCTCGACAACAGCCGCCTATGTGGCTCCACTGAGCTGTGCGGCGACGATAATCCTGCTGCGCTATCTGACATTGCGCTACAACCTGTCCCTCCCGATCCTGTCGCAGCGCCCCTCCTCAAAAGGGAACTCCAAGAAATCCGCCGGCCACGGAAAATAGCAAGGCCTTCGCCCGCTACCGAGACATTGATGAGGACATCAATAAAGAATTCGTCAATCTCCTTGATTGATGGAGATTAATTTCTGAGAATCAGAATAATTTGCTAATTTTGAATATGGAAACAGTAATCTCGCTTTCAAGCGAATCAGAATATAATGAAATACTGCGACAGGCTGTCGCAGTTATTGAGACGGCTCGTACAAAAATTGCTCGTGAGGTCGTAGCGTCGTCCAATGAAATGCACTGGAATATCGGCAAACTTCTTTATGAGCGCAAATTGGAGAACAAACATGGCAGTGCCGTAGTAAAACATCTTTCCATAGATTTGAAACAACGGTATCCTGATATGGGGATGTCAGAGCGTAATCTATGGGACATGAAGCGTTTCTACACAAGGTTCCATATTTCAGATTCAAAACTGCGACAGGCTGTCGCAGTTTTGCCGTGGTGGAACATTAACAAGTTAATATCCATGCTTGGCGATGACGACGAGGCGATTCTTTATTATTCACAACAGACCATAGCGAAAGGCTGGGGACGAGATTTAATGGTAAATGCTATCAAATTGGAGATGCACAAGTCTCAGACATCTTCCAATGGAAGCAACAATTTCGCTCTTGTTCTCCCGGATGCACAGGCTGCATATGCCAATGAAGTGTTTAAGGATACATATAACATGGGATTTCTTGGCGTTACTGAGCCGATACTTGAATTGGAACTGGAAAAGCGGCTCGTTGAGAAAATCAAACAATTCCTTTTGGAATTAGGACAAGGCTTCACTTACATCGGTAACCAGCATGTATTAAACTATCGAGGCAAAGAACATAAGGTTGATATGCTGTTTTTCCACAGAGGTCTGCGTTCATTGGTCGCTATTGACCTTAAAATATCTGAGTTTCAGGCAGAATATGTGGGTAAGATGAATCTGTACCTCTCCCTACTCGACAAACTTGAAAAAAGAGATGATGAGAATCCGTCGATTGGCATCATCCTATGTGCGGAGAAAGACAATGTTGAGGTTGAGCTGGCATTGGACGGATTCACAAAACCGATAGGTGTAGCCGATTACAAACTAATTATTCCTAAAAACGAGTTGAAACAACTTATCAACGATGAGATAAAGAGTTTCAATCAGGAAGTAAGTGATAGGCTGATTCCTGACAATGGCAAATAGACTGCGCAAAACTGCCCCAAGTCGGGGCAGAATTAAACTGACGCAGACGGTATATGAAATTTCTGCATTATCCGCATTTCGAGCATTAGTTCTTGAAATGCGGATTTATCGTTTAGAAGAATCCTTATTTCATGCTCTATCACATTTTTTAACATTTATTTTTCGTCGATTTGGAGAGATTTCAGTCTTTACTATAGAAACAAACGATAAAGCATTGAAGAAACAGATCGACATACAGACTCGGAAAATGCTTGGCGAGGTGATTGACGCAAATCTTAATTACCTTGTGCGCTTCGCAACCATTCGCATAGGCAGTAAAACGTATGCCGAGGACGTGGTGCATGAGGCTGTCAAGAGGATTTTGGAAGCAGATATTGCCAAAATCAAACAAGACAGCATCAGGATGTATCTGTTCCGAATTGTCTATAATCTCAGCAAGGATTTTAATCTCAGTGACCGGAATATTCGACCGCTCTCTGAGGCAGACAATGGAATCCCCGACACGTCAAATGAAGATGAGTTAGACATGGAGGAGATAGAGCGCCTGAACGGTCTACTTGAAAAGCTTCCCGAAAGAGAGGCAGAAGTGGTCAGAATGAATGTGATGGACGAACTCTCGTTTGTGGAAATAAGTCAGATACTCTCGACCCCGGTATCTACCGTCAAATCCCGATTCAAGTCGGGAATGGATAAATTAAGAAAACAATATCTTAAAAATCAATAGTCATGGATGAATACAAAGACATAAAAGATATGCTGAAACCTCGCCGTGACTTTGCGGCATCTGATGAATTGCGCCATAGAATAGATTCTACTCTTGATTCTTGCACCCGCCAAAGGAAACCTTTCCGATGGTTATGGGGAGTAGGAGCTTCGTGCGTGGCAGCCGCAGTCTTGATATTGATTCTTATCCCTACGGGAATGTCTGCAAAAGAGATTCTGACCGAGACTCTGACTGCGCTCCTTAATACACAAGGAATTGAAATGACTGTGGAAGTAAGAACACGCCCCATGGAAAATTTCAGTTACATCAATATATCTGAAGATTTCATTCCGCATAAAATTTCGGTGGCTAAATCAGACACTACTTTGACTTGGCGTATTGACAAGGGTGGTCGAGCCGCAGCCGGTAATAGTAACGTCATATACAATTGGATTGATCAACTCAATATCGGTTGGCGCGCTGATAATGCGGATCCCGGGGAACTGCTTGGTGAGATGGCCATATTACTCACTCCAGAAAAAATTCTTGAATCTGAATTACAGAATTGCATCAATAATAGTGATGCTCATTATGATGTAGATAAAAAGAATGGTGAGATTATTCTCACCCTACACTCCCAGCCACAAGGTAATTTCAGCAATCCATATATGCTGAATGCCTCAATCGCCGAATCTGAAAATATCCGCCGCTATGTGGTTGATGCTGACACCAGGCATCTCAAATCGGCAACGGTCAGCGTATTAAATGGAAAGAGAGAGACCCTGGTTTTGAAGATAACAAATATAGCCTATGGCCAACCGCATACAAGTCTGTTGGCACTACCGTCCGGCATAAAATTCATTGACATGCCACATAACTCGTTGCAGGGATTAACCGGGCTTACTGCCACTGAAGCGGCATCTGCTTTCCTCAATGCTTTGGAAACATGGAATCTGTCGATCATTGACAGCGCAATTGATGAAAATATAAAAAACGGCATGTATGAACAAGACCTGAAAGGCTCTGTCCTTTTATCGGTCGGTAAATCTTTCACCTCCGGCAATGAGGGTACTACATTTGTCCCATACACTCTGCGATTGCCGAACGGGACACAGAAACGACACAACCTCGCTTTACAGAAAAGTAGTCAGGGTGGTTGGATTGTGATTGGAGGTCTTTAGTAATCAATAAAAATCCATAATAATATGTCATTAAAACATTTAATGGCAGGGCTTATGCTCTGCCTCACCGCTCACACCCTTTTTGCGGCATCTGAACCTATCACAGGAACTGTAGTTGACGAGTCCGGTTCTCCATTGGATTTTGCAAACATCACATTGCTGACCCTTAACGATTCCACTATTGTAGATGGCACGGTTACAGATGCTGACGGTAAATTCTCGGTAACTGACTCCAATAACTATTGTGTCCTCCGTATCTTCGTAATAGGATATGAGGAAACCATAATCACCAATCCTCATGGTAATCTCGGGTTGATACGGCTTACTCCGGATTCGTATGAATTAGGCGAAATCGTAGTGAAAGGTTCTCGCCCTGTTGCAAAGTTAAAGACGGACGGATTACAAGTTGAAATTTCGGGTACTTACCTCGCAAATACCGGGACGGCTCTTGATGTACTTGGCAAAATGCCTTTCGTGGCCAAGACCGGTTCGCAACTTGAAGTCCTTGGCAAAGGCACTCCGATTGTCTATATAAATGGTCGTCAGGTTCGCGACCAGTCGGAACTTGACCAACTCTCATCTTCAGACATCAAAAGCGTTGATGTAGTGACATCGCCCGGCGCCCGTTACGACTCATCAGTCAATGCCGTCATAAGAATTACGACAATTGTTCCCGTAGGCGAGGGCTTCTCTTTTAATGACCGTACAACGTTAGGTTACAAGCACTATGCATATCTATTTGAGCAAGTCAATTTCAATTTCCGAAAGAATGGATTGGATCTCTTCGGTAGGCTGAATTACGAGAACTACCGTGAGCGCCCCCGGTATGAAAATAACACTACCCAATATCTCCAATCCGGCTTAGTGTCACAACGCAGCAGTGGAAAGGACTTTACAAAATATCCTGTGTATGAGGGTAGAATTGGCGTCAACTATAATTTGAGCAATCAGTACGCAGGTTTCTATTATGATTTTGCATATCGCCCAGCCTACGGTACAAGTACATCGTTCACATCAAGACTCCTCAGCTCCGTTCTTGAAGATGAGCTCAAATACAACGGCACTAATCATAGACGCAACCGTCAACACCTGCTTAGTGCATATTATACAGGAACATTAGGTAAATGGCAATTGAGCGCCAACTTTGATGCCATGTGGCAGATAAACAACCGTACAACAAATGAAACAGAAACATCTACATTCAACCCGGAACGTGTATTTTTTACTTATAACGATGTTGCCAACATACTATTGGCCGGAAATTTAACCGCTTCATTCCCGGTATGGAAAGGAGAATTGCGTTTAGGTACAGAGGTCAGCGATATTTACCGCAATGACCTGTATCTGGCAGATGTCGATTTCATCACCGACAACGATACTAAAATCAAGGAAACCACATCGGCATTATTCGCTGAAATATCACAGACATTCGGGAAACTGTCAGTTTCAGCAGGTCTTCGTTGGGAATATACCGATTCCCGATATTTTCTTTGGGGTGAGAAGAAAGATGATCAAAGCCGTCGATACCATAATCTTGCGCCCAGTGCCTCCTTGTCCCTTCCAATAGGGAATGTGTCAACAAATCTTTCTTATATGCGTAAAACCTCACGCCCCGCCTTTGAGCAACTAAGCAGCGCCATCAGATACCTTGACAGATACAGCTATGAGTCCGGCAATCCTAATTTGAAACCAATTTATCGAGACTATGTCTCATTGTCAGGTTCATGGCGTGATCTTGTTGTTGAACTGACTTACTATTCCACGAAAAATTACTTTATGTGGCAGACAACGCCTTATCCCGGTAACCCTGCCATGACATTGTTGAAAATGGAGAATATGCCCCGATACAATACCTTTGAGGCCTTCGCCAACTACTCACCATGCTACTTCACAATCTGGCGACCGACGTTTATGGCAGGCATCATTGCTCAGGATTTCAAGTTGATGCACAATGGCACGGAGATGAAGTTGAACAAGCCTTTCGGGATTTTCCGATTCAATAATGCAATCCATCTGCCATGGGATATGTGGCTCAATGTAGATTTTTCAGCCCAGACATCCGGCAATGGGGATAACGTGTATCTCAAAAGTCGTTGGAACTGCGACCTCGGATTATACAAATCTTTTGCCAACGATACATGGAGCGTAAAACTTCAACTTAACGATCTGTTCAACACCTATCGCCAGCAGATGACTCAATACGATGCTCTGAGCGCAGTAAGTGTGAATAAGTTATATGACACTCGCGACTTATCGCTGACTATTCGCTACAATTTCAATGCCGCTCGTTCTCGCTTCAAAGGTCGCGGTGCAGCCAATTCCGAAAAAGAACGATTCTGAATAATCTTCTTGCGGAGAAGATGGTTGCACGGAATATCCTGCCGAAACTGAATCAGAGGGCGCAGTTTACTTTGAAGATCTCATACCGTGCCGTAATATCAGATGTGTTCAGAAATCAATTTGGTGGACAATCCCTGGACAATTCTTACAAAATAAAATCTCCAATCATTTGAATTTCAAATGATTGGAGATTTTAAGAGGTGGTCCCACTTGGAAAAACACTTCGGGAATATCCTTTATATCAATGATTTGCAACGGTCATCTTCGCCAAGTCCAACGTTTGAGCCTTGTATCGCCTTCCGCGTTCTTCCGCAGTTTGTGTCCGGCTTCGACTTCAAAATGTCAATCGGCACATGATGCTCTTCTTGTCACTGCAAATATAACGGATTTCCACATGATTTCGCACATTTTGCCTGTTAAAAATCATTATTGACAATCCACTTGCCTGACTTAGTCGAGCCCTCTCTGGAAAGTGCGCCGCTCTCTTTTAGCCGCTCGATTGCCTTTTGAACGCCATTCCGAGACAGATTTAGAAGTGGGAAAAGTTTATCTAATGTAAGGGAAGGATCCACTCTTAACAGATTAATAATTTTCCGTTCCGTAGAACTATTTGCAAAATCTGTAGAACTCAATATTCTTTCTATAGCACTTTCTATAGCACTCGGAGTGGTTTCTATGGTACTTTCTATAGTACTTGGGTCGTGCTTAGGGGGTGCTTGGGCCGGAATCATCCCCTAAGTTCTGTGCTTGAGTCTTTTCTGTATCATCCGCCGCCACTAATGCCCGTATATCGTCGATTGTCATAATATTTTATTCAAATAATGAATTGCCTACCTTGGTAAGTTTATATTCTTGTTTAGAACTTGTAGGTTTGTCAGGCATTGTCATGGTTATATAGCCTAACTCTATTAACGGGTTGATAAACTTTCTTCTCAGTTCAGTCGTGTCATTCCATTTTAGAGACTCAGCTAAAGCTTTAATGGTTGATGGATCCGATTTGAGATGTTCTATCAGTTCAATCACATATTGGCTATATATCCCCTTGTTTACAGACTTCTTTGACTTATCCCAGACTTTTACAGATAGCTGTTCAAGTATTTGTAAAAGTCGAAGTTTGTCGATGATACTGCTTTGATATACAGCTTCTTGAACTTTTACAAATGATTGCCCAAGTATTTGTAAAAGTCTATCGTCAAAGTTCTTTTTCTCATTGTCATCCATCGGCAATGTGGCTACATTGACCATATCTTCACGACCAGGAATTGTCATGAGAAAATATGTTCTGTCATCATCGGTCTCTATAACAGCAGGCGATGATCCATTTTCTTTTAAAGCCTTTTGAATGGTTGGAATTCCAGTTGCCCTTCCCTCTGTCAGATCCAGCTCCTTTAGGAAATCTCCGAGTCTGCGGTTACGGTAACGCCTGGCTTTCAGTTTCTTGGCTGCTTTTATTGACTCTGCGCTTATCGAACGGTCCGGACCGGCATAACTGAGAATGTCAATATGTGTAGGTTCAACCGTTATCTCAACCGGTTCTCGCTCCTGATAATCGCGATGATAAAGTGCATTTACAACAGCTTCCTCAAAAGCCTGATAAGGATAGTTATACGTTTTATCTGATTTTTCTGTGTCGTTCGGTTTTGCAATTCTTTTCTTGATGACATTTGTGCGTAAATAAGATAAAGTCTCCCGAATCATTTTAGGTACTGGACCAACTATCTTTGGCACTTCAATCATTACATCAGGATTCTCGATGCTTCCCTCCGGAAATATCACAATATCAACTTGAGTGACGGGAAAGAATCTCTCAGGATGCTCACAGAACATCATTACAGCTACATTCTTTATCTGTCGGTTTTCAGTCGGGCCGGTCAACAAATCCATCTCGTCAAGAATCTCAACAAGAGGTCTACTCATAAAATCATCCGCCAATTTGCTTTTAACTGACTTCAAATGCTCATAAACCAACAATGCTGAAAGGTCTTCTATAGTAGCTGATGTATTGCCTCTCTCATCAAAAGGAATGCGGTTTGCTAACTCCCGTACCTGATCGAGAATTTCACCTTTTGCCTCAATGGTTGAAGATTTGCTCCTGACATAGAATTTAGGCACTGATTTTTTAGCTACGACACTTTCCATTACTGAATATGGTCGATTACTTCCTGCTGGAGCCCATATCACAAGAATTGTCTTTCCATCCACAATCTCCGGAGAAACCTTAGACATATATGCAGGAGATATCTTGGCATCATAACCAACCATGTCCTTCAATATACCATCAATTTCAGCCTCATCAAGGCCTTTTACGGGACGTTTTGCAATTCCATTTTCCTCCTCAACACCGACAAGGATGTATCCTCCCCCGATGTTTTCCAAATCAGTGGCGAAAGCGCAGATAGTATGATATATCTTGTCGGGATTCCATCCGGCTTTGAATTCAATCCGGGTAGATTCCACTTTGCGCTTATTGAGCAAATCCTCTATATTGATTGGTAATGCCATAATCAATTTGAATTTATATATTGCCCGACAATCTTCAGCGACTTAGGTGCCACTCCGAAAATCAGCCATCCACCCTCCGTGTTCAGAAAAGCACACGCCGATTGCATACCGTCCTTCAGCTCGCCGGTACTCTTCTTCAGCTCCAGAGTCCGCGACTCATCCGCAGCCACCAATGCCTGTATATCTTCGATGGTCATAATATTGCTCTTTTTAGGATTCTTAATTACAACGAGAAGTAAAACTCCTTAAGACGTTTGGCTATGAGTTTGCGTATCTCAATAAGGAATACTGAGTATTGGTCCAAGGTCATAGTTGGCGAAGACATCGGTATACAGTTCTCCACCATATTCTTATTGAGAATTTGTCCGTCAGTTATGCCACCATACCTACCTTTAATCTGTTGATGCGTTCTATTTCTGTATCTACATTATTTTGTTGGCATATTTGAATCCTTTGATGCTATTTGCAAATTTAGTTAAAAATAATGTATTGACCAAATTATTATCTGACAGCTCACATGTTATACCGGCAATGATGCAATCGTTCAATGAGAAAATATTCATCGTGCCATCTTTGGGATAACGCTTCAGTTTTTTTCTTTTCCCCAGTACTATATATCGGTTTATGGTTTAACGGGCATATACGTATTGCCCGAACCAAACCCAATATCTCAGCGGTGATTAATTCAAGATGTGAATTTAGAATGATTGCGCTGTAATTATTTGTAAATTTGGAAATAAAGTAGTAATTTTGCGCAGATTAAAAATGAAAATAAAGTGTTTATTTTCATTCTAACTTCTGAGTATGGAGCAAAAGCAAACCATAATTGACAAGATAAACAGAAGCAGGAAGGGAACTATCTTCTTGCCAGATAGTTTTTTGCCAATTGATACTCGGCATGCTTCCAATATTCTTGCTGAATTGGAAAAAGAGGGCAAGCTTGTCAGAGTTGCGTTCGGCATTTATGTAAAACCCAGGCAGACAAGATTTGGACTGGTAATGCCTACCATGTATGAGATTGCCAAGACAATCGCGAAAAGGGATGCCTCTCGAATTTTGCCAAGTGGGCCAACTGCCGAGAATTACTTGGGATTTTCTACACAAGTGCCGATGAATGCGGTCTATCTCACTTCCGGTACTCCTCGAAAATTAAAAATTGACAATAGGACATTGACTCTTAAGCATAGCGTTCCCAAGACATTTGCATACAAGGGAGAAATCATGCCTATCCTCGTTCTTGCACTAAAGTCTATAGGGAAAGATGATGTGGATGATGCAACTCTTGACAATCTCTATGGCGTTTTGAAAGAACACCCGGAAGATGATACGTGGCAAGACGATGTAAAACTTGCACCGTTATGGATTAGAAACCTTATTACACAAACCAAAGAAAGGATTAGACAGCATGAGCAGATGGATTGATTTGTCTGACAGAGACAAGCAGGACTCGACATATTTTATCGCAAAGGAAAAGAATATCACGGTTGGTGCTGTGGAAAAAGACTGGTGGGTGACAGCCATTCTCAAAGTGCTGTTCTCTCTTTCGCCGGCAAAATATATGTTCTTCAAAGGCGGTACAAGCTTGAGCAAAGGGTGGAACCTGATTGACCGCTTTTCAGAAGACATTGACATCGCTCTTTACCGTGATTTTTATCTCAACGAACTTGGTAAGGATTGCGCAAAAGCAGGAACTAATAATCAGGTGAAGAATCTGCGTATTGCCAACCGTGATTACATTCTTGGCGATTTTGCCGATGAGTTGAAAGCGAAGCTTGTAGAGTCGGGACTTGGCGAATGTAAGGTCGTGCCAATTACGACGAAGAAAGACGGCTCTTCGATTGACCATGACAGCGATCCGGTGATCATAGAAATATACTATCCTGTCAGTGTTAGCTCCGACACCTACGTGCGTCCGGTGGTAAAGGTTGAAATAAGTTGTCTTTCGATGAAAGAACCATTTGAGGTCAAGCGTATATCATCACTCGTAGGCGAGGCGTTTCCAGAAGTTGATGATGAGACTGTTGCCGATATTCCAACAATAACTCCAACCCGCACCTTTCTCGAAAAAGCTTTCTTGCTCAACGAAGAATATCAACGACGCGCCCCACGTACTGAACGCATGAGCCGCCACCTCTACGATTTGGAACGACTTATGGATACACACTTCGCATCATTGGCACTCGAAGATATGCCGCTATATCACGAAATCATTGAACATCGCCGCCGCTTTTACCACGTTGGCGGAGTCAATTATGACCTCAATCGCCCGGCAACAATTTCATTCTGTCCCACCGGTGAAATCCTCGACAAGATGCGAGCGGACTACGAAGCCATGATGTCAACCATGATTTACGGTGACAAACTACCCTTCGATGTCCTCATTGCCAGACTCTCCGCTCTCCAATCCCGCTTCAACAATATCGAATAATCAGCAAAAACGAACAATATATGAAAGAGAATGAATACAAAGATATAGAGCAACGTGCAAAAGTTGCAGATGCTGTCAAGAAATACAATGATAATCCAACATCTGAGAATTCTGCTAAATTTTTGACAGAATTTGCTAAACTTGGTATTGTCTGGTCGAACAACTCTGATGACGAAAAAGAAGTGGCAAAAGATTGGGTTGACCTAAGTTATGAACTTTTTGTCTCCAAGGACTATGATAAATCAAGAGCTATCGTTTATAAATTGCTATCAGACATCAATGCGTTAGCTATAAAAAAGGAATGATAAAAGAATAACCAAATTCCATAAAATTACCAGTCATTGTGTCGGTCGCGATTGAGTTCGAGGTCGTCTAAGTCATCGTGTAGGCCATCAAGTTCATCTTGTATATTTTCCCACTACTCTAAGCAGTTAATTCTGTCTTATCCGCACCTAACTCCAGATAATCTTCGTAGTCATAGTCATGATAATGTTGTTACGCAGGAGCATAAGTCCACTTCGGCTTGCTTGAAATCATATAGCAAAACGCACTGAACAAGGCGAAGCCTCCAAGAAAATTCCCAAAAGCTCATAGGCCATAGTCATATATTATAGTGAGAATATATGAAAATTTCGCTATATAATAATGACATACGGATACATTAGAGTTAGTTCTGACAAACAGACTGTTGAGAATCAGCGTTTCGAGATAAACAAATTCTGCGAGCGCGAAAATCTGTCCATCGATGGTTGGATTGAAGAAACAATATCAGGCACAAAAGCCTATAACAAGCGTCAACTTGGTGCGTTACTTAAACGCATCCAAAAAGATGACCTCATAATCTGTGCCGAGCTTTCACGCCTCGGACGTAACCTCTTCATGATTATGGAGATTCTAAATATCTGCATGACTAAGGAGGCTAAGGTGTGGACTATAAAAGATAATTATCGTCTCGGTGATGACATCCAAAGCAAGGTTCTTGCCTTCGCTTTCGGACTCTCTGCTGAAATTGAGCGTAATCTTATCTCCCAACGTACCAAAGAGGCCCTTGCGAGAAAGAAAGCCGAGGGGGTTGTTCTAGGTCGTCCCAAAGGCCGTCGCAGTTCTCCCGATAAGTATAAATTGAGTGGGAAGGAGACTCTTATCCGTGAACTTCTCAAAGAAGGCATCTCGAAACGCAAAATCGCAAAGATATGCAAGGTTGACCGCAACACACTCGCCCGCTTCATAACTATTATGGAAGAAAAATGAGCGATTTCGTGCGGCAAAA
>CAJTQV010000015.1 GCA_910578385.1 uncultured Muribaculaceae bacterium | reverse complement strand
GTATCTGTCCGTTGTCGTTGCGGCAGTTCCGGCACACGCCCCCGATGCACGACGCCTCGTAGGCCGACATGCGCGATGCCGTCCAGATACGAGCCACCCAGTCATATTCCGGCCAGCCCGTCACCTCACCCTTGCAGTCGTGAAGCCGCAAGATGAAGTCAAAGTCCGATTTGTAGTTTACCTTTCTCATCTCTTCGTTGTGTTATGCAAGTTTTGTCCATGCGCTCCATGTCCCGGATACGCAACAGCGCGACCACACCACGCAAGGGGAGCTACATGTGCGCAACTCCTGCAAATGGTTATTTTGATTGAATGTCACGGTCTTGACAGCATAGAAGCGCGTTCCGGCAGGTGCTTCGGGGAGGGTATCCAGCATGAGATCGAGGGGATCCATAACAAAGAAATAAACTCCGGGAGAATCTCCCACTGCGTCGTTCAGTGTGTCCGAGCGTTGCGTCTTCACTGCGTCGGTCATCACTATGTCGGCCGTACCGCCCGAAGAAGCCGACAGCTCCTCTATCTTCTCCTGAAGTTCGGCGATTTCATCCGTCTTCGTCAGCTCCACCAGATTGTCGCCATCCCACCAGTACAGACTCCGCGTATTGGTCCGCACATACAGCTGACTACGCGGACCGTCCGGACCGTTATATACAGATGTGGAATCGGGACTGTTTGTGAAAGACCACGCCTCGTAATACTTGCCGTTGAAAAGAAGGAATCTCTTGCGGGTGGTGTCATAGACTATCTGGGTAAAAAGATTTGTCTCGCCCATAAAACCGACCTGTTCCACTGTCACATTATCGACGATACCCGAGAACGGGCGTATTGTCACTGCATGAGACATATCGTTTATGGCTCCGGCGTTTGTTTGGTCTGCCTGATCCACATAATCTTGCATGTCGCGGAACCGCGTGTTCACATCATCGCGGAACCTGGCGAACTCCTGCGAGTCGGCGAAATCTCCGGACAAGTCTTTGATGCTGTCAATGGTTTCCCGGAGTGCTTTTATATCATTCGGAAGTTTCTCCTCAAGAAGGCGGACCTTGTAGGGCGACATAGCACCGGCCACGCCGTCGTTGTCGCCCGGCCCGTTCCAGACCGCGATCGGAATTTTGGCCGTCGCGGTCTTGCCATCCCCCGTTTTGAAGGTGAACGTCACCCCGGAATCATCCCGTGACATTGACACCGACTCGAACGAACCGCCGATTTTTCCCAGCCGGGTGTTTATCTCCGCTGTCGTATAATTGATTTTTCCCATATCGTTATGCGTTTATGTAACATGTTCCTTCTATAATCATCGTCTCTGCCGCGACTCCGGTCACATCCTCGCCATCCTCGTTGTAGAGCTTGCTCCCGGTCAAATCGGTCAGCACCGAGTCATCCGAATCTGTCAGATATATGCACCCTTCGAG
The DNA here is from genome assembly GCA_910578385.1 of uncultured Muribaculaceae bacterium. GTDB lineage: Bacteria > Bacteroidota > Bacteroidia > Bacteroidales > Muribaculaceae > Lepagella. The sequence goes on along the minus strand of CAJTQV010000015.1, from coordinate 78,999 downwards.
CGTGTAGAGCGTGTCGCCCGTGCTGTCTGTCAGAATTGATCCGACCGAATCATAGAGCGGCGACAGATGCGCCCCGGCTGTTGTCATGGTCTTCCGGAAGGTCAGCCGTATCGCTCCCGGCGTGTGCGTGACGTTTCCCTGCTCATCACGTTCCACGCCTATCTGCGCTTCCGTCAGATGAAGGGTATCGGCACCTGTCGCGTGTGCGGCGTTGAAGGCCGCGTCGAGCGCGGCGGTGTCCTGATCAGGCCGCACCGTCTGTTTCGTCCAGCTCGATATGGCCGGAATGCTCAGGTGCGGTATTATCTCCTCCGTGCGGTCGTGGGTGTACACATGAGGGATGACATCCCACGAACCATCCCCGTTGCGTCTGGTCTCGATCTCCACAATCAGCGTCGGGAAGAAGTCGGTGAACCGCCACGCCGGAGACGCGGGCCACGGTTCCGCCAGGGTCCCGTCGTAACCGCACCGCCAACGGCACGCAAGGTTCCAGGCCGTGTGCCACTCGTAGCGGGTGGTCTCCGGATTGTAGCTGCGGAAGAGATAGGGGAGGGCGTTCCCGGTCCACGCACCGCGCTCCACGGTCACGGCATGGTCGCGGTCGTTGCCCGGTTCATAGTCCCACACCACAGGATCAGACACGGCACCCGCCGCGTGCTCCGGCATCCTGAACCGGTAGCCGTAAGCGTCGGCCGGACGCACGCCCGCACGCCTGAGCCGCACGCTCCGGCACGCCGCCGGAGTGACACGCGTCACCAGCCAATATGTCTTGCTTCCTGTCGCCATATCTTTCAGCTGTTGTAATTCTTTGGGTCAAACTCAAAAGGGTAGAGGCCATCCGGCTCCCTCCTTGGTTCATCATCCGGTTTGGAGAACCAATAATTCCCCGTAGTTCCGGTATTCTCCGCCGAGAATGTATCAGGCAAGAGCTCCACAATCTTTAATTCCTCGGTGCCGTCAATGGCGCTGAGCGTCGAGCTCTGCATGATGAAAATACGGTCTCCCATGTTAGGGTCACGATATACCGGAAACTCATCGGCCACACGCTCCTCCGCCTCTCCCGATAAAGTCATGCGCCTTGGCTCATATTGCGAGAACAGCGACGCGACGAGCATCTGGTCAACCGATCCGATGTGCCGCGAGCGTATCATCGACCGCGCCGCGTGTTTCGCGGTGCCTATCCGGTACAAACCGAGCATCGACGCGTCCGGATGGACACAGGAACCGCACTTTGCAGTTATATCGAGTGTTTCCCGCGTATCGCTCACGATTTCGGCCTCTGTCACCATGTCTTCGCTCTCTATCGGATTGTAGGGGGCTGTTACCTGAACAATCTCGACCTTGAAGTCCGCGAATGCACGCCAATCGGCGGCCTGCGCCGCTTTGCGGCACTCTTCGATAGTGAAAAGTGAGGGCGTTTTAGCCGCGACTCCCTCTTTTAAATACTGAGCCAGATCATCTGTGTGCAACACCACGCCGTCAAGAACACCGACTTCCAGAATACCGCCGCAAGGAGGGTAGGGTATAAGCATCCCGTCGGGCAACATGCTGATTCTTGCGTTTATCTTCTCCGGCATATTCTTTATGCCGTATGTGTGCCACACACCGATCGTGTGGCGGTTGGCGGTCCATCCGTCGAGCGCGGCCTTGCTTTCCTCGTCGTTATAGAACTGCGCGAAACAGCATCTTGTGCTTTCCAGAGCATTCCACCGTTGCCATGTGCCGAATTTTATATTATTGGGGTAATATACTGCATTTATATCGTAATCTATCACGGTCTTGTTGGAGTAGTGATAGAGCGGTGTCCCGTCGAGATCAAGCATCCGGATTTGCAGCGGCACGACAGCCCACCGCATCTTCCCCCAGTCCTCTTCGCTTATATGGGAGGTGTTCACACAACCCTCTATATCCGGTTCAAAATCCTCAAAGGGATTGTAACGCGGATCAAAAAGCATGTCAAACGTCAGCCGCAGGAAATTCCCTCCGACCGACAGGTCGGACAGCGGCGGAGCAATCGGGGTGCTCCTGTACCTGAGAAGAGTCTGGAAATAATGTGCCGATTCGTCCGACGCATCCACACCGGTGAAACCGGGTGTGGCATTGCAGATTATACCCGTGCGTTCCTGTGCGGACCCCATCAGCGGTGTAATTTTGAAATATCCGCATTTTGTGTTGTCAATATACGACGGGCCCTCACCTTCCCCCGCGCGGCTGAGGTCAAACGAGGGATAGCAATTGGTCGCGCCTTCCTGAGTCCATGCGGCGGCGCCCCCCGGCAACGTGGCAGCCCGGTACACCATATAGCGTGTGCTGCTTATCTTGCTCTCGTCGTTGGTCAGCGCGGTGTTGTCTGTCAGCACCTCGGTACGGGCATACGGTGAGAATGTGACCTCGATATTATTGTAGGTCTCGGCTGTCCCGAGTGTCTGCGTGTCAGCCGTCCAGTGTACGAACGGCGGCTTGTCGGCTGTCCCGTATCTGTGACATAACCATGAGGTGTCGTATATCTGGAAAATTCCGGCGCGTTGCACCATATGCAGACCGAGAGGTGCGAGACACATCTCGATTGCATCGCGCCAGGTGGTCGGAGTCCCCTCTTCGTCCTCGAAATTACCCCACGGCAATGAAATGGCCGTCAGGTCGCCGACTCCGGCAATTTCGCCGAAGAAACCGACCAACGCGCACCATGTATGCACCGGGGAGCAATATAACGGGGATGATGGTGAATGTTCGCTGATCCAGCGCGACGCGTCATCAGTCAGACCCGCGTCGTGCAGTGCAGCTCCGATTATCATCAGAACCGGGCAGACGTCATCCCCGGCGCGCTCCGTCTTGACCCGGTCGAAGTCGAGACGGTCGAGTGCGCCGAAGTCGGAGAAGGTCATCGACACGGTGTAACCGTCGGCACGCTCATATGGCTCCTCGTAAAACTCCGGATCGAGAGCGCCGCGCCACACCATGCACCATCCACGCGGCTCATCGGCCGGATGTGTCTCCTGCCATCCGCGGCGGTACACCTTGATGTAGATGTTCCCGACACGGTTTGTGTAGAAGTTGATGAACTCGCGGTCGGTCATCGATTCGATGTTGAGCGTGAGCATCGAACCCTGAAGCGCGGTCTCAGGCCGCCACTCCTCCCACTCTATGCGCAGAGGAGAATCAGCCGGAAATATCAGCTCGCCGACGCGTGCCGGACGCTCATCCAGCTCGCGCCAGAGCTCCACCATCCAGTCCGTGTCACGGTCAGGCCGCGCCGTGCGTCCCGTGAACGTTCCCCGATATACACAATACATCTGTCCCATCACATTCTGTTTTTGCGACGCTTGCGGCGTTCCATTACAAATTCAAGCTGCTCGCCGGTGACACGTGCCACCAGACGGCCCCCGTCCCCGTCCGTCTCACCGATCAGCGAACGCAGACGGTCGAGAGGCGCCACGACCTCCGGATTGTTCGACGCTCCGGCATACTCGCCGAAGAGTCCGACCGTAGGACCGTAGGCGATACCACCCGCCGCGAACTTCGGAAGGCTCGCCATCATCGCGATCATCGCCGCGATTGCCGCTGCCGCCATCACGATTCCGACAATCGGGATTGACGAGTTCGCCTTCATGAAGCCCGAGGCGGCCGCGCCGAGGTTGGCGTTGGTCTCCGATTGTGCCGCCGACACGTTCGACGTTGACGCGGCCATCTGGGCAGCCGCGCCGGCTACCGCCTCGCCCGTCTGCTCCTTCTGCGAGGCGGTAAGCATCTTGTTGACCGCCGTCAGAGTCTGCACAAGCTGTATTATTCCCTGTATCCCCTCGAATACCTGAATCGCGCCATCGACCAACGCCGAGAACTTCTCCCAGGCAGTGCCGTTCCCCTCCAGCGCGCTCTTCATCGACTCTATGCCGCTCACCACACCCTTCACGTTCGACCACCCGCTCTTGACGGTCTGCGCCGAGTATGCCGCCTTCTTGGCATATGCCGCATACTCCCCGGCTGCCTTCCTGAGGCTCTCGCGCTGCTGCGCGGTGATGTCGCCATCCATTCCCTTGAGCACATTCTCAATCTGACGGTACTGCGAAAGAAGAGAATCCACGCTCATCCCCTTCAGCGGGGAACCCATCGAGGCAAACTTGGCCTTTGAGCTCTCCACCAAGTTGTCGATATACTGAGACAGTTCGCTCGGTCCCTCCGGCCGGGGATTCAGGGCAATGTCCCAAGCCTCGCGGAGTTCCTCCAGCTTCTTGATCGTCGTGTTTATCTCAGCGCGTTCCTCCGGCTGTGCCTGACGCAACTTCTCGTTGTAGTGGCTCAGAGCCTTCTCGAGTTCATCATATGTCTTTATCGTGTCGATCTGCGGCGGCGTATAGTCCGGGGTCTTGGTTAGCGAGTCCTGTATCTCTTTCAGCCTGTCGCGTTGCGCCACAAGTTCCTGAGTCTTCGTCCGGAGTTCGGCAAGTTCGGTCGCGTTGGCGGTGAGCGCGGCCTTCTGGTTCGCCCGGATCTGTTCCTCTATCTGCTCCAGGATGTCTTTCTCGCGCTGCGGCGGCGTGTTGGTCGTGCCTCCGCCGCCGTTGAAGTTCGGAGGTGTGGGCGAACCGAGAACGGGCAGTTTTTTGCTCTCTTCTTTCAATTCATCCAGACGCTGGTAGTACTTTTCATTCTCATCCTCCAGCGTGGTTATCATACCATCCGCGATAGCTATGCCCCGGTTGGCAACAATACGGTTCGTCGCGTCTTCCAAGCTGCCGACATCATTGAGAGAGTATTTCCCGTTTTCATCCTTTGGCGCTCCAATGGACATGCCGCCCGGAGTAGTCCCCGCGTTAGGGTTGACTGTCTTATCGTAATCGGCTTTCTGCGTCTTGAAGTTGGCTATCTTCAGCTTGTTTTCTGCAATCTTGTTGGCGATAAGTCGCGTCTCGGCCTCGATTACCATCTGGTCGCAATAAGCCTCGGAGTTGGCGACAAGTGCCTTGTACCAGTCAGCCACCGACGAGAAATATTGCATCGTATCGCCGTAGCGGTTGTTTAGTTCCTGGACCAGTTTCTGTTCCTCCGCCTTCGTGCCGTTGAAATTCTTCGTGGCCGCTATGTCGAGTTCTATCTGTGCGCGGACGTTGCGCATGGTCTCCTCTGCCTGTTGCTGCGCCATCTTCGAGCGGTCCATTGCCGCCGACATCTCATCGGTGGCCTGTGCCGCCTCCTTCGCCTTGCCCGTGAACGCCGACACCACCGCCGATATGGCCGATATGACCAGAGTGACGGCGGTCGCGGCCATTATCATCCGCAGACCGGCCGCAAGGAAGCGTGCCGCTGTCCCCGCCGCGTTCATGCCGAGTGCCGACGCTACGCTCTGGGTGCTGAGGAACTTCAGCGCCCCGCTGCTCCCGAATACGCTTGTTGTGAGCGCACGCACTTGCGTTACCGCTTTGCCGGTATTGGCGGCAAGCGTCACCATCTGCGAGGCAACGCCCGTGTACGGAGCTATCCCCGCCACTACGGCGCCCATGTTTTCCTTGAGGTCGCCCATCGCGTCGGCAACCTGCTTTGCCTTGCCCGCGTCGGTCTTGGCAAGTGCCTCGTTCATGTTGCCTACGTTGTCGGTCACAATCTGTGCGAGCAAGGCGGCACGCTCCATTTCGTCCGCGTTTTCCAGAGCTTTTTTCTGCGCGTCCGAAAATGAGATCCCCACACGGGTGAGGGCGTTTGTCTGCCCTTGCATCACCTTGCCGAAAAGATTGCCTATCGTCACGCAGTCCTGCTCGGTGACGTTGAGTCCTTTTTTCTGCGCCGCGAGATTGTTCATCGCCGGAATCAGAGATTCAAGCGCCTCCTTCTGGGTCAGGAACGTCGCTATCTGCTGTGCGCCCGCAAGCTGAACCTCGTCGCCGATAACGCCGATTTCCTGCTGTGCCGAACACAGGTCCTTTATCTGCTGGATGTCCTCGGCGGTCGCGTCCATGCGCTGACGCATCACGGTCTCCAGCTTCACCTCCGCCTGCTGCTGTATGGCGTAGGCGTTCACAAGATCCTGGACCACGTCGTTCAGACCCTGCACCGAACTCGCTATGTTGTCGAAACACTGCGAGAGCTGATTGAAGTTGGTAAGCGAGGTGTGCAACTGCTCGGCGGGCTGGATGCCGTCGCGGAACGCCTGCTGCATCCGCTCGACGTCCGCCACCATGTCACGCAGTCCGCCCGCGTCACCCTTGAACTTGTAGGTAAGGGATATTGTGCTGTTGCCGTTACTCATATCCGCGTTGTTTTTTCAATTGCTCGAATCTCGCTTTTTTCTCCTCTTTTGAAAGTTGCTCATGCCCGGCGTTCAGCTCCGGGTCTTCATCTACCGCCGGTATCTGCCAGAGGTCGCGCGGCATCAGACGCTTCTTCACGTGCGGCTGCACGCAACATGTGGCGTGTACGCGTATCGCCGCCAACGTCCGCGAATAGCATTCCTCCTCGTGGTGCCGCCATGCGTCAACCACGGCGCGGAACTCCGACGGGTGAAGGGTGTCGAAGTCGGCGAGACCCATGCCGATCACGCCGACCGCGAACCCTGTTAGCTCATCTATGCCGGGACTCCCTTTTTTTTTGATTCCCCGCCCTCCGTGTCGTTCCCCGCGTCGCCTCCCGCTTCGGGAGTATCCACGTACCATGCCGACACCTCGTCGGGGGTCACACGGTCCAGAAAGTCATCGCAGCTCACGTTGAACTCCACGCCATCCACGCGGCTCTGTGCCGATATGCAGCACCAGAGCAACACCGCAAGTGCCTCGGCCGATACCTCGCCTTCGGTCTGGAGCTTCAGGAAGTCCTGACCGGTCTCCCGGCGGAACCGGCGGAGCGCTCCCATCGACATACGCGCCGGGAGCGTCCTGCCACCGAAGTTAAAACTCTTCGCTTCCATCAGGCCGGAATTTTGGGTGTCCATGTCTCGGGCGCGCCGGTCATCTTCAGCTCACCGTCGAACGACGCGTCATCTTCGGCCGTGGCCGACTCGCTCAGCTTCGTGATCACGAACTGTGCCTTCAGGTAGGGTGAGCGGTTGCCGTCGGTCACTCCGTTCTGCGGGCGACGGAAGCACTCGGCCGTTACCGGCTTCGCCTCGCGCCATAGAGCCTTAAGCGTCTCGGCATCGAGCTCGGTCTCGTCATAGACCTGCAGACCCTTGAAAGAGATTGTGATCGAGAGGCCGGTGATGCTTGTCTCCTTGAAGAGAGACGACGACATCCCCTGGATCTCCGGGGCCTTGACCGCACGCTCCTTGGTCGTGGTGTCGTAGGTTACAGAATGCTCCGTGCAATGGCCGATAGCCTTGTCGAATACCGCTAACAGCATGTCGGAGCCGTTGATATATCCTTCCATATCTTCAGTTATTAAATGTTTTTACTTTGAATGTCATGATCTGCACGTAGGCCGGAACCGCGCCGTCGAAATTTTCCGATGAATCCATCATCGCGCAATAGCGGACCCGGTCGTCGGTGAAACCGTCAATGGCCTCGAGCATCTCCTCCGCGATTTCAAGACCCTCGCCGTATCCGGCCGAGAATACCTGGAACTGGATGACCGTCTCGCGTGGCCCCGCCCCTGGGGGCTTAACCCCGGTCTCGGACGTTCCGGCGCGGAAGTAGGTCACGAACGGAAGCTGCTCGTCAACCGCGCTGACCACCGGGAAGATCCGCGCCCCGTGCGCGGCCACGACCGGTTCCAGAGCGGCGCGGAGACGTGTCCCCGCCGAAAGTATCGTCTTGTCATATGCAGCCATAATTTCTTGCTATCCTTGTCATCTCCTCAATGAATTTCTCCTCAAGCATGTCGGTCACACGGCCTTCAGTGCTCCGGTTGGCGGTCTCCAGGAACTTCAGCGGCGGGAGTGTGCCCCTCGCATATCCCTTCTTGGTCTGCCGTGTCCCGGTTCCATCCTCCAGCCACCGGGAGAGCGGGAGGTCTCGCTGCCTGGCGGGGTAGGGGTGGGCGTTTCCGGCCACCGTCACCCGGAATCCGACGGTGCGAGAATAGACCTTGGTCCATATCGTCTTGCGCATCGCCGTCCGGTTCCTGAGGCTCCGGAGCTTTCCGGTCAGGACATCAAACGCCCGGCCCTTCAGGTCGTTCGCGGCGCGTCTCAGCGTGGAACGCATCACACGCACCCGGGCCTTCTGGTCCATCGCCTGCAACAGCCCCCAGAAATTGGCGGCATCCACATCGACATCAATCATTGACCTTGGTGCATCTCAGGAGTTTCAACTGCTTTTCCCGGTTCGGCTCGACCACCACGTCGTAGATGTCGCCGCCGCGCTCACGCACGCGCCAGCCATCCCTGACCGGGTGGGCATACCTGATATGAAACACGGCATCGACACCGACCACAAGCTCTGCGGAGTTGTACACGTGCCGTGCGGTATATTTCACCCGCTCGGCGCGTATCTCCGGAAGCTCCTCCCACACACGCCGCGCCTCGCCCGTCACGGCATCGTGCGTGACGGTGAGGTGCATCGGTGTGATGAAGGTGTTGAGTCGTCCCGCTTTCATATCTTCTGCAAGTGCCGCACCATCGCCATCCAGTTGCACGGCTTCTCGGTTCCCTCCGGATCGGCGAGATTATGAGCCACGACCATGGCCATGGCCATAAGCACCTCGCCGGGCAGATTCACACCGTCGCCCATGTCATACAGCTCCTCCTCGGTGCGCCCGAGCGTGCGCATCACAAGCCCTTCGGCGGCGTTGCCGTACGCCTCCAGCTTCAGGTCGTCATCGTCGTAATCGACGTTGCAGTGCTGCTTTATGAAGTCAAGTGTCAGGAATCTCATTGCCGTGCTGTGTCAGGTTTCAGGCTTTCTGTTTGTAGAGCGCGAACACCTCGGGGCGGAGTGTGGCCGTTCCGAAGTCCACGTTGAGCGCGAATCTTACCGTGTTGGCGTCCGCGCCGGTGTACGGGTCAACTATCATGTAGACATCGCCGAACTGCGCGCACACCTGATAGGTGAAGTCGCCAAGTCCGATTATGCCGTCGCCTATCGCCTCCGAACAGAACACCGGAAGGCCGCACAGACGGTCGTTCTCGATCACCATTATGCCGCTGCCCGCGTCCTTGGGTGTCGCCTCAAGCTCGGCCTTGGTGGCCTCGGTCATAACGAACACCATGCGGTCGGAGCGCACGCCCTTCTTCAGGAGCTGGGCCTTGGCGGCGTTGAGTCCCTTGAAGCTGTATTCGACAGCCGTCGGGGTCAGGCCGACGAACGGACCGGTAATCACGCAGTCGTCGGTCACCTTCTCGGTTCCGGTCATAATCTGGTTCACGGTCTCGGCAACGGCTAAAGGAAGCTGCTCGTTGATGATCGACTCCAATTTACCGTCAGACTCGAAGAGCGACTCACGCGAAGCCTCCACGACAACCGCGATCCTCTGCTTTACTACCGGCACCTTGCTGAGGTCGATTTTCTTTGCGGCCACCTTCACGGCCTCACCGGCGATTGTGGCCTTGACAGCCTCGACAACCGGCCACTCGTACACGCCACGGCATCCGGTGGGCACCTGAATGCCGATCTTGTTGTAGATAAGATTCTCGCGGAGCGGCTTCACCACGTCGCCGATGGTGACGGGCATCAACGCGCCCTCGGCCACATCCTGACGCATCATCGTGGGCGACATCTCGCCCGCACCCTCGGCGCGGAAATGAATTGTCATTGTCTTCTTGCCGGCGTTGAGCTGGTCGCGCAGATACGACTTGATTGTCACCTTCTTCTCCGGCTCGCCGGGAAGAGAGAACGCGCGCGACTGGAGCAGGATCATGTCCTGTTCACGTTCCAGAGCCTTCAGCTCGCGCTTCTCGTCATCGTTGAGGGCGCGCTGCTCCTTCTCGATGGTCGAGTGCATTTCCTTGATGCGTGCCACAATCTCCGACACGCGCTTGGCTTCTTTTCTCATGTTGCTTATTTTATTTAAAAGTTAATATCACGTTTCATCAGAGCCTCTATAAAGGCCATGTCGGCTTCTCTCTCCGCCTGTCGGTGCCGTTCCTCGGCGGCCAGTTTCTTAGTGCGCTCATCCTCGGCTCGCTCCGCGTCGCGCAACGATGTCGCGACCTCCGTGTCCTCGTAGGCCGGGCGCGGGCAGAGCGTGAAATCGCACACGTCGGCAATCTTGCGCACGGTGTAGATGACCTCCTTGCGGCCATCCTCGCCGGTGCGTTCCGTGCGTGTCTGCGCCTCCGCGTCGGCCATGTCCATGAAGAAGGCGAACGAACACCCGGACAGCTCGCCGCGTTCCACAAGGGCGGTCGCCGTGCGGCCATCCTCCGTGTCGGGCGGTGTGAACCGGAACCGCACGCCCTCCCCGGTCACGTCGTAGCTGAGCGTGCCATGCCCCGAACGGCTGCGGGCGAGAATCCTGTTGTTGTCATGATAGAGCGTGGCGAGTATGTCGGAACGGTCCAGGAGTTCACGCGTCACGGCCTCCGGGGCTATCACTTCCCGGATCACGAGCGTGTCATCCTCGTAGAGAGGTACGCTCTCGCGGTTGAATACTATTGCCATGCCCTCTATCTGACGGCTCTCGCCCTCGCCGCCGGGTATCTCGGCCAGGGTCAGCGAACCCTCACACGGGGTCTGCCTGAGCTGCATTTTCTGTCTGCGGTCCATTTTCGGTGCTTGCGTTATATTCGTTTATGCTCTTGAGGTTCGCGCTCATGAAGACGGTGTCGCCATTCTTCACCGGGGGCATCCCTTCGGCGGTGCGTGCCTCGTTGATTGTCATTGTTCCGGTCGCTATGCGCTTCTCGATGTATGCCATGCGCCCTGCAAGGTCGGTCGCGTAGAGGTCCGACCGGCGGAACGACACGCGGCCCCCCGTCGGCACATGCGGCAGGATTTTCCGCTCTATCTCGTTCTCGATCTGGCGGAGTATCGGGTTTAGGGTGTTGCTCAGGAACGCCACGTTGGCCATCTCCGCGCTCTTGTAGTTGTTCGATGTGTCGTCAAACACGAACGACGGATGAACGCCGAAGAAGCGGCATATCTCGCGGCTGGTGAACTTGCGCGTCTCCAACGCCTGCATGTCGGCGGCGGTCATGCCTAACGGTATGTACTGCCATTTGCCGCCCACCGCCGCAAGCCGGTCGTTGCGCCGTATTGCGGCAGAGACGCGGTCGGCCGCTCCCTGAAGGGCTTCGGTCTGCATCTCGCCGTAACCGGGCACACCGTCGGGATTGGTCAGGATACCGAGCGTCGTGCCGCCGTTGGCGTAGGAGTTGAGCGTGTTCACGTCCGATGTCGCCGCGAGGCTTGTGGTGCGTGCCGCGAAACTTATGACCGACAGACAGTGCACGCCGTCGAGGGTCGCGCCCTTCAGCCGGATAATCTGGTGTTCATCATACTCGCCATTGATTCCCTGGTCGTCGTCGGTGCATAGATAGCGGCCTAACACGGTGGCCGGGGCAGTGGTGCCAGGACGCGCCAGCACGAGACGTTTCAGCTCCCCCGTCGCGTAATATTGCGGCACGATGTAGGCGCACCCGTGAAGGAGCTGCACCTGTACGGCCATGCGCCAGAAGTCGAAGGCGCTTGTCCACTCGTTCGGCTCCACGCTCAGAAGGTGCGTCAGCGCGTCATCACACGCCATGTACGCCCCGCGCTCGCGGCTCACCTCGTGGATGAGCGGCAGCGTGGCCACGCTCTTGCTGAGGAGTTCCACACAGCGGTACACGGTCGAGATTGACAGAGCCACGCGTGCGCTGTCGGTCGCGACCGGTGCCGACGACGCGATTGCGGGCACGTCGCCCGCCTGAATCACGCGGGGTGCGGTTGTGCTGCGTTTGAAAAGGTTGAAAAATCTTGCCATTTATGCGTTCCGGAGTGGTTGCCTCCTATAAATCGCGTGCATTTTCACCCCTTTTGGCGCCAAATGGCGCCAATTGTCACCAATTTTTAAGAAGATTTAACAAATCGCCCCCGCCCAGTACCACCGCGCCCCCGTAGGGACGCACGGCTCGTGCGTCCGCAAAAAAATCACTTTTTTTTATGAAAAATTTTCCCCGAAATACTTGCGTAATAAATAAAAATTTACTAACTTTGTAGTGCCAAAGGGCAAGAGAACTTTAAAATAATGTTTAACTTCTAAATCTAACAAAAATGACAGATGAGGAATTTGAAAAAGAGGTTCAGGACTTGGCCGACATGATTCGGAACCTGCGCCGGATTCGTGATCGGAGGTTGAGAAAATGGCTGCTCCACGAAATCAGGAGGCAGTTGATTGAAGTAACCCGATTGTAGAAACCGCCTCCCCTCGGAAACGGGGGGAGGCTTCAAAAAAACTTTATATGTCACCAGAAGAATTTAGAGAGAAGCACAAGAATGATCCTATTCTTTCAAAAATTGAGGATCTGAAGCAAGGGGATATTTTGCGCATACTGAATGCCTCCTATATCGCTGAGCGCTTTTTCGGGAAATCGGGGAGTTGGTTAAGTCAGAAAATCAACAACCATCTGAAAAACGGCAAACCTTGCTACTTCACGAAAGAGGAACTTGAGACCCTTTCGAATGCGTTATATACGCTTTCGATAGAGTTAATGGACGTTGCTGACGATTTGCGCGTTTAGAAGTTAAACATCATCTTCATCCTGTCATTTTGGCGCGAACGTCAGCCACGGCGCGGAGGTCTCCGGACTTCCGCGCCTTCTTTGTGTTGCGGACGCACGGGCCGTGCGCCCCTACGGCGCGTTTACAATACGGGCTGAAGCGAGTCGGCAAACAGCTTGTGTGCCATCAGCATCGTGATCACGCCGTCGATCTTGCCGTTCTGGAACTTCTTCTGCGGCTTGCGGTTCCTCATCGAGTCCTCGTCAAGATAGGCGTTGGCGAAACAATACGCGTTTATAGGGTTGTCATCGATGAATATCCGCCCCGTCCTGACCCCCACCTCAAACGACTCGCACGCGCTCGTGAACTCCATGTAGGTCTGACGTATGCCCCGGATGACCGAACCGGCCCCCGCTGTCGATAACATGTTGATAAGTTCGCGGCTCTTCGCCGGGTCATAGCCGATCGCGATGGTGCGCGTCGGACCGTTGAGCATCAGTATCCGGTTCATGATGTAGCGGTAATCAATCACCTCGCCCGGGGTCAGCTCCAGGTGCCCCTGCTCCGCCCACCGGCGGTAAAGCCGGCGGTTCGGGTGCGTATCGACCGCCACGGCCGGCATGAAGTAATATGTCTTGTAGTAGAACTTGCGCTGCCTCCCGTCGAAAATCCCCATCGACACCGCCGAGAAGTCATCACGCACCGAGAGATCCACCGCAATCGTCGAGTCATAGCGCGCCGCCATCGCGCTGACATCGACGTGACGCGTCGCGGCCTGTATGCAATCCGAGTCGAGCCACGCCGAACGCTCGTTAACGCAGAATATGTTCAGCAACTTCGTGCGGAACGCCAGAAGATTGTCCGGGCTGAGCTGGGCGTTGGCCCACTCGCGCTCATAGAAGTCCTCGCGCACGGTCACGCCCATGTGAGGCTGCACCTTGCGCCACGTGTCGGGGTCGTCCTCGCGGTCATCGACATCGGGCTGGAACATGCTCGCAAACATCCGGTCGTTGTCGAGCTCCCCGCGCAGAACCGACCGCGCACCCTCCAGCTCCTGGGCGAAAGGACCGTCCACAACCTCACTCGCCGTGCTGATTATCACCGTGAGCGGTTCGGCCCTCGTACCCATCGAGGAGGTGAGCACGTTTTTCAGATCCGCGCCGTTCGCCCCCGCCGTGTTGCGTGCCTGGGCGTACTCGTCCATGATGACCAGCGACGCGTTCAGACCGTCACGCGTGCGGGCGTTGGCCGCAAGACACTCCGCCTTCGAGTCGCGTGTGCCGTCGGTGAAGCATATCAGCTCGCGGTTCACCTTGATGTGCCGCCCGTCCGGGTCGATGCCGAGCATGATCGCCCGGATCTCGTCAAAACATATCTTTGCCTGCTGGTAGGAGTTCGCCCCCACGTAGCTCTGTGAGTTGTTGTCGCCGAAAAGAAGGTCATTCACCGCCAGCGCGGCCGCGCTCGTGGTCTTGCTGAATTTTCGCGGCACGAAGATATAGGCCAGATGACAGAGCCGCAGACCCTGCGAGTCGTCGAAGCCGAAGATGCTGCCGAACTGGAAGCACTGCACCGGGGTGAGCCGGTACCGCCTCCGCCCGTTCGTGCCGTTGAACTTCAGGAACTCGTAGAACCGGAAGAAACGGCGCACCCTCCGGCGGTTCCAGGGGTAAGAACCCAACAGCCGGAAGAAGCGCGTCACGCCTAAGATTTCGTAAAGGTTATGCGCCCGGGGATTGCCGCACACATCCGCGCAATATTCCCACAGACGGGGGTCGGTCGCGTCGAGTGTGGCCCGGTGGTCGCGCTCCATCCGCGCCATCAGTTCAGGCAAACTGGCCGTTACCGACGCTTTCAGCTCCCGGTCGCGTGTGCGTTCCTGCTCAGTCATCGGCGTTGAGGCGTTCCATCAGTTCCTTGAATCCGTCGTGCTCCGGCTCCGCCACCTTGGCGTCGAAGTTCAGCCCGAGCGATTTCAGCACACCGGTCAGCGTGTCGATGTGCCGGCGCAGATTCTCGAATACCGGATTGTTGATATTGCGCGTGTCCCCCTCGCGGCTCATCTCGGTGAGCACCGGCGACGACTGCGTGGCCTCCTCGCCGAGTATCGACACGGCGAGCATCAGCTTGGCGGCGGCGCGTACCTGAGGCTCCACCCATGGCCGGTAAAGGTTGCGGTCGCGCAGGGCGGCGCGCAAGTCCTCGGCAAACTGTCCCTCCTGAGCGGCGCGGAGTGCCGCCGTGTCGTCGTCGGGAATGCCCCCGTCGCTGTCAGAGATGCCCGCTGTGGCCGTTTCGCCCCCGTCGATGATAAGTTGTGCCTCCGCGCACCTTGCGCGCCGCTCCTCGCGTTCCTGCTGTTTCTTCTCGCGGCGGCTCGCCTTGCAGCTCCCGATTATGATGTCGCACTGTTCGGCGAAGTCGGGCGACTGCTTGCGCCAGTAATAGTACAGCTGCCGCGTTATGCCGACACGGTCGCACGCCCCGGACACGTTGCCGGAGCACTCGCCGAGCTGCTGAAGGAAATGAGTCTTCTTGTCGTCCATGTCGTTTTTACATTTTACAGTTTTCAAATTTTGTCAAGTCCCCCGGTGAGTTTGAAAAACCGGCGCGCGTGAAAAAAACTCGGGGGATGGATATGAAGGGACCCCGGGGGTCTTAAAAAATCCCTCCCCCTTTCTCGACCTTGCGCCAGAAAGCCGCCGCCTCCTCTTTGGCGCGGCGGCGTTTCTCGCTCGCGCTGTGGCTCCGGAGCTGCCGGTGCCGCTCCGTGTGGCACGTCGGGCAGAGGCTAACCAGGTTGCCGGGGTCGTAGGCCAGGCGCGTCATCCGCTCACGGTCGCCCGCAGACTCCACCGGCACGACGTGGTGGACCTCCGTGGCCGGGATGATGAGACCCATCTTCATGCAGTCCTCGCACAGCGGATGACACGACAGCTGACGCGCCCTCAGCTCCCGCCAGCGCGATGTGTTGAGAAGGCGGTGATATGCCGATCCGTTCCGGCTCATAAACGCCCGTTGATTGCAGCGCGGTTGCGCGGGTCAAGTTCATCCCCCGCATAGCCGTCAACCCACTCCGACAGCTCGGAGCAGTGACGCGCCACGACTTCACGCTTGTTTAGAAACTGGACCACAAGACAGCGCACCAGCATCGAGGGCGACGGGTAGCCGGCCATCGCGGCCACCTCGCTGATGCGGGCGTACATATCCTCGTCAAACCTTATGGAGAGCCTGTGTGACATAATGGGTAATTCTTTGTGCAAAGATAACATATTCCGTTCGTCTGTCAATATTTAACGCCGTTTATCTTTCGCAATCTGCATGGCCAGCCGTCGCACCACGCTGTCCTGGTTCTCTGTCTTGCCACGCAGCGCGTCGCACATGCGCTCGTCTACCGTTCCCGTGGCCACCAGATTGTGTACCGACACCGGCACCGTCTGCCCCTGGCGATGAAGCCGGGCGTTGGCCTGTTGGTACAGCTCAAGGTTCCACCCGGTCGAGAACCACACTATCACGTGCCCGCCGCTCTGCATGTTCAGCCCGTAGGCCGTCGAGGCCGGATGTGCCAGCAGCAGGTCAACCTTCCCGGCGTTCCACGCCTTCAGGTCCGCGTCGCCCTCGTACGCACGCACGCGCAGTCCTTTCGGCGCGGCCCCCATGATGCGCCGCAGGTCGTGACGGTAGGCATAGAAGCAGAGCACCGGCGAGGCGGCCTTCTCCACCAGCTCCATCAGCATGTCGAGCTTCGCGCGGTGTATCTCCACCTCGCCGCCCTCCTCGTCATACACGCACCCGTTCGCATACTGGGCCAACTTGTTGACCAGTGCGGCCGCGTTCTGCGCCGTCACCACTCCGTCGGTCGTAGCCTGACGGAACACCGCCACGCGGTCACGCTCAAACCGGCGGTATCCCTCGGCCACTGTGTTGTCAAGACGCACCGCCACGTCGGTGAACGTCACCGGAGGCAGATCCAGATAGTCTGCCGCCTTCATCGAGAAACAGATGTCGGCTATCTTGGCCGTTATCTCCTCAGCCGCTCCCGGCTTGGGCCACGTCTTGATCGGGATGTTGTTATGGATGATGCTGTTGAAATACTTCTCGCGGTACTTGGTCACGAACCTCCCCAGACGCTCACCGCCATCCAGGCAATAGATCTGCGCCCAGAGGTCGAGCATGCCGTTGGGCGCGGGCGTGCCGGTCAGGCCGACCACGCGCACCACCGAGGGCAACAGCCGCTTCATCGCCTTGAAGCGTTGCGAGCCCGACGACTTGAACGACGTTAGCTCATCAATCACCACCATGTCGAACGCCGGCCGCTCCTTGCCCGCTTTCAGCCCTTCAAGCCACACCACCGAGTCGCGCCCCGTCACGTAGAGGTCAGCGTCGGCGCGCAGGGCCTCGCGGCGTTGCGCCGGAGTGCCCATCACGACCGACACCGTCAGGTCCAGATGGTCCCACTTCGCGGCCTCGTCGCTCCATGTCGATTCGGCCACCTTCTTCGGGGCGATGACAAGCACGCGCCCCACCATCAGATCATCTTTAAGCTCCTGGATCGCCGTGAGCGTGCACACGCTCTTTCCGAGTCCCATCTCCATGAAGAGGCCGCAGCGCGGATGCGACAGCACCCAGTCGATTGCCCGCCGCTGGTAGGGGTGTGGTTCAAACTTCATCGGCCGCCCCCTTTCTTTTGCGTGTGCCCGGTTCCTCGTGGCGCGGTTCGGTCGATGACCGCCACATCAGGCTGCGGAGCTTCCCGGCGCGGTTGGTCTCGATGATGAGCATCCGGTCGATCTTCGCTTTGGTGTCGCAGGTATAGACCCGGTGCCCTAACTCGCGGAGGCAGGCGTGGCGGTGGGACTGGAGCGGCTTGGGTCGCTCACCCTTGCTCTTAAGCTCCACCCACACCACCAGGCCGCCGCCGAACAGCACGATCCGGTCAGGCCATCCCGTAGATACCGGGTTGTAATACTTCAGCGACCTGCAGCCGCACGCTTTCGCCCGCTCGGTCAGGTACCGCTCCAGGCTCTTCTCGCTCTCCTCACTGTGCTTGGTCTTAGGCATAAAAAAACAGTGCAAAGTTGATGAAAATATTTGATTTATTTCTTGGATAATTCAAATATTTTTATTAACTTTGCACTGCAATCAAGAGAGATTGCGGTCAAGCCCCGAAGCCTCAGCAGGGGTTCATCTCAAAAACCCGATACGATGAAAACAACCATCTCAATCAGTTTCAAAGTATGGGGCATCAGAATCAAGATAGAAATCAAGTTCTGACCGCCGGGGAGAGGGTAGCCGCCCTCTCCCGAAGCGGCGCGGGGCTTAAAAGATACGCAAAGTTAAACCAAATATTTGAATTATGCAAGAAGAGATTAAACCCAAGTCTCGGCGGGGCGGTGCCCGCGCCGGAGCCGGAAGGAAGGCGGCCGACAATCCGCGCAACGTCCGTGTGTCGTTCTCGTTCACGGCCCTTGCGGCCGACAACCTCCAGCGTGCCGCCGACGCGGCCGGTGTGAGCCGCAACGACTGGATGAACACCATGCTTGAGCGCCTGTCAGAGACACTTCCGGAGCATTAAAACGGTGTTGTCGTAGTTGGATGTCACCTCATGATAGCGGTTCCGTAGATACCAGTCATAGACCCATCGGGGGGAGTCGTAGCTGATCCATTCGAGATGGACCGTGCGCTCTCCCGCCGCCCGGGCTATCTCCTCGGCCTTCTGGAGAAGCCGGCGGCCTATTCCTTGGCCACGGCTCTCCTCGTCCACCCAGAGCCGGTAGATGAACGCCTTCACGTCATACGGCCTCTGTGCTTTCGGGTAGATGTCGAGCTGTACCGACGAGCCGCCGATCGTGATGATCCACTTGTGGCCGTGATACCACTTCTGCGCGAAAATCCGCATTTCCTCATTCTCTCGCATTTCTTCTTTCTGTTCCATATCCTGTAATTTTAAGGTTTGTCGCAATTCGCGATAAATTGCGATAAATTTTATTTATTTGTTTGTTTGCTTTCTGTGGGGGGTGATGAGCCGGATTGAATAGAATGGGGAGGGGAACGGCCACCGGACTTCATTCACCCGGTATGCGAAGTGGAACCTGTCCGACAGATCCAGAGAATCTTTGCACGTCACCTCCCCGATCATCCCGTTTATCATCATGTTCAGAGTGCACATCTTGACGCTGATCGGGTCGAGGTCCACGCATTTGTAATATGGCGGACGCGTTTTGTCCGCTTGCTCCCAGTGCGCAAGGACATTCCGTCCCGAACCGCACGACGGCTCCAGAACATCAGGATCCTCACCCCCTGTGCATTCCGCCATCACCTGACTCAGTACCATCGGCGTGAAGAACTGGCCCATGGCCGAGGCTTTTGACTTCCCGAGAAACAAGCTCTCGTACAGTTCGCCGAAAAAGTCGCATATCCCTTTCCGGGCTATCTCTTCCTCGGCCGTCTCTATCCAGTGCCGCAACAGATTGAATAGAACCGCGTCATCCTTTTCTCTTTCGGCGAAGACCGCGGACATATCCCCTTTGTGGGCGATGAATCTCGACGGCTCAAAGGTTTCGAGAAAGAAATCAAGCATGTTCTCGAACAGCGTCGAGATGTTCACCCCGCGTGCGTTGCTCTCTTTGTTGAGAGTCTTGATTAATGTTTTCATTCCCCTTTTACGTTGTGTGTTTGGATTCTGTCATTACCAATTGATGTGTCGGTTGATTTCCCTGCGCTGCTCTTCTTTGGAGCGTAGCAGATATAGTCTTGTAGTATTTACGCTCTCATGGCCAAGCAATTCGGACAACTGAACTACATCTTTGCACCTCGTAAGATATTGTTTGGCAAAAAAGTGCCGGAACGCATGACAATGCGCCTTCTCCTTCGGGAATCCGGCTTTTGCAGCGAGAGATTTCAACCTTTGGTCAAGACCTCTTGAAGAATATTCCCCACCACAGCGAGAACAGTCGATTAACTTTTTGTCGGGTTCTATGCCGGCTGTCTTGAGGTACTCCCGTACCTCCCGGGTCAATGATTTGGGGAAATAGATAATTCTTATCTTTTTGCCTTTGCATTTCGGAGATGCCTCGCCTTGCAGGATGTCAGAGAATCTGATCTGTTCAAGCTCTGACCGTCTCATCCCCGTTTGTCCGAGCGCGCGGACAATCCAATAGAAACGCATCTCACCGTTTGCCTTAAGCCATTCAATGAAATTGTTGTACTCAGTCAGAGTCGGCACATTCTCAACAGAGAGTGTTGTCGGAACACTAATCTTTTTCAACTTGACGGGCTTCTTTATATAATCTCCGTATTGCTTCAGTGTCAGCATGTAGACATTGAGGGTCTTTGGGGAACGCCCCTCCGCCTCTTGGGTTGATATGAAGCTGCGGCAATTGTCTACGTTGAACTCAGTGAAGTATCTGAAGAATTTCTTCATATTTTGGCTTTTTATCTTTATCGATGACGGTGAATAATCGTATTGCTTCTCACACCAGGAGATAAAGCCAGACACCTTGAGCTTATTCGCCTCAGACAAGACTTCAAGCGGCTTGACGATTTTTCCTGTCTGTTTTCTTACCTTGCCGAAACTGATGCCATAGAAATATAAAAAATCCAGTAGCAACTCTTTTTGCGCAGTGGAAAGCACACACTTGTTTTGAGAGATATACTCTCTGCATGCTTTCTTATTCAGGCCTGTGCCAGACTCTAAAAATCTACATATAACCGCCACTCTCTTCCCACTGAATGGTCTCTGGGTCGCCGGAAGAGACAGTAGATAATGGCCCAGGAGTTTTGAATTGTCCATAGTTGCGAACACCTCGCGGCGGCTCTTCTTGCGTCCCGGCTGTGTATCCGCGCCGCCCGGTTCCGGGAATAATGTCAGTTGGCTCATGTTCTGTTTGGTTTATTGGGGATTAAAGAAATATCCGGGAGTCAAAGGTGCCAGATGCGGTATGGTGTCTTTTTTTGATCCGGCAATAATCTTAGGCCGTCGCGATGGTCATACCGGTATACCCGGTAAGGACTGAGCGGCCTGATTTCCGGATTATCGGAGGACGTTGGCGTTCCGTGAGACTTCTTGCGGAACAATCTGTTGTATGCCCTCCCCACGAGTTTTGTAATTCTGGCCTTCATCTTTATTTGTTTATTCTTTATTTTGGCAACCGTGCAACCGTGCAACCGAAGATCCCTATAATAGGGTTGCTCATGCAGAGGGGTCGCGCGCGCGTTCATATATATGTAATATATTTTTGCGTGTTTTCGCGAAGAAAATGTTATAGGGATTCGGTAGCATAGTAGCACACACTATATATTATATTAGTAATAAGTTTATTAACCATGCTACTGAGTGTGCTACTGGACGGTTGCATGGTAGCTCTTTCCGGCACTTTTTATAGATTTTACTCCCCCTCGCACCTCTTCGCGTATCCACCGAAGCGGGGGAGAGGCATCCACGCGTCAACGATGTTGGCTGTTCCGTAGCCGTAGATGTTCCACATCCCGGAGCTGCGGGAGTAGTAACCCATGCTCACGCCGTAGGGGCAGTGTACCAATACCGTCTCCTCATCTGATGGCATCACCCGCTCAGGGTCGAGCCAGCTGTTGTCAATTGCCGTAGCGGTTGTTTCTTCTGTTCTCTTCATGTTGGTTGTATTTTTGAAATAATTATTGTAATTTTGCTTCCGACTCGGAGATGTGGGCCGGGAACGGGCCGCCCCCCACCGCTGATGCAAGAGGAATCTGCCAGTCGGCATACTTTGTGGCCGGGAGAAAACCCCGTGTAGGCAACCGAGAGAGCCGGTAAGTCCGTGAGTCCGGCACAAGTCGCGTCGAAAGGCGCGGCTTATTTTTTCTTGACTTTAAGTTGTCCATGCTTACGATAAAGGGCGTTAAACTCGTAGTCACACAATATCGTGTCATAGATTTGCTCATACGTGTATTGAGGAAGATTCTCGGCTATTTGAGGAATTGTCAAATCCTGCTCAATCAGTCCAATCACAATCTCACGAGGTAACTCAATATTGCAATATTCATCATCGTCCTTATATAGGGACTTTCGATGTTGAGTATCTCTTTTGCGCCGTTGCTCCTCCTCCTTTTTAAAATTCCGTCCTGATTTGCAACCCCAACGTGTGAGCCATCGGTCAACAGTGTTCCTATCCACTTTGAAGTTCTCGGCGAGTCGGCGCAAAGGGACTCCCCACTTATACTGTTCGATGATTTTCTCCTTTGTCTCTTTGTCACACCTTGGTTCGGTCTTCGTTCCCAATGGTCTGCCTACAAGCACTCCCATTTTGACTCTCAACTGCAATCCTTCTTTCGTGCGTTGTCGTATCATCTGACGTTCGATCTCAGCTGACAGCCCGAACGCGAAAGCAAGCACCTTGCTCTGGATATCGGAACCCAGCACGAAACGGTCTTTGACCGTGTAGATGATGCAGCCTCGCTCCATGCATAAGTGAAGTATATCCATCACCATGTAGAGGTCGCGACCCAATCGGCTTATCTCGGAGCTGATAATAACATCGTCCTTATTGACGAGCTTAAGCAAAGGCCCGAGGTTGCGTTTGTCCGGATCCTTACCGCCGCTCACTCCTTCGTCTGTAATAAACTTGTCGATAGTCCAGCCCTTATCCTTGGCAAACTGCTCAACACCCTGCTTCTGCGAGCTCACATCCTGTTCATCGGAACTGACTCTTAAATATCCGTATATCATTATCCTATGAATTTCATATTATACCTGTCTTTTAAAAGTTGCGGTGCCCAGTCTGGAGCCATATTCCTATACGGATGCTCCTTGTCGGTTTCATCGAGCTTATGTGCTTCCTGATAATTCTGCAATTCTTTCACATACTTCTTTAGCAGTGAGTGAAAATGGGCTTCGGGAGTTCTCATTTCTATCAGCCCGAAACGATGCTGTATGTATTCTTTATCAGCGAGAAATTTCTGATTGTAGGTAAAGCCCTCGTTGTTGCCGTACTCCATAAGTACCGCCATCAGTCTGGCTGCGGTATCGGTTGAAATTGCCGGGATATTCACTTTTCGGCACGATTCAAGCCATTGTTGATATATTTTCATGATAATTTCTTTTTTACAGTTAAATCACATCCTCCTCCTCTTCACTCACGTTTTTCCGCCATCCTTTAGGTCTGCCGAATACAGAATCACGAAGTATGCTATACACCTTTTCCCACTTGCCGGCATACTTGCGGTCCATGTATGCGGCCACCTCGCGGGCGCGGCTGTTGTATTTCGGATTGTCCTTGCGCATGTCAAAGCACTCGGTCAGGATCTCCTCGCAGCATACCTGACGGCGCGGCTCCAGGTCTGACGACACGCCGGCGGGCCGCTGTCCGGCAAGCCACTGACGGCGCGTGGCCCGGTCGAGGCTCCGCCAGTTGTCGGGCAGCTCCATCTCCAGATAGCGGTCCAGGTCGTCGAACATCGCGCAGTTCTGGTCTAACGAGTGCTCCGACCCGATCCGCCGCGCCTCCCGGTCAAGGTGGGGCGGCAGGAACAGCCTGAAGCCGCCGCGCCATAGCGACACCGCCTCCGCCCACAACTGGTCACGCCACTCGCCCACGTAGTCCGCCACATCGACATCCATACGTCGCCGCTCCGGATTGACCTCAACCACCGGGAAGCGGCGGTTGTCGCCGAAACCGCGCAGACAGTAGCGGTCGTTGGTCGTGGCCACGAACACGCACTGGCGCGGAACCTCCACGTCATGCCGCGCGTAGGCCGGACGGTACACATCCGATTGCGACGATATGAAGTTTTTCACCATGTCAAGATCCGCCCGCTTGAGCGACGCCATCTCCGCAAGCTCCACCATGAGCCGCCCGCGCAGAGCCGACATGCCATCCTTCTCGCCGATCCTGATAGCCGAATCGACGAACCAGGGGCGCGACATCGCGCCGATGAGCGTTGACTTGCCGCACCCCTCGGGACCGAACAGCGTCACGCAGATGTCATACTTCACGCCCGGCTCATGCACACGCGCCACGGCTGCCACGAACATCAGGGCCGTGAGCGTGCGGTTCAGCTCCGTGTCGTCCGCGCCGAGAAGGTTGACCAGAAGGCCGTCAAGACGCGGCACGCCGTCCCACTCCAGCGCGTCCATGTACTCGCGCACCGGATGGTAGGCCGTCGGCCCCTTGATCATCTGCATCGCGTCGTCGAGCTTCTCCTTTGGCGCGGCCTTGTAGGTCTCCTCAAACCATGCCCGGAGATAGGCCGTGTCGGCATCGTTGACCAGCGCGCCCTGTATGCGCCGCCACGGCAGCCGCCCGTGAACCTCCATCTGGTCGGTAAACTCATTGAAGCGCAACCGCCCCCGGAACTCCGGATGATGCAGCAGCACCGTCCGCAGGTTCATGCGCGTCGGCTCGAAGTCACCCTTCTTGTTGCGCAGCCGCGCCTCCCGCTCCGCCCAGTCGTCGGAGTCCGACCTGTCCGACCGGTCTGACTGGTCTGACTGGTCTGACCTGTCTGACTGGTCTGACCTGTCTGACTGGTCGCCGTCACTGTCAGTCAGCTCCACGTCCGCAAAAGCCTCCGCGGCCCGCCGTGCCGTCTCTTCGGCCATCAGGCGGCTCACGTCCGGGTCTGCAAGCGCGAGCTTCACCATCTCGGCCGACGAGGGGAGGGCCATCACCGAGGCGGCGCGGTGGCCACGGTCGAGCGTGCCGAAGAGGCCGAGCCGCACCGCGTCCCAGGCGTTCAGCTCGCGGCCGCCCAACGGGTCGGTCGCGTGGTTGGAATACATCCACCGGTCGTCATAGACCACCACGCCCCCCACGGTCGATCCGTTGAGGTAGGTCCAGCGTCCCGGGCGATATGGCTTGTACATGCCGCCTAAGAACCGCTCTATCGCGGCCGTCATGGTGTAGGTCCGGCAGAACGCGCCCACCACGCCCTCCTTCTTCGTCGGGTCGGCCATGCCGCTTCCCTGGCGCGTGGGCTTGGCTCCGGCACCGACGGCAAGATTGCGCCAGATCTCCAGCGTGCGCGGGTCGGAGGTCGGCACGTTTGCGGTGCTGAAAAGGTCGGCCTCGTCGGCGGTGCGCGGCCACTGCGCCGGGTCGCGCCAGTCGTCGTAGAGGTTGAGCAGCGCGTTGGGGCGGAGCAGGTCGCCGGTGTCGTTGGCCTCGGCCACGTAGTCGGCGTCGCACGAGCGCGACGGCCAGAACATCATCCGTACCGGCTCGAAGGTGGTGCGGTCTATGCCGGCCATGCCTATCATCTCGGCCACCTTGCGGCTCAGCGCCTCGTACTTCTCCGGGTCAACGTCCTCGCTCAGCGGGATGACCACGCGCACGCGCCAGGCGCGGGCCGTGTGCTTGTGGGTCGAGTAGACCACCCAGCACACACCCGGCAGCGCGTCGCGCAGCTTCTCCAGCTGTCCGGGGCTGAACTCATCATAATCGAGCGTGACGACGCTCCGCGACTCCATGTGCGTCTTCTTGCGGATGCCGTCGCGCAGCGTGCCTCCCACGAAACCGCCCACGTCCTTGACGGCCGTCTGGCGGTCGCGGGTCATGGTGACATACTCGTCGTAGGTCTCGGGCGTGACGGCGAAATCGAGCAGCCGCCCGCGCAGTTCCGGCCACGTCAGCTGCGTGCGTGCCCAGAGCTGCGCCTTGCGGCTCTTCGCGGTATAGATGGTGATCAGTCGGTCCATGTTCTCGTTTTTACGTGGTGGGCCGCGACATGTCGCGACCGTACCGTTTTTCAGTTTTTATTGTAGGGTCGCGGCACGCCGCGGCCCCCCCCGTTTTAGGGTTTATACATCCTCATCATCATCATAGTCGTCCATCTCGGCCAGTGTCACGCCCGAGAAGGCTCCCGTGCCGTCGCCTCCGCCGCCGAGCGGCTCACCGTCGGCCACCTTCAGCACGGCGTTCAGGCCGACACCCACGCCGTTGTTGCCCGTCACCGAATAGGGGTAGAAATTGACCGACAGTATCGCCCACATACCCGAATAGACCTCCTCCGGATCGGTGATGGGCTGTTTGTCGCGTCCCATCACGCCCGGGCGGCGTTTCGACTTGCAGTTAAAGTAGACCATGCCGGCGTATTCCTCACGCTCCTTGTCGTCGCCATCCTTTAGCGGGGTGGCGAGCTTGCGCGGCACCGTGCCGCCCCATTTCTTCTCCTTCCCGGCCACGGTAGCGGCGGCAATGGCCGCCTCGATGGCCTTGACCGTCTCCGTGTCGTTCTTGTCGATGAGAAGGGCGCATGAATAGACCTTGTCGGCGTTAGGGTTGTTCTGCGGCGCGGCAGCCGTCATGATGTGTTCGTAACTCACACGACCCTGCACGAGCAGCGCGGTGTCGCTTCCATTCACTTTCTGTGGTTTGAATAATCTTGGCATAATTATTAGTTTTTAGGGGTTAGGTTTTAGGCTTTAGACTTTTACTTTTACTTTTACTCATCCGTCAAAGTGATGCCGTCAAAGTCGGAGACCGATTCGGCGGTGGTCTTGTGGCGGATGAAGCGGGCCGCGTCGCGGGCACGCTGTGCTGCCTTCTCGGGGTTCAGGCGGTCACACATCGGGGCTACCTTGCAGAACTTGCACCAGTACCCGCACACACGCTCACCGATTCCGCGGTAGGCCACGTCGGCCAGCGGCCTCACGTAGTCGAAGCCCCATTCCAACAGCTCTTCGGCGGTCATGCTCTCGGCGTTGACCAGACACTCGCGGCGGGGCTGACAGATGAAGTCCGTCACCGTCCGGATGTCGCGCTCAAGCCCGAACTCGTCGAGGGCACCGAGCGCGTAGAGGCGCATCTGGGGGTTGCCGGCCGCCTTGACCTCCACGCCCTGGCCATACTTGAAGTCGAAGATCATCAGATTGCGGGGGCTGACGATAACCGCGTCGGCGGTGCCGAACGAGCCGGGCGCGTAGGCCCCGAGGTCGAGCGGCAGCTCCACATGCAGCTCCGTGGCCCCGACCGGGAACTTCGCCCGCTCCTCCGTGTAGAGGTTGGCCACGAAGTTGGCGTAACGCCTCACGGCCTCCATCATCTCGCCGGTGATTGGCACGCGGATCTGCCTGATCTCCTCCTCGGCCCTGGAGGCGTCGCGGCTGAACATCTTCAGCAGCTCACGTTCCGCCACGGCGTGCGCCAGCGTGCCCTCCAGGGCGTAGCGGCTCCCCCGGTCCTCGACCTTACTCTCGGCGACGGCCGACGGCGTGCAATGCAGCCAGCGGTGGGCCGACGACGGGGACAGCAGCGCATGTTTACGTTCCGTGGCCATGGTCAGAAGGCGAGCACGTTGAAGGTTCCGTCGTTGACCGACCAGGTGATCTCATGAGCCAGGCGCATGAACTCCGCCTGGTCCTCCTCGGTCTTCAGGTCGATGAGCTTCTTGTTGGCGGGATTCTTGGTGACATCCTGGATGATCTTCACGACCGCCTTGTTGAGGGCGCGCCACTTCTGTTCCTGGTCGGGGTCACAGTCGGCCTTCTTTGCCGGGATGTTGAACCGCTGACGCAGGAAAGCCAGCGTCTGTTCCGGAGTCTCGCGGTAGGCGGCCGGCTGCGGTGCCGGTGCCGCCGCTACGGGCTGAGCCGCCGCCGGCTGAGCCGCCGGTGCCTGTGGCTCCGGTGCCGTCTGTGCCTGTGGCTCCGGTGCCGTCTGTGCCTGTGGCTCCGGTGCCGTCTGTGCCTGTGGCTCCGGTGCCGCCTGTTGTGCTACCTGGTCGGCGCTATTAGCCCTATTAGTCCCATTAGCCCCATTAGTCCTATCGATCCCATTAGCCCTATCGGCCCCATTAGCCCTATCAGCGATCACCGTGCTGACGGCCGCCCCGGCCGCCGCGCCAATCAGCGCGGCGCTCTCCGGGTCTATCCTCAGGCTGACCTTGATGTTAATATCCATATTCTTCCGTTTTAGATGGTTGATTTCAATTTCCTTTCTATGGCCCATAGGGCCGCGATGCCCACCACCTTTGTGGTCACGAGGATTGTCAGCCAGTGGGCGGAGTCGTCGTCGGGCACCGCGAAGATGCCCACCACGGCCACAAGGCCGAGCACCCAGAGCAGCACGCGCTCCAGGGCGCGGCTTGTGGCGGTTGCGTTTGCAGTCTGTTTCATGTCGTTTGGTTTTGGAGTTTGAGATTGGAGCCCGGGCGCGGAGTCGAACCGCGCGCGCCATGGTCCAGAAACACCCTCCCTCGGGTCGAGGTGTTCATGGCGCGAAGCCGTTCCGGGGCAGTTCCCGCCGCCGATTAATCAAGATCAAGGCCGGTGATAACAACATAAATATGAATGCTTAGAAATTGTTAAGTGGGATAAATCCTTACAATCGAGTTAACTACAAGCCGTAATAATGGAACTGTTCACTACGGCGGCGGGGGTGTGAAATCAGATTACTAACTTGTCATCGGTTTCGCGCTCTCTTGCGCGGGTGTCCTCGCGGATTGGCCCGTCTCTTCTGTCTCTTCCGGTTCCTCGTCGGCGTCGCGGGCAGAACAGGGCTTCTGGCTCTTGATGCGCCCCTCGGCTATCGCCTCCTGTATCTTGCGGATGGAGTAATAATGCTTGTTGCCGCACCTCATCATGCCGAACTCCTCGGCGTGGTCGTACATGAACCTGCGGCTGAGGTCGAAGCGTTCGCACGCCTCCTTGTGCGAGATTATGTCCTGATGGGTGAGGGCGAGCTCCTCGCGGATCACGTCGCGCACCACCTGACGGATCAGCCCCATCAGCTCCACCTTCTCACGCGCCAGCATCGCTCACGGCTCTTTGAGGTTTGACGACCCGCACGAGAATCAGCCCGTCGGCGGCGTGGGTCTCGATGCGGTAGGTGTAGCCGTCGGGACGCTTGCAGTTCTTGCGCACCCAGTAGGCGTGACGGAGACTTGTCTGGTATTCGCCCGGGGTCTCGTAGCGGAACACAGCCACCCTCCCCGGCTCGATGGCACCCAAAGATGCCTTGCTGATGATGTTTTTATACTTGTCCATATCGGTAAAAATTATCATAGATAAACCCCGACGCGACTTGCAAAAACAGACGGAAAGCGTTAACTTTGCCTTTGGTTATATGGAAGATAGGCGTTTGTACGCCTGTCCGCGCTCCCTTTGCTTATCTCATTGAGGTTTCCGAGTGCAAAGGTACGTGAAATTATTGCATATTCCAAAATAATATGCGAGAATTTCACGCATAAAGTAATTATTTAACATTTGGCACACTTTTGCCTAAAGTGTGCAATAATATGTAACATTATGATTGATAGAAAGTTATTAAATAGCAGACTGCAAGAGGCGTACAAATTATTGTTGTATAAGGGTTGTATCACATCCAAGTCAGACCTCGCACGCGCAATCGGGATGAATATAAATAATCTAACATCCGCCTTCACTGCGTGCGGTCGTACAATGACACAAGGATTACTGCGCCGTATCGCCGACGCGTTTCCCGACGTGATCAGCCGGGAGTATATGGAAACGGGGGAGGGGTCGGTCGATGCTTCCGCACAAGCTACCGCTCTAACTTCCGTACAAGCTGCCGCGCCGGCTTACGGGCTCCCCTCAGCACCGGCCGCTGCGGCGGTTGCGGACGACCCTGACGGCCCGGCTGTGATCGAGCTGGACTATTACGACGCGGAGGCCCTCCGCGCCCTGGCGCGCGGCGAGAACCCCGTGCCGAAGCGGATGCCGGTGGTCGCGCAGCCGCATGAGCGGCGCGAGGCCGCGCTTTACAAGCTCTTCGAGATGCCCGACGACAGCATGGAGCCGCGGATCGGCCGCGGCTGGCAGTTCTTAGGCAAGCTGATTCCTGAGGATTATCCGGAGCTGGCGGAAAACTACGTGCTCGTCATCGCGCCCGGCACGGCGGAGGCCCCGGGCCTGGCCACCGTGCGCCACGTCGCGCTCAACGCGCTGCGCATCGGCGGCGACCTGATCACCTTCGAGGCCGAGCGCCCCGGCGCGGAGCTGACCGCGCTCGACCGCGCCGCCATCCGCGCCCTCTACCGCTACAAGCGCGCCACCTCTGCCCCCCTCGACTGACCAACCCCATAAGCCCTATAAGCCCTATAAGCCCCATAAGCCCTATAAGCCCTATAAGCCCCATAAGCCCCATAAGCCCTATAAGCCCTATAAGCCCTATAAGTCAAATAAGTCTCATAAACCATATATAATGACACTGAAAAATGTAGTACACCGAAATTAATACCAATTAAAACCGCTTGATTACACGAAATTACGCCCGCGCGCCCGTCGTTCCGGATCGACTACCAAAGGACTACCACGGTAGTCCTTTTTTATTTTATGTCATCAGCATGATTTATTGTATATCTCAAAGCGAGAGCCACGGTGTATGGTCGCACCTTTGCTCTCGCTTTTTTATGGTCTGTTGAGTCTGGTGACTGTGAGGGAGGTGATCAGCGGCGGCGGAGGGCCCAGAGGCCGAGCAGGAGGCAGAGGGTGAGGCAGACGGCACCGGAAGTGAAGATGAATGTGTCGGAGGTGGCGTCGGCCAAGAGTCCCCAGCCGCCCGAGGCGAGTGCGCCACCGGCCGCGAGTGCTATGGAGACAACGGAGTAGATGCGCCCGTAGTCGCGGGTGCCGAAGACGCTGCGGGTAAGCATGGCCGACTGTACGGTGACTCCGGCGTATGCCCATCCGAACAGGAAGGCTCCCGTCAGTATCAGCGCGAGGGTGTGCGAACCTATTAGCAGGATGCCGAGTCCGGCCGCTCCGGCTATTGTCGTGACGGCAACTCCAAACATACAGTTGCGGTCGTTGATCCAGCCCAGTACCAGCTTGCCGATGGTAACTCCGGCCATCACACATGCAGCCGTTAGCGATGCCTGTTCGAGCGAGAAGCCGTTGTCGGTGACGTAGCCGGGAATAAACAGATTGAGGGTGGAGGTGCCCATCATGATGAACGCGAACAGTACCACTCCATAGAACAGAGGACTCTTCACGGCCTCGGCATAAGTCTTGTCAGCTCCCGGTGCGGTCGCCTTGGTCTTGTTTTCCATGGTGCCGAGTCCGTAGGGTTCCAACCCCATGTCGGCAGGACGGTCACGGAGCAGCCAGCCGAGAAGCGGTGTGACCACCGCGAGGATAATCACTCCGAATGCGCCGTATGCCCAGCGCCAGCCCCATTCTGTAATCATCCATCCGGCCATCGGGTTGAAGAGCATTCCTCCGATTCCGGAAGCCGCGCTGCATATGCCTATCATGAGACCCACGCGGGTATGGAACCACCGGTTGACCAATGTCGGGAAACTCAGGTAGAGAAGGAAGGCCAATGTCACTCCGAGTGCTCCGCCGGCGATATAGAACTCCCAGACGCGGTTGTAGAATCCCATCGAGATAAATATCAGTCCCATCAGGGCGGCATTGGCCGTGAAGAGCCAGCGGGCGCTGTACCGTTCAAGAAGCCTTCCGGCCATCGGCAACATAAGTGTGGAGGTGATATACATCACCGACATGTAGATGCCGAACTCGCCGACGGCGACGCCGAGTGACTCGCTGACAGGACGATAGAAAATTCCCGCGCAGCTGAATGACAAGCCGACATTCACTCCCATCATCAGGCAGCAGCATGCCACGATTATGTAGCCATAGTGCATTTTGCCCGGTTTGCGGCCGGATGCGTGGCTATGTTCACGGGCGGAGGATGTCGCCCGGTTGGTGTTGACAGATGTTTTCATGGTCAATAAGGTCTTATTTATAACGAGGTGTCGAGGTTAAACCCCGGAAAGTTTCTGCAAATATAGTAACTTTTTCCAATCTTGTGCAGCTCGTGGAATAAAAGAATGCGCGTCATGTAAAAATGTAAGGTCGCGGTGGGTCGCGGTGGGCCGCGGTGGGCCGCGGTGTGTCGCCGTGGGGCATGGTGGGGCATGGTGGGGCATGGTGGGCCGCGGCATGCCGCGACCGTACATTTGTTGCCCTGAAATTTGGAAATGTTAACCAGAACGGCTAACTTTGTGATATGGCTGGTTATTCTATGTTCGAGACGCTGATGAGTCTGCCGTTGTTCAAGGGAGCATCGGCGGAGCAGATTTCAGCGTTTGTCGAGAAGACTCATCTCGCATTCAAGACTTATAATCCCGGCGAGACAATCGTTTCGGGCAAGGACTCATGCAGGACGCTGCGTTGCCTGATCTCGGGCGAGATGCAGGTCGCGCATCCTTTGTTCTCCGATAATATCATGGTGCACGAGACTGCCCCCGCGGGTCGGTTTATCGGTGCGGAACGTCTTTTCGGACTCGACAATCATCTCCGGTTCAAGGCGAGGGCGTTGACCCGGTGCGGCACGATGGAGCTCCCGAAATCGCAGTATATGACTCTGCTGCAGACGAACCAGATATTCCTGATGAACTGCCTGAACTATCTTGCCCGGAGCGCGCAGAAGGGATGTGGGGTGCTTGTCGATGCCGATGCAGGCTCATTGGCGTCTTTGATCGCCCACATGGTCAATGTGACCACCACCCATGACTCGCGCGACATATCGGTTGAGTCGGTCAACCGCCCGGTAAAAGAGTTCTTCGCCAACATATTGTGCGATGCCGAGAGACAGTTCGCCGCCCTTGAGAGCGACGGGATCATCAGCATGGCAAATGACCGCCAGCTGCTTGTCCCTTCGATAGAGCGTCTGATGGAATTGGTCGAGAAATAAACGCGGGAGACTTTTTTTCTCAAACTGCGATAATGCGTTGCAGATTCCGCAAATTATAATTAAATTTGCATCATGAGTCGCCCGCAGGCGCGGTACAGGGCTGCAGACGACCAGAACGCTTAACCTTAAATGTATGTCACAGAAAAGTAATCTGAAAGTACGACTTTCAATTCTGAATTTCATAGAGTTTGCCGTATGGGGTGCATACCTGACATCTCTCGGAAACTTTCTCGCACGGGTAGGCCTCGTGGCAGAAATCGGATGGTTTTATGCTATACAGGGTATCGTTTCCCTTATCATGCCGTCGCTGGTGGGCATCATAGCCGACCGTTGGATTCAGGCACAGCGAATGCTGAGTCTATGTCACCTGCTCGCGGGTGTATTTATGGTTCTGGCCGGATTCTACTGCATGTCAGCGGACCAGATAGAGTTCACTCCTCTGTTTGTGCTATACGCCATATCGGTAGCGTTCTTCATGCCCACAATCGGACTGAACAACTCCGTTGCCTTCAACGCGCTGACCAAGGCCGGAATGGACACGGTGAAGGACTTCCCTCCAATCCGTATTTTCGGAACAATCGGCTTCATCTGCGCCATGCTGTTCGTCAACTTCGCCGGGCCGGAGGGCGCGGCATTCCAGACATCATACATGCAGCTGTTCGTGTCAGGAGGCTTCAGCTTCTTAATGGTGTTCTATGCGCTGACCATGCCGAAATGTCCTGTGTCAACAGCCCCGGTGACGGGCAACTGGGTTGACCGTCTCGGCCTGAGGGCTTTCGCACTCTTCAAGCAGAAGAAGATGGCGGTCTTCTTCCTGTTCAGCATGATGCTCGGTGTGTCGTTGCAGATTACCAACGGCTATGCCAACCCGTACATAACATTCTTCGCTGATATACCGGATTTTGCCGGTGCGTGGGCGGCACGTAATGCCAACGCGCTGATTTCACTGTCGCAGATAAGCGAGACCCTCTGCATACTTCTCATACCGTTCTGCCTGAAACGCTTCGGCATAAAGGGTGTGATGCTCATGTCGATGTTCGCATGGTTCCTGCGCTTCGGACTCTTCGGAGTCGGCAACCCGGCCGACGGTGTATGGATGTTTGTGCTTTCATGTATAGTCTATGGCATAGCGTTCGATTTCTTCAACGTGTCAGGCGGTCTCTATGTCGACAAGGAGACATCGAGCGACATCAGAAGCAGTGCCCAGGGCCTGTTCATGATCATGACCAACGGTTTCGGAGCCACCATCGGTACACTCGCTGCCATGGCTATCCGCAACCATTATGTAATCGAGACTGACCCGGTGGATGTACAGCTTCACGGCTGGCGTGTCTTCTGGATGATATGTGCCGCATACGCACTCGTTGTCGGTATCCTGTTCTGGATAGTTTTCCATGACAAGAAAAGTGAAGACAATGTCAGCGGCGAGGAAATCAGGAGTGTGGAAAGCACGGACGGTGCCGGCATGACCTCGCTCGACGGGATTGAATGACAGTGTAGATTACGGTGCAGATGCTGCACAGCCTTCCGGCACCGGTATTGAACAACATAAACAAATAAGAAACTGACGAATAATGATTCGCTTCTATGCTCCGGATCTGCTTGCCACGGGAGAATTGCCCGAGGTTGAATCGGGTCATTGCTGCCGTGTGCTGCGCATGAAAGAGGGTGACCGGGTGGATGTGGTCGATGGCAAGGGCAACGCATACGTGTGCGAGATTACCGATGCTCATCCGCGTCATACAGCTGTCGATATTATTGAGACGACAGCTGAACCACTGCACTGGTCACCGCGCATTACGCTCGCCGTCGCTCCGACAAAGAACATGGACCGCATGGAGTGGCTCGTGGAGAAAGCGGTTGAGATAGGGGTGAACAGGATGCTGTTTCTTGACTGTACCCACAATGTCAGAAGGGTAGTCAAGCGTGACCGCATAGAGAAGATTATGGTCTCGGCAATGAAACAGAGCCTCAAGGCCACTCTTCCGGAGCTGGTCGAGATGACCGGATTCCGCGAATTTGTAACTTCCGACACCTCGGCGCTCAAGTATATGGGCTATTGCAGCCGTGAGATCGAGCGCAAGGAGTTTGCACGCGAATACGACGGAAAGTCCGATGTCTCGATACTGATAGGCCCTGAGGGGGATTTCACTCCCGAAGAGGTGAATCTGGCCATCGGTAACGGTTTCATGCCGGTCACGTTCGGCAACACGCGTCTGCGCACGGAGACAGCCGCCCTCTATGCACTCTGCGCCGCGCATACCATCATAACCCAGAAATAAAAACGAAATGATCGATAATATAACTGAATATCTGAAATCGAGCGCGACCGGCAATTTCTTTCTGCTCGCCGGTCCGTGTGTGATAGAAGGAGAGGAGATGGCAATGGATATTGCCGCTCATATGGTTGAAGTCACCTCGCGACTGAACATACCTTATGTATTCAAGGGCTCATACCGCAAGGCCAACCGTAGCAGGATAGACTCTTTCACCGGTATCGGTGACGAGAAGGCTCTACGTATTCTCCGTAAGGTGCGCGAAACGTACGGCATACCCGTAGTGACCGACATACACACCGCCGCCGAGGCTGCCATGGCCGCCGAATATGTGGATATTCTGCAGATTCCGGCTTTTCTCTGTCGTCAGACCGACCTGCTGCTCGCTGCAGCGGCCACCGGCAAGATGGTCAATATAAAGAAGGGACAGTTTCTTGCTCCGGAATCGATGGCTTTCGCATGCGACAAAGTGCGCTCGGCCGGCAACAATCATGTTGCGGTGACCGAACGCGGAACATTCTTCGGCTACGGAGACCTCGTGGTTGACATGCGTGGACTGCCGGTGATGCGTGACACCTGCGGCTGTCCGGTAATAATGGACATCACCCATTCGCTCCAGCAGCCTAACAGTGCTTCGGGCGTGACAGGCGGCAAGCCCCAGCTCATTTCAACCGTAGCCAAAGCCGCCATAGCGGCCGGTGCCGACGGTATATTCATGGAGACACATCAGAATCCGGCGGTTGCCAAATCAGACGGAGCCAACATGCTGCCACTCTCGCAGGCGGAGTCATTGCTCGAAAACCTCACGATTCTCCGTCAGGCTGTCAATCAGATGTCGGTTTAGCACCTGTGGCGGCTGAGTTGGCCTGTTGAGAAGCCGTCGGTTGAGAAGCCGCATTCGGAGTGGAGGCGGGCTGTGTTGCCGCACCCGGAAGGATACCCGGATCAAGCGGTGTGCCTGAGTTCAGGAAGAACGGGTAGGGGAGACCGAACAGTGGAGCGGGATTCTTTCCGGGGCTGAGGTAGCCGTCGATAAGAGTGTCGCGGCCCGAAGGATTCTCGAACGTATAGAGATTGAACTTGTGAAGCATGGCTGCGAGATGCTCGAATACCGATGCCTGGATTCCTTCGTAAGGGAACCATGACGACGTGTTGGTGAAGCAATAGATCTGCAACGGAATGCCGGCGGCTGTCTGGGCCAGAGTGGTGACGAAGCAGTCGTCACTGTGCGAGATTTCGGGATTTGCGTCAAGCCAGAGTTTCATGTACGCCCGGAACAGACCGAGATTCGTGTCAATCGTGCCGTCGACAAGTCCGGCACTGTTGTTCACGTTCTGTACCTTGCCGGCATCGCGCTGTTCGACCTTCTTCTCAATCCAGTCTTTCATAAGCGGGATGGCCTTCAGATTCTCAAGCATCTGAGGAGTGGCCTCGACCACACTGTCGGCGTCAATCATATATGAACGCTGTATGCGACGTGTGTGCGATTCCTGCATGTTCCGGTAATTCTTGAAACCTGCGGAGATCAATGTATAAGGAGGAACGGTCGAGACAGTCTTGTCCCAGTTGATAATCTTGACATCCGTAAGAGAGACCTCGTCGACAACGCCGTTGGCCTGGCCGTCGGGCACACTGATCCAGTCGCCCACATGCAGCGAGTCGTTCTGGGCGAGCTGCACACCCGCGACGATTCCGAGAATCGAGTCCTTGAACACCAGCATCAGCACGGCGGCAAAAGCACCGAGTCCCGCGAGCAGCGCGCCCGGAGATTTGTCAAGCAGCAGCGCGGCGATGATAATCACGGCGATTATCCATACAATCAGCTTGGCGACCTGCACGAGACCGCGCAGCGGCAGTTTGCGCTTGTTTTCCTTCTCGTCGAGAGTGAGCCATATCACATCGCAGAGAGTGCACGCCGATACAGCCACAATCAGAATGATATACATGAACGACAACCGCGTCAGCCATGACGCTATTGAATTGTGCATGTAGAGCGTGAACTGTATGAGGATAAGGAAAATCAGCGGAGGGATAATACGGCACGTCTTTGTGAAGAATTTCCTGTCAAGCAGATGTCCGTAAAGGTGCGACTTGACGTGAGGTTTCAGTTTGTGGAGAATGAACACCACAATCCATTTGGCAATCATGCCAACAGCCATGGCAAAAAGGAACACTACGGCAACATAGAGCCATAGGAACAGATTCTCATTGTTTTCCATTCCGAAAAGCTTGAGAACCCACACGCAGAATCTCATCATGACGCGTGCTATGAAATATGTGCTTTGTTCGGTATGCGGTGAGAATGCGATGGCAGCGGCTGTCTGGGCCGCACCCGATGTCTCAGCCGCCGACTTTGCAATAAGAGCTAATGTAGACATAGTAATTCAAATTAAGTGGTCTCGTAGGTTAAACGCATTCAAGCCGTGCAAGGTTTGATTGCGTGGAGCATCGGTTTCCATAGTCGTCCCAGGGGTAAATGGAACCCTTCGGAACTTTGTCGGAACGTAAGTGAAATTGAAGGTGCATGGGCTAAAATAATGATAGTAGGATGCTTAAAATGGATTAACAAATATTAACACTATGCACCACGCGTTTTTGCACACATTCTTTCATATGTGCAATCGGCGTGGAACAATTTGTGTGAACGTAGTGAATGCTGCAACTTGCAATCATACGCGCAGTTACGGCGGAATGTCACAAAAATCGTGGAAAATTTTAGAAAAAATAACACGATTTTCTTGCATTTGTTCCCTCTAAATGTTTAACTTTGAGACATAAGCAATCGAAAATCTTAAAATGTGTTAACTCATGGAGAAGACATTGGTACTCTTGAAACCCTCCTGCGTGGAGCGTAACCTCATAGGGGAAGTGATTGGCCGCATCGAGCGTCGCGGACTCATAATCTGCGGCATGAAGATGATGCAGCTCGACGAGAAGATATTGCGTGAGCATTACGCCCATCTCGCCGACAAGCCTTTCTTTCCTACGCTCGCAGCGTCGATGATGGCTTCTCCGGTTGTTGCCCTGTGTTTGAAAGGCATTGACGTGGTGCGCGTGTTCCGCGAGATGACAGGTGTCACAAATGGCCGTAAGGCTCAGCCCGGCACTCTCCGTGGTGACTTGTGTATGAGCGGATCGCTCAACATAATTCATGCAAGCGACTCTGTGGAGAACGCGGAAATCGAGATTCGTCGTTTCTTCAAGGATGACGAGATCTTTGACTACACCCCCGCCAACATGAAATTCATCTACGAGGTCGACGAGCTCTAAAAACTTAATTTAAGAATGTTCAGAATCAAGACATTATTTTGTTCCGTATTGGCATTCGCCTTCGCAGCAGTGCCTATGTCGGCGCAGACCATAACATCAAAGAACCCGCATTCGCAGGCGCACAAGCAGCTTCTGGCCAGCCGCGCAAAAAGTGACGACCAGATCAAGCTGGTCGAGAAGAATACTTTCATCGACCTCATCGACGATATCGAGCCGGAGCCGGACATCTACACCGAGGGTTGGAACAGCAAGCGCGTCAACCCGTTCAAGGAGTCGGATGTGCCAAACTCGAAGGTAATTGACGTGACAGGCTACTTCATGCCCTGTCCGGGTCAGGTGACATCAAACTACGGTTACCGTGCCAAATTCGGCCGTATGCACAAGGGCATAGACCTTGCTATCCGCTCGAACGATACGATTTACGCTGCATTCGACGGCAAAGTCCGTCTCACCAACTACGAGGCTAAAGGCTATGGCAACTACGTGATTCTCCGTCATCCAAACGGGCTGGAGACTGTTTATGGCCACCTCAACAAGTTCCTTGTGAAACCGGATCAGGTTGTCAAGGCCGGTCAGCCGATCGCACTCGGCGGCAGCACCGGACGCAGCACCGGGCCGCACCTCCACTTCGAAACTCGCTACATGGGTTATGCCATTAATCCGAATGCGATTTTCGACTTCAAGAACAAGACGACCCATACAGACACATATACCTTCTCGAAGTCAACATATACGCAGCCGCGCAACTACGCTCCCAAGACAACGGTAGCCAAGAACGAGACCAAAGAGAATACATACAAGAGCGCCCAGAGCGTAAAGGCCACCTATACAGTCAAGAAAGGGGATACCCTCTCATCGATTGCAAGGTCTTACGGAATGTCGGCAACGACTCTCCGGAAACTTAACGGTCTGGCATCGGCCGACAAGATTCAGACCGGTCAGGTATTGAAACTGAAGTAAAGATTAGACATATCATACACTGTAGAGGCTGTCCGCGTGGTGCGGGTGGCCTCTTTTTTTGACGATATTTGCAATAGTTGTCAAGATTTATTAATTTTGTGAGGGGGAAGAAAACAAACCCTATCACTTCACCCTATCACTTCAATGGATACAAAGACACTTCTAAACACTGTGGCGGAAAAGATTGGCCGCAACCCTGATGATGTGGCCTCTATGGTCAAGGCTCTCGGCGGAATACTCGCCGATGCTGTCAAACAGGGAGACTCGGTGTCGGTGCCCGGCTTCGGTACATTCGAACCCAAGATGCGGATGGAAAGAGTGGCCAATCACCCTTCGTCGGGTAAGAAGATACTTGTTCCCCCAAAGTTGTCGTTGGTTTTCAAACCCTCGGCCATATTGAAGCAAAAAGTCCGCAACTCATAAACAGCATTCAAGTGAACGAAAAAATAACGTTGCCGGGCCTTACCCAGTTGCTCGCACTCCAGACAGGTGATACAAAGAAACAGGCGGAAGACTTCGTAAAGGAATTCTTCAACGTCATAGCATCCTCGCTCGCAGAGGGTGAGCAGGTCAAGATTAAAGAACTCGGCGTATTCAAGACCATCAGCGTCGAGGCGCGTAAAAGCGTGAACGTATCCACAGGCGGAGAACATGAGATTCCTGCGCACCGCAAGGCTGTCTTCGTGCCATCGAAAGAACTTGCCGCGCTCGTAAACGAGCCTTTCGAGATGTTCGAGACCGTCGAACTCAATGATGATTTCACCTTTGATGAAGATGAAACAGTGCCGGGCGATTTCGGAGGCACGGACGAAGAACCGATTACCGATGAGGCAGCCTCAGAAGAGGTTGCCGTTGCAGCTGATACTGCTGAAGAAAATGTAGAGACTGCTGAGAACGATACCGAGGATTTGGCTCCGGAGGATGTGGAGGCTGCTGAGACTGCCGAGGAGTCTGTGGCCGAACAGGTTGGTGAGTCAGTCGCGGTTCAAGATGAGGAATTGGAAGATGACTTCAACGTCTATACAGTCGAAGATATGGATGAGGAAGTTGTTGAACCTGCCACATCGGAGTTGACAGAAAAAGATTACGAATCACCATCATCTACAGAAACAGTAGAAAATGTTTCCGTACCACCAGTAATTTCAGGGGATTCCATATCTGAAAATGATTCAACACAACCCTATGAGCAACAATCGGAAGAAGGGGAGTACAAGCCTGAGAAACGCAGAACTAAATTCTGGGTTGGATTCCTATCGGGGATACTCGCGGCATGTGTAATCGGGTTAGTTGCTTATGTTTGTGTCTACGGATGTGACTGGTTCATGCAAAATGATAAAGATGTGGCACCAGAAGTTGTGGTAGAGGATATTGTAGTAGCCGAGGCAGTATTGCCCTCAGCTGATACAGCAGCCGCCATTCCTTCGGCAGACGCAGCAAAGGCAGCTCCGGTCTCAGAAGCTGAAACCAATGTTCCAGAAACAGCAAAGAAGGAGGATGTGGTTCCCACCGCACCTTCAGACCGCAAGGTATACGACACCATATCAAAGACACGCTATCTGACCACCATGGCCAAGGACCATTACGGAAACTACAACCTGTGGCCGATCATCTACGAAGAAAACAAATCATTTCTCGGCCATCCCGACCGCATACGTCCCGGGACGCAGGTAGTGATTCCACCACTGTCGAAATACGGAGTTGACCCATCAAATCCGGCCGACGTAGCCAAAGCCAAGAAAAAAGGAGTGGAAATCTACTCCCGCTACAAATAACACCGTCATCCTGCAACTTTGCGGGGCATGATGTCAGCCACGGCGCGGAGGTCTCCGGACTTCCGCGCCGATTTTTTGCACGTAATAAAAAATAAAAAAAGCCGGCACGGAGCCGGCTTTTTTTGAGGTTCCAACCAGATTCGAACTGGTGTAAACGGTTTTGCAGACCGGTACCTAACCACTCGGACATGGAACCCTTTTTGCTTTTGCATTGCAAAATTACAACTTTTTTTTGAGATGGCCAAATATTGACGGAACTTTTTTATGCCAAAACGTGAAATAGTTCGGTGAAAGTTGTGGCAGATATGCAGGGAAGGGCCTGAAGACTCTTCGTTTTGACCTCAGTCGCATAGATTTATGAATGTTCTTTAACAATTGGGCTTCCCGTTTGTTAAATAGTAAGTACCACACTATAAACATACACGCATATGTCAAGATTTTTCCAACACCCTGAATCAGCCGATTTGTACGGTATCTTCAACGACAGTTTCCCTCCCATTCTCGATGGCGTCACGTTGACTGTCGAGAACTATGTCCGTTGGCTCAAGAAATTTGGTAAGAATCCATGTGTGGTAACTCCCTGGAATCCGGTGAGCAGCGAAGTGGGTTGCGAGGTCATGAAGTTCTTCTCGCTTCCTATACGCTCACGCAAGCCGTACAGGTACGGCTATCCGAAACTTGACCCGTTCATATGGAAGCGTCTGCGCGACACTGATTTCAAACTTGTTCACGCCCATTGCCCCTTCTCGTCGGGGCGGCTCGGCGTGTATGTGAAACGACGTCTCGGAGTGCCTCTTATCGGCACGTTCCATTCCAAATACCGTGATGATCTGAGGCATTCTTTCAATCATGCACCCTGGATGGTGGATATAATAATGAAGAGAATACTCGCATTTTTCAATTCATGCGACGAAGTCTGGATTCCGCAGGCTCAGGTCGAGGATACGGTGCGTGAATATGGTTACAAAGGACCGCTCACTGTCGTCGAGAATGGTAACGATTTCTCAGCTCTCGTTGAGGGTGACCTCTGGGAATTCAAGCGGAAAGCCCGGCATGAGATAGGGGTTGCCGACGATGAGATTGCCCTTCTCTTTGTCGGTCAGCATATCTGGGAGAAAGGACTCGATATTGTAGTTGACACCCTCAAGCAGCTGGATGGAAATGTGAAATTCCGGATGAACTTTATCGGCACAGGTTATGCGGCCGACGAAATTTACCATCGCATTGAGGATTTAGGTCTGTCCGACCGGGTGAGGATGCACGGGGTCATTTCCGATCGCCGTCAGCTGAGCCGTTACTATGCCGGGTCGGACCTGTTTCTATTTCCTTCGTTCTATGACAACGCGCCTCTGGTTGTGCGCGAGGCTGCGGCCATGGGCACGCCATCGATATTGCTTGAAGGCTCGACCGCATCGGAGGTGATAACGGACCGTCGTAACGGTTTCCTGACTCAGCGCTCCCCTGAA
Organism: uncultured Muribaculaceae bacterium; assembly: GCA_910578385.1. Taxonomy (GTDB): domain Bacteria; phylum Bacteroidota; class Bacteroidia; order Bacteroidales; family Muribaculaceae; genus Lepagella. Next base: position 37,061 of record CAJTQV010000015.1, on the reverse strand, counting down.
AAATTCGCGGAACTTGTCAGATATCTTTCGTCAAATCCCGATGCTCTCCGCAATGCCGCTGAAGGTGCGCGCGCCACACTTGTAAGAAGTTGGCGCGACGTTGTCGAAGAGGTGTCTGACCGTTACGATACGTTGGTGAGAAGTTTTGGAAGATGCGGTGCCGGAGCGGTGGCCGCAGGAATATGATATTGTTATGGAAAATTCTGAAACAAATATAAGTACTCAATCGACTCCGACCAAAGGTGCTTTCTCCATGTGGAAAGTACTTTTGCCTGTTGTGATCGGACTCGGGGTAGTGGTCATAATGTTCTGGCACGATGCCAAGGGGGAGAACCTGGCAGCCGTCTGGGATAAGATACATTTCACTCCATGGTCGGTATTCTGTATTTTTCTTGCGTTTGTGTGCATGGGATGCCGTGACTTCGGACTGACATGGCGATTCCGTGCCCTTACCGACAGAAAACTACGTTGGAAACAGGCCTGGACGGTCGACATGATGTGTGAGTTCACGAACTGCATAACGCCGTCGGCAGTCGGAGGAAGTTCCCTCGGACCGGTATATCTGAATTCGCAGGGAGTCAGTCTGGGGCGGGCAACGACCCTGATGCTCACAACATTGTTTATGGACGAGCTCTTCTTTGTAGTCGCGTGCCCGTTCATTGTTCTGCTCACGCCGGCGCACGATATTTTCAATTCGAGTGGCGAGGGTTTCTCGCATGGCATAAAATACACCTTCTGGATTGTCTATTCACTCATAGCAGCGTGGACATTCCTGTTGTTCATGGGTATAATATGGAAACCTGATTGGATCCAGAAACTTCTCGATAAGATTTCCTCGTGGCGGTGGTTAAGAAGATGGAAAGACTCAATATCAGGCCTCGGTGCTAACATGATCGCTACATCGGCCGAACTGCGCACGAAGCCCTTCCGTTTCTGGCTTGAGGTTTTCTGTGGCACCGCACTCGCATGGACAGCCCGTTATTTTGTGGTAAATGTCCTGTTCCTCGGATTCCTTCCCGGCACCGACCGCTACCAATGGATAATCCTTGCACGCCAGTTCGTGATATGGGTTGTACTCATGGTGAGTCCGACTCCGGGTGGCGCCGGATTGAGCGAATGGATTTTCTCCAATTATTACGGAGATTTGGTCGGAACAGCCGGAATGGCTCTCATCATGGCAATTTTTTGGCGTCTTGTCACGTATTATCTATATCTGGTGATTGGTGTTGTGATTGCTCCCGGATGGCTCAAAAAATATTATGATAAAATACATTCCGGCAACAGCTCCCGGCCCACTGCTCCAGTAGAAAAAGATAATACTGAAAAGTGATGAAGTATATTGTATTGATACCGGCGCGTTATGAGTCAACACGTTTTCCCGGTAAGCCACTCGCCAAAATATGTGGTGAGGAAATGATAGTGCGCGTGTGCCGGCAGGTTGCCAAGACCGGCCTTCCGTTGGCGGTTGCCACCGACAATGAACTGATACGCGAAACAGTCGAGAAAGCCGGTTTCCGCGCCGTAATGACAGCGTCTACCCACCGGAGCGGTACCGAACGTGTGGAGGAGGCTTACCGCAACCTTGGCGAGGAGGCCGATGTGATAATCAATGTGCAGGGTGACGAGCCCTTTATTGATCCGGAGCAAATCAAGTTGCTGGCAGGAATATTCAGCGGGAATCCCGATACGGAGATTGCCACTCTCGCCCGGCCGTTTGATCCCGCTGCGGGATTCGAAGCACTTGAGAATCCGAATCTTGTGAAACTTGTGAAGTCGGAAGAGGGTAGGGCTCTTTACTTCTCGCGCAGCGTCATACCCTATGTGCGTCGTGAGCCGAAAGAGAAATGGCTTGAGACGACCTCATTCTTCTCGCATATCGGGATATATGCCTACCGCGCCACAACGCTGTCTGAAATCGTAAGGCTGCCCGAGTCTCCTCTTGAAGCTGCCGAAAGCCTTGAGCAATTACGTTGGCTACAGGATGGACGCACCATAAGGGTTGCTGTCTCGGATCACATCACTGTTGGAATCGACACGCCTGAAGACCTCGCGGAGGCCGAGCGGTATCTTTCGCAGCGGCAGAAGGCGCAGGAATGTTAGTCCACGGGGTTGCGACTGGGTTTCCGTTATCCGAAAGGTATTGACATTTTAAAATCCTATTAAAATATTGCATGATACGGAGGGGCTTGTGCTCCTCCGTTAACATTTTTTGTGAAATTTATCTGTAACTTTTTTTGCTGATTTTTGCCCGTATAATGCAAGAAAATTGTTAATTTTGCAACCGGAAAAATATTGTAGACGCCCGCACTCGCGCGGGCTCATAAGCATAACCCTAAGAAAAATGAAAAAAAGCGTACTTCAGAGGGCGCGGGCAGATTACCAGCCCAAACTCCCTAAAGCCCTGCAGGGATCGGTTAAGGTAAAAGTTGGTGAGGCTACTGAATCAGTTGCCAATCAGAAAGAAATCAAGGATCTTTTCCCCCACACCTACGGAATGCCCGTAGTGGAGTTCGAGGCAGACGAGAATCCGGCTCGCGTGGAAGAACCTTTCAATGTAGGTATCATCCTTTCAGGTGGCCAGGCTCCCGGCGGTCACAACGTGGTGAGCGGTATCTTTGACGGTCTTAAGTCTCTCAACAAGGAGAACCGTCTCTACGGATTCCTCATGGGTCCTGCCGGATTCATCAACCACCAGTACATGGAGCTGACTGCAAGTATCATCAAGGAGTACAGAAACACCGGCGGTTTCGACATCATCGGTTCAGGCCGTACCAAACTTGAGAAACCCGAGCAGTTCGACGAGGGTCTCAAGATTCTCAAGGAGCTCAACATCAAGGCTCTTGTCATTATCGGTGGTGACGACTCCAATACAAATGCCGCAGTTCTCGCAGAGTACTACAAGAATATCGGTGCTGATGTACAGGTTATCGGTGTGCCCAAGACAATCGACGGCGACCTCAAGAACGAGTGGATTGAGACCTCATTCGGTTTCGACACCGCCTGCAAGGTCTACAGCGAGGTTATCGGTAACATCCAGCGCGACTGTAACTCAGCCAAGAAGTACTATCACTTCATCAAGCTCATGGGCCGTTCGGCATCGCACATCGCCCTCGAATGCGCTCTTGAGACTCAGCCCAACATCTGCCTTATCTCAGAGGAGGTTCAGGCCAAGCGCATGACTCTCGACAACATCGTAAGCTACATCTGCTACGTTGTATCGGAGCGTGCGAAACTCGGCTGGAACTTCGGTACTGTCCTCGTTCCTGAAGGTCTTATCGAGTTCATCCCCTCGATGAAGTCGCTCATCAGCGAGCTCAACGACGTTATCGAGGAGCACAATGAGCAGCTCTCAGAACTCGACGAGGTTGAGAAACTTGAGGCTATCCACTCATATCTCACCCCCACAAACGCCGAACTCTACAAGAGCCTCCCGAAGAACATCGCCCTTCAGCTCAGCCTCGACCGCGACAGCCATGGCAACGTGCAGGTTTCGCTCATCGAGACCGAGAGCCTTCTCTCTGAGATGGTTGCAAAGCGTCTTGAGGAGATGGCAGCAGAAGGTGAGTACAGCGGCAAGTTCAACACCCAGCATCACTTCTTCGGTTACGAGGGACGTTGCGCTGATCCTACAAACTTCGACGCAGACTACACCTATGCACTCGGTTACAATGCTGCGATGCTCATCAATGCCGGCCTGACCGGATACATGTCGAGCGTCCGCAACCTCACCGAGCCTTCAGAGAAATGGATTGCCGGTGGTATTCCTATCACCATGATGATGAACATGGAGCGCCGCAAGGGTGAGATGAAGCCTGTTATCCAGAAGGCACTTGTGAACCTCAACGGCCGTCCCTATCTCAAGTTCGCTTCAATGCGTGAGACTCTCGCTCTCAACACGCTCTACCAGTACCCCGGTCCTATCCAGTACTTCGGTCCCTCCGAAATCTGCGACCGTCCCTCTATGACACTCCTCCTGGAGCACGGCAAGGAAATCTGATTCAAGAGCAGATAAAAATATACCAATAAAGGCATTCCGGCAATCGGGATGCCTTTTCTCATTAATATGGCAGAATGGATTTGCTGTTGAGCGGTAATAGTAATGCCCCGGGCGGTCCGGCAGAGCAAACTGAACATTTTTATATGCGTGTATGCGTATTTCAGAAAATAATTGTTATCTTTGTCACCAAATTTTCAGAACATAAATGAAGCAGACAAAATTTCTAATCTCACTGGCCCTTTCGGCCATAGTATGTATAGTCGCTCTTGCCGCATGTTCGGCCGACAAGAAAACCAAAGCGGAACAGACAGCACATGTTGCTGAGGCACAGAAAACTGACAAACACGAGAACGGTTCAGCACAGGCTCAAAACAGTGGCGGAAGTGACTCCTCTACCCTTGCAGCCGAGAGTGCGGGTATCCCCACTGTCATAGATTTCTATGCTACATGGTGCGGCCCGTGCAAGGCGATTGCCCCTCTGTTCGAGATGCTGAAAGGGGAGTACTCCTCCAAAATTAAATTTGTGAGCGTGGATGTTGACCAGGATATAGCCATGGCCGGAAAATACAAGATTGAGGCAATGCCGACATTTGTATTTCTCGATGCCGATGGCAACGAGATAGACCGGATAGTTGGTGCCGACCAGCAGAAGCTCGCCGAGATGGTTGACCGTCTTGCCAATAAGTGATTCTTCGGCTCAGGCCGGAAGACACACATCGTCTCAATAAGAATAACTAACCTAAACAAATTATATGGCTACAATTGCACTTAACACTGCGCCGAAGACCGAGTTGCTACGCGACAAGGCATGGGCGCGCTGGACCGCCCTCGGTCTGTTGGCAGTGGCGATGTTCTTCGGCTACATTTTTGTAGACGTGTTATCGCCGTTGCAGAGTTACGTACAGGAACAGAAAGGCTGGAACCCTGTGGCATGGGGTAACTTCTTCGGCTCTGAGACATTCCTCAATGTTTTTGTATTTTTCCTGATTTTCGCAGGCATCATTCTCGACAAAATGGGTGTGCGATTCACTGCGATTCTTTCCGGAGCAGTGATGGTTGTCGGCGGTATTATCAACTGGTATGCGATGACCGATGCGTTTGCAACAAGCTCACTGGCTCAGACGTTCGACGGAATTCTTAATTTGCCTGATGCATGGTGGAATATCACTCCTTGGGTGGTTGGTATGCCGGCATCAGCCAAGCTCGCCACTTTTGGATTCATGATTTTCGGATGCGGTATCGAGATGGCAGGTATCACGGTGAGCCGCGGTATCGTAAAATGGTTCGAAGGAAAGGAGATGGCTCTTGCAATGGGAGTGGAAATGGCAATCGCCCGAATTGGTGTTGCTGTAGTCTTCTTCGGCAGCCCATGGATTGTTCAGCTTGGTGGTGTCATCGATGTGAGCCGTCCTGTAGCTTTCGCCATGCTTCTTTGCTGCATAGGTCTCATATGCTTCATTGTCTATGCGTTCATGGACAAGTCTCTGGAAAATGAGATGGGAACCAACGGAGAAGTAAAAGACGACCCCTTTAAAATATCCGACCTCAAATATATCTTCACATCAAAGGTATTCTGGATTGTGTCGTTACTCTGCGTGCTCTATTACTCAGCAATCTTCCCCTTCCAGAATTATGCCGGACTTATGCTTCAGAACACTCTTAAGATTTCAGAGGAACAGGCCGGTATGATATTCTTTGTTTTCCCGTTAGGTGCAGCAGCCATAACGCCCTTCCTCGGCAATTATCTCGACCGTCATGGCAAAGGTGCGTCGATGCTGATTTTTGGAGCAATACTGATGATTGCATGTCATTGTACTTTTGCATATGTCCTGCCCTCGTTCCCGTCGATTATTCTTGCGTACGTCGCAATCATTCTATTGGGAATAAGTTTCTCTCTTGTGCCGGCTTCATTGTGGCCTTCCGTACCGAAACTTATACAGCCCAAACTCCTGGGTTCGGCATATGCAGTAATCTTCTGGATTCAGAACATTGGTCTCTATGGATTCCGCAAAGGTATCGGTTCTGTGCTTCAGGCATCAAATCCGGGTGTGACAGATCCTCTGGAATATAACTACACCGTGACGATGACAGTCTTTGCAAGTCTCGGAGTCCTTGCCCTTATTTTCGGTCTTTGGCTCAAAGCACTTGACAAGAAGAAAGGCTATGGTCTTGAACTTCCCAATATTCAGCAGGAAGAAGAAGCTGAAGAGGCGGAGGTGGCGACTGCCGAAGGATAATGGTACAGACAATGTTTTAAGACTTATATGAGGGCGGGGGAGTATTGAAAGATACTTCCCCGCCTGACTTAGGCCCCGTTTCATAAAAAATAGCGGTCGCTGGGGCCTAATAAAAAACGGCCAAAAGACGTTATATAGTTATGAAGTTCTTCAGCAAAACAGTTACCGGGGCACTCTTCTCCGTCATGTGTCTTTGCGGCGGGGGTATAGCCCATGCCGAGACCGTCACGCAGAAACAGGCGTCGCAGATTGCCGCTACATTCTTCAACGCGGCCTACGGCGAATATACCGCCGCTCCGAAGATGGTGTGGAATGGCCGTCAGCTCACGACCGACCGGCTCTTCGCGCCGTTCTATATATATAATCACCCGAAAGGTGGTTTTGTGATTATCGCCGCCGACAGCAAGGCATATCCGGTGCTTGGTTACAGCAAGACGTCAAAGTTCGACAAAGACAAGATGACCGGTGAAGAGAAAGAGCTTCTCAAGAAATATGCCCATGAGATTGAGCTTATAAGATACGATTCGCGTGTTCCGGAACGAGCGATGGCCGCATGGCAGAACATGCCGCTGCACATCAACAAGGCGCTTAACAATCCCTACGATACCCCCGAATTCGAGTCGCTTGATGAGGAGGCCCGCGATAATCTTGAGGCCATCGACCGCCGCAACAGCAGCATCATGATGCCTTCGGCCGTGGAGTTCGATATATACAACCCTGACAATTACCGCGACTATACCCTTGACGATGTTACAGCCGAGGCCGAAGAGGTGCCTTTCGCATTTTACGAGTCGTTCATAGCCGAGATAGAGGAGGAAGAACGTGCCCGTCTCGCCGCATTCGATGAGATTATCTCTCCCACGCATCCTGTAGTCTCAATTCTCGGCGGGGCGCACTATTCGGTACGTTTCCCGGTCGACATGAGAATGATCCGTGTATACTCCATGCAGGGGGAGAAGATGATGGAACGTTATTTCAAAAACACCGACACAGTCAACATTGACCTCTCCGCGCTCCCGGTCGGGTTCTACGCCATGCTCGCGCTTGGTGATGACGGTCGTGTTTACGGACTTAAAATTTACAGATAAGCGATGGCAAAACTTGTAGAGTCAAAAATTACCGCCTGGGTCGCACTGGTTCTTGTCGTGGCCTTGATTGTCATATCCTTCCTGCTCGGAACTCCCTGGTGGGGATTCATAGCGGTTTTCTTCTGCTTTCTGGCGGTGTTCAGCCATCTCGCTGCGCTGTATCTGCGACGCATGAGCGCGGCAGCCTCAAGAAAACTTGAGACCTGCGCACTCGTGTGCATAATTATAGCGGTACTCGGCTTTATAGCTGAATATATAATCTATAATTTCGACTTCGGATTGTAGCAGATTTTGTCTGCACTGCTGACCGGACCGGGTTTCTTTCAATACATAAAGTAAATACTTCCTTGTACTACACAAGAATTCCGAGTCCCTGACGAGTGATTTCAGGTTCACGGCCGGTGCAATCCACAATTGTGGAGACTTCAGTCGTGCCGTCATCGTCCGCGACCATGAAATTAACCTTCCCCTCGTATGCCTCGCCGATCAGGTCGGTATTTATGGCATAATCCTCATCCTCGTATGCTATGCTGGTGGTGATGATTGGGTTGCCGACCGCCCCGGCAAGCTCTCGGGCGAACAGGGCGTCAGGAATGCGGATTCCAACAGTCTTTCTTCCCTTGAATGCGCGTGGCAGCGTGGATACTGTCGGAAAAAGAAAAGTGAATTGTCCGGGGCAATTCTCCTTCATAAGCCTGAAACCTTTATTGTCAATCCTTGAATATTCCGCAGCCATCGATATGTCATGGCATATGATGGAAAGATTTGTTTTGTCAGGATTGATATTCTTCAGCTTGCAAATGCGTTCGACAGCCTTTACGTTCAAGGCATCACCCACAATGGCGTACATCGTGTCGGTCGGTATCACAGCTATCTGACCCTCCTTGATGCGTGCCGCAATGTCGTGCAATTGCTTCTCCGAGGCCGAGGAATTCCATATTTTTATTGTCTCCATAATCATAACTTATCTCACAGGTGCGAAAATAAGAAAAAATTTTGTTAATTTTGCATTCCGGTTGAAAAAACTTTCTGACAATATGAAGATAGCAATCATCGCTGCCATGCAGAAGGAGTTGAAACTCATTCTGGAGCAGCTTAATGAATATACTGAGCGTTCGTTAGGTGATTTCACCGTTTACGAAGGACGCCTTGGAAACCACGATTTTCTTGTATCGCAGTGCGGAATCGGCAAGGTTAATTCGGCATTGCGCACAGCCCGGATAATAGAGGAATTCCATCCTGAGCTTGTCATCAATTCCGGAGTTGCCGGAGGTGTTGACGAATCAATGAGAATAGGCTCCGTGCTTGTCGCCGACCGTGTGGCATATCATGATGTGTGGTGTGGCCCCGGTACAGAGTATGGCGCGGCCGACGGATGCCCGTTATATTTCCGTCCCTATGCCCAGGGTCTTGAGATAATGGAACGTATCGCCGCGACCGAACCCATCGATATCCGTCAGGGTCTTCTTTGCAGCGGCGACAAGTTTATCAGCCGGCCCGAGGAAGTGGTTGAAATAAAATCACACTTTCCCGATGCTCTCGGCTGCGACATGGAGTCAGCCTCGATTGCCCAGGCGTGTCTAAAGGCCGGTGTGCCGTTCATGATTGTGCGCGTCATGAGTGATATGCCCGGAGGCGGGGAGAACATCTCGGAATACCAGAACTTCTGGAGCGAGGCTCCGGCGCGTACATTCCGTGTTGTCGCTGACTTTCTTGCACAACTCGACTGATATTTCCACTTCCAACAAAATCAATTGCCCTACAATGCATACTAAAGAAGAGAAACTTAAAGCGTTCGGGGATTTCCTCGACGTACTCGATACACTGCGGGAGAAGTGCCCGTGGGACCGTAAGCAGACCAACGAGTCACTCCGCCCCAACACTGTGGAGGAGGTCTATGAACTGTGCGACGCCCTCATGTCTGACGATAATCCGAATATCTGCAAGGAACTCGGAGATGTTCTTCTCCATGTGGCGTTCTACGCGAAGATAGGAGAGGAGAAAGGTGAGTTCGACCTTGCCGATGTCTGCAAGAAACTTACCGACAAGCTGATATTCCGTCATCCACATATCTACGGAGATGTCAATGCCGAGACCTCAGAGCAGGTGACCCAGAACTGGGAGAAAATCAAGCAGCGCGAGAAAGATGGAAACAAATCTGTGCTGAGCGGCGTGCCTTCCGCACTTCCTGCCCTTATAAAGGCCAACCGTATCCAGGAGAAAGCGCGTAACGTCGGTTTCGACTGGGAAAACCGCGAGCAGGTATGGGATAAGGTCAAAGAAGAGATTTCAGAGGTCGAGATAGAGATAAAGTCCGGCAATCCCGAAGGAAATCAGGCCAACATAGAGGCTGAGTTCGGCGACCTTCTGTTTGCTGTGATAAATGCAGCGAGACTCTATGGTGTTGACCCGGAAAATGCTCTCGAACGCACCAACCGGAAGTTTATCAGCCGCTTTAACCACATAGAGAAAAAACTGAAGGAGACCGGCCGCAACTTCACAGACGTCACGCTCAAGGAGATGGATGAAATCTGGGAGGAGGCTAAGCGTCTCGGTTGAGAAACCGGGATAGTTCCGGAATTATTACGGTATCGGCGGTAGCCGGATACCATTCATGCCATTAAAATTAATAATTAGAATCTTGATTCTCTGCATAACCGAGAAACCGAGTGTCGGTCGCGACATAGCACGCATACTTGGCGCAAATGCCCAGAGGCCCGGATATTACGAGGGCAACGGCTATTGTGTGACCTGGACGTTCGGACATCTGTGTGAACTTAAGGAGCCTGCTGATTACAAGCCGCAATGGCGTTTCTGGGGTCTCGGATACCTTCCGATGATTCCGGACAAGTTCGGCATACGCCTCAAGAATGACCGTGGCATAGAGCAACAGTTCAACACAATCAAAACTCTTATCGAGAATTGTGACGAGATTATAAACTGCGGCGATGCCGGGCAGGAGGGTGAGCTTATACAGCGGTGGGTCATGCAGAAGGCAGGGTGCAACAAGCCGGTGAAGCGACTCTGGGTAAGCTCGCTTACCGACGAGGCCGTGCGTGAGGGTTTCGCCCACCTTCGCGACCAGAAAGATTTGCAGCCTCTCTACACAGCCGGGCTCTGCCGCGCGATAGGGGACTGGCTTCTCGGCATGAATGCCACACGTCTCTACACTCTCAAATATGGCACCAACCGCCAGATTCTATCCATAGGACGCGTGCAGACCCCCACGCTTGCACTTGTGGTGAATCGTCAGAACGAAATCGACAATTTTGTTCCTAAAGATTCCTGGGAACTACGCACCAAATACCGCGATACAATCTTCACTTCGTCGTTGAAACCATTCGAGAATGAGAGTGAAGGGCTTCCCGTAGTCGAGAAATTGAAGAACTTCCCTCTCGAAATCACAGGTATAACCAAAAAGAAAGCGAAGGAAGCGCCGCCGAGACTTTTCGACCTTACTTCGCTTCAGGTGGAGTGTAACAAGAAGTTCAGCATGAGCGCGGACCTCACCCTGCGCACAATCCAGTCACTATACGAGAAGAAGCTCACTACCTACCCACGTGTAGATACGACTTATCTTACCGATGACATTTACCCGAAGTGCAAAGGAATCCTGACAAGCCTCAAACCCTATGCTCCTCTGGTGGCTCCGATTGTCGGATCCAAGTTGCGCAAGAGCAAGAAGGTATTCGACAATTCCAAGGTTACAGACCACCACGCCATTATTCCGACAGGACAGCCGTTGCCACCCTCTCTCTCTCTTGACGAGAAAAGAGTGTTCCATACGGTAGCGTTGCGCTTTATTGCGGCGTTCTATCCCGACTGCGAATATGAGCAGACCACGGTGGCTGCCAAAGTTGATAATGTGAACTTCAAGGCCACGGGACGTGTGATTGTCGCACCGGGCTGGAAAGATGTCTATGCCAAGTCGAAAGATAATTCCCAGGCACAGGATTCAGACAAAGATTCCGATTCGGCTGTGCTCCCCGTGTTTACCGTAGGTGAATCCGGACCTCACGAGCCACAGCTCGCCAAGAAGACGACGCAGCCTCCCAAGTACTATACCGAGGGAACCCTGCTGAAGGCTATGGAAACAGCCGGATCCACTGTCGATGACGAGGATTTGCGAGAATCACTCAAGGCCAACGGTATAGGACGGCCGTCAACCCGTGCCGGAATAATCGAGACTCTATATAAACGAGGATATATCCGTCAGGAACGCAAGTCGCTGCGTGCCACACAGGCCGGAATAGACCTGATTTCCATCATAAAGGAAGACCTGCTGAAAAGCGCGCGCCTTACCGGTATCTGGGAGGGTCGGCTAAGACAGATTGAGCGAGGCACATACAGTGCACCTGAATTTATTGACCAGCTCAAACAGATGATTTCGGAGATAACCCTGGCTGTTATGCGCGATGCTTCTAACCGTCGTATTCAGGCCGTCAGCGAAGAAGCCGGACAGAAAGAAAAAAAGAAAAAATCAGCAAAGTCAAAACAAGAAGCATGACTCAGAAAATACAATACGTGATAGTGTTCATAATTCTCGCTGTGGTAATTATATGGACCGTGTATCATCTTGCCCGTAAAAAGAAAGGTGGCGCGTCGCCCTGCTGCGGCTGTGGCTTGGCCGACAGTTGCAAGAAGAAGACACTTCGCGAGCAGGAGGATAAGATGCCTGTGTCGTGCGGCGATTGTCCGCAGACTGACGATTGCTCCAAGAAAACGGATTTTCTCGGTTGCGGAGGTAAATCCGACGATAAAGAAAAAAAGTAGGGCGCCGATGCCTGTTCTTTACACGGAATTTATTATATTTGCAAATTGAACAAAATAGAATGAAGAATATATTGAATTCGGAAGATGTGAATGAGTTCAAGCGACTGCTTGATAAGCATGAGCGCATTGTTCTCACCTGCCATATGCGTCCTGACGGCGATGCCATCGGGAGCACGCTGGGTCTGTATCATCTTCTGAAGTCGCTCGGCAAGGAAGTCAACGTCGTGATTCCCGACCGGATTCCGCGCTCTCTGTCATTTCTGCCCGGGGCAAAGGAGATTGTGGTCCATACGCAGTATGACCCCTATTGCAGCCGGCTTGTAAACGAGGCAGGTCTTATCATCATGTGCGATTTCAACACTGCAAAACGGCAGGGTGATCTCGCACCGCTTATTTCCGGAGCTGCGTGCGACAAGATTCTGATTGACCATCACCGTGAGCCCGACATTGAGTGCAATGTCATGTTCTCTTATCCGGAGATGTCATCGGCCTGCGAGCTGACTTTCAGGGTTATCGCGGCCGCCGGTTTCTACAGTGCCGTCAATCTTGAATCTGCCACATGTCTTCTGACCGGTATAATCACCGATACTCAGAATTTCACGGTAAACTGTAACAATCCGGAGATTTATGAAATAATGATGCGGCTCCTCGACAAGGGCGTTGACAAGAAGCGTATCGTTGACGAGGCTTTGAAGTCAACGTCGTTCGATGCGTTGCGACTCAATAGTTTCGCTCTGCTTGAGCGGCTTACCATATTCGAGCGTTCGCGATGTGCCCTGATAGTCCTCTCGAAAGAAGACCTGGAGCAATTCAAGTATCAGAAAGGTGACACCGAGGGACTGGTAAATATGCCGCTCAATATCAGGGGAATAGTCTACAGTGTGTTCATGCGCGAGGATTCTGATTGCATAAAGGTCTCGACCCGGAGCAAGTTCGATTTCCCGGTGTGCGACATCTGCAAGGATCTTTTCAATGGAGGCGGTCATCTCATGGCTGCCGGCGGCGAATTCTACGGCACCCTCGAACAGTGCCGGGAAGTATTCCTGGAGCATATGCAGGACTATGACAAGCATCTGCCGGCCCGACTCGATAAACTTGAACTCCGATAAACCTGAAAGTTTGAATGCATTCACATATAACAGAATATGAATAAGAAAACAAAATATACCTCCCTGTTGATGCTGACGGCCATTTTCAGTGCCGTAGCTCTGCTTGCCTCATCGTGCAAGGAGGGGAAAAGCTATTCCGACATGCTTCGCGACGAGAAGGCTGCCGTCAACTGGTATCTCTGTCAGCAGCGTGTCGAGGAAAAGGTTCCCGCCGATTCTGTATTTGAGGTCGGAGAGAATGCTCCCTTCTACAGAATGAACAGCGACGGCTCTGTCTATATGCGTGTCCTGAACCAGGGTGATATGAACAACCGTGCGAAGAAGGGTGAGACGGTCTATTTCCGTTTCATGGCCTACAGTGTTACCGCCATGTATCAGTATGATACCATCGACGTGCCGGGCACAGGTAATTCTGAGAACATGAACAACTCTTTCGGCAACACCAGCTTTGTCTACGGCAACACTATATTGCCATCGACCACGCAATATGGTACCGGCATCCAGCTTCCTCTCAACTACCTCGGATATGGTTGTGAGGTCGATCTGGTCGTAAAATCTACAGAAGGTTTCACCTCGAACACAAGCGAGTGCATACCTTACTTATTCAAGAATCTAAAATATTTTAAAGCAGAATATTGATTATGTCTCTGATTAAATCTATCTCAGGCATCCGCGGCACCATCGGTGGCCCGGTCGGCGAAGGACTCAGCGGAGTCGATGTAGTGAAATTCACAGCCGCATACGCAGCTTTTATCAGAAAGTCATATAAGGGTCAGTCAAATTCGATTGTGGTTGGCCGCGATGCCCGTATATCTGGCCCGATGGTAAGCCATCTGGTTGTAGGAACTCTTCTTTCAATGGGCTTCGATGTCATCAATATCGGCATGGCTACCACTCCCACTACTGAACTTGCTGTTACATCCGAAAACGCATGTGGAGGCATAATCATCACCGCGAGCCATAACCCTATCCAGTGGAATGCTTTGAAGCTTCTCAACTCACACGGCGAGTTCCTCAACGATGCCGAAGGCAAGGAGGTCATAAGAATCGCTGACGAGGGAGACTATGAGTTTGCCGGTGTTATGGAACTTGGCAAGGAGTATGTGAACGACGCTTATATCCTTCATCATGTCGACGCGGTGAAGAATCTTCCCCTTGTAGATGTCGAGGCAATACGCAAAGCTGATTTCACTGTGGCCGTCGATGCTGTCAACTCGATCGGCGGAGTTGTCATTCCGCAGCTCCTGCGTGCTCTCGGTGTCAGGAACATCATCGAACTGAACTGCGAGGCCACAGGTCACTTCGCCCATACTCCCGAACCGATACCGCAGAATCTCACTCAGATTGCCGGTGTCATGCGTGACTCTACGGCCGATGTAGGCTTTGTGGTTGACCCGGACGTTGACCGTCTGGCAATCGTAATGGAAAACGGTGAGATGTTTGTCGAGGAAAACACTCTTGTGGCTGTGGCAGACTACGTGCTCGCGCACACTCCGGGTGCGACCGTGTCGAATCTCAGCTCATCTCGCGGACTGAGAGATGTGACCGAGAAGCACGGGTGCACATATTCAGCAGCCGCTGTCGGTGAGGTGAACGTAGTCACAAAAATGAAAGAGGTCGGTGCCGTTATCGGCGGCGAAGGCAATGGCGGAATCATATATCCCGAAATCCACTATGGCCGTGACGCTCTCGTAGGTGTGGCCCTCTTCCTTACGCTGATGGCTAAATCAGGAAAGAAGGTGTCGGAGATCAAGGCGGGACTTCCGCAGTATGCTATAGCTAAAAACAAGATCGAACTCACACCCGACATCGATGTTGATGCTATTCTTGAGGCCGTCAAGAAAAAATATGCTGACCAGAAAGTTACCGACATTGATGGTGTGAAGATCGATTTCCCAGACTGCTGGGTTCACCTCAGAAAATCCAACACCGAACCCATCATCCGCATCTACAGCGAGGCTGAGACCATGGATAAAGCCGACAGCCTCGGCCGTGACATGATTTCTGTAATCGAATCAATCAAGTAATTCTTTAAGGATACAGGTATGCTCAAAAAATTCTTTCTAAACATGCTCTCCTCATTTGTGGGAGCATGGATCGCACTGGCTCTGTTTCTTGTGTCGGCCTTTCTTCTTGTGATAGGGCTTGCCGGAAATATGGCTCTGTCAAAGGCTACGCAGACTGAGCAGGTCAAAAAGCGCAGCATACTTGTCATTGACCTCAGCGGTACAATCGACGAAAGAGAAAGTGCCGCCGAGCCCGACATCATGTTATTGGTGCAGGGAAATCTCCAGGCACCACAGACACTCGATGTCATTGTCCAGGCCATACGCGAGGCTGCCGTGAATGACAACATCGTGGCGATCAGTCTGAAATGTGGCGCGCTCTCTGCCGGTCCCGCTACTCTCGATGCAATCCGTCATGAGCTGCTTGAGTTCCGCAAGACAACCGACGGTAAGAAGAAGATTCTTGCCTATGCCGGTTCATTCTCCCAAGGCTGTTATTTCGTGGCCTCGGTTGCTGACAAGATTTATATGAATCCTGCCGGTGAGATGGGACTTCAGGGACTTTCATCATCGAGCATGTATTACAAGGGACTTCTTGACAAACTTGGCGTTCAGTTTCAGGTTGTGAAGGTCGGTACATATAAATCGGCCGTAGAACCCTACATTCTCGATAACATGAGTGAACCTGCGCGTGCCCAGATGGATACTCTTCTCGGAAGCATGTGGGGGTATATACGTTCCGAAATAGCATCGGCGCGCAAGGGTGTGACTGCGGCGTCGGTAGACTCACTCGTAAGTGTTGACTATATCTCCTTTGCCAAGGCCGACAAAGCTGTCAAGGCGGGGCTTGTTGACTCTCTGATGTACGAACGTCAGTACAACAGCCGTCTTGCCGAAATTTCCGGACGCGAGGTAGACAAACTCAATTTTGTCAGCCCCCGCACACTCGTTTCACAAAGTCCGTGGGCCGACGCATACGGCTCAAAAAAGCAGATTGCAGTTCTCTACGCGAGTGGTGAGATTGCCGATGGCAACAAGAACCAGATTAATTATGAGGATCTTGTGCCGGTCATTGTCAAGCTTGCCGACGACGATAATGTCAAGGGTCTTGTGCTGAGAGTCAACTCTCCCGGAGGATCCGTATATGGAAGTACCCAGATAGGTGAGGCTCTCGATTATTTCCAGTCGAAGGGTAAGCCGCTTGCTGTTTCTATGGGAGACTACGCGGCATCGGGTGGTTACTGGATTTCGGCCAATGCCGACAAGATTTTCGCGGATCCTCTTACAATAACCGGTTCAATCGGTATTTTCGGATTGCTCCCCAACTTCAAGGGCACACTTGACAAACTCGGGGTCAACGTCGCAACCGTCAGCACCAATCCGGGCGCAGCTTTCCCGAATGGTTTCAAGCCTTTGGACGATACCCAGCTTGCGGTGATGCAGAAGTATGTTGACCGGGGATACGATGATTTTACCTCGCGTGTGGCCAAAGGCCGCAGGATGAAGAAGGCTGATGTACTCCGCATTGCTGAAGGCCGTGTGTGGTCAGCATCGACAGCGCGCCGCATCGGGCTCGTGGATTCTCTGGCTTATCTCCGCAACGCCATAGACTGGACAGCATCGAAAGCAGGATTGGGTGACAGTTACGATGTCGCCGCTTATCCTGAGGTGTCCCCATCGATATGGAATATGATTCAGCTCAGTTCCACTACAATGGGAGAGTTGAAGCAGGCCGTCGATGCCCGCGATGAGGAGTTCCTGCGTACATATCTGCTGCGGAGAATCCTGGGACGCAAGCCTGTCCAGGCGCGAATGCCGGAATTCCGTATCCAGATGTAGCGCGACCGTATTAACCGAATAATTTAGTTGCTGAATGAATAGCCCTTTACATAAAATATTGCCATACGTGCTCAGGCCGCTCTCCTGGATCTACGGAGGGGTTACTGATGTGCGCAACTGGCTTTTCGATCACAAGGTCTTCCCGACCGAGGAATTTGATGTCCCGGTGGTCAGCATAGGCAACATAACTGTCGGTGGCACCGGCAAGACACCACATGTGGAATATGTGGCTGGTATGTTGTCGTCCACCTTCAATATCGCTGTGCTGAGCCGTGGCTACAAAAGGAAGACAAGGGGATTCATTCTTGCCAATTCCAACAGCACCCCCGACAGCATCGGTGACGAGCCTTTACAGATTTACCTCAAACATGGCTCGCGGATAAAGGTGGCTGTGTGCGAGAGTCGCCGCAGGGGTATCAAGGAGTTGATGCGGCAGTTTCCGGAAACGCAGCTCATATTGCTTGATGATGCCTTTCAGCACCGGTATGTCAAGCCGAAGGTGAACATCCTTCTTATGGATTACAACCGGCCGATATATGACGATTCCCTGTTGCCGATGGGTCGCCTGCGTGAATCCGCGCATCAGCGCAACCGTGCCGACATGGTGGTTGTGACAAAATGTCCGTCCGGGTTGTCGCCGCTTTCATACAGGCTCATATCGAAAAAACTTGAGCTGATGCCCTACCAGAAATTGTATTTCTCCAATTACAAGTATGGTGAGCTCACGCCCGTCTTTCCCGATGACAGACCATATCATGTGGATCTTGGCGCGCTTACGGCCCGCGACACTGTGATGCTTGTCACCGGTATTGCCAATCCGCGTGGTTTCGTGCGTTACTTCAAATCATATCCGTTCAAGGTGGTGGTATGCCATTATCCGGATCATCATGATTATTCGCGTGCGGACCTTGAACAGCTCAAGGATAAATTCCTCGGTTTGCGTGGAGAGAGAAAGATAATAATCACAACAGAAAAGGATGCTGTGAGACTGGCGTATAATCCCTATTTCCCGCCGGTGCTGAAGCAGACCACATATTATATGCCGATTTCAGTCAGGCTGATACCGGGTCTTGATGGCAACGATTTCATTGGAGATCTCGTCGATGCCGTAGGTAAAAGTTAAATATCTTTATCAGCCCAACACTCAGGCATAAGGTAACGTTAAGAAATATAGTTGATGGTGCAGCTTGAATGCACCTTCAACCTTCAAAACCCAAAATCAAAGACTAATGGAAAAGACTTATTTGGAAACAATCAGGGAGACCGCAGCTTTCATCAAGGAAAAAGTCGGTGAGCTTCCTCAGATAGCCGTGATTCTCGGTACAGGTCTCGGCGAGCTCGTGAACCATATTGAGATCAAGGCGGAGCTCGACTATCATACTATCCCCAATTTCCCCGTATCTACAGTGGAAGGCCATTCCGGAAAACTCATTTTCGGTAATCTCGGTGGCAAGTACATCATGGCCATGCAGGGCAGGTTCCACTACTACGAGGGTTATGACATGAAGCAGGTCACTTTCCCTGTCCGCGTCATGCGTGAACTCGGTGTAGAGACTCTCTTCGTCAGCAACGCCGCCGGCGGTATGAACAAGGAATTCCGTGTCGGCGATGTCATGATCATCACTGACCATATCAACCTCTTCCCCGAGAATCCGCTCCGTGGTAAGAACTACGACGAACTCGGCCCCCGCTTCCCGGCGATGACCGAGGCATATTGCAACGCGTTGGTTAACATGGCTGACGATATTGCACGAGAAGACAACATCCGTCTTATGCATGGCGTGTATGTGGGTACACCCGGCCCGACTTTCGAGACTCCGGCCGAATATGAATACTTCCGTGTGATCGGAGGCGATGCTGTCGGCATGTCGACTGTGCCGGAGGTGATTGTCGCCAACCATGCCGGAATGAGGGTATTCGGCGTTTCGGTAATCACTGACCTCGGCGGCAAGGATATCAAGGAAGTGCCGACACACGAGGAGGTGCAGAAAGCAGCAATCAAGGCTCAGCCCGTCATGACGCACATCATCAAGCAGATGCTTGAGAGGATTTAAATATTTCGGAAATAGCCGGTGGAGACGTAAAATTTCAGAAAGCCAAGTTTTACGTCTCCATGGTTTTATATAGACTTAATTGCTCTGGACAGGGCTTACGCATATGGAAAACAAACAGACAGAAATATCGACATTGGGCGAGTTCGGACTTATCGACCGTCTCACACGCGACTTCCCATTGAAAAATGAATCATCGCACAAGGGCATAGGTGACGATGCCGCCGTTCTCGGTTTCGGCGACAAGGAAGCTCTTGTCACAACCGACCTTCTTCTCGAAGGTATCCATTTTGACCTTCGTTATGTTCCCCTGAAACATCTCGGCTATAAGGCTGCCGTTGTCAATTTCAGCGACATTTATGCCATGAACGGTACGCCGAAGCAGATTACGGTCAGCCTCGGTGTGTCAAGCCGCTTCACAGTCGAGCATATTGAGGAACTTTATGCGGGCATCCGGCTCGCATGTGAGGTCTATGGTGTGGATCTTGTCGGTGGAGATACCTCTGCATCGGTTACCGGTCTCGTCATCAGCATAACATGTCTCGGCGAGGCTGCGAAAGAGGATATTGTGTACCGTAGCGGTGCCAAGCCTACAGACCTCATATGCGTGAGCGGTGACCTCGGCGCGGCATACATGGGACTTCAGCTGCTTGAGAGAGAAAACCGTGTGGCCGCAGGAGCGGAGCCGGGCTTCCAGCCCGATTTCAGCGGTAAGGAATACATACTCGAACGCCAGCTGAAACCTGAGGCGCGTAAGGATATTGTGAAGATGCTCGCTGAGAATGGCATCAAGCCGACATCGATGATGGATGTGAGTGACGGTCTGAGCTCAGAGCTTCTCCATATCTGCAAAAGTTCCGACGTAGGCTGCCGTGTCTACGAAGACCGCATTCCGATTGACTACCAGACCGCTGTCATGGCAGAGGAATTCAATATGAATCTTGTAACTGCCGCTATGAACGGTGGCGAGGACTACGAATTGCTCTTTACGGTTCCGCTCGCCGACAACGAGAAGATTGAGAAGCTCAAGGGTGTGACTATGATCGGTTATGTCACCAAACCGGAACTCGGAGCCGCTATGGTGACACGTGACGGTGGCGAGTTGCCTATCCGTGCGCAGGGCTGGAATGCCTTTGCCGATAATTCTGCAGCTCCGGCCTCAAGTGCAGCAGATGATGCTGTCCCGCAGGCTGATTCAACCGACGTGGAGAAGTGAGTTTATATTCTTTAACTTTATAGGAGTTAAAGCTGATTTTATATAAACTTTATTTAACAGAGCACGTTAACATAATTAAGTTAAAAGTGCTAATTTTGCATATGAAAAAATCGGGATGCCGACAGACGGTTCCTTCATTCATGCCTGCAGCCGGCATCCCGCTCCAATTTGCATATCATAATTCTTATGGACGAAACAGTTAATATCAGAGAATTACAGGATCTGATCGCTTCGAAAAGCAATTTCGTATCAATGATCCGCACCGGTATGGACCGCCGGATTGTTGGCCAGAAACATCTCGTTGACTCATTGCTCATAGCGTTGCTCTGCAATGGACACATACTTCTCGAAGGTGTGCCGGGTCTGGCAAAGACCCTCGCAATCAAGACTCTCGCCAGCCTTGTCGATGCTAAATACAGCCGCGTGCAGTTCACTCCCGACCTGCTCCCCGCCGATGTCATCGGTACTCTCATATACAGTGTGAAGAAAGAGACTTTCGAGGTGAAGAAAGGACCTATCTTCGCAAACTTCGTTCTTGCCGATGAGATCAACCGAGCTCCGGCCAAGGTTCAGAGTGCATTGCTTGAGGCCATGCAGGAGCGTCAGGTCACAATCGGCGACGCCACATATCAGCTTCCTCAGCCTTTCCTCGTAATGGCAACACAGAACCCGATCGAGCAGGAGGGTACATATCCTCTGCCCGAGGCGCAGGTTGACCGTTTCCTTCTCAAGGTAGTGATCGGTTATCCCAACAAGGAGGAGGAAAAGAGCATTATCCGCCAGAATATCCGTGGTGAGCTCGACCCGATACGCGCACTTGTTTCTCCCGGGGAGATTCTTGAGGTGCAGAAGATTGTCGGCAAGATCTATCTTGATGAGAAAATCGAGAACTATATCGTCGATATCGTCTTCGCCACACGTCAGCCCGCCAAGTTCGGTCTTCCCGACCTTCAGAGCATCATTTCGTTCGGTGCATCTCCACGAGCTTCTATCAGCCTTGCCCGCGCATCGCGTGCCTACGCCTTCCTTCAGGGTCGCGGTTATGTCATTCCCGAAGATGTGCGTGCCGTGTGTCACGACGTGATGCGTCACCGTATCGGTCTTACTTACGAGGCTGAGGCAAACAATATCAATGCCGACGAGGTTATCACGGACATCCTCGACAAGGTAGCAGTGCCCTGATGTCTTTTCCGGGCATCTGAATTAAATTTAGCATATGGACGCCAACGACCTGCTGAAGAAAATCAGAAAAATCGAAATCAAGACCCGTGGTCTGAGCAGTAATATCTTTGCCGGTGAGTATCACAGCGCATTCAAAGGGCGCGGCGTGATATTCAGCGAGGTGAGGGAATACGAGCCGGGCGACGATGTCCGCGACATCGACTGGAATGTGACTTCACGTCACAACAAGCCTTATGTCAAGGTCTACGAGGAGGAGCGTGAGCTTACGGTCATGCTGCTTATCGACGTGAGCGGAAGCCGCGACTTCGGTGCCGTCGGCGAGGTCAAGAAGGAGAAGATGGCTGAGATCGCAGCTACTCTCGCCTTCTCTTCGATTCAGAACAATGACAAGGTGGGCGTCATATTTTTCTCTGACAAAATAGAGAAATTTATCCCGCCCAAGAAAGGAAGAAAGCATATATTGCTCATCATCCGGGAAATAATCAACTTTGTGCCTGAAAGTCAAGGCACGGATATTGACGTGGCTCTAAGGTTCCTGACCAACGCTATCAAAAAGCGCTCCACGGCATTCCTGATCAGTGACTTCATCGACGATCATGACTATTTCAAGAGCATGTCGATAGCCAACCGCAAGCATGACCTCGCTGCAATTCAGGTATATGACCGTCGTGACTCGGAGATTCCTGATGTCGGGCTTGTACGAATGCGCGACATGGAGACCGGTGCCGACATGTGGATTGACACCTCCTCGTCGAAGGCCCGGGCAAGCTATGCCAAGGCGTGGTATGCACGCCAGCAGAAACTCTCTTCAGTCACTGCGCGGAGTGGAGTGGACATGGCGTCGGTGACTACCGACGAGGATTTCGTTACGGCTCTTCTCGGCCTTTTCCGCCGCAGGGCGTTGCCGAGATAGTTCCCGTTATAGTTTTATTTAATGGTGATATGATTACTAAACCACTGAGAAAAATCCTTTTTCTGTTTGCTGTGCTGTCATGCTTCGCCATGGCCCGGGCATCGCAGGTATCGGTTCAGGCCAAGCTTGATTCGGTAAATCTGCTCATGGGTAACATGACCTCGGTGCATCTTACGGTCACGCAACCGAAAGGGGTGAAGGGAGATTTTCCGCTGTTGCGTCAGATTCGCGACAACGGTGTCATTCCTGTGTGTGGTGACAGCGTTGAACTCCGTGCCCCGTCGCGTATCGATACGGTAGAGTCTGGCAATACGCTGACCATCACCTACGATGTGCCGGTGCAGGCTTTCGACTCCGGTTATTACCGTCTGCCGGAATTCGCTTTCGTTACCGGACATGACACGGTGCGTTCCAAAAGTCTCGGCATCAAGGTGATTCCGGTTTTGGCCGAGGCAGATACGCCTATAAATGACTACGCATCTGTTTCCGGACCTGAGAATCCCTCGATTTTCGATTGGATTCCTGATTGGGTCATAGATTTCTGGTGGGTAATACTCATTCTTGTTCTCGCTGCGGTTGCGGGCTATTACGCTTGGCGACGCTACCGCCGGGAGGGTACGCTGCTTCCGAAAAAGCCCGAGCCAACTCCATATGAGGCTGCGATTGCGGGTCTGCGTCAGCTCAAAGATAAGAAACTTTGGGAGCAGGGTATGGAGAAGGAGTATTACACTGACCTTACCGACATATTGCGCCGTTATCTCTACGGACGTTTCGGCATCAATGCTGTCGAGATGACCTCGCGTCAGATTCTCGCCGCGCTGTCTAAAAACAAGGAGGCGGCCGACAAGCGCGCATATTTCCGTCAGATTCTCGACATGGCGGATTTCGTGAAATTCGCCAAGGTCCGTCCTCTGCCCGACGATAATGTGCTCGCTTATGACAACGCTCTCCGTTTCGTAGAGGAAACCAAGCCGTTGCCTCCCGTTGAAGATGAGGCTGCTGCCGGAGGTTCCGGAAAACCGGCTGCTCCAAAAAAGAAGGACAGTAAGAAGAATGTAGCTAAGAAAGGAGGTGCGAGATGATTTTCCGTCACCCCTGGCTTCTCTGCCTGTTGATTGTCAACATTCCTCTTATCGTATGGTATGTGCTCAAATGGCGCGACTCCAACCCTTCGGTAGGAATGTCTACTGTGTCGACACTCAGACAGTTCCGTGCTACGTTCAAGGTCGGTCTCATGCACTTCTGCTTCGCGTTGCAGCTTATAGCTATAAGTTGTCTGATAGTGGCTCTTGCACGGCCGCAGACGCACGACTCTCTGCGCTCGTCGAGTATAGAAGGTACCGACATCGTTCTTGCTCTTGATATTTCGAGCAGTATGCTCGCCACCGACCTGCAGCCCAACCGTATTGATGCAGCCAAAGAGGTCGCTTCGAAATTCGTTTCTCAGCGGCCAAATGACAATATCGGTTTTGTAGTCTTTTCGGGCGAGAGTCTCTCTCTTATGCCGCTCACGACCGACAAGGCGGCTCTTGTGAACGCCATTAGCAATGTTAAGACCGGTGCACTTAACGACGGTACTGCGATCGGAGACGGTATTGCATCGTCGATCAACCGTCTTGTAACCGGGCAGGCAAAGTCGAAGAGTATCATACTGCTTACCGACGGTACCAACAATGCCGGTGATGTCGCACCCTCGACAGCCGCACAGATTGCCAAGCAGAAGGGAATCCGCATTTACGCCATCGGTGTGGGTACAAACGGTTCTATCCGCATAACTGACCCGTATGGTTTCTCCACAACTACCATGGAGACCAAGATAGATGAGGGCGCTCTCACGAGTCTTGCCAACGTGACCGGTGGAAAATATTTCAGGGCTACGGATTCACGTATGTTGAGGCATGTGTTTGAGGAAATCGATGCGTTGGAGAAGTCTAAGATCAATGTCAACAACTTCACTCAGACCGAGGAGAATTTCATGCCCTGGATTCTGGGTGCGTTGTGTGCGCTCTCCCTTTTCCTTCTGATACGTTATACGGTTCTGCGCCGCATCCCGTGATGAGCCGTATCTTTTGATTAATTTTAGAGTTTATGTTTAGTTTCGCATATCCCGGATTGCTTCTACTGCTGCTGCTCGTACCGGTGTTTGTCACCCTGTACGCCTGGGCACGCTATGCACGCAGGAAGAACATGAAGAAATTCGGCAGACTCAAGGTGCTCGCCACGCTTGCACCGGAGGTCTCGCCCTATAAGCCTCCCTTGAAAATCACTCTGGAGATGCTCGCTCTCGCGTTCATCATCCTGGCTTTCGCACGTCCCTGGGGTGGTGTTAAGGATGAGAAGACTGTCAAGGAGGGTATAGAGGTTGTCATAGCTGTCGATGCCTCCAACTCCATGCTTGCTTCGGCATCGGATTCCCCCGACGGACCGGACCGTATGAGAACAGCCAAGCTGATTCTTGAGAAGTTGATAAACCGTCTTGATAATGACCGTGTGGGTCTGATTGTCTATGCCGGTCAGTCATATACGCTGATACCTGTTACAAATGACTATGTGTCGGCTAAGATGTTCCTTAATTCCATCGACCCGTCGCAGATTGCCCAGCAGGGAACCAACATCACGTCGGCAATTGAGATGGCTTCAAATTCTTTCAGCGACAATAAGAACATCGGTAAAGCCATAATCCTCATCACCGATGCCGAGGAGCTTGAGGATCAGGAGAGTGTGATGAATGCTGCCAAGACCGCTGTCAAGAAGGGTATCCAGATCGACGTGGTGGGCGTGGGTTCTTCTGTACCGGCTACAATTCCGGAGAATGGCCATCTCATGATTGATGACCAGACCGGTGAGCCTGTCCGCACCGCGCTCAACGAGGAATTGGCGTCGAAGATAGCAGCCGAAGGGAAGGGCATATATGTGAATGCCTCTTCGCGCGATGCTCTCAGTGACCTTGATAAACAGCTTGGCACTCTCAAGAAGGCAGCCATGGAGTCGAGCGTTTACTCGCAGCATGACGAATTGTTCGGTGTGTTCGCATGGCTTGCACTCGCATGTCTGGTGATTAATATCTTCCTGTTGGAGCGCAAGATCAGTTGGCTTGATAAAATCACATTCTTTAAGAAGGAGGAGAAAAAATGAAATTGCATGTTATCGTAATATTATTGCTTTCGCTGGCAGGTTCTTTTGTTGTTTCTCCGGTTCATGCCGAGTCTACACGCAAGGAACGTCGCCTTATCAACCGGGGCAATGATCTTTATAAAGAGCGTAAGTTTGTCGAGGCACAGTCAGTCTATGAGGAGGCTCTCAAGGAGAACGCGACTTCGGCCGAGGCCAGGTATAATCTTGGGCTTTCGCAGATCCGACAGGTTGTCAATCCTGCTGACTCAACTCCGGCTGCCCGTACACTGACTGAAGCCGCACGGAAGAATTTTGCTGATGTCGCAGCTATGGCCCGCACTAAGCCGGGACTCGCGGCAAAAGCAAATTTCAATCTTGGCAATATAGAGTTTCATGTAAAGGATTATCAGAAAGCCATAGATTATTACAAGCAGGCTCTGCGTATAGATCCTTCCGATGACAAGGCGCGTAAGAACCTGCGCATTGCCCAGAAGAATCTCCAGAAGCAGAATCAGGATAAAAATCAGAATCAGGATCAGAACAAAGATCAGGATAAGGATAAGAAAGATAATCAGGACAAGAACCAGGATCAGCAACAGAATCAAAACCAGAATCAGGATCAGAATAAAGACCGGGATAAGCAGAAAGATAAACAGCAGAACCTGAGTCAGCAGGCAGCCTCGCAGATACTCCAGGCTGTCGATAATAAGGAGAGCCAGACGCGTGCGCGTGTCAACAGAGCCAATAAGGGTGAGAAATCTGAGGCCGCAGGCCGTAATACCCGCAGATGGTGATGAGAAAGCTCTTTCAATTGGTTGTGCTGATGCTGGCTTTAGGGACGGGAAATTCTGTCGCGGCTGACAATGCGCCCAAGTCTCCGGAGATGTATGTGGAGTTTCGGGATGTGCCATCGTCTATTTATGAGCGTGAGCCTGTCTCGCTTGTGATGACTCTCGTCAGCTCCACCCCCGACATAGCTTTTGCCGATGTCGTAAAGGCTCCGGAGCTTAAGAAAGGTGAATTTTCTTCGGTGCAGAAGGTCTCGCAGCCGGGTCGTCCGTATGAGGAGGTCATCGATGGCCGAAAGTTTTATTGTTTTCCTCTTGAGGCATATGTGGTGACACTTGCCGATAAAGGTAAATATGAGCTTGCCGGAGGTGAGTATTCAATCGGGGTATCGTATCCGGTTGTGGTCAATGACCCGTTCTGGGGGAGACGTCGTTCAACTGAGGTTCGCCGGTTCTCTGTGCCTGTGAATAAAGTTTCTCTGAAGGTACGCGATTTACCGGCCGCACCCGGTGGCATTGATTTCTCCGGTTCTGTCGGGCAATTCACTATCGAGACTGTTGTGCCTAAAGGTGATATATTCATTAATGAGGAGGCTACTGCGATTGTTGTGCTTAAAGGTACCGGGATGATAGCCGAGTCAACGCTTCCGGAATACCGCGACGCATTCAAGACCGGTATGAAGCTGAAATCAATTTCGGAGTCACGCGATGCCGGGTATGATAACGGTGAACTCGTGTCCGAGCTTCATCTGGAGTGTACGTTCATTCCTCAGGAGCGGGACGGTGTTGAAATAGGTGAGGTGACGTTCGATTATTTCGATCCGGTGGCGGGGGAGTACCGCACGGCACGTTCAAAACCGGTTGCTGTCAAGGTCAAATCCTCGACTTCCAAACGCGACAGTATCGCCATATAGGTTGCGGATGAGCCGCTTTAAAGTATTTGAGTCATGTCTAAGAAGTTATTCATATTGTTTCTGACAGTTCTTGCTTTTTTCGGGGTTGCACAGGCAGCTTCGGTAAAGTTGTCGGTATCTCCGCAGCGTGGCAAGAACCAGATTGATGTAGGAGACATTTTCTATCTTACGATAGATGTTTCGAATGTTTCGGATGCACCGGGTCGCCCCCAGAATGTCGGGGGCGCGAAGCTGATGTATTTTGACCGTACGCGCGAGGAGTCGGGCTTTTCAAGCATCAACGGAGTGACGAGCCGCTCTTATGCCGCTACATATACGGCGACATTGCGTGCCGAGAAAGAGGGCTCTTTCACTTATGGCCCTGTCACGGTCGGTGGTGTTAAGAGCAATCAGGTACATTATTCTATCGGTAAGGCTTCGCCCCGTCAGAACACTGCCCCGGGAGCTCAGACAGCACCTGATGCTTCAGGCGACGACGACAGCAAGCCCAAGTATATAGGTAAGGGTGACGGAAACCTGTTCCTTCGTGCGAGTGTGTCGAGCACAAATGCTTATGAGCAGCAGGCGCTTGTCTACACCGTGAAACTATACACTACCTACGATGCGATTAAATTCGTAGGAGCGACAGAAGCTCCGAAGTTTGACGGATTCGTTATCGAGGAGTCCAAGGACATATCCTCCTCCCTCTCGTTTGAGAATTATCAGGGCAAGACTTATGCAACTGCAATCATAGCACGCTACATCATATTCCCGCAGATGACAGGAAATCTGAAGGTCACCGGTAACAATTACACGATTGCCGTTGACCGCAGGGAGTATTATCATGATTCCTTCTTCGGCAATATGTCGTTCAGCACGCCTCTGCAGCTGAATGTGTCGCCCAATGACCTGGTGGTGAACGTGCGTGAGCTTCCGGCTCCAAAACCGGCTGATTTCTCCGGTGCGGTGGGCAAGTTCCGTCTTACATCACAGTTGAAGTCGTCGCAATTCAAGACCAACCAGGCGGCTTCGATAGTTTATAAACTCGAAGGTACCGGAAACATCAAGTATGTACAGCTGCCGGATCTGTCGGCCCTCTATCCTCCTGAGCTTGAAATCTACACCCCGACTACCACTCAGAACGTTTCGGTCGGCGGTGCCAATGTCTCGGGTTCGGTGACTTTCGATTATTCTTTCATGCCGCTTGAGGAGGGAGACTTCCGTATCCCGGATGTCAAGCTCGTATATTTCAATCCGGAGTCAGGTCGTTATGAGACTTCTGTCGCCAAGGGATATGAGGTGCATGTCGGCAAAGGTTCGGCATCAAAGGACTCCTCGGAGCGTCAGCATCTCAAGTTTGACTCGAAGTTGCAGAATATTGAGCCGTCATCATTGAAAAAGGACAATACTCCCTGGGTGTACAGCTGGACGTTCTGGCTTTGGTTCATCGTACCGTTGCTGTTGTTGTTCGCGGGCGTGGTCATG
The DNA here is from genome assembly GCA_910578385.1 of uncultured Muribaculaceae bacterium. GTDB lineage: Bacteria > Bacteroidota > Bacteroidia > Bacteroidales > Muribaculaceae > Lepagella. The sequence goes on along the minus strand of CAJTQV010000015.1, from coordinate 8,370 downwards.
TACCGCCGGTATGTGAGTCTTCATGCGGATATGGCCGACTTCAACAGTCGCCGTGCCGATAAGCTCGCCCGCCGCCGTCTGCGCAAGGCCGCCGCTGCGATGAAACGGGATGACTCCGAAGCGTTCTATGATGAATTGCTCATCGCTCTCTGGGGTTATCTTGGCGATAAGCTCAAGATGCCTACTTCAGAGTTGATGCGTGACAATATAAGGCAGGTTCTCTCATCGCGTGGCATCAGCGAGAATGCAATTGATACGTTGATTGGAATAATCGACGATGCAGAATTTGCGAAGTATTCGTCAGCTTCGGGCGAGGAAAGCCTTCACAAGGCTTATGACCGCTCAGCTTCAGTCATCAACAATCTGGAAAACGAATTCAAAAAATTACCCAAGTCATGAAATCAGCATTGAGAATTTTTATGTTGGCACTGGCGGTGGTTCTGTTGCCGCGCCTCGCGTTCGCTTCCGATATCGCGGAGGCTGACTCGGCATACTCCAAGGGTGATTATGCTGATGCCGTGAAATTATATACCAGGATAGCCGGAACAGAGGGTGTTTCTTCGCAACTCCTTTACAATACGGGCAATGCGTACGCCAAGGGTGGAGACTATGGTCATGCCTTGGTCTATTATCTGAGAGCATTGCGGCTCGACCCCTCGAACTCACAGGCCGCCGATAACGTTAGATATATTGAATCGAAGGTTGCTGACAGCAATCGCACCGAACTGAAAGGAAAGAAACTTTCGGTCGAGCCGGAGGGACAGACTTTCTTTTCATCGGTGAGAAGTTTCATATGCAGGGACCACCTTTCTGATACCTGGGCAGTATGGGCTGTTGTCTGTTTCCTGATTTTTGTCGGATGCCTGGCCGTATATGTCTTCACAAGAAATGTGATGGCACGGAAGGTAGGTTTCTTCGGCGGATTCATTTTCCTCGGGCTTTCGCTCGTAGCACTTGTCTTTTCCTTTATGGCGGCCTCTTATCTTACTGAGGAGGGTGTCGTGACCGGAGCCAAGGTGCACCTGCGGAGTGAGGCGTCGGTCAACTCCAAGGAGAATGCCGTGGCGTTGACGCGTGGAACAAGGCTCTGGGTGCTCGATTCTTTCCCAGCCGGATCGGAACATCCGCAGTGGTACAAGGTCCGGCTTAATTCCGATTTTGTCGGATGGATTCAGACCTCAGATTTCGAGCCGGTCGGCATGTGAGTATTTATATGTCTGATTAGTAGAATGATAACATTAAAATATCAGTTAACAAAGAGGATGAGATTTTGTTCATTAATGAAAAATATGTTATAAAACAATAAAATATTTTGTCATTTTCTCTTTGAAAACCGATTAATTTTAACTAATTTAGCGAACAAGAAAACCGATAGCTCTCCCATCGAAAAACTCAAACATAACCAAATTCTATAATTATGAGCAAGACCATCACATTCAACGAACTTCGTCGACTCAAAGACAGTTTGCCTGACGGCTCCACACATCGCATCGCTGACGAGCTCAACGTCACCGTCCAGACAGTGCGCAATTACTTCGGAGGCGTCAATTATCAGTACGGAAAAAATGCAGGTCTTCACATCGAGCCGGGTCCCGACGGCGGTATTGTTGTCCTTGATGACACTACCATCTACGACATGGCTCTGAAAATCCTGGAGGAAGAAAACAATAAATGATCCGGTTGCCATGGGGAATGACGGAAATCTCATAACACTCGTGGTCCACACGGAGGACCGCGCTCTCAAGCTTAAGGAAATCCTCGAGTTTCATGACATTGCGGTCACTCTTGAGGATGTCGTGGTAGAAGACCTGCCATTGCAGGTGGCTCCTAAGAAAGTCCGGATTCCCGTATCATCCCTTGCTCTCGGTCTCAAGATTCTTGAGAGTGGTGAGGCTAACGCCGCCCCTCTCGCTCTTATGAAAATGACGGGTATGGGCAGTAGTCTGCTCATTCCCGTCGATTTTTCTCCCGCCAGTATGCTGGCTGTGAAAGCCGGTTTCTTTCTGGCGGAGAAGTTCGATGTCGAACCTATCATCCTTCATGCCTATCTCGCTCCTCTGTTCATACCTCCGGCAGAACCGTTTGCCGGTGCATTGCCCGACGAGGATCCGGAGCTGGATGCTGTGGAGGCGGCAGACCTCAGGAAAATTGCCTCGGCTCAGCTGTCTAAGCTGAAGAAGCAGATTGAGAAGGCTCAGGCGGACGGCACCATACCCGACAGACGTTTCTCCACGACTTTGCTCGAAGGCATTCCGGAGCAGGTCATCCAGGAGTATTGCAAGCAGAATCATCCCCTGATGGTGGTCATGGCCACCCGTGGCAAGGACAAGAAGGAGTCGGACCTTGTAGGCAGTGTGACGGCCGAAGTCATTGACTCATGTCGTGTGCCGGTGTTCGCGGTGCCGGACAGTTACATGCCGCTCGGTGTTGATAAAATCAAGAGCGTGGCGATGTTCTGTACTTTCACGGCTTATGACCTTGCCACTCTTAGAGGGCTGATGAAGACGTTCGATTATCCTTCGGCCGATTTCTATCTGGTGCCTGTCAGTGACCGGCCTTTCTCGGATGTTGACCGTAAGACTGACAGACTGCGCGATTATCTTGCCGACATGTTCCCGATGGCATCGTTTCATGCCGTGCGTGCCCAAGGTGGAAAGTTCGACGACCGCATCCGCAGCATGATTGCCGACAATCATATTCAGCTTATGATTGTGCCCAACAAGAAGTCAAGCGCGTTCAGCCGGTTCTTCCGGCCGACGCTTGCACACCGCATTTTGTTCGAGCGGGATGTGCCTTTGCTGGTGCTTCCTGTCTGAAGTGTTTCACACCTCCTTTTTTTTTACTAATTTTGCAGTTCGGTAACACGCACATGAGACAATCAAATGTGCTGTGTGCGTTGTTTATAACATAAAACTTGATTGTAACTGCAAAATGATATATCCTCAGGATTTTGAAGCCAAGATCGGTTTCGACTCCATTCGTAAGATTATTGTCCAATCGTGTAACAGTCGTATGGCTGTCGAGCAAGCGGAGAAGATGGCTTTCTCGACCGACTATGCGGCAGTCATGCACGCGCTCGGGAGCGTGCGAGAAATGATCGACATCCGCTCGCGTGCTCTTCCTTATCCCGCGCCTTCGGCTCATGATGTTGTCCCTTATCTTGTGGAGATACGGGCGCAGAATTCTTTTATGAGTGCCGACCGTCTTTACAAGCTGATGCAGGTGCTGCTCTCTTTCTCCGAAATCCGAGTTTTCTTCGATTCTCAGAATGACGAGAATTCCGGCACACCCCTTTTCCCGGAGCTTAACCGTGACATAGAACCGTTGGCTCAGTTTCCGGTACTTGTCAGGTTAATCTCAGATGCCATCAACAAGTTTGGCGAGATAAAGGATACCGCTTCTCCGGCCCTGTATGAGATCCGTCAGTCCATCAAGCGGGCATCCGGCTCAATGCAACGTGCCATGCGTCGGGTTATGGACGCGGCAATTTCTGCGGGCGTTGTCGAAAAGGATGCTTCTCCCTCGGTTCGTGACGGTCGTCTGGTTATTCCGGTCGCAGCCGGTCTGAAAAGGCAGATTAATGGTATTGTGCATGATGAGAGTGCTACGGGTAAGACCGTGTTTATAGAACCTGCCGAGGTTGTCGAGGCCGGAAACCGTCTACGCGAGTTGCAGATGGAGGAGAAGCGTGAGGAAACGGCGATTCTTATTGCAATTGCTGATGGCATACGACCCTATACTGAGGATATCGCCGATAGTTGCCGCATTCTCGGTCTGCTCGATTTCATTGCCGCCAAGGCAGCCTTTGCTATAGAAGTCAATGCCTCGATGCCTCATATAGAGGATAAGGCGGAACTGGAGTGGTATCATGCCGTCCATCCTGCACTTTATCTTTCTCTACGTCAGCATGGACGCGAGGTGGTTCCTCTTGGTATCCACCTTACCCATGACAAAAGGATTCTGATAATCTCCGGTCCTAATGCCGGAGGTAAATCGGTGTGTCTGAAGACTGTGGCTGTCGTGCAGTATATGATGCAGTGTGGTCTGCTGCCCACTGTCTATGATAATTCCCATATGGGATTCTTCAGGAATCTCTTTATTGACATCGGCGACGAGCAGTCGTTCGAGAATGATCTCTCCACTTATTCCTCGCATCTGCGTAACATGCGGTTCTTCCTGGCTCATTCCGACAAGCGTACTCTTCTTCTTGCCGATGAGATGGGGTCGGGAACCGAACCTCAGATAGGCGGTGCCATGGCTCAGGCTATCCTTCAGCAGCTCGGGCGGTCTGGTTGTTATGGTGTGGTTACTACCCATTACCAGAATCTCAAGACATTCGCAGACCATGAGCCTGGCTTTGTTAATGGGGCCATGCTCTATGACCGGGCCCGTCTTGAACCGACATTTCAGTTATCGGTGGGTAATCCCGGAAGTTCTTTTGCTATCGATATTGCGCATAAGATGGGATTGCCTAAGGATGTGATTGAGGAGGCCAAGAGGATAGTGGGAGAGGACTATGTGAATCTCGACAAGTATCTTTCCGACATAGCACGCGACCGAAAGTATTGGGCAAACAAGCGTCAGAATATCCGCGAGAAGGAAAATCGTCTCGACGGTCTGTTGTCTAAATATGAGGAGGTTGCCGGTGACCTCAAGTCTCAGCGGCGCACTATTCTTGAGGATGCCCGGCGTGAGGCGAAGGAGATTCTGTCGGAGGCTAACGCAAGAATTGAAAGAACGATTCTTGAAATCCGTAAGGTGCAGGCTGACAAGGAGAAGACAAAGCAGCTCCGTCGTGACCTCAAGGATTATGCGGAGGGCGCTGTCGCAGCTAATGAGAATGATGACAAGCCAAGTCAGATACGCGATCTGAAGCACAAGAGCCGCAAGCCTAAACCGGCACAACAACCTGTCAAGGAGGAGACTGTTGCCAAACCCGTCGAGGCCGGCGACTATGTAAGTCTGGATGGAGGAGGAACTGTCGGTCAGGTTCTCTCTGTCTCCGGCAAAAAAGCTGAGGTAGCTTTTGGTGCCCTGAGAACATATGTTGAATTGTCGCGTCTTAAACAGGCCAAGCGTCCCAAGTCTTCAGCATTATCAACTTCGACTGTGGTAAGTTCTTCCACAACCGAGGAGAGCCGTCGCCGTCAGTTGAATTTCAAGAATGAGATTGATGTGCGTGGCATGAGGGCGGATGAGGCATTGCAGGCTGTGACATATTTCCTTGATGATGCCATCCAGTTCAATGCCGGTAAGGTGCGGATTCTCCATGGCACAGGTCATGGTATTCTCAAGACTCTCATACGTCAGCAGCTTAAGGCTGTGTCGGGTGTGGAATCTTTTGAGGATGAAGATATTAGATTCGGAGGCGCCGGAATTACTGTGGTTACTCTTTCCTGATTCGATTCTATAAACAGCTTTTTTATCGTGAAGGCATCATAAATTTACGTAAAACGATTCTTTATTGGGGAAAAAGTTGTAATTTTGCACCCGGATTTGCGGAACTTCGGTATGTGGATTTTACTGAGTGCAGGGTTCCGTAGCTGTCCGGTTTCTTTCGTTTAATGTTGTGAATTGACATGTTTCGTAAAACATATATTTCTCTTTGGCTGCTGTTGAGTGTGGCTCTATGTGCGGTGCTCCTGGTAGCTTTTTCTGATGACATCACGATTGGCGGTAAGACTTTGAAGAAAGCTCCGGTTGCAGATTTTTTCAATGGGGGTGCGTCTGCGCTTGACTCGCTTGCGACTTCTGATTCATTAATGATTGCTGAGGAACTTGAGGAAACGGTTACAACCGATTCTTTGCCACAGTCTCTGTTCATTTTCGGTGATTCGATGACTTATAATCTGGCGTTGCGTCTTGCGCAGTATGCCCGACAGAATGGTCATACCATTCATTCTGTTAACTGGGATTCGAGCAATACCAAGATCTGGGCTGAGCACGATACCCTCCGCTATTACCTTGAGAAGTATCGCCCCACACAGGTTTTCATCGCGCTCGGAAGTAATGAGCTGTATATAACCAAGCCGGAGACGCGGCTTCCTTATATAAAGAAGATTCTTGAGGTGATTGATACCATTCCGTATGTCTGGATAGGTCCGCCTAACTGGAAGGAGGACGGTGGCATAAACGACCTCCTTGCGCGTACATGCCGCCCCGGTACTTTTTTCCGGTCTGCGGGCATGGAATTCAAGCGTAAGGCGGATAAGGTACACCCCACACGTGAATCGTCCGCCGACTGGGTTGACAGCATAATTAGATGGATACCCTCTTCGGCGCATCCTTTTATTGCGGAAGTGCCGGGTGACTCAATCAAGAAGACAAATCCTAATATAGTGTTTCTGAAGGCTCTCAACAAGTAAGTAGCTATGCTTAATATGTCTATCTCATTTCCTGAATTCAGCTGGGAGACCGCTGGCAATATCGGAAGTCAGTTATTATATGACCCTAAGGCTCCGATGCTTTTTTCCAGCGGTATTTTCTGGCTGCTTTTTCTGGTCTTTCTACCCGTTTATGCGTTGCTGAAGCGTAGCAAGTTGCAGATGTGCCTCTTTGTGGTGGCATTTTCGTTGTATTTCTACTATAAGTCGAGCGGACTATTTTTCCTGATGCTTATTGGAACGTCGATGGTCGATTGGCTCGTGTCGAAGTGGATGGCAACACTGCGGGGGCGCGGTGCAAGGCTGACTCTTATGTGGTTCTCGATTCTGCTCTCGCTTTCTATACTCGGGTATTTCAAGTATGCCAACTTCTTTCTATGGAACTGGAATGCCATGGTCGAGGGAAACTTCCAGCCTCTCGATATAGTTCTTCCGGTCGGCATATCATTCTATACGTTCCAGTCCATAAGTTATGTCGTCGATGTCTATAAGGAAAAGATTACCCCGACGCGAACCTGGCTTGACTATATATTCTTCCTTTCATTCTTTCCGGCTCTTGTTGCAGGTCCCATTGTTAGGGCTGACTACTTTCTGCCTCAGATTGAGAAAAACCATAAGGCCACTGCTGATGAGATTTGGGGCGGTCTATGGCTCATAATAATCGGTATAGTCAAGAAGGCTGTAATTGCAGATTACATTGCGCAGTTCAATGACCTAATATTCAATGATCCCTCTTTCTATACCGGTGTGCAGACGCTCATGGGCGTACTTGGATACACCATGCAGATATATTGCGACTTCTCAGGATACAGCGATATGGCTATAGGTATAGCCCTTATCATGGGATTCAAACTTGGTATCAACTTCGACTCTCCGTACCAGAGCAGGAACTTGACCGAGTTCTGGCGGAGATGGCATATATCGTTGTCATCATGGTTGCGCGACTACGTATATATACCTCTGGGAGGTAATCGCAAGGGTACCTTCCGAACGTACCTTAACAATTTCCTTACAATGCTTATCGGTGGACTTTGGCATGGAGCGGCCTGGAAATTCGTATTCTGGGGAGCCATGCACGGTGTTGGTCTTGCCGTTCACAAGGCATCCAAGCCGATATTGAAGCGCATACCCGACAATTGGTTTACCATTTTTATATTCTGGGCGATTACATTTATATATGTATCGCTGCTGTGGGTTTTCTTTCGGGCGGCTACATTCGAGGATTCAGTTCTTATTATACAGAACATATTTGTGGATTTCCAGTGGACCCAGATTCCGCAGTTCTTCGAGGCCCGCATGGTGTGGTGCATAATGATGATAGCGCTCGTTATATTCCATTTCATACCCCAGCGCATAGCGGACCGGGTCCAGTATATATTCATAAAATCACCCTGGATAGTAAAACTGCTGACTTTCCTTATAGTCGTCCAGCTCGTAATCGAGTTCATGACCGAAGAAGTAGCCCCCTTCATCTACTTCCAGTTCTGATAGCACCCACATTGGCTACCCCGAAGCTCAGATTTGAGCTTCAATTTCAGATATCGCAGCCCGCCGTGCCCACCCCCCCCGGCGGGCTGCGTCATACCCACCGCCCCATGTCGTGTGCCCGCGCCCACCGTCCCTGCCGTCCGTTACCCTCCGTCTTTTGCGGGCATGTCCCTCCGTCTTTTGCGGGCTTGGCCCGCCGTTTGTGCCGCGACCACCGTCGCGGACGCGGTCCCCCACACCCGAGCGGCCAAATTTGTTCGCCTGCATTAACAAAACCAAAGATATTTTAACATTTGTTGATTCGGCTGAATTACAGCCACATACACCCGAAAATATGTTTTTCAGCAGAAAAACTTCCGAAAAAATTTGCACAGCGCGAAAAAACGCACTAATTTTGCAACCGCAAACGGGAAACAAACCGACACTCAAACGAAGGTCTGAGGCCCGGAAAAGCAAGAGAACATTGACATAATGCTACCAAGACAAAGCAGCGAAAGTT
>CAJTQV010000014.1 GCA_910578385.1 uncultured Muribaculaceae bacterium | reverse complement strand
CGTTCAAGGGCCGTTGAAGACGACGACGTAGATAGGCCGCAGGTGTCAGCGTGGTGACGCGTTCAGCCGAGCGGTACTAATTGCCCGACGTTCCGTGTAAGGAATCAGTTCCGGACCAAGGTCCGGGACAGAAACCGAAACAAACACAAGAAGTCCTTTGGACTCGGAGACTCTGGTTTCCACTTGTTCCCGCGCTTCCGGTGTCAAGTCTCTTTACGATATTAAGGTGATCAAAGCATAAGGGCTCCACCTCTTCCCATTCCGAACAGAGAAGTTAAACCTTATCACGCCGATGGTACTGCGAAAGCGGGAGAGTAGGTAATCGCCACCTTGCAAAGCCTCAGAGAGATCTGAGGCTTTTTTTTGTCTGTACCGGACGGAGCCGCTGGGCCAGCGCGCCGATGGCCTTGTGGAGGCCCCTACCCGCGACGGTGGTCGCGGCACAGCCGGCGAGCCAAGCTCGCCCCCGGCCTGGTGAAGGTGGGACCCGGAGGGTGCTGGCTGAGGTGTCTGTTCGAGCCGGGGCGGCCTCGGTTCCGCTCTTGCTGAGGTGTCCGTTCGGGTTGCTGCGCTGCTCGGGTGTGGGAGCTGCTTGGTCTCGGTGGCGAGCTTGGCTCGCCGGGTGTGGCGCGACCACCGTCGCGCTTGCTGTAAGTGCAGCCGTCGCGCTTGCGTGGGGGGCTGCCGTCGCGCCTGCTGGGAGGGCTTTGGGTCAGATTTTTTTGGTTGGGGTTGCAAATGTCGGGGGGATTCGTTAATTTTGCAAATTCTATGGGCTTTTGCCTGTGGTTTTTATCAATCTTGCCTGTGGGTGTGATGCTACGGGTTCAGGGATTGGTGAGTCAGTATATATCGATAATTGTAAGAATTAATCATAGTTGATGATTTCCCGTAAGTATAATCTTGTTAATAATGTGACCGGATGGGTGGTCTTTGTCATCGCTCTCGTCACTTATTGGCTCACTCTGGAGCCGACCGCCTCTTATTGGGATTGCGGTGAGTTTATAATTCAGGCTGACAAGCTTGAGGTCGGTCACCCGCCGGGCAACCCTATCTTTATGCTTACCGCCCGGTTCTTCGCTAATTTCGCTCCTGACAATGCTTCTGTGTCTCTCATGGTCAATGCCATGAGCGGGCTTCTCAGTGCATTGACTATTCTTCTTCTCTTCTGGACTATCACTCACCTCGTGCGTCGCCTTACAGTCCGCGACAACCAAGAGAGTGAGCTGTCGCTGTCGAAGTATCTTGTTATCATCGGTAGCGGTGTCGTCGGTGCGTTGGCTTATTGCTGGAGCGATACTTTCTGGTTCTCCGCTGTCGAGGGTGAGGTTTATGCGTTCTCCTCCTTCTGTACGGCACTCGTCTTCTGGTTAATCCTGAAATGGGAGAACAGGGCTGATAATCCCAGTTCCGACCGTTATCTGATACTGATTGCCTATATCATCGGTGTCAGCATCGCTGTACACTTGCTGAACTTGCTCTGTATTCCGGCGATTGTACTTGTGTTCGCTTACAGGAAGCGGAAGGATATGAATGTGGTGAAATCGCTCATTGCGCTTCTCATCTCATTTGTAATTATAGTGCTCGTGTTGTTCGGCCTTGTTCCGGGCTTCATCAAGATTGCGCAGCAGTTCGAGCTGATGTTTGTCAACGGCTTCCATATGAGTTTCAACAGTGGAGCCTTGGCATACGCATGTATCACGGCGGCACTCTTTATCTGGGCTATCTATGAAATCCGCTCACAGCGTTCACCGCTGCAGATAAAGATTTCATTCTTCCTTGCCGTCCTGGCGAGCGGTATGCTCTTCATGGGTAGCGGCTGGTGGCTCGGTTGGATTCTCGCAGCAGTGCTTGCCGCTTTCCTTTTCAGCAAATATTTCAACAGGGTCTCGCTGCGCGTGCTCAACGTAATAATGTGGAGCATCGCTGTGATCTTCGTGGGTTATTCGAGCTATGCGCTTATACTTATCCGTTCGAGCGCGGACACGCCGATGAACCAGAACTCTCCCGACAACGTGTTTGACCTCGCGACCTATCTGAACCGCGAGCAGTATGGAGACACTCCGCTTCTCTACGGAGAAACACTCTACAGCGGCCAGCAGAAGAAACTTGAGCAGGTGGTCAATGACACCGTGACATATTACGAGGATGGTTCGCCGGTGATTCTCTCGCAGCCGTATTATGGCTCGGTTGTAAATGCGGGCAAGCCAATATATGCCAAAGGTGTGCAAGGGGCTGAGACACGGTCGGAATATGGTTTCCTTGACGAAGGGGAACTTGACAATAACCGCAAACTTGCAGAGCGTGGCGGAGACTATTACGTGAAGCGTGATTACAAGCCCGAGATCAAGATGAATCCCGAGCTCAACATGATCTTCCCCCGTATCTACAGCCGTATGCACAGGTCATACTACCAGAACTGGGTGAATCTTGACACAATGCCCGCGAACCTCAAGGAAATCTACGCTATCGACGAGGCAACCGGCGATAAGATTCCGGAGCTCGACCTTCAAGGAGAACCGTACGTGAATCAGGTGACCGGCACGGTCAGCTATCCGCAGAAGATAGGTTACCGTCCTACCTACGCGCAGAACCTTGCCTACTTCTTCAACTACCAGCTTATCCACATGTATATGCGTTACTTCATGTGGAACTTCGCCGGACGCCAGAACGACGTGCTCAACCAGCAGGGTGAGCTCGATGCAGGCAACTGGATTTCCGGAATACCCTTCATCGACAATCCGCGCCTCGGCGACCAGTCGCTCCTTCCAGATGATCTCGGCAAGAACAATCCGGGTCATAATAAATTCTACATGCTCCCTCTGATACTCGGTATCATAGGACTCGTATGGCAGGCATTTGCCGGCAAGCGTGGTGTGGAGCAGTTCTGGGTTGTGTTCTTCCTCTTCTTCATGACAGGAATCGCGATTGTGCTCTATCTTAACCAGCCTCCGATGCAGCCGCGTGAGCGAGACTACGCTTATGCAGGTTCATTCTACGCTTATGCCATCTGGATAGGTATGGGTGTTGCCGGACTCTGGCAGCTCGTGACCATACTTCTCGGCAAGCGTCAGAAGCCGGAGGTCAAGAGTGTGGATGAAGTGAATGCGGAGAGCCAAAGACTTGGTATTCCTGTCAGTGAGCTTGACGAGCAGAATCCCAACCTCACAGACGAGAATCCGAAAGATAGCCGCAACCAGCTCTACGCAGCTATTGTGGCGGTTGTTATCGGACTCGTGATACCGATACAGATGGTCAGCCAGACATGGGATGACCACGACCGCAGCGGCCGAACGGCAGCACGCGACTACGCAATCAACTATCTGGAGAGCCTAGAACCGAACGCGATAGTGTTCTGCAACGGCGACAACGACACATTCCCCCTCTGGTATGCACAGGAGGTGGAAGGTGTCCGTCCTGATGTGAAGATAGTCAACCTCAGCTACCTCGCCTCAGACTGGTATGCGAACCAGATGCGCAAGCAGACATATTCTGCAGCTCCAATCCACTTAACGGCACAGCCTAAAGACATTGCATACGGCAACATGGATGTGGTGCTTCCCGGCACAGACCGTGCTCCGGCAGACTTGCTGACGAGCCTTAAATACATCTACAGCGGCGGAGGCCGTGACAACAGCTACGGTTATCCGATGCTGCCTTCGAGCGTGGTGTCGATACCGGTTGACAAAGAGGCCGTCGTGAAGCGCGGACTCATCGCGCCTCAGGACACCGCCCAGCTTGTTAACGAGATTGTGATAGACCTCGCGAACGCACCATCGGTGCGCAGCCACGGTTACGTCACCCTCAGCGAGCTGCTGATGCTCGACATCATAGCCACCAACGCAGCCGAAGGGTGGCCGCGTCCCATCTACTGGTGTATGACCGTCGGCGACGAATATCATCTCGGTCTCACCAACTACATGCGCGGTGTAGGCATGACACACCAGCTTGTTCCCACCATGCAGGAGGGACTTCCCGCACGCAACGACCGTGCATACGATGTGGTCAAGAAATACAAATGGGGTGGCGCTGACAATGCCGACGCTCCCTACTTTGACGAGACCGCACGCCGTATGCTCATCTCCACGCGTACCTCGATGCTCGACGTGGCTTCAGAATTCCTTTACGAAGGAGACCTGCTGACCGCAGACGGCAAAGAAGCCGAGGCCAAGGAGAAATACCGCAAGGCACTTGAAGTGGCAGACCTGATGGCGACCAAACTGCCCGAGAGCACATGGTCGCTGAGCGTATCGAACGCCATGGTTTTGCCTGAGATCTACGGACGTGCCGGACAGCGTCTCGGTGACAAGAAAGCTCTGGAGCGTGCCACGACCCAGCTGGAGAAGACCATGGAGAGAATGGGACAGTATCTTGCATACAACCGCTCGATCTCCATGCGCTTCGGCAACGCTTCGCTCACACTTGAGTCGCGCCTGATACCCTACCAGTTCTACCGCTTCGCAGAGATGTACAAGACCTACGGCGGAGACATGAAGAAAGTGGAGGCGATAGCCAAGAAAGCCGGATTCACCCTCGATGAGCTGAAAGGTCTTTACGACAACGCCTACGGACAGACCTCGCAACAGGGAGGAGACGTAAACCAGTGGGTGAGCGAGGATGACCTTGTGGCAGAGCTTGCCGACGCGGCGGCGACAGTGAACAGACTGGCCGGCATGAGCGCGGAGGAATACGCAGCCCAGCCGCAGCAGGATCTTCTGATCGACTCAATCTACTTCGAGGCATACCGCCAATACGCAGAGCAGATAGATGAGAAGACCCTCAAGGCCAACGCAGACATCAGCAAGGTTGACATGGAGCGCAGCCGCAAGCTTTACAACCAATACGAGGCCAACCACCCCTAACGAGGCGAGAGAATGAAGATAAGCGGAATCGAGCGCATGTTTCTCCGGGTGGTAGGCCCATGGATAGAGAGTCCTCCGAAATTTTTCAGAAAGACTTTCCTGAAAGGTGTGTTCCGCATAAAAGAGAGAGATGGCCGCAAGACTGTCTATATAACATTCGACGACGGCCCGATACCGGAGTGTACTCCCTGGCTGCTCGACCTGCTTGACCGGTACGGCATAAAGGCCACATTCTTCATGGTCGGTGATAACGTGCGGAAATATCCGGAACTATACGCCGACATCATGCGTCGGGGCCACCGTGCCGGCAACCACACGATGCACCATCTCGACGGTTCGAGAGTCTGGGCGCGGCGGTACATACGCGATGTGAGAGAGGCGGCCGGGTACATAGACAGCGACCTGCTGCGTCCGCCCCACGGCTGGATGCGATTCGGGCAGAAAGCTGTGCTGAGCCGCCACTACAAAATCATAATGTATGACCTCGTGACGCGTGACTACAGCAAATATGTCGATGCCGAGCGTGTGTTCAGAAACGTGCGCCGCTATGCCCGGCCCGGCTCAATCATTGTTTTCCACGACTCGCTGAAGAGCGTGGATAAACTTCGCGAGGCTTTGCCGCGTTGCATAGAATGGTTGAAAGAGCAGGGATACGAATTTGAAGTGTTGAAATAAGAAAAATGGAAAAGACCATAAACGACGGAGAAGGACTCCGGGTACTGATAGTAGGAGCCGGAGGATTTGTCGGAGGCTACCTTGTGGACGAGGCGTTACGCCGGGGATACGAGGTCTGGGCCGGAATCCGCTCGACAACATCGCGCGAACGTCTGACAGACCCGAGGATACACTTCGTGGAGTTCGACTTCGATACCCCCGCCTCATTGTCGAGGACCATGCGTGAGGCGCTGCCCGACGCGCGGTGGGACTATGTGGTCTACAACCTCGGCGCAACCAAGGTGACCCGTTATGCAGACTTCAACCGTATAAACTACGACTATCTGAGGGCATTCACAGGCGCGTTGCACCAGGCAGACAAAGTGCCGGCGAAACTTCTCTACATAAGCAGCCTCTCCGTGTTGGGCGCACAAGCCGAGAAAACCTATGCACCATACACAGAGGATATGATACCTCGCCCGAACACCCGCTATGGCGCTTCGAAGCTCAAGGCAGAGCTATGGCTCGCCACGGCAGGCATACCGTACATCATATTCCGGGCAACCGGCATATACGGGCCCTGGGACCATGACTACTTCCTGATGATAGAGTCAATCAAGAAAGGCTTCGACTTCGGGGTCGGTTACAGAAAACAGATGCTCACCTTCATTTTCGCAGCCGATCTGGCGAGAGCCGTTTTCGACGCACTCGACAAGGCTCCGGCCGGAGAGACCTACCACATAGCGGAACCATGTGCCTACACACAGCGCGAGTTCCGCAAACTGGTCATGAAATCGCTCGGCAAGCACTTTGTGTTGCCCGTGCGGTTACCGCTCTGGACGGTTGGCGCGGTGTGTGCCGTGGCCGAGAAAATCGGAGTGCTGACCATGAAGCCCTCGACGCTCAACCGCGATAAATTCCGCATAATGCGACAGCGCAACTGGAACTGCTCGACATCCAAGGCACGCGAAGACTTCGGATTCGAGGCGACAACGCCACTTGCCGAAGGCATCGACGAGAGCGTGAGATGGTATAAGGAGAAAGGCTGGATAAAATAAAAAACGTCAGATAGACAAGAAGCAAGAAAACAGACACAGTATAGAGATGGAGATGCAGGATTCGACACGCACCACCACCGTGTGGCAGACAGAGAACGAAATCGTCATACCAGTGACGGTAGAGGAGACTGTGACCGCACACACGCAGGAACAGCCCAAGGCTCCCAAGGCCGTGAAAGGGGTGCAGAAGCCTGTTGTCAAAGCCAGCCATGGTGTTCCGACCCTTCTGGCCTATCCCTACACCGGTGTCGCGCAGACCGCTACGGCATCCACATCGCAGGCCGCAACCGACAGCATAGCCGGACAAGGCCTCGCCGCTGACAGTCTGGCGACCGACAGTGTCGCCGTGCGCACAATTCCCGGAGAGGAGAAAGGGGGCATAATCCTCATAAACCCCGCTTCGGAATATATCGGGAAGAACTCACCTGCGACGAAGACGAGTACCTCCGACGGAATGTCGTGGATATATCTTGTGCTCGCGTTGCTCTTCTGCGTGATAGGCATAAAATTCAAAGGGAATTCCAGATATATCAAGGCACTGACGGCAGACCTTACGGACACCCGGTTACGCCACAACGCATTTGACGACACCGTGAAGGAGACGTCACTGCTGTTCCTGCTCAACGTGCTCTGGGTGGCATGTGCCGGTGTGCTGCTCTGGAGTCTGGTCAGCATGACAGTGCCGACAGGGATAGCCGGAAGCATATCTATAGCCGTCACGCAGGCGCAGGGCATAGGACTGTGCGCCGCCGTTGCCGGAGTCTACCTCCTCGTCATGACAATCGCCTACTGGGTGGTCGGAAACGTGTTCTCCGACCGACGCCAGACCCAACTCTGGGTAAAAGGAGCCTCCGCCTCATACGGGCTGGAGACCGTGGCCCTGTTCCCCCTGGCATTGCTCACACTCACCTATCCGGAATGGAACCGGATACTACTCATAATTGCTGCTGCGGTGTTCATTTTCGGAAAAATCGTGTTCCTGTACAAGGGATTTCGCATTTTTTTCACTCAAATTTCGTCGTGGTTGCTTTTTTTGTACTACCTTTGCAGTTTAGAAATTGTACCCCTAATATTGGCTTACGTCGCCGCTGTCGTGATATGCACGGGGAGCGCGTTGTAAACGACGTGGCAAAAAATAAGGAAACAGATGAAGATTAAGAAGATACTTGTTTCACAACCAAAACCGGCAGGAGATAAGTCTCCGTACTATGACATTGCGAAGAAATATGATGTCGAGATGGTGTTCCGCCCCTTTATCAAGACCGAGGGACTGACAGCGAAAGAGTTTCGTCAGGCCAAGGTAAACCTTGCGGACTTCACCGGCGTGATATTCACATCACGCGCTGCAATCGACAATTTCTTCCGTCTCTGCGAGGAGATGCGTGTCAAGATACCCGACACGATGCGCTATTTCTGTACCACCGAGGCCATAGCTCTCTACCTGCAGAAATATATAGTCTACCGCAAGCGCAAGATCTCATTCGGCGCAACCGGCAAGCTCAACGACAGTGCTCTTCTCGCCGCCCTCGACAAGAACAGCAAGGAGAAGTTGCTCTTCCCCGTGTCGGATGTTCACAAGGAGGATATGTCGCTCCTTGAGGCTCATGGTCTTGATGTGACCAAAGCCGTGATGTTCCGCACCGTAAGCAACGACTTCCAGCCCGGCGAGGAGTTCGACTACGATGTGCTGCTCTTCTTCAGCCCGGCCGGTATCGAGGCCCTGAAGAAGAACTTCCCAGACTTCAAGCAGGATAAGGAATACATCTACCTCGGTGCGTTCGGCCCGACAGCTGTAAAGGCCATCCAGGACGCAGACCTCCGCGTTGACATCGAGGCCCCGACATCGGAGCACAAGTCAATGACCGGCGCGCTCGATGCATTCCTTGCCAAGATGAAAGAGGAAGAGGAGGGCAAATAATAATTCCATCCGCCCTGACCGGGTGGGTAACAGATTACACCCAAAAACTGTGGGGATATGAAGAGTGTAAACGATACGATGCTGAGCCGTCTCTATTTGAAAGACACGGCATTCCAGGACCTGATGCAGAAGCGCATATTCAATGTGCTTCTCATCGCTACACCCTACGATGCGTTCATGCTTGAGGAGGATGGACGTGTGGAGGAGCAGGTATATAACGAATACGTGGCGCTGAACCTTTCTTCGGCGCCACGTTTCACTAAAGTGGCCAACTATGCCGAGGCATATGCCGAGCTGGCCTCGAAAAGCTATGACCTCATCATAGCGATGCCCGGCGTGGACATAAGCGAGACCTTCCAGGAAGCAGTCCGCATAGACGAACTCTATCCGGAGATTCCGTTTGTGGTGCTCACGCCTTTCTCAAACGAAGTGCGGCGTCGCATAGCCAACGAGGATTTGCGCGGTGTTGACTACGTGTTCTCTTGGCTCGGCAACGTTGACCTGATAGTGGCCATCATCAAGCTGATTGAAGATAAGATGAACGCCGACCACGACCTGAACGAGATCGGCGTGCAGGCCATACTCTTTGTGGAGGACTCAATCAGGTTCTACAGCTCGATACTGCCATACCTCTTCAAATTTCTGCTCAAGCAGTCGATGGTGTTCTCGACCGAGGCGCTTAATGAGCATGAGTCGATGCTCCGTATGCGCGGCCGCAGCAAGGTGCTCGTGGCCCGCGACTATGAAGAGGCGACCGCGCTGATAGACCGCTACGGAGACAACATAATGGGACTCGTGACCGATGCCCGATTCCCGCGCAACGGAGAGAAAGACCCCGATGCCGGAATGGCGCTCGCAGAGTACCTTCACCGCAAACGTCCCTACGCTCCCGTCATAATGGAGAGTGCCGAGTCGGACAACCGTGCGAAAGCCGAGGAGGCCGGTTACGTGTTCCTCGACAAAAACTCCAAGACGCTTCCCCTCGACCTGCGGGAGGCCGTGTCGCACATGTTCGGATTCGGTGACTTTGTGGTCAAATACTCAGGCAACGGGCGCGAGATGATGCGTATCCGTAACCTGAAAGAACTTCAGCATAAGATATTCGAGATACCGGATGACCTGCTGCAATACTATTGCAGCAACAACTGCATAAGCCGCTGGCTCTACTCACGCGCACTGTTCCCGATTGCCGATGTGCTGCGCACATTCAAGTTCGACGACATAGCCGACGCTCCCAATGTGCGCCGGCTGGTGTTCGAGACAATCGTGCGATACCGCCGCATGAAAAACCGTGGAGTCGTGGCCGTGTTCCACAAAGACACCTACGACGACTACAGTAACTTCGCGCGCATAGGCCAAGGCTCCTTAGGGGGCAAAGGGCGCGGTCTTGCATTTGTGGACCAGATAATCAAGCGTCATCCCGTCTGTGAGGACTTCGAGGGGGTGCAGATTACGATCCCCCACACGCTCGTGATATGCACCGACATATTCGACGAGTTCATGGACCGCAACAACCTGTATCCGACAGCGCTGTCCGACCTGCCCGACCAGGAGATTCTGAGACGGTTCCTCGCCGCCGAGTTTCCAGAGGAGGTGCGGGCAGACCTTGAAGCGTTTTTCGAGGTCGTGAAGCGGCCCTTGGCCGTGCGCAGTTCCTCGCTGATAGAAGACTCGCACTACCAGCCCTTCGCCGGAATATACAGCACCTATATGGTGCCATACGGAGACGATGCCGCGAGCCGTGTCAACATGCTCTGCGATGCCGTGAAGGCTGTCTACGCTTCGGTGTTCTTCGCCGATTCAAAGGCATACATGAACGCCACGAGCAACGTCATAGACCAGGAGAAGATGGCCGTAATACTTCAGAGCGTGGTAGGAGAAGACCATGGGGGCTTCTACTATCCGTCGTTCTCCGGAGTGGGCCGCTCGCTCAACTACTATCCCGTAGGAGATGAGAAGAGCGAGGAGGGTGTAGTCGAGGTAGCAGCCGGACTCGGTTCATATATAGTGGATGGTGGAAAGGCGTTGCGTTTCTCGCCATCGCATCCCGACAAGGTTCTCCAGACATCGACCCTTGAGCTTGCCCTGCGCGACACCCAGACATATCTCAACGCATTGCCGCTGACAGGTCAGGAAGACTGCGAATTCACGCCCGACGACACATTCAATATTGTGAAAGTGCCCGTGGCCGACGCATTCAAGACCGGTGCTCTGAAATACCTCGTCTCTACATTCGATGTGAACGACAGGGTGATCCGCGACAACGAATTCGGTCCGGGTCGCAAGCTCGTCACCTTCGCCAACGTGCTTAAACATGACAAGTTCCCGCTGGCGAAAATATCGGAGTTCATGCTCCGTACCGGTCAGTACGAGATGGGGCGTCCGGTGGAGATTGAATTTGCCGGTAACATATTTCCGAAGCCGACCGAAGACGGCCACCGGGGCATAGTCTACTGGTTGCAGATCCGTCCGATTGTGGACCAGAAGGAGATGCTCGACGACTCCATAACCGAAGTGGATGACAGTGAGGTATTGGTGCGTTCAGATGCCGCTCTCGGCCACGGAATGATGGATGGAGTGCGATATGCCGTCTATGTCAAGCCCGAGGCTTTCGACACGCTGCGCACCCGCGACATAGCCGAGGAGGTCGGCAAGATAAACGAGGAGATGACAGCCGCCGGAGAGCCGTATATACTCATCGGTCCGGGACGGTGGGGTACTTCAGACCCGTCGTTGGGAATCCCGGTGCGTTGGGCGCAGATAGCCGGAGCGCGGCTCATAGTGGAGTCGGCGATGCCCGGATTCCGGGTTGAGCCGTCGCAGGGCACGCACTTCTTCCAGAATCTGACCTCGTTCGGTACGGGTTACTTCACAGTAGACCCTGGGGCCGGCAACGGATACATCGACAACGAATACCTCGCTTCGCTCCCCGCAGAGCGCGAGACCGAATGGCTGAAAGTGGTCCGCTTCGACGAACCGCTGACCATCGCCATCAACGGCCGCAAATCCAAAGGCGTAGTCTTCAAATCAAAATAACCGGCTGATAAAATATAGCTGATAAATAATAAGCTGATAAAGTATAGATGAGTTTTTCGGCTTGGAAGATATGGTTGCATCCGAAGGTTGCAGGGCGTGTTATGGCTGACCTGGAAAAGGTGGTTGAGGAACATGCCGCTAAAGAGGAGCCTCTGCGTGCGGAGAACGCCCGGCTCGCGGGTGAGTGCAACCGGCTTGCCGGAGAGCTCGAAGCCTGCAACCGGGAGATGGCGGATCTGCGTGATGCGGGGGATAACCTGCGCTCACGGCATGACAGACTTGCAGGACTGAACGATTCGCTTTCACAACGTAACGATGAACTGACCGCCGAGGTGGCAAGGCTGCGTAACCAGTTGGCCGAAGTCCGCGCCGAACTTGACGAGCGGGAAGATACAGAACAGCAGATAAAACAATTCGAGACCGTGCTTAGCCGCTTCGAACGGCTCAAAGAGCAATACGAGCAGCGGATAGCGCGGCTGCGTGCCAAAGTCGAGGAACTTAAAAAGGCTTCCGGAGAAAGAGATCCGGAAGCCTATGAACTTACAGAGATTGATATGACCGCCCCTCCGGCACCTGCCGACCGCAGAGATACGGAAGAGAAGCAGGTTGAGCAGCCCGCAGGAAATCCAGAGGAGGATTGGCTGGAGTCAATCGGAGGGTAGCGGCATGTAACCGTTACTTGATAATTTCGCCGAGGAGCGTGGCGGATGAAGCGTCGTGTACGCGGACGCGGATGAAATCGCCCGGCTTGACTTCGCCACGGGGGAAGACAACGACCTTGTTCTGCGAAGTGCGGCCGAAGAACTCCTCGGGGTTGCGCTTGGAGGGACCTTCCACAAGCACCTCGAACTCGCGGCCGATGTCGCGGCGGTTGCTCTCGCGCGACAATTCATTCTGCAATGCAATCATGCGGTTCAGGCGGTCAATCTTGACCTCCTCAGGCACATTGTCGGGCATCTCGCGCGATGCGAGCGTGCCGGGACGCTCCGAATACTTGAACATGAAAGCCGAATCGAATCCGGCCTCGCGCATCAGCGAGAGCGTTTCCTGGAAATCCTCTTCCGATTCATTGTAGAAGCCCGTGAACATATCGGTCGAGAGACCGGCGTCAGGAAGAATGCGACGTATTGCAGCCACGCGGTCGAGATACCACTCGCGGGTGTACTTGCGGTTCATGTTCTTCAGCACCGAATTGCTTCCGCTCTGCACGGGCAGGTGGATATGACGGGCAAGGTTAGGATGGGCTGCGATGACTTCGAGCGTGCGGTCGCTCATATCCTTGGGGTGCGAGGTGGTGAAGCGGATTCGCATGTCGGGCGCGGCCTCGGCAACCATGGCGAGAAGGGCGGGAAAATCGACTGTCTCGCCCGATTCGGAATCGGTGAAAGAGTAACTGTTAACGTTCTGTCCCAACAGCGTGGCCTCCTTGAAACCGCGTGAGTGGAGGTCGGCGAGTTCGCGGAGAATGCTCTGCGGTTCGCGCGAACGTTCACGTCCACGGGTATAAGGCACGATGCAATATGAGCAGAAATTGTTGCAGCCGCGCATTATCGAGATGAAGCCACCCACGGCTCCGGCACCTCCGAGGCGTCGCGGCACCACGTCGCGGTAAGTCTCTGACGTGGACAGGTCGATGTTTATGGCCGGTTGCCCAGTCTCGGCAGCCGCCACCAGGTTGGGGAGGTCGAGATAAGCGTCAGGTCCGGCCACGAGGTCAACACCATATGTGTCGATCAGGTCCTGCTTGAGGCGTTCGGCCATGCAGCCGATCACGCCGATGATCACATTGCGGCCCGACTTGCGCCGGATAGCGTTCCAATAATTGAGGCGCGAATGGATTTTCTGCTCCGCGTTGTCGCGGATCGAGCAGGTGTTGAGAAGAACGGCAGCGGCCTCGTTGTCGTTCTCCGTCGGCTCATAACCGGCGAGCGCCATCATGGCCGCCACAACCTCCGAATCAGCCACGTTCATCTGGCATCCGTAGGTTTCAATGCGCACTTTTTTGAGAATTGTGCACTTTTTTCGGGTATCGGGTAAAAAAAATGGGTCCATCGTTAGTGTGGATTGCATAAAATTATTAATTTTGTGCAAATTTACCATTTAAATCTAAACGTTACAAATGAGCATTCCATTTATTTCAGCAGAAGAGGCCGCCAGTGTGATAAAAAATGGCGATAATGTCGGATTATCCGGCTTCACCGCCTCGGGAACGCCAAAAGTAGTAACGGTGGCGCTGGCCGAGAAAGCCAAAGCCCTCCATGAAAAAGGCGAACCTTTCAAAGTCAACCTGTACACCGGTGCGTCAACCAACGATCACGTCGACGGCGAGCTGTCGCGAGCCGATGCAATCGGAGTCCGTGTGCCCTACCAGAGCCACAAGGACTGTCGCAAGCTTGTGAACGGCGACGGCATCCATTATTCGGACCTTCACCTCAGTCACCTCTCGCAGGATCTGCGTTACGGTTTCTACGGAGACATCGATGTGGCTATCATCGAGGCTACGGAGATGAGCCCCAATGGCAAGATTATTCTCGGTGCCGGACTCGGTATGGCTCCCACCGTGGCCCAGCTTGCCAAGAAGGTGATCATCGAGTACAGCAGTTACTACCACAACTCATTCAGTGGTTTCCACGACAACTACATTCCTCTGGATCCTCCTCACCGTCGCGAGATACCTATCTACAAGCCGAGTGACCGTATCGGTTCGCCGATTCTGAAGATTGACCCGAAGAAGATTGTCGGCGTGGTTCCGTCGAACGCTTCGGAGAGCATCGCACCTTTCACAGCGCCCGATGAGCTGACCTCACGTATCGGTGAGAACATCTGCAACTTCCTCGCTTCAGAGCTGAGAAACGGTAAGATTCCCAAGGAATTCCTTCCCATCCAGTCGGGTGTGGGCAACGTTGCCAACGCCGTTCTCTACGGACTTGGTGAGAATCCTGAGATTCCGCAGTTCGAGATGTACACCGAGGTTATCCAGGATGCCGTGATGAAGCTCATGGAGGAAGGCAAGTGTAAGTTCGCCTCGACATGCGCGCTCACTTTCAGCGACGACGCGATGCTCCGCTTCATGGACAACATCGATTACTTCCGCGACAAAGTTGTGATGCGTCCGGGCGAGATCTCGAATAACCCCGAGATCGTGCGTCGACTCGGACTTATCGCGATGAACACCGCGCTTGAGGCCGACATCTTCGGTAACGTGAATTCAACCCACGTTCTCGGCACAAAGATGATGAACGGTATCGGTGGTTCGGCCGACTTCAGCCGCAACGCGTACCTCTCGATCTTCTCCTGTCCTTCAATCCAGAAGGGTGGCAAGATCTCGACATTCGTGCCGATGGTATCGCACCTCGACCACAGCGAGCACTCAGTGAAGATTCTCGCAACAGAGCAGGGTGTTGCCGACCTCCGTGGCAAAGATCCGCGTCAGAAGGCAGAGACCATCATCGAGAACTGCGTTCACCCGATGTACAAGGAACTGATGTGGGATTACCTGAAGCTCGCGCAGAAGAACGGCGGTCATACTCCCCACCATCTTCCCGCAGCCTTCGCCCTTCACCAGGCCCTGATGGAGACCGGCGACATGCTCAACGCCGACTTCGCCAAATACGGCGCCTAATTCCGACAAGACAGTTTGTCCTGTCGGCAATAGCTCCTTAGTATAGTAAAGTAGGAGGTAGACACTGATCAGATGTGTTTACCTCCTACTTGATTTTAGTACGTTATTCTTATGGAGAAATATAGTTGTGATAATAGAACTTGTAGGTAATGGGGCGATTTAGGTATTTGTAAATTGTGAATTAATAACCTTAAGTAGATGTTGAAAATTAGTTTAAACAACTTCTAAGAATTAAGAACCGTTGTAAATTTTTAATTATATGCATTTCCGTAGGTTTTTCTAAAATAATTGAGCCATCTGCTTGCGTGAGACCAGGAAATATGCTAACTTTGGGGACATCAAGATCGGCTATGATTTTTTTTGCATCCATATTCATGAGGATTAAGTAAATATTATCCCTTAAAAATACAAAAATTGTTGCTAAGAGTACGTATCTATGGACAAAAAACGAACCGGCCTTGTTTTTTTATTCTGCCGGTGTAAAACTGTCAAGATTTTTATGTAAATTTGCCAACTGATAGACAGTAGTCTGTTATTGACATAGAAAAACAAAGAAGCGTATGTTCGTTTCGTGAATGAAAACTTAGGGATTTTTTTGCTTGCTTTTGCAGGAGATTAGTAAGTATGAGGAGGCATCGTGACCATATATTAAGATTTCTATGGCTTGTCGTGTTGATGGCGGCGGGAACGGTGATATATGCTGGCAATTCTAAGGAGTATTGCGGCGGGGCAGGAGAAATGATCGTTCATTGGGATTCGGTATTGGCAAAAGGCATGTCGCTTCCCATAGAGAAACTCACCGCCGCAGGATACAAGCTTCTTGAGCAAAAGCGCTACGACGAAGCCTTGACATATTACGCTATGGCGGTATCGAAAGGCGAGGAGAAGCTAAAAGGAAATAGCCTGCGCGAATATGCTAAAGCCCTGAATAACATCGGTTACATATATCTATTTTTAAAGAATGATCCCGAAAGGGCTTACCCATATCTGCTGCGTGCGCGTAAGATAGTCGAAGAGGCGAAAGAGTATGATATCCTTGCTGGAGTGCTTGACAACATAGCGAAGGTCTACGATGATTTCGGCGATTCGGCCAAGGCTATTGAGCTGTATAATCTCGCCATGCGCTACGCGGCCGGAAAGCACACAGAAATAAGCCGGGTGATGCAGTTGATGGTGTTTAATGATTTGGCCAACAGTGCTATGGTAAATGATATGGTGGCTGAGATAGAACCCTCGCTAAAGATTTTTGATAAATTACCCGTCTACGATATACCGATGGGGAGGTATAGTAAGGCTATGTGCAAAGCGTTGCAGATAATGCGAAGGGGGGATTTAAGGACGGCCACCTCCCTTATGCTGGATGCCGGGAACTTTATCGATGCCAATCAAGACTCGATACGGTATGTGGTGGATCATGCTCTCACGTTGGCCAACCTGTATAACAAGCGCCACTTGACCGACAGCGCCCGCATGATCCTCGACAGCGCGCTGCAGTTGGCGGTTGCCAGTAATATGGACGACCGTCTTCCGCGTATTTACCGCGGCCTCGGAGTCGTGGCACAGACACACGGCGACTCCATCACGGCTCAACGGATGTGGTTGCGCGCCTACGAGGAGAATGAAAAATTGCATTCCGGCAGAGTATTTAACAATATCAAGATTGCAGAGACAAACGCCGAAGTTGACAAACTAAATCTGCTGATAGCCGAGGAACGCATGCATCATGCGTATCGACTGACGGTGATATGGATATTAAGCGTGGCCTCTGCGTTGGTTGTAATCCTGCTGCTGTATATTCTGCAGCGCAACCGTCGGCTATCTCGCAGCCACCATGATCTTGTGGAGCGGCATAAGGCTTCTGTAAAGGCTGAAGAAATTAATGCCCGTATTAGGAAAGAATACGAAGAAACCATCTCGATGCTAAAGAGCCGGTTGGAGTCTATGCCGGAAGAAGAGATAGGCGAGACCACGGGAAAACGCATCCAGCTGCCGGTGGATGAGGAGGAGCGACTAAGAATAATCGGAGCCGTCGGGGAGGTATTCGCGGAATCTCATCAGATATTCGACAATGCCTTTTCTATAACCCAATTGGCTGATATAGTAGGCACGAAACCGAGGTATCTGTCAACACTCCTGAATGAATCGTTAGATAAGTCGTTCAGCGACCTGTTGGCTGAGGCAAGGGTTAAGAATGCCTGCTCAATGCTGTTATCGCCCGAATTCAAAAAGACATTGACCATCGAGGCGATAGCTGAGAAAGTGGGTTATAAATCGCGCACCCATTTCACATCGGTATTTAAGAAAATCACGGGAGTAACACCGTTGCAATATATCGCGGCATCGAAATGATGTCGTCGATAATTATCAGAGTAATAGCAAATTACAAATCACAGGTGTCTCTTTTCGTGAAATCAGACATTTGGGCAGGAGAAATTGTCGGAGATTAAGTAAATTATTTCTAACTTTGGCGTCAAATAATTAACCTTCCCTTGCTAAAGTATATCTGGGCTACCCTTTCTGCCCGATTTTGACGCAAGGTCTATAACGCTCTATTATGAAAAAATTTTTACTTCTCGCGGGTATATTGGCAGGTTCGTTTGCCGGTATGGCCGCTGCTCCGGAACCGGCAGACGGTTGGGTTGAGATTTCTGATGCCGAGGCTCTTGCCACAGCATTAGAAAATAAGGAGACTCTAATCCGTTTTGTAGCCGACCTGGAGACCGATTATGAGGAAATCCTTAAAATATCAGAGGATTGTCGGATTGACCTCAACGGTCATAAGATAGTGTTCGGTCGTCAGGGTTTGGCTGCTATAGGCACAGCAAATGTCGTGGTCTGCGATAATGCCCCCGATGGTGACGGCGAAATGATTGTCACTGACCGCCACCCGCTCTTCTTCATTAAAAGCGCCGGTTCGTTTATTATAGAAAGCGGCACTTACACCACCACCGGTATGGGTTCTGTATTAGAAGTCGGCAAATATATCGACAATGTCTATATCGAGGGCGGTCGCCTGAACGGATCTGCACGCGGACTCGCTGTGCTAAATACGGGTTACGTATACATGACAGGCGGTACAATCGTAGGAGGTGACAAGGGTTTCGAACCGGTAAGCAACGAGGTAGAAGGAGTCTTCACTCTCACCGGGGGTGCCATATATGCCGGCAACAACACTTCAGCCCGGTGTTTCAACAATGTGATATGGGTTTCACCCGAGGACCCCGATGATATGGAGGTTGCAACTACCGTGCTTCCCGAAGGCGTGGTAGATGGCGGAGCGATTGTTCTTGATGAGAAATGGGCTATCCCGGATACTTACTGGATCAACTACAACTTGCCGGAAGGGACGCAAATACAGCCGAATCAGACTCATTATTATCCGAAAGGAACAGATGTGGCTCTTCCGGAATGTAACTACCGCGATTACACACCGTTTGCCGGGTGGGTAGATATGGATGATCCCGAGGCCGACCCCTTTATGGCTATCTGTGAGGCAAGCCAAGGCAACTATCAGCTTGTACCCGTGTGGAAGTACGTCAATCTTCCTGATGAGGTGCATCCTGATATGATACCAGTATCGGTAAGTCCTGAGGCTGGCACTACCTTGAATGAACTGCATGCGTTCGTGCTTTCTTTTGGCGAAGGCGATTATTATGAGAATACTGATTCAGAAGATTATGGGGGATTATATAACCTTTTGACAGAGAAACGTGTGAGCGATATCGCCACTATCGAGGCTTCCTGGACTGGCGATATCACCGTGACTCTCGCTGAGCCTGTGACTGCCAACGGTAGCTACGAGTTGCGTATCAACGTGGCGTCGTTCGGTAATGATGATTGGTATTACGATGATATGGAGGATGGTCGCTGTAATCCTAATCTCTTCTATCGATATACTATCTACAACGCACCTTCCGGTCATACAAATTGCATAACCGACCCGGTCGACGGAGCTACAGTAGAAACTCTCTCAGAGATTTTATTTACTTTCCCTGATGAAGAAATGGCACTCTATAATTACGGAGTAGAGGGCATTATAAAAAAGGAGAATGGAGACGAAGTGATGCGGGTGGATGCTAACTGTGTCTCTTACACCGACACTGATAACGTGCTCCTTCTCACGTTGCCGGAATCCATTTCGGCTTGGGGGACGTATACGCTCTCCATTCCCGCAGGATTTTTCTCATTTGATTGGTGGGAACGCGATGCATCGGCACTTACGTTCACTTGGACTGTTTCGGGTAGCAATGGGGTCGAATCCATATCTGCGCCAACATCCATTGACGGGGTCTACGACTTGAGCGGTCGCCGCGTGCCAAATCAGGGTGATCTGCGTGGTATCTTTATCGTCGATGGCAAGAGAGTTTTGTTACGCAAACCTTAATTATCACTGTCAGATAAAACTTATTGAGAATTATAACTGTCCGATAAAAATTTTTATCGGACAGTTATAATTATATATGATATGCTTGTGTCAGCGGGGGGTGATGGTGAAGGTCAGGGTGCCTTTGGCGGTGGGGGTGTCCTTGTCCTCGCTCCAGCGGGCGGAACGGGCGGCTTGCTCGCAGGCCCGGAGGATGGCCGCGGAGGCTTTGCCTGACTTGCTGCGGGCGGTGGCTGCCGTCACACGGCCGTTGGCATCGATAGTGACGCGCACTTCGACCACAACCTTGTTCTGCAACTCAACACTCGGTTTGGGGCAGCCCTTGAACGTGCGTCCCGATACGCTGCCCGATATGCCTACACCGACCCCTCCGGCTCCGGAGGTGCCCGATGTGCCGGTCGAGGTACCGTTGTTGGTGGGAAATTTGTTTGCCATCTTGGAGGTCACGGCCTTTTTCTCCTCGCTTGTCTTGGGCGGTTCGGTGGCCTTGACAGGACTCTCGGTTTTCTGAGTGACGGGCTTCGCCACCGGGGGAGCGGGTTTCTCGCTCTTACCCGGCACGACAAGCTTGGTGTTTTCCGTCTCGGACTGTTCCGGTTCACCCTTGAATGCGGGAGCCGGGGCATCCTGCACCGTGGCGTTCTCCTCGCCGAGGTCACGCATTATCTCCGGCTCGATGAACAGCTCCTCCTCCAGAGGTTCAATCTCGGGAGTGGAGGATACGGCCAGTTCCGCGCGGTCGAACGTCATCCCGCCGAAAAAGAGGAACAGCAGGATGAGCAGCGCGACCACAAACGTGATAGCGGCGGCAATTATAGAATCAGTTCTTTTCTCCTGGTTCATCGGCTACTCCATCTGTCGTGCCCGTGTGGAGAGCACCATTTTCATGTTATTGCGGGCGGCCATGTCGAGCACGCGTACCACCTTGCCGTAGTCAACCACAGAGTCGGCATAGAGGGCGATAGCGCGTGTCGAGTCCATGCGCTGAATGCCGGTAAGCTCCGCCTCAAGCTGAGCGAAGTCGACAGGCTTTGGCACGCTCAGAACCTGCGTGGAGTCATTGCGGTCGGCCACGAGATAGAGATTTTCCTCGGCGTCGATATAGACTTCCGTCACAGGCTTTGTGGAGGTCTGTTCGCTGCTCTGGGGCAGGTTGACATCAATCGCCGCCGGGAATATGATAGTCGAGGTGACCATGAAGAATATCAGCAGCAGGAATATGACGTCGGTCATCGACGACATCGAGAACGTGTCGAGCGACTGAAAATTTCGTTTGAGAGCCATGTCTTATACCGGTTCGTTGAGAAGGTCCATGAACTCCATTGTCTTAGTCTCCATAGCGTTCATCACGCGGTTGATGCGTGCCACAAGGTAGTTGTATGCGAACAGCGCGAGGATACCGACCACGAGACCGGCCACAGTGGTGACGAGAGCCTGATAGATACCGCTCGAAAGCACCGTGATGTTGGCCGACGTACCGGCATTTGCCAGCGAGAAGAAGGCATCGATCATACCCACTACCGTACCGAGGAAGCCGAGCATCGGCGCACCTGCGGCGGTTGTGGAGAGCCAGGGAAGACCTTTGCCGAGATTGGCAATCTCGATGTTGCCTGTGTTCTCGATAGCCACAAGCACATCGTTCATGTTGCGGCCAATCCGGGACAGTCCCTTGTCGATAAGCCGCGAGTAAGGAGTCTCGGTCTTCTTGCAGAGATTGCGTGCCGACTCGATGTCCGCGTCATGCACATAGTCGCGGATGCGGTTCATGAAAGTCTTGTCCTCCTTGGCGGCACGACCGATTACGATGGTGCGCTCGGTGAAGACATATATGGTTACGAGAAGAAGGAGAGCGAGGGGGATCATGATGTAGCCGCCGTCCATTACGAGCGACCAGAACGAAAGAGTCTGCATTGTGTGAGGGGTTTTATTTTAGGCATTTGAGGTATTCGTGGATTGTGTTCTCGATGCCGAGATAGAGGGCGTCGGAGATTATGGCGTGGCCGATGCTCACCTCGTCGAGCAGGGGGAGCGATTCCTTGAAGAAGCGCAGGTTGCGGAGATTGAGGTCATGGCCGGCGTTGAGCCCGATGCCGAGACGGCGCGCCTCTTCCGAAGCAATGACAAAGGGTGCGACAGCCGCCTCGCGGTCAGTGTCATAATTGTCGGCATAAGGCTTAGTGTAGAGCTCCACGCGGTCAGCGCCGATTGCAGCTGCAGCCCGTATCTGCGCCGGGTCAGCGTCGACGAATATCGACACACGTATTCCCGCGTTGCGCAGACGGCTCACCACGTCGCGCAGGAACTCGCCATGCTCCACGACGTTCCATCCCGCAGAGCTGGTGAGAGCGTCGGGAGCGTCGGGCACGAGAGTGGCCTGGGCAGGAGCCGCCTTTATAACGAGATCGATGAAGTCTTGCGAGGGGTAGCCCTCGATGTTGAACTCCGTGGTCACGATTTTCGAAAGCATGTCAACGTCGCGGCGTGTGATATGACGCTCGTCGGGACGCGGGTGGACAGTGATGCCCTGTGCTCCGAAATGTTCGCAGTCGGTTGCGAAACGCTCCACATCAGGTACATTCTCGCCGCGTGCGTTGCGGAGAGTGGCCACCTTGTTGATATTGACGCTAAGTCTTGTCATAAGTAATGAGTCATTTTAAATTTAAGTAACGAGTTTTTAATTTGAATTTAAAATGACTCATTACTTAGTTAGGCACGATATTTGTAGGTTTCTTGACAACGTCAGGCCGAAATCCGCGTTTATAATAAAAGGAGTTTGCCCGGCGTTTTCAACTGAAAGGCAAATTTACTAAAAATCTCATAAAAATAAAAGTAAAATATGATGACAGCAAGAGATGCCGTATCTCCGTTGAGGAAAAAGGAGTCAGACACGCCAACGCTGGCGGTCGGCGGCGGTGTGCCCTTGCTTGAGGTTCTGCCGCGACTGCTCGACTCGCCCGGCCGTGAGCTTGAGGTTATTGGCGACGGGGGAACGGAGGGGATAATAGACCAGGCTTCGATGCTTGAGGCATTGGGACGTATGATCGCGCCGCGTTACGACTGCAGTGTGATTGATGTGGAATGTGCCCCGGCC
Organism: uncultured Muribaculaceae bacterium; assembly: GCA_910578385.1. Classification (GTDB taxonomy): domain Bacteria; phylum Bacteroidota; class Bacteroidia; order Bacteroidales; family Muribaculaceae; genus Lepagella. Next base: position 60,415 of record CAJTQV010000014.1, on the reverse strand, counting down.
GAGTACAGCGCGTCACATATAGCGCGTGCGGTGGAGGATGCCGACATGCACCTTGTGGACCTGCTGAGTTCACCGGCTGCTGACGGACGTCTGCATGTCACGCTCCGTGTGCAGTGCGAGGACCCGTCACCGGCTGTTCACAGTCTTGAGAGATATGGATACAATGTGACCGGATCTGCGGGACATGAGGATGTGAGCCGCACGGCCGCGCTTGAACGGCTTATGGCACTTCAGGCCCTGATAAACGTATAACCGGGATGTCGGGGATAAAATTATGATGAAATGAGAAAAGTCGCGATAAACGGCAATGATTTTCAGGATGAACGGCTCCGTGACATCGGGGCGTTTCTTGTGTCATTGCATGGGGTGGGATTGAAAGTGTATGTGGCAGCCGATTTTGCCCGTTACCTCCAGTCGGGAGGTCTTGACCTGACCGGCATGGAGGCGGTGGAGGAGGTTCCTGAAGATGTAAGCGTCGTCGCAAGCATAGGCGGCGACGGAACTTTTCTGAGAACCGCGGCCTGGGTGGGCCGCAGACAGACACCGATTATCGGAGTCAACACCGGGCACCTCGGTTATCTGGCCGGATTCTCGATGGACAGGCATGGAGAGGTGATGGCCGCTCTTTACGGAGACGGCGACCTTACACCCCGCATGACACTTGAGATTGAGTCTCCCTTTCTGCCAGACGATTACAGCCGGTTCGCGCTCAATGAGGTGTCGGTGTCGAAAGGTGACACGCTCACGATGGTTACAGTCAACGCATATCTTGACGGGCGGTATCTGGCCACATATCAGGGGGACGGTCTTGTCGTGGCCACCCCGACCGGAAGTACGGCCTACAACCTTTCCTGCGGCGGTCCGGTAATCGAGCCCACACTGGAATGTTTTGTGCTGTCGCCTATAGCTCCACATTCGCTGACCTTGCGTCCGCTTGTGGTCGGAGCGGCCTCGGAACTGAGACTGGAGGTCAGCTCACGCGGTTCGAAATGTCATGTCGGAATCGATGGCCGCACGTTCAGCGTTCCGGCCTCAGGCTCGGAGATAATAGTGAGGCGGGCGGACCACATGGTCAATGTAGTGCAGCCCAAGGGGGTTGACTTCTCCGAAGTGCTCCGCGAGAAACTGCGCTGGGGCGAGATGCCGCTAAGATAAATCTCAGATACATAGATAAGAAGATAATCCGACAGATATATAAGATAAAAAGAGAGACTGACAACCGTCAGTCTCTCTTTTTATCTTGGCACACGCTGATGCTCCGATCAGTTTGCGGGAGCCGGAGTCGCAGCGGGGGCTGCGGCAGGAGCGGCAGCGGGAGCATTCACCGGAGCGGGAGCCGCGCTGTTGGGAGCGGGAGCCGCAGCCGGAGTGATGTTAGACACGTTGACAGGAGTCTTCACAGAGAAAGAGGCGCAGATGGAGAGCACGCAGATAACGATAGCGAGAGTCCATGTAGCCTTCTCGATGAAGTCTGTTGTCTTGCGGTAACCGAGGTACTGGTTTCCGCTTGAATAGTCGGAGGCGAGACCGCCACCCTTGGATTTCTGGATGAGCACGGCTCCGACGAGGAGCAGGCTTGCAATCACGATGAGAATGCAGAGAAAGATATACATATCTTAAAAATTGTTAATTTTTAATCTGAATGATTTCAGCAGGAAGATTGATTGCAGGAACAGAGGCTTCATTTGGTGCCGTTTTCCTGATTTTTAATCAATTTCTTGAGAAATCGCATTTGGTATGCAAAGTAAATACTTTTTTTTGGATTATTCAAACTTAATTCGGTAATAATTTCAAGCGCTTTGGCGTAGTTCTTGTTTTTCACCATAAGTTTGAACAGACCTTCCGACAGCGAGTCATCCTGCACCTCCGGGGCAGCAGGCTTGCGATGTGCGGGGCGTTTGGGAGGCACGGCCTGAAGGAAATTGGAAATTAGGTCGGCGGTAGCATCGGGTTCCTCGCCGTCGCCGGCATCCTCTTCGGCGGTCGTTTCCTCATTTTCGAGCATCGAGGCGTAGTCGATAGCCGGAGCGGCGATAATCTCCTCAATTTCCGGAGTGTCGGCAGCCTCTTGCGACGAGAAGCGGGATATGAACGATGTTATAGTGTCGTCGGTCGAAAGCTCGGGCGGGAGCATGTCGGGGTAGAAGTTCGCGAATTCCTCGGGGTCTATGCCGAGTATGTTGCGCAAGGCAGCCTCGTCGCCGACACATGCGGCTATGCGTCGCACCAGCTTCTGGCGCTCCTCGCCTGTGGCCTCGGGCAGCGTGTCGATGGCCGGGTTGACGAAGTATGGGTATTTTTTCAAGACAGAGTTGTGCATTACCAGTTTCCGAAAGTAGAGTTGAAAATCAGTGTTACAAGTTCCTCGCTGATTTGCTGGCATAGGTCATCCTGCACGTCGGTGAGCATCAGCGACGCGTCGAACTGACGGTATGCCGAGAAATTCTGGTCAATGTTGTTAGCCGGGTTCTTATTGTCGGTGTACTTGACATGGACCGTGATAGTGAGGCGCGTCTCGGTGGCGTAGGCATTGGTGCCGACAGCCTGCGGAGAGAGAGAGTAGCCCGTGATTTCCCCTTCGAGCTTAAGGTCAGCGTTGTTCGAGTCAATTTCCTGGAGACGCGTGTTGCGGGTCACATAATTGAGCAGCTCATTCTCGAAAGTCTGTTGCAGCGGCGGATAGACCAGAGCTGCACGGATCGGGAAGTTGCCGATATCGACCGTCTTGTATATGTCATAGTTTATCGACGAGCCGTTGAGCGTGTAGCTGGGTATGCAGCCTGAAAGCAACGGCAGAAACGCCAACGCGCAGATAAGCCTGAGGAGTTTAAGAGATTTCATAATCCTGAAGTTTGCGGTAGAGAGTGCGGATTGATATGTTGAGGTCCTCTGCGGTCTTCCGCTTGTTGCCGTTGTTGCGAGCGAGAGTGTCGATGATGGTCTCTCTCTCGGCATCTTCGAGCGAGCGGGCCGGAGGAGTCACGCCAAGGAGGTCGGACTCAGGATACTTCACGAGCGAGGTTATTGACGGCACATCGCAATGGTCGCCTGTATGGTCGTGGCTGTCGCCCGCATCCATGCGCCGGCGCAATTGCTCGATTTCCGACTTGAGCGACAGCACGAGCTGCCAGAGCATCTTGCGTTCAGTCTCATAATCGTGCGGCTGCTGCGACGGCACCGGTGTGGAGAGACCTGAATGGTCTATAGGTAGAGCCTCTATGATCTGGTCACGGGTGATTTCATGCCCGGCCTCGAAGAGTGCGAGCTGTTCCACGATGTTCTTGAGCTGGCGCACGTTGCCGGGCCAGCGGTAGAGTGTCATCGCACGCACGGCATCCGCCGAGAATGAAATCGGCTCAGTCATGTACTTGCGGGCGAAGTCGGAGGCGAACTTGCGGGCGAGGAGATGTATGTCGGCACCACGGTCGTGAAGGTTGGGCACCTCGATCGAGATGGTGGAGAGACGGTAATATAGATCCTCGCGGAACTTCCCCTGCCGCACGGCCTTGAGCAGGTCAACGTTGGTGGCGGCCACAATGCGCACGTCGGTTTTCTGTACGGTCGAGGAGCCGACCTTCAGGAATTCACCCGATTCGAGTACACGGAGGAGCCGCGCCTGGGTGGTGAGTGGAAGCTCGGCCACCTCGTCGAGAAAGAGAGTGCCGCCGTCGGCCTCCTCGAAATAGCCCTTGCGGGCGGCGATCGCACCCGTGAAAGAGCCCTTCTCATGGCCGAAAAGTTCAGAGTCGATTGTTCCCTCCGGAATTGCTCCGCAGTTCACGGCAATGTACTTCTTATGCTTACGTGCGCCGAACTGGTGGATAATCTTGGGGAAGAACTCCTTGCCCGAACCGCTCTCTCCGGTGACAAGCACGGAGAGGTCAATCGGAGCCACCCTGATGGCACGCGTTATGGCGGCGAGCAGGGCCGGGGAGTTGCCAATTATGCCGAAGCGTTGCTTGGCCTGTAATATTTCGGGAGAATCTTGTTCCAATTTAGGTTTTAGGTGTTAGGCTTTAGGTTTTAGACCTTAGAGCGGAGGTTTTAGGCCTTAGGCTTTAGATGTTGGGTTTGGGGACTTTTCAGGTTTTGGAGAGGGCGTAGGTGCGTTGGCGGAGCATCTTGCCGAAGGCGTCGAGGTCCGTATAGCTTGCCTGTTCGTCGGGCATGATCGGTTCGCCGAACGACACGCGCATCTCCCGGCCGGTCTTGTTGAACAGTTCGCGGGGGAGGCGCAGCGTGCGTATGCGCCAGTCGATCAGACCGAGTATGTTGAAGAAAGTCGAGTTGTGATTATGGAAATATACCGGAATCACAGGGACTTTCAGCTGCTTGATAAGGCGGATAATCGAGGGTTGCCACTCGCGGTCGGATATATGGAGCGTGCGGTCAATCTTCGACACGGCACCGGCGGGGAAGAAGCCGATAGGGTGTCCGGCGCGGACGTGGGCGATGGCCTGGCGTATGCCCTGCATGGTGGCCGCTTTCTTTTCCGGGTCGTCGCTGCCTGAAGGGTCTACGGCAATGAACGACGGGCGCATGGCCGTGATGTAATTCAGGAACATATTTACCATCACCTTGAAATCGGGGCGGTGACGGCCTATGATGTCAATCAGCATTATTCCGTCGAGAGCACCGAGAGGGTGGTTGCTGACCGTGATGAAAGGGACATCCTTGAAGCGGTCGAGCACCTCCTCGTTGTCAATGCGCTTCTTGATTTTATATGCGTCGTCGATAAGGAGATTGGAGAAAGGTACCCCTGTCGTGTAGCAATACTTGCTGTGCACGGCGTTGCACTTGTCAAGAATCAGCCAGTGCATGATTGTCTTGACCAGCTTGGGGTGCCCGTCGAGAGCCGGAATCATCTTTCGGATATCGTCGTAGTTGAGCAATTCCGGGCGCACTCCGTCGGCGCATTTGTATTGTTCGTTTTCAGGATTCATGATTATAAAACTGACTAAAAATCAGAAGTGAGAAATGATTAAAAATCAGAACTACAAATTTACGAAAAAATCGCGGATGCCGCAAATGGTTTTTTGATGGATACCTGCGCTTCAGACTATAAATGTATGGATAAGGGTGAGGCGGGGGAGGGGCGGGTTATTTTTGCGGCGGAAATGTAAGTTGTTAAACCTGAAACATAAACCATTCAGATATGGAAGATAGAAAGAGAGAGGACATCGCGCTGCTGGCGCGGGCCATGGAGTGCCGCGACAGTCTGGCCGAATTCAGACGCGAGCGCGAGAGATGCAAGCGGTTCACTTATGGCGACCAGTGGAATGACACCATCGAGGACCGTGGCATAAAGATGAGGGAGCATGATTACATTGTCAGTCAGGGTAACATGCCGTTGAAGAACAACCTGATACGGCGGTTGGTGCGCAATGTGCTCGGTGTTTACCGCAACCAGTGGCACACTCCCCGCTGCCGGGCACGCGACCTGCGCGAGACCGACGATGCCGAGCTTATGAACCGTCTGCTTGAACACAACATGGAGCGGAACCGGCTTGAGGAGCTTTACGCCCGAAGCATGGAGGAATTTCTGATCAGCGGCATGGTGGTGCATAAGAAGTGGTTCGGGCGACTGGGACCCGATACCGACTGCCGGACCGACCTCGTATCGCCGTCGAGTTTCTTCTTCGACACATCGAGCCGCGACTTCCGTGGAGGCGATGTGACACTTGCGGGAGAGATACATACCATGCGGTTCAGCGAACTTGCGGCGACATTTGCGTGCAAACCGTCGGACATAGCGGTGTTGCGCGGGATTTACGGGGTGCCTCAGGGAGAGAGCGAGAGCGCGGTCTGTGTGGTATATGAGATTTGGGAACGTCGCCGCCCGCTTCGTCTGCGTTGCCGCGACCGGCGCAGCGGGAGGATGTTCACCGCCGGTGCAGACGAAGAGGGCGTGATAATGCGTGAGAACAAGAAGAGACTGTCACGAGGCGAGACCGCACTTGTCGAGACTCGCTGGGTAACGGATGAAATTTGGCGCTACACATTCATGACTCCCGAAGGAGTTATATTGCGTCGCGGCGACTCACCCTATGCCCACAAGTCGCACCCATATGTGTTCAAGGCATATCCCTATATCGACGGCGAGATACACTCATTTGTAAGCGACATAATCGACCAGCAGAAACTCACCAACCGGCTTATCTCGATGTATGACTGGATACTCCGCGCCTCGGCCAAAGGTGTCCTGCTCTTTCCCGAAGGCTCTCTGCCCGACGGAGCCGACATCAACGACATAGCCGACGAGTGGTGCAGGTTTAACGGAGTGATAGTCTACCGTCCGCGTGCCGGCGTGCCACTGCCTCAGCAGGTAAGCTCGAAGTCGACCGACATAGGCATAACCGAGCTGCTTGAGATACAGATGAAGATGATGGAGGACATATCGGGAGTGAACGGTGCATTGCAGGGTAAGCTTGACAGCAACTCCATGAGCGGTACGCTCTACAACCAGCAGACACAGAATTCGCTCACCGCACTCGCCGACCTGCTGCGGAGTTTCGATGACTTCATGACCGATGCGACGGCCAAGGACATATCCAACATCAGGCAGTATTACACGCCCCGCCACATACGCCGTGCCGTCGGCGTAACAATCTCGATGGCCGACAACCAATCTGACGCGCAAAGCGTTAAGGAGTAAAACACACATAATCCTTACCGCTATGAAATATGTCGACTCAGGCAACGGCAAGATGCCGTTGATTTCACTGCTGGCGATACTGGCTATATCGCTAACCATAAACCTGCCGGGTCTGGCCGTGTCGCCAATGCTCGGCAAACTGCGCCATATATTCGACTCGTCGGAGCTGGAATCACAGCTGCTGACGAGTCTTCCGAATCTTGTCATGATTCCCGTTGTGCTTATCGCCGGCAAGATGTCAACGCCACGCTGGCAGACGGCTGTTCTGACCACCGGCTTGTCGATATTCTTCGTGGCGGGTCTGGCGAGCCTATTCGCCGACAGCATGGGATTGCTTATCTTCCTCGGCTGCATGTGCGGTGTGGGCTGCGGACTGGTCGTGCCGATTGCCGCAGGCTACATTTCCGAATGGTTCTCGGGGCGCCCCCGTCAGTCGGACCTCGGTCTCAAATCAACCACATCCAACTCGATGGTCATCATTGCCAACGTTTATGTGGGCTGGGTGGCCGTTCATAACTGGCATGCGGCGTTTGCCGTCTACCTGATTCCGTTGGTTCCGCTGTGCCTCATACCCTTCATGACGCAGAAATATATCAAGGCGCACCGACAGGTCGATGCTGCCGAGGCAGCCAAGTCTGCTACTCCGGATCCCACAGCATCGCCCGCGTACCACTTCCAGGGCAAGGAGTCGTTACGGTTGCTTATCGGCCTGATTGTGCTCTACGTGTTCCTGACATACAGCACAACGTCTATATCCTATTATGCACCGTTCATGATGGAGAAATATGGCATGGACAGCACCCAGGCCGGTATCGTGACCGCCGCGTACTATCTCATGGTGGCAGTGTCGGGTGCGATAGTCGGATCGCTCAAACGCTTCTTCGGCCGTCCGGTCATGTTCATCAGTCTCGCGCTCTGTGCCATCGGCCTGATTATAATCGGTTTCACCAAGAGTTATCTGGTCATGATACTCGCCTCGCTCGTAACCGGTTTCGCCTATGGTATTATACAGCCTGTGATCTACAACAAGACGACCTATATAGCGCCGACACGCAAGTTGGGAATGACCTACTTCGGCTATGTGCTTTCTTCAAACTACCTGTCGATCATGATGGTGCCGTTTGTAGACAGCTTCTTCCGCAAGATATTTCATTCGACATCTCCCGGTTTTGAGTTCGTATTCTCAGGATGTGTGGTATGTCTGCTTCTGATCTGGGCGCTTGTGGAGCGCAAGAACTATGTGTTTGCAGTCAATCCGGCATCGGCCGCTCCCTCTCCTCAGGAAGTGGCTGCGGCAACCGCTGCGGAGAATATACTCGACGGAAAGAAATGATTACAGCATATTAACGAGATTGGATAAAAAAGCGGGATATCCTCGGCGGTATCCCGCTTTTTTATTGCCGGAATATATTCTCAACTCTTTTTTGCACGTTACACAAGAAAAGAACAGGATGAAGATAACCAAGCGGAAAGAGCATACTCCGGCAGGAGATATAAATCTGTTTATAATCGAGAATGCGTGTGGGGCATGGGTTGAACTCTCCTCACTCGGCGCGGGTGTGACCGCAGTGTGTGTGCCCGACCGCGAGGGACGGATTGAGCATGTCGCGCTCGGATATGCCGACATAGCGTCGTACGTACACGATGACCCCAATATGGGCAAGACGGCGGGGCGTTACGCCAACCGAATAGCCCATGGTGCCTTGACTGTAGGTGGCAGAAGTTATAAACTCGCGGTGAACTGCGGATCCCACCACCTGCACGGCGGCCCGGAAGGTTTCCAGCACCGTTTATGGAGTGCGCGGGAGCTTTCCGATGGAGTGGTGTTCACCTATCGTTCTGTGGATGGCGAGGAGCATTATCCCGGCACGCTCGAAGTGCGGGTCACATACCACTGGAGCGATGATATGCGTCTGTCGATAGAATACAGTGCCGTAACCGATGAGGACACCGTGGTCAATCTGACCAACCATTGCTACTGGAACCTGCGGGGTGCTGATGCCGGTTGCGCGTTGGGACATGAATTGCAGATGAAAGCGTCGCGTTGTCTTGTTACAGACGAGACTCTGGCTCCGACCGGAGAGTTTGATGACGTGGCCGGCACTCCGATGGATTTCCGCTCTTTCAAGACACTTGGAAAAGATATCCATGCCGATTTTGCCCCCCTGCGGCATGGCAAGGGCTATGACCATTGCTGGGCGATAGATGACTGGCAGCCGGGAATGATGGCAGAGGATGTTGTAGTGCTCCGTGACCCCGTGAGTGGCCGGACACTTGCCGTAGACTCGGACCAGCCCGGGGTGCAGATATACACGGGTAACTGGTTGGCGGGTTCCGGACCGAACCGCAGTGGCGGACGCTATGCAGACTACGACGGTGTGGCTGTCGAGATGCAGGGTTTCCCCGACGCTCCGAACCATGGACATTTCCCGTCGCAGCTGATTCATCCCGGAGAGGAATATGTGAGGCGGATTCATTATAAATTCGGTGTGATGTGATGGTGGACTGCCCCGTTACGATAATAATACCTGTCCGCAACCGACGGGAGCTGATAACAAGATGCCTTGACAGCGTGCTGGCGCAGACCTGGCGCAGTTTACGGATCATAGTTGTTGACAACGGCTCTTCCGACGGCACCGGTGACGCTGTTTTGAGATGGGTGTCTGAAAACGGAGTCAGACTGGAGGGGGATTGTTCCGCTGTGGGTGGTAATTCTGTGACAAAACCGGGACGCACTCTTTTATTGCTGAAAGAAGATAAGCCCGGTGCGTCGGCTGCGCGTAACAGGGCGGTTGATGAAATCGTAGGCGAGCATGTGATATTCTTCGACAGCGACGACGAGATGATGCCGACTCTCGTTGAAGAAGCCATGAATGCCATAGGTGATGCAGACCTTGTCTATTGGCAGGGTGAGGTGGTGGGTCTCGACGGTGGGGTTACATTGAAACCATTTCATACAGGCAACCTGTTGCGTCGTCAGTTCTATAACGGCATGTTGGCCACGCAGCTCTACATGCTGAGCACCCGGTTCTTAAGGAATAAGTTGAAGAATGATGGAAGCTCCGGAGAGGAAACTCCATTGTGGGAAGAGCGAGCTTCGGTCTGGAATGACTGGGAACTCGGCATAAGGATAGCCCTTGCACGGCCTAAAGTTGTAGCGTTGCCAAAAAAACTTGTAAGGATACATGCACAGGCCGAGTCGATAACAGGCCGACGGTTCAGCGACCGCGAGGGTGAATGGGAGAACACCCTGGATATAGTAGAGAAAAAGATTCAGGGTCTGCCGGAAGAGTCCAGGCTGCTTGACATGGTGGACTATCGCAGTGCGATACTTGCGGCGCATTACGACCGCGAAGGTAACCACCCGGGAGCCAAGGCACTCCTTAGCCGCGCCCTGTCGCGTGCCGGCCGCCCGTCGTGGCGCCGCCTGTTGCTCCGCCTCCTCTACCGGTACACCGCATCCGGCGGCCGAGGTGCCTACTACCTCTGGCGCTGACCGCATAGACCATTCTACATAGGCCGTACCGCATGCTCAGCCTATGTTGAATAGATTAATTTTTCTGTCGGGAGGGGGTGAGGAGCATCAGCAGGGCGAGGGCGGCTCCGAACCAGAGCATGTAGTCGGCTTCGATGCCGGCTTGTGTGGCGATGGCTCCGCTCAGGGCAATGGCATAAGGAAACGCGAGAATTTCGGACACCTTGTTCTCAAGCAGGTGGTTCGAGATGGCTGTTTTGCCGGCTATCAGGGATACGATGCGTCCGGCAAAAACAAGCAGCAATATTGCCGCGACAATCGCTGCCGCAATCAGAGATGTCTTTTCTCCCAACATGCCGAGAGTGAGAAAAGGAAGGCAAGCCGCCATAAGACGCCCCGATGCCTTTACAATAGAATCTTCAAACAATTTGGTTTTCATAAAACAGTATTCTTGTCAATTATGATTAGATTTAAGAGCTTTTGTGATTAAACGTTTAATATGTGTTGAAAATTGTGTCAATAAAATTAGTTTGGGCCGCAATGTGTGTGCAACTTGTCAAGATTTGCTGGCTCTGTTTTTTATTTGTGGGATTGCGGAAATTTTTCTATATTTGCAAAAAATTCCGGATGCATGTGAAATGCGGCGATGAACTTAGTCGCACAGCAGGCGTTTGGACTACAGGTTATTCCGGTAAAAGACTACACAGAAATACCCATAATTTATATAAACATGGTAGATTATAAGAACTTAGGTCTTGTGAACACAAAAGAGATGTTCGCAAAGGCAGTGCATGGCGGTTATGCCATCCCCGCGTTCAACTTCAACAACATGGAGCAGCTCCAGGCCATCATCAAGGCCGCTTCAGACACGAAGTCTCCTGTGATTCTTCAGGTGTCGAAGGGTGCCCGCAACTATGCGAACCCCATCCTGCTCCGTTACATGGCACAGGGTGCTGTGGAATACGCAAAGTCTCTCGGCTGGGAGCATCCCCAGATTGTGCTTCACCTCGACCACGGTGACACATTCGAGCTCTGCAAGGACTGTATCGACAACGGCTTCTCTTCAGTCATGATTGACGGTAGCCACCTTCCCTATGAGGAGAATGTCGAGCTGACAAAGAAAGTATGTGAGTACGCTCACAAGTATGACGTGACCGTTGAGGGTGAGCTCGGCGTTCTCGCCGGTGTGGAGGATGAGGTTTCTTCAGACCACCACACATATACTGACCCAGAGGAGGTAGTTGACTTCGTTACACGCACAGGCGTTGACAGCCTCGCTATCTCAATCGGTACTTCTCACGGTGCATACAAGTTCACTCCCGAGCAGTGCACACGCGACCCGAAGACCGGCCGTCTCGTTCCCCCGCCGCTGGCATTCGACGTGCTTGAGGGCGTAGAGGCAAAAATCCCCGGATTCCCCATCGTTCTCCACGGTTCTTCTTCAGTTCCCCAGGAGTATGTGGACATCATCAACGCCAACGGTGGCAAGCTTCCCGACGCAATCGGTATCCCCGAGGAGGAGCTCCGCAAGGCAGCCAAGATGGATGTTTGCAAGATCAACATCGACTCAGACAGCCGTCTGGCCATGACCGCAGCTGTCCGCAAGGTCTTCAACGAGAAGCCGGGTGAGTTCGACCCCCGCAAATATCTCGGTCCGGCCCGCGACGAGATGGAGAAACTCTACAAGCACAAGATTGTTGCCGTTCTCGGCAGCGAAGGCAAGGCAGAGTAATCTTCGTCTGTAAATAAAAAATTGTCGGTGTCCCCAACGGGGCACCGACTTTTTTTATTGGTCTGACAGAGCTGATGTGGAGGACTTGTCCGACAGGTCTGACAAGTCTGACAAGTCCGGCGGGTCTGAGCTTTCAGCTTACTCGGAGAGGGAGTCTTTGAGGGCGGCGAGGCATTTCTCGACTTCCTGGTCGGTCTTGAAGAGACGCTCCTTGCAGAACTTGAGGAGTTCGAGGGCGCGGGCGGTGTAGGTTGAGAGCGAGTCGATGTCGCACTGGTCGGATTCCATCTTCGCAAGGATGGTTTCGAGTTCGGCTATTGCCGCTTTGTATGATTCTGGAGCCATGGTCGTTATTTTTACTTTGTTATTGAGGTTAGGGTGCCGGTGGCGAGGGTGGTTTCTATCTCGGTGCCGGGCGCGATTGAGGCGGGGTCGGTCACGGCGTGGCCGTTCACGCGGGTTATGCTGTAGCCGCGCCTGAGAGTGTTCTCGGGGCTGAGCACACGCAGCATGTCGCTGATTCGGCGAAGACGCAACTGCTCGCGCTGGCTGACATTGGCAGCATCGGCTGACAGCCGCATCACAACGCGCTCAAGCCGGTTTCTCTCGTTGTTCAGCCTTAAGTCAGTGTCGCGGCGCAGACGTGCGGCGTAGTCCGACAGTGTGAGCCGCTGGCGTGCAACACGGTTCTGGACAAGCGAAGGAAGCGTCTGAGACAGCCGTGTCAGGGTCATCTTCTCGCGGAGAATGCGGTTCCGGGCCAGAGACGGAATATTCTGCTGCAGGGTGGAGAGGCGCAGATGCTCGCCGCGCATGGCCTCGGAACTGTAGCGGGCAATGCGGTTGACAAGATCGGTCGCGGTGCCGTAGGCGGTGCGGAGAGCGTCGAGTATGAAAGCAGCAACGGCAGTCGGGGTCTTGCAGCGTACACATGCAATTTCGTCAAGTACAGTGCGGTCGCGCTCATGGCCGATACCGACAATGACCGGCAGCGGAAAGGTCGCCACCCTGCGCGCAAGATCGTAGTTGTCGAAGCCGTTGAGGTCGGTGGTCGCTCCACCGCCTCGGATAATCACGACGGCATCCCAATGATCACGTGTTCTTTCCACGTCATCAAGAGCCATCATTACCGACAGAGCGGTGCGCTCGCCCTGCATCACAGCCGGGAAGAGCATAGTATAGATTGCGAAACCGTCGGGATTGTGGTCAATCTGGTTCATGAAATCGCCATATCCTGCTGCTCCGGCAGCAGATATGATGGCAATCCGTTGCGGGTTTACCGGAAGACTTAGTGACTTGTTACGGTCAATAAGTCCCTCGCGGGTGAGCCGTTCAAGAATCTCCCGGCGCACACGTTCCATGTCGCCGAGAGTGTATGACGGGTCAATGTCGTTTATCGTGAAAGAGAGGCCGTAGATGCTGTGGTGGGTGGCGGATCCGCGGACAAGGACTTTAATGCCCGAAGCAATATCGCGGCCGGTTGCGTCGTAGAACTTGCGTCGCAGTTGCCCGAGGGTATTGCTCCAGATCATGGCGCGTATTTTCGCACGGGTTGTGCCCCCCGCGTCCTTCTCAATCAGCTCCATGTAGCAGTGGCCGCCTACAACACGCAGGTCGGAGAATTCCGCCCGGACCCAGACGTTCTTCAGTCCCGGTTCCTTGTTTATCGCATTGGTTATGAGCTGCTGGAACTGCGAGAGAGTCAGACCCGGTTCATTCATTGATCTCCGCGATTTTTACGAGTGCGCCGGTGGCGGGGTTGAAAGTGGCGTATGAACGGGCTTTCTTATCGCTGAAGAGCGACGGCTGAAGACCGAACTGCACGCCGAGCTGGGCACATTCCACCTCGCCGCTCCAGAGTGTCTTGCCGGCAAGCGACAGTGTTACTTTGGCCGCACCCGGAATGTTGTACATTACCGCATCTTTCGGGAGCTTTTTCTCCTCGCCCTTGGCATCGACGGGCAGTTCTCCGTCGCGTGTGATTTTGACATCGACGTACACAGGTTCACCCGAATAGTCGTCAGCCTCGACGAAGCCCGCAAAGTCTGACATTCGGAAAAGCACGGACTTGTCTTCCTGAACCGGAGTGAAAGTGAACGTCCGGGTCACGGTCTGGGTCTCTGTCGTGCCTCGGAAGGCAGCCGTCATCGCCTCTTCCTGATGGGAAAGCGACTGGAGCATCAGCTCCAGCTGACGGCCGTCGGTCGGCATGGTCTCTGCTGTGCCGCGTGTGAGCGAAACCTTGGCATCGCGTACTTCCATGAGGCTTTCAGACAGCATCTGTGCCTGTTTGGCCGATGATTGCGAAGCAAGGAAATCCTCGTTGACATATTGCAGGTAATCGCGGACCTTCACGCTTCCTGTAAGGTCGGTGTCGGCTTGCGGAGAGGGAAGATCCGGAGCCTCGACTTCCTTATTGATGGCGAGGAGCATACCGTCGTCAGCCACACATATTGATGTGAGCGCGCCCGGTTTGAGCTGCATGAGATATTGATTGTCGGTGTCGGGTGTGCCGAAAGGCTCAGCCTTTACCGAGAGAACCTCCCACTGTTCGGCATCTTCTTTGACCACGCGGTCAGTTCCGATGAATTTCTTGGCATACTGGTAATAGGGACCAGCATGGCTGACCGTGCGCCGGGCTGTGACCTCGAAGCGGATGGAAGTGATGGGGAGCGAGTAGACCAGACCATACTCATTGTGCTTGTCGGCGGTGAGAATCTTGGTCTGCTGGGCCGAGGCTGGAACTGCGCATAACAGTGATGCGGCGGCCAATGTCGTGGCTAAAGCTTTGGTTTTCATATGATGTTGCTTTGTCAGTTCTTGATTGTCTGGCGGATGGCGCGTCCGGCATAGGCTGCGATGTCGGAGGCTGTCAGACCGAATTCTCCAAGTTCTTCGGCCGCCATGTCGCCGGCGAGACCGTGGATATAGACTCCTATCAGAGCCGCATATTCAGGGTTGTATCCCTGGGCGAGGAATGCCGTGATGATGCCGGTGAGGACATCTCCTGCACCGGCGGTTGCCATGCCGGGATTGCCGGTGGTGTTGAAGTAGACTCGGCCTGTGGGTCGGACAATCGCAGTGTAATGACCTTTCAGAACAATGATTATGTTGTATTGACGGGACATTTCGATGGCGGTACGCAGACGCTCTTCCGACGACTTCTGCTCGCCAAACAGACGGTCAAACTCACCGATATGTGGGGTGATGATGGTCTTAGGCGGGAGCAGCGACAGCATCGCAGGGCGTTGGGAAATGCAATTGAGCGCGTCGGCATCGAGCAGCAGCGGTGCAGGGCAGTTCTGGAGGAGAGCCTGCAATGCGTTTGCCGTCTGTTCCTGTGTGCCTATACCCGGACCCACAGCCACAGCCTGATGGTTGTGGTGGATCTTCATGTCGGTGATGAAGTGCTCATTGCGGTCAGGTTCGAACATTGCCTCGGGGACAGCGGTCTGGAGAATGCGGAGACCGCCTCGTGCGCCGTGTACTGTCACGAGTCCGGCACCGCTCTTGAGAGTGGCTCGGGCGGCCATTACGGCTGCACCCATCATTCCGGTCGAGCCTGCGAAGAGCAATGCCGAGCCATAGTCGCGCTTTCCTGTGAAAGGGAGACGTTTGTGTAGCAACGGGGCGATGTTCTTGGCATCGATTACAAGAAAATTGGTGGAGGTGTTTCTTATCTTGTCCTCGTCGAGGTCAATGTCAAGGAGTTTCCATTCGCCGAGCACCGGGTAATTCTCCGGGAAGAAGAAGGCGAGCCGGGGTAGCTGGAAGGCGAGCGTGAGATTGGCGTGCACCACGTCGCGGGTGTTGATATTCACGGGAGTTTCCCAGTTGCCGAGAAGTGTTGTGTCGCCGTAGAGACCCGAGGGAACGTCAATAGAGATGACGAAGGCTCCCGACTCGTTGATATAGCGGGCCACGGAGACGAAACCGCCCTGCATGGGTTGTTTGAGACCCGAACCGAACAGGCCGTCGATTACCACATCGTTCTTGCCGAGATATGGAGGGTTGAACGCATGGGTTATTTCAGTGAAATCGACGCCATCCATGGCCATGAGGCGTTTGCACTCCTCGTCACAATCGTGTGAGAGCTTGCCGGTTACATTGAAAAGAAATATCTCGACGCGCCTGTATCCCTGTTCGATGAGCATACGTGACACGGCGAGAGCGTCGCCGCCGTTATTACCGGGTCCGGCTATCACTACAATTCGCTGGCTCGGAAGGAAGCGGGATATAATTTCGCAGCTCACCATCGACGCCGCACGTTCCATTAGGTCTATCGAGCTGATTTGCTGCGCCTCGCAGGTGGCGTTATCAATCTGTTGTATTTCCTGGGAATTGAATATTTTCATCCTAACTGACTTTCGGTTTCAGGATTTGTGAGTGTTTGTTTATGGGTTGAATAAGTCTTGGAGAAAAAGATGAGTGTGAATGGTGAAGGGTGCAGGGTATTCCTTACAGGCCGAGTATTTCCTTTACCCGGGATACACCGATTTTTGCGATACGGGCTATCATATCGATGTCGAGGCCGTTTTCCGACATGGAATGTACCATTTCCCTGAGAGACTCGGTCTTCCCTTTGGCTACACCTTGCGCCATACCCTGTGCCATACCTTGCGCCATACCCTGAGCCATACCTTGCGCCATACCCTGAGCCAGTCCTTCTTTCTCCGCAAACTTCAGGGTGTTGCGGTAGTCGCGGTAGAATTTAAGGTCACGCTCATAGCTGCGGCGGTCTTCCGGGCTGAGATTTTCAACACGGGCAACATTCTCGACGCGGCGAAAAATATCCTGAACAAAAGGCATTGTCTCCATATCTCTCAAATTTTTAAGAATGAATATCCATTTCTCAAAATCATTCCGGCACTCCTCTGGAGTCGTAATGTTGAAATTAGGTAACTGTATGTATATTAAACGTATGCTCTTGGAGAATGTTTCATTCGTTTCCATGTCTTTGAGCATCACGTCCACGCGAAGCCGTTTTTCATCGGGATGCAACCTGAACTGAGTCAGGGCGATTGAGTAAACCGGCATGAAATCATACTCCCAGTCGCCAGGCTCACCCTGTTCAGTGATGGCTCTCGCCACATAGAAGATGGATCGTTCGCGGAAAAAGCTCTGGGGTTTGTTCTGCATCTCGACTATGAACCGGTGTCCCGACTTGGTCTTGCAGTGTATGTCGTAGAATATGGTTCGTTCGTCGGGGCTTTCCTTACACTTCTCCTTGTCGAGATATGTAAGTTCAACTATTGGGTCAAGTCCTTCGCCATCAAGAACCGCGTTCAGAAAACCGATAAGAATATCCATCGAACTCTCGCGCCCGAAAAGAATCTTGAATCCTGTGTCACAGAGCAAATCCATGAACACTCCCTCGCTTCTATGTTGTCTTGCACTCATCACACTAAGTCTTTCGGCAAAGATACAAAAAAAATCCGGTATTCTCTTCCTATGCTGTGATTTTTAAGCGGTTTATTTTGTGCGGGCGGATTGCTTTTCCTTGGAGTCGCGCCAGACTCCGTTCACTTTGTCGCGTCCGAACCGGTGGGTTATTCCCAACATTATGTATGAGGTGTGGCCGTTGAAGGTATGCCGCATGGTGTAGTTGGCATAATTCTCGCGCGACCTTGTCTTGTTCCATCCGAAAATGTCGTTGGCCGAGAGTTGGAGGTTCAAGCGGCTGTCAAGCAGTGAATATCTCAGCGATACATTGAACAGCTGGAAAGATTCATAGCGGATCATGTTCTGCTGCCAGGGGAAGAAATGCGTGAAACGGGCGTTGAAGATGAGAGTTTTCCGGTTGTTGAGCATTACATTGGTGGAGGCTTCGATCTTGCCCGACCAGTCTGACATCTCTTTGACTTTGAAATCGGGCATTTCGCTGTGTGAGTATGTGCGGAACACTTCTCCGCCGATATTCATTTCCCATCGGTCAAAGAAATTGCGCTTATAACTCGCATACAAACCTGTTTTATTGGTTGATAGACAGTTATAGGGTATCGTGCTTATCCGCTTGTCGGCATCGAACCTGCGGATGTATCCGATTGCATCGGATGCGAACGAGGTATAGAGCACCGCGTAAAGACCGCCGAGACCATAGTAATTGATTTCTGCATTGTTGTAGATAGTCGGTTTCAGATATGGATTGCCGGCGGCATACTCGTCGGTTGTCGAGTAGTATCTGAAAGGATTCAGTTCCCAGAGGTTCGGACGTCCCATTCCCATCGAGTAGCTGAGATTGAAGGAGCCGACACGGTTTCGGTTCCATGATAAGTTCACGGTCGGGAATAGATGTCCGTACCTGTCTCTACTGATTTGGCCTGTGGTTGTCTGCTTCCCTTTGGTCCAGGTGTATTCATACCGTAGCCCGGCTTTGGCCCCGAATCCTTTCCCGAGATCTTTAGAGATGGAAATATAGGCTGCTGCAATCCGTTCAGAGTAGTCGAACCGGTTTGATTCCCGGGTGGCGTTGTCGGAGGAGCTTATGGAATGGCAGATGGCATTGTCGGAAGAATTGAGAATGTCAGTATAAGCCATGCCCGTTTCAATCCGTACCCATGAATAGGGAAGTCTGAAGTCTGCCTTTCCACTGTGGAACCGGTAGTCGCTGGCCCCCTGTTCATTTATTTCAGACGGGTCATATCCGTTGCCATAGGTGGTGATCACATCGGATGAAGTTGGGCTATGACGGTTGAAATAATTGTAGGTCAATTCCATAACTTCTCCCTTGCCGCCGAAAGTCCAGTCGTAGAATCCTGTGGCAGTCAACGCATTGTTGGGCCTGGATTCAGTATGGGTGAGCGAGACGGAGCCGTAACTGCCGTAATCTGAGGTGTTTGTTCCTTGGCCGGTAGTAAAGCCATATTTATAGTTGACAATCGCGCCGATGTTCATGCCGGGAGAGAGTTTATACTTGAACAGGGCGTTGAATCCGGCATCGAACATATGCGACTCCGTGCGTGTAGATGACATGCGGGTGAAGTCCGGGAACCGGTATTCGATGTCATTGTCATTGGTCGCGAAATAGTTCGAGATATTCGCATCAAGAGACATCTCGACACGTCTCGTTGTGTGACTGACATTTCCGCTGAAATACTCCCGCAGCTTGTTGCCGAGATTCAGAGAGCCGTACAGGTTTCCCCGTGTTCCAAGGGTCTCGTTCCTTGTAGTGATTGAGATATAGACGGCGTTTGGCTCGGCGGCGTAACGTGAGGGAGGAGTGGTGAGAAGTTCGATTTTCTCGATGTTGTCAGCCTGTAGCGATCGGATGCGAGAGGAGAGGGCTGTCGCGTCGAGTTCCATAAGTATTCCGTCGATTATATAGCGTACATTGCCCTTGCCGGCCACGCTCACCGTGCCGTTGTTGACCGAGACGCGGGGTATCCTGCCGAGCAGTGCGGTTCCGTCGAGACCTTTCGCATACGGGTCGTTCTTGACAAGATAGATTAGTTTTCCCTCCTGTTGTTTCACCACAGGGCGGTTGGCGACCACCACCACCTCGTTGAGTTCGAGTTGGCGGTCCCAAGAATCGGCGATTGAATCAGTTGGTGACTGTCCGTAAAGGGACGCAGGGAGCATGGCCACTCCGGAGAGCAGCTTAAAGAAGTTGTTCATATATGTGTTGTTAGATGGTTACTTAATCCGTGTAATCAGACAGTTGCTTAATCCGTGTGGTCAGGTAATTGCTTAAACGTGTAGTCAGATACTTACTTGAAGGCGTTCATTGGCCCGCTTATAAACAGATAGCACCCGTTATTGCTGTCGTAGCTTAGGCCGACATAGATTTCCTCGCCATTGTTCAGGATTGTCATGGAGCAGAACCGGGAGCCGTTTGAGGTGATGTCTTGCGAGCGGGTAGCTTTGGGCAGATCCTTTTGAAAAAGCTGCGTTATCTTTTTTACGATTGAGGCATTGTCGGTTACGGTGCAGCCTCTGAAATACTTCTCAGGAGACTTCGATATGTTGAGCGATACGCTCGGATTGGAAGTGTATGAACCGTCAAACATTTTTTCGACGTTCAGATTCGGAGACTTTGCAAAAGCCGAAAGCGAGACCAGTGACAGTACTATGAAGAGGATAAATTTTTTCATGATAAGACTATTTTTATAATGAGGTTTGTGAAATTATATTTTCAGCTCTGTGGAGATTATCACGCTCCATGAGAGCCGCGTAATTCATCAGTGAATCAGCTTTGGCTATGGCAATGTCGGTCGATTTCACGGCTTCATCGCCACTCAGCTTTTCGCCATGGCAGTAAGCTGTTATATATACGTCCCGGCCATTGCCGTGCCGGTCCGATTTCAGCGGAGCCATAAAGCAGAGAGCCAATGCGAAAAGCACAGTCACGCTTGCGGCGATACCGGTTGGAAATCGCCAGATAGCGGACCGGTTGCGGCGAGGCTTCACCGGTTTATCTGTTTTTGCAGCCTCTGTGGTCATTGCTGTCGTTGCTGTCGTTGCCGTTAATGTCTGAGCACCCATTAGCGCCCTTACATCCTCGATGGCGGCCGAAGTCATGGATGTATGTAAGAGAATATATTCCAATTCTTTCTCCTCCAGCACTGAAAGTTTGCAGTCCAGATAGAGGCGGCAGAGTTCCTCCAGCTCCGCCACAGACAAGACCCGATCTCCGGTCATGTCCGGCTTCTCATCCTTTATGTTTTTTTCAGTCATCATCGGTTTCTCAGTCATCATCGGTCAAGAGATTTAATGTTTTCCCGTATCCGTTTCCGGGCACGGCTCATATTCATTCTGACGGCCTCGACAGACATTTTCAGCTGTTGTGATATTTCCTCATATTCGAGGCAATCATGAGTGACCATCGAATATATCCGCCTTTGCATATCCGTAAGGCCACTCAGAATCAGCCTTTCATACTGGGCCATATCCTCGGTCGGCGATTCATATCCGCAATCAATCGCGGCCTCGTACCCTTCGAGCGGCAGGGTATGTCGGGCACGCAGCCGGTCAATGCAGGTATTGCGGAGTACGTGGACCAGTTTATTCCGGGCCTCGCAGTCAGATGCCACATCATCCTTAGACCACAACTTCACGAAAGTATCCTGTAGAGCATCCTCGGCATCCTCATCATTATGAAGAAGCCTCAGCGCAATCCGGTGCAACCTTACCCGAATGCCGATGAATGAAGATGTCAGCACGTCCTTTTCCATTGTGTTCTACTATAAATACGTCCGAATCCCCCAAACGTAACACCCAGATATGAAATTATTGCAATTACCATGTGTAATTTGGCTCACCTATTGTAATATTTACAAAAAAATTGTAACTTTGTAGCGCAGACCGTATCGCGGAGGCCCGGTCAAGGGTTAAGCGGGTGGGTCGGCAGACATACATAATAGAAGGCGTTTACTCGACGCTCTTTCTTGACGTTCTGAAATCTGGAAAATTATCGGTAAAGTCAAGAATGTAGCAAACAGTAGATGGCTAAGTGGATATGTGTACTCCTCCAGATTGACACGAGAGTGTCGGTTTGGATGTATCCATATTCTGCGTGAGGCCTCTGCAAGTTTGCTCGTTCAACTTTACCGGGCATTCCAGAGCCTCAGAACGTAGGACGAGCAAAAGTACGGACCTCACGTTTTCTGTTTATAAACTTATAAATTGCCAATGAGAGGGTCCAGCGGCATTAATAATAACTTATGAAAAATAACTTGTTAGACAAAATCACTGAACTTAACTCTCTTTACAAATGCTATTTGATTATAGAAAACAGTTCCGATTTAACACAGGATGCAGCTGTATTTGGCAAGCTTGCTTTATATGAGAAAATGATAGAAGTATTAAAATCCGATATTGTATATCCAATTGTTTCAAAAAACATTCAATACCCCTTTGAGGATTATATATATCACGTTGTGGACGACACACCGGGATTCTTGAATGAATTGAATAAATCATTAGCGAACAATCAATAAAATATATTAGCATAATGAAACAAATTCTTTTATTTCTTATGCTGACTGTAATGTCAGTAGTGGCTCATTCTGAGAGTGTCCTCTCGGTTGATTGCCAAAATCCAGGGTGGTTGTCAAGTCTTATCACATATCCACAACAGCAGGAGGTGGAAGACTTGACTGTAAGTGGATATTTGAATAAGGCAGATATCCAATTCATAAATACTCTGATAGAGAATTATAAGCTATCAAGAGTAGACCTGGGTAAATCTGTTTCGACAGATGGGTATGTCACATTTAATTATAGTGTGCCTATCAGATCAGAAGATACTAACACTTTGTTGGGTTATAAAAAACTCAGCAAAATATCAATGCCGCAGTGTGATTCTTTTAAATTGAGTCTTGGTCGCAATTCTCTTGTTGATACAATTCAAATCAATAGTAGAAACGTAGAAAAGGCGTATGGTCTCACCAGTAATTATGGATGGTATAATTCAGATATTAAAAAAGTAATTCTGAGTGAAGGTGTTGAAGTTATTGGCAAAGAAGCTTTTTACGATGCTACTTATGGTAATTCAAGCACGGGGGAGTCTATCAAATATATATTGGATTCTTTCCCAAGCTCACTCAAACAAATTAGCGAAAATGCTTTTAGAAGCATAGGTAAGTCTGATCAACTCTACATAGATCCAGACCCATCATTGGTAAATCCCAATATAGTGTTCCCTCCTTCAATCGAATATATAGGAGGAAATGATATTGGTACACCAAATTATTATGGTTATACATACAATCAGTGGTATAACGGGGAATTTAACTATAATAAAAATACAATTGAATTGCCTGAGAATCTGAAAGTATGGAACGGCGTTCGATATGTGAAAGGTGGATTGAGATGTATGACACATTTGCAATGTGACAGCGTAATCGTACCTGAGAGTATGGAGAAACTATGGGTGGAAATTAATGCAAAAGTTGGAATATTCAAGTCTCCCACACCCCCTGAAATTCGGGATTTGTTTGTACATATAAATAAAGTATACGTTCCTGAATCGTCTTTATCTCAATATCAGCAAGCGTTTAAGAATGCCGATATACAAGAAATTCTACCGATAAGATATCCCGAGAAAATAGATTTATCGGTAGAATCAAATTCTATATATATTGGAGATCAAATTCAGATTAAAGCTATTATCCTGCCTGAAGATGCTTTGTCAAAAGAAATAGTTTGGAGTAGCTCTGCACCTGAAATTGTTGCAGTTGATAATGGTGGTTGCATTACCGGAATTGCGAAAGGCGAGGCTACAATAACAGCAACAGCTTCCAATGGAATACAGGGTGCGATTAGTATTACCGTATTAAAACATGTTGAAAAGATACGTGTTATTCCCCAAAATATCTCTTTGAATAGAGGTCGCATATATCAATTGGAATATGAGCTTTCTCCTGTGGATGCTTCTAACAAATATGTTATATGGAATAGTTCTGCACCGAATGTCTGCACAGTTTCACCAGAAGGTATAATAACTGCGGTTGGTATTGGTCAGGCAATTATTGCAGTATCCTCGCAAGAGAATCCTAATATTGTAGATAATTGCATTGTAAATGTAACTCAGCCGGTAGAAGCAGTAAGTGTTTCTCCCCAAAGTGTCTCACTCAAGGTTGGCGAGTCGGCAACGTTAACTGCCTCAGTTCTTCCCGTAACTGCATATAATAAGAACCTGATTTGGGTGTCTTCTGATGAATCTGTAGCAACTGTTGATATGAATGGTAAAGTTACGGGTATCAAAGGAGGAGAAGTAAAAATTGAAGTGATTTCTGTCGAAAATCAGGAAATTAAAGATGGCTGTATAGTTACTGTTGTTCAACCAGTAACCGGATTAACTCTAAATAAAACTAATCTTGATTTATTAGAGGATGAGTCTGAACAGCTTATCGCTACTGTGAATCCAGAAAATGCGTCGAATAAGACGGTCAATTGGGTTAGTTCGGATAACTCCATAGCAATGGTCGCTTCTGATGGAGTGGTGTATGCATTGAAGGCTGGACAAGCGACCATCATGGCAACTTCGACAGAGGGAGGTTTTGTTGCTCTTTGTAAAGTTTCGGTTAGAGCTAAGAGTGTTTTGGCTGAGACGTTGTCATTATCAATAACAGATTCAAATATTGCAATAGGTGAGACGTTACAACTTACTGCAACTGTTTCTCCTGATAATGTCTCCAATAAAAATATTCTATGGGCTTCTACTGATACCAGTATTGCTGCTGTTAATGAAACCGGTCTTGTAACTGCAATAAAAGAAGGAAATGTGCAAATTATCGCGTCTACTCAGGATGGCTCAAATATTTCTGCAATTTGCAATATTGAAGTGAGTGTGCCCAACATACTTATATCCTCGATTTCTATTAATCCTTCAAACATCTCAGGCAAGATTGGAGAGCAATATCAATTAGAGGCACTAATTGTTCCTGATGACGCAACAAATAAAGCCATTTGTTGGTCAAGTAATGATTCAATGATTGTAGAAGTCGATGAGGATGGATTAATCATTCTCAAGGCCAGAGGAACAGCGATAATTACGGCAACAGCGGCTGATGATTCAGAAGAATTCGGCACTTGTGTCGTGGATGTTAGTCTAAACTCCAGCATAAGTGATATTCAGATTGACGAATGTACAGAAGTTAAAATATATAACCTTATGGGTGTCTTAATCTATAGGGGTAGATATTCTGAATTGAATCTTTCCCCTGGTACATACATAGTTGATATCAATGGTGAACGAGTCAAGCGTATCATACGGTAAATTGTATTTCAGTTAAGGTTCTCATAAGGTTCTCACGATAAGAGATTATTAATACAAATCCGGAGCGTCAGATGGGTGATGCTCCGGTTTTGTATTAATAAGTTGGGTTCAGGAAAAGAACGGTGCTTCGGATTGTTTTTGTATTGGTTATTTGAGCAGTAGCAAGTCGAAGTAATACATCCGGGTCTTTAACTCGTCGGCTGGGTCAATGTGGTAGAAATCTTTTTCATCGTCCACTTTCCTAAAAAGAGGTTTGAATCCATTACGCTCATAATAAGCCAAAGTGTTGGGTGCGTTAACAGCATCGACAAGAACATACCGACATCCGGTTTTGTTATCGTATGCCACAAACCAATCCTTTATCACATCCATAATTTGAGTGCCGATACGGTAATCGCGTCCTTGAAATTCGGATGATACAGCAATGCGGCCTATTAAGACCGCCGGGTAGGTACGCCCTTGTTTATTATATGCGATATTCTTATTAAGGTGGCGTTTGGGGTTATTCTTCAAATGAGTAGTCTGAATACCTGCATTTGCTAATGTAACAAATCCTACAATCTTCCTGTCATTCTCTTTTAGAAGCCAACAATATGTCTTGCCCATGAGGTCTTGTTCATAGGCTATGGAATCTTTATAAAAGAATTCGTCAAGGTCGGCTGCCCCGCAATGAAATGTGTCGCAATGCTCAATAATGTCTGAGGACACTCTGACCATTTGGCACTCGTCAATAAGAGAAAATGCCATAATTTAATCCTTACGTCTCCATGACGGGACGAACTCATCAAGTTGCTGCAACATCTTCTTCACTCTTGCCTCACGTTCCGGCGAGAGACGGTGACGGGGAAGTTTTTCGTTTTCTTCTGCTTCCCGGATGAATTCTTCAGCTAACTCGCCGGTAAGAATTGGAACTTGCTTTATTGGTATTGCCATAGTAGTAATATCGTTTTAGATTACAAAGATATAAAATAATAACAACTCTTACAAGTTTTTAGACATGACGAATGACGAATGACCAAGTGGATTGTTTCCCCTTATGTGGAATAACCAACGGTCGGGAACCTGGCTTTGGCTGGTTCCCGACCGTTTGGGTTGGTGGTGTAGATTGATATTAAGAGTCTGCGGTGCGGTTGCCCGGGTGGTTATTCGGGGACGTAGATGATGTTGCCGTCTTCGAGCTCGTAGGCCACGCCTACGCGTTTGCCTCGGTTGCCGCTCTCGTCTTTGTCGTCGGAGGGGGTGTAGCGGTTTATCTTCTCTCCCTCTTTGGTGATTATCTCCATGTTCTCCTGTCCGGGGTTCTTGACCATGGTGAAGTCCTCCTGCGAGAACATCTCGGTCATGTTGTAACGGCTCACAAGTGCCACCATCAGCGCCACGGCAAATACCATGGCAACGTCGAACAGGTTGCTGACCACGCTCATCGGGTCGGAGTCCTCGCTCTTGCGGAGTAGGCTGCGTCGTCTCATTTGTTTATGTTTTTGTGGAGTATTGTTTTGGTTGGGGCGGACGCACGGGCCGTGCGTCCCTACGGGGTGGTTCAGTTGTTGGCGGTTTCCAGGCTTCCTTTTGTTGCTGACTGCTTTACGACTTCTGCCACAAATTCAAGCACGGTGAGGTTCTTGACAGCCCAACGTTCCTTGACCTGCTGGGTGAGGAAGCCTATGGCACTGACGGTAAGTCCGACTACCGTCGTGGCGAAGGCCACCTGCATGTTGTAGGCCATCGAGGCGATATCGCCCTGCGCGAGACCGACCAAGGCCGGACCCATCGGGATGAGTGTTCCCATCAGACCGAGGATAGGGCCCATCTTTGTGAGAACCTTTGAGGTGGCGATGTTCTTGTCGGCAGCAATCTCATACTCCGAGAGTAGAAGGTCAATCTTGGGGGCGTTCTGCGCATTCTCGATGATGCGGCTGGCATAACCGATCATTAGGGAGTTGGACTTCTTGGGGAGTTTCGATGCGAACTCCGGAAGAGTCTCAGGCGAGAGAGAGTCGATATGGGAATAGATGCGCGCGGAGGTCTTTTTCTCCTGCATGTATTGTCCGAAGAAGGTGCCGATCAGAATCAGCGCACGGATGAAAAAGAAGATAAGGAGCACAATGACCGGAACGAGCAGGCCGGTCGAAATCCAGTAAAGTACGTTTGAAATAAGGTTCATGATTTTGGTTGTTTATTTGTTTTCGAGCTTTGCTCTCACACCGGACAAAAAAGCGCGGTTGAGAGGATGAAAGAGAGGGGCCAGGAGATAGGAGGGGAGGGAGAGAAGGTCAGATTCGGGTTGGTTTAAGTTTTTTCCAGAGGTAGCCTACGATGGTGCCGGCGAGGAGCAGCCCGAGCACTGCGGCAAGGGCTGACCATTCGACCTGCGTTGTTCCCGCGGAGGCTGTGCGGCCGTTTACGGTCGCCACTATGCCGAGGGCTGCGGTGAGTATGCTCACCAGGAACATCAGCTCAAGGCGTGACTCCGGTTCGGGGAGCAGCCATTTCAGCAGCCACGCCAGCGCAGGCATAGCCACGAGCACGCTTCCGGCTGTAATCCATGTCACGGTCGAGAAGTCAACGCCCGGCATCGCGAAAATCATCTCCACGAGCAGGGAGAAGAGCACCGGGAAGATAAGAAGTCCCGGAAACCAATACGTCACGAAGAAGGCCACCTGAAGCGGGCGCGACAGCTTCTCGCCCGACACGCGGCGCATCATCAGAAAGCAGAACGCTATCTGGAGCATGACATCGACAGTGAGCAGAACGGAGGTGTCGAGCATCAGCGTGGGGTCGGCGAGCCAGTCGGCAATCTGTGTCTTCGACTGTGTTATGGCAACCTCCTGACACAAGAACGTGAACAGGGCAGCCACGGCCGATATGGCGATACATGCCACCGGACGGTGGCACGTCAGTTTCAAAAGAAACGTCAGTGCCACCGCGAGCATGATGATGATAACTACTGTTTCCATCAGAGATTTCAGTTTTTGTCAGAGTTGTCGGACTTGTCAGACAGGTCAGACTTGTCGGACAGGTCTGACGGGTCAGCGAGGTCGGGGTCTGCCGACTTGCGGCGACGGCGGATTACCACCGCGAAGATGATAATCGCGATCACAGCGCAGACTGCCACAATCACACCGTTTATGCGGTTGGTGACCTTGTCGACAGCATTCAGTTCCTCTTTCTTCATGACCTTGCCGTCGGAGTCGCCCGAGATATTCTCGGCACGTACAGATGCAACCTCCTTGTTATAGCTTGCGGCAGCTTCTTTCGATACCTTCGATGCGATGAAGTCGCGCAGCTTGGCGTTGTCGCATACAAAGCCTGAGCAAGCGGCACCATGCTCGGCGACAGACTCGGTGTGGAGCTTGGCAATCTCGGCTACCTGCTCGGGGGTGGCATCCCACATACCCTTGCGGACGGTCTCAAGCATCACCGCTGTCATCTCCTGGATTGCGGCAGGGTTCTTGTCGGAGAAATATTCGCGCACGCCGAGGTTGTTGACATCCTTCACATAAGTGTCGTAGATGCCGTCCCACAGCTCGTCATCGATGGCTTCGGGCTTCATGACGTTCCATCCGTAAGTGTTGCGTATCACGTCGGCAAAAGTCGATGCGTCGCCGGCACCACCCTTCATCTTCTCCTTGATATAGTTGGGGTTGAGAATGGTCGTGCGGCTCTCAACGCCGATTGCCTCCTTGACTTCCTGCATACGTGCGTTGCTGCGGTTGCGGTAGTCGCTCATGTAGGCTTCGGGATCCTTGCCGGTCACATTGCGGACGGCGAGGTTGAGACCACCCATGAATTCA
Organism: uncultured Muribaculaceae bacterium; assembly: GCA_910578385.1. Lineage (GTDB taxonomy): Bacteria > Bacteroidota > Bacteroidia > Bacteroidales > Muribaculaceae > Lepagella. The sequence goes on along the minus strand of CAJTQV010000014.1, from coordinate 32,041 downwards.
TATACGTGGTCGAGAGAGAGGGCTCCCCATGTGTTGCTCTGACGCGGCTGTACAACAACGTCGGTGCGGGTAAGAGCTGCTTCGAAAGCACTTTCGCGGAGCTGTTCCCAGTCTTCCTCGCTGCCATACGAGGCTCCCATGTTCGACATGTAAGTGCCTGCAATCTCATCTTCCTTCTCCCAGCGGTCACCGGCCTCGACCATGGCCTGTATGCCGGTGCCGTAGTTGCCGTTGACTCCACCGAACACACGCGATGTTGAAAGCTCGCGGGCTTCCTTGGGCGACACACCCTTCTCGACGAGATGGTGCTCGGATTCAACGACGCCTTCCGCCACGTAATTGGGGAATTCCTTATCCTTGGCCTCCGCCGCCATCTTGACAGCACGGCTTATCAGGAAGAGACGCGAGGCGGCAAGGTCGCGGAGCTGGCCCGAAGTCTGCACCACAACGTCTATGCGCGGACGGCCAAGTTCTTTAGAGGGAATGAGACGAAGGTCTGTCACACGGCTGAACGGGTCGCGCACAGGCTCGACACCGAGCATGTAGAGAACCTGGGCGATAGTCGCGCCCTCGGTCTCGATGAACTCGCTGCTCCAGAGAGTGTAGCTGACCTTGCGGGGAACAGAGTCGCCATGAGCCTTGCGGTACATCTCGATAGTGTTGTCGGCAAGAGCCTTACCCTTTTCCCAAGCCACCGCCGAAGGAGTCTCCTCGGCGTTGACGGCGAACATGTTGCGACCGGTAGGCAGAATCTCGGGATTGAGGACCGGGTCGCCGCCCGAAGTCGGCGATATGAAACCGCCGCCCAGAGCGTTGATGACTGACGCAAGTTCAGCTTCAGGACTTGTGCGGAGTGCGCCCGAATACAAGCCGACATTGCGCACGGCACGTTCCACGTCGGCCACAGCCGCAGCAAATTCCAGTTCGGCCGGAGTGCGGGAGTTTCCACCCATTCCCATGCCGCCCATGCCACCGTGGGGATTACCCATCGCGCCACCTTTGCCGCCGGCTGCCGCTTTCTTATTCTTTATAGCCGCTTCCATTTTCTTGAGCGCGGCCTCGTCGGCACCCATCTTCCTGGCCATCTCCAGAGCCTTCTCGGGAGTCATGCCCGGAATCATGCCGTGCATTTTCTTGGGAGCCTTGCGGTCGGCTATCTTGAGAGGGGTCTCACGCGGGGCGTTCATCGACGAGCCCATGACCATCATGCGCGAGAAGAGGTCTTTCGAACCCTCGACTTCCTCGGTTATGGTGCGGGCGCTGTCGAGCATGGCCTGAGTTATTCCGGCAGCGCGGCATATCGCGGCGTCGTCGGTGGCCGCGCCGTCAATGAGCGAGTTGACCAGACTCAGAGCGCGTGTGCGGTAGGGGTTGATGCTGCCCTTATCGCCTGCAAGTTTCTGAAGGCTGTGAGCGATCGGGTCAACTGTCATGGCTACAACTGTCGAACGGATGTCGGCCGGCGAGTAGGGAACGCCGAGCACATAGTGGGCACCGGTCATCTTCTCATTGGAAAGCTCGTCGGCAAAATTCTCAACGCGCATTATGTCGTCGTCAGACCATGGACGAGAGAGCACACTGTCAAGACGGAGGTCGCGGTGGATACCCATCTCGACTGCATACTTCTTGACCAGTTTGCCGTTACGAAGACTGTCGGCCGCGGTGCGCGAAGAAGCGTAAGCCGTGATCGCGTCGTTGAGGTTCTTGTAGATAGAGCGGACATTGCTCTCAAGGAACGGAGGGGTGAGGTAGTTGATGATACCGGCATAAGCTCGACGCTTCGCCATCATTGCCTCGCCGACGTTGGAAGTTGCCCAGAGGTAGATGTGGGGCATCGTGCCGACCAGACGGTCAGGCCAGTCCTTGCTGCCGAGGGCGACCTGCTTGCGCGGTGTGAACTCAAGAGAGCCATGCGCTCCGAAGTGCATGAGCGCGTCAGCACCGAAACCGTAACGTGCCCAAAGATAGGCGGCCACGTAGTTGTGCGGAGGAGCTGCATCGGTACCATGCACAATCTTGAAGTCGTCGTCGCCGAGACCTGCCGCGGTCTGCGGAATCAGCACGACATTCCCGAACTGGAGACGCGCCAGAGCGAGGTTGCCCTTGTCGTCGGCAAGACCGTGGCCAGGGAAAGCACCATCGACTGAATCGACAGCGGCGCGCATATCTTTCGACATTGCTTCGGAGAACCACTTGTCATAATCACCTTTCGAGATAATCTGCGGAGAGTTGCGCTTCACGAATTCCTCCTTGCGGCCCATGGCGTATTCGTTGAACACGCGGCCATTCTCGTTGATGAGCTTTTCAAGTTCGGCGGCCGAAGCGGGAAGATTATCCACGCGGTATCCCTCCTGACGCAGACGGCTCAGCAGATTATAGAGTGAAGGACCGACCTCCATACCCTCGGCCACGAGCGAGTTCTGGCCCGGACCCTTGAAATAGAAGATTGCGACCTTCTTCTCGGCATTGTTCTTGCGCCGGAGAGAGATGTAGTTGTTGACAGTCTCGACGAAACTGTTCAGACGGTCGGGTATCGCCTCGACATAGGGAAGACCGTCCTCGCCCTCATAATGGGCGAAGAGAGTATAGGGGCGTATCGCTCCGTCAATCTCGGGAGTGACGATACTCTGCGAGAGGAATCCTCCGTTCATGCCCATCTTGTCGGCCATCCACTCGTCGTAGTCGCGGTTGGCGTTGACCGGCGAGAACAGGGGAACATTTGCGCGGCGCAGGTACTCGACCACGTCATCTCCCATGCGTCCGTGGGCCATGTTGATCATAGCGGCAGCCGGAATAGAGTCGGCATGGCCATTCGATACCAGCATCTGGATCGAGTTGACCGGATAGACCATGTTGCCCGCCTTCTCAAGGGCGTTGACCAGACTGTCGGCCACACCCATCTGGCCGGTGAGGATAATGCGGGGTGCGTCATCACGCCATTTCCCCTCCTTGCGGAGCCATGCCTCATATTCAGCCACGGTAGAGAAATTCTTGTCGTTATCCTCCGACGGATAATAGAGCAGCGACGAGGCCGTCAGCACCGGGTCGCCCGGAGTGGGGGCGAAGAGCTTCTTGCCGTCGATGAACTTGCGGACATAGCGGAGCATGTTGCGGTAATTGCCGCGTCCGCCGGTAAGATACTGCTTGAGATAGGCCATGTCGACCGAGTCGACCGACACGATGTTGTTCTGCGGATTTGTGACCGCCGTAGAGAGCACCGGGGTGCCGCTCTCTGCAGCCTTGATGAGTTCCTGACGCTGTTCGTCGGTCACTCTGAGACCCATTCCGTTGAGGAAAATCATGTCGTATTTTCCGGCCTTGTCGAGATCCTCGACAGAAAGTTCGTCAATCACAATCGAGGAGTTATCATTGGCGCGGGCAATCTGTCCGAGCGTGATAGCCTGATAGTTGACAAACGCGATTCTTGTCCTTGACGCCATGGTGCGCCAAACGAGAAAAGCTGCACCGACTAAAACGGCGCAGCAAATCGAAAGAATGATGATTGATTTCTTGCTCTTTATTTTCATCTGATATTTCTATCTTCTTATTTCATGCGTAGTGGTTAATGCTTGAAAATTTCATTTATGTCGAGAGAAACACCGAGCGACCACGAAAGACCGTCGGTCGGGGCGGAGTTCCAATAATATACTTTCGGTCGGTAGTTGAAAAGGTTGTCAATTATGAAGTTGACGTTGACGCCGTGCCACACCTGCTGTTCGAGAGTGAACTTCCAGAGTGAGTATGCGCCGTCCGATTCAAGTTTTGTATCGGGGGCACCGAGGTATCGGCCCGATATTGCGGCGTAGAGACGGTAGAACTTTCCGAAACCACGTTCGTAGTCCAGACGCCATGTGGCCGAGTGGGAGCGGGGCTGCGAGAACTGGGAGTCTACGGTGCGTCCCCAGCTGTGCAGGTAATTGTAGCTCACCTTCACACCGGCGCCGCAGCGGAAGCGGTAGCGTGCGGTGGCGTCGATGCCGCCGACCTTCACTCCATCCTCGTTGCAGTAGATGGCACCTTCCTCGCGGGTACCGTCGCCCGGGAAGTCGGTGGTGGTGATCCGGCTGTTGTAGTAGCTGTAGTAACCGGTGGCTGTCACGCTGTAGGCACCGGCGAACGCCGATGAGTTGACCGCGCCGTTACGTTCGAAAGAGAGATTGAGGTTATGGCTCTTTTCCGGTTTCAGGTCAGGATTGCCATATATCATCTGGATGCCGGCCATGTCGAAGTCCATGTACATCTCCTTGAGCGAGGGGGCACGGAAACCGCCTGCATAAGAGGCACGGATTGTGAGCGGCTTGAGCTTGAACATAGTGGCCAGACGTGCGGTGGGCCAACCCTGTTTCGAGCCTGAGAAATAGTCTTGACGGAGACTTGCCACCACATTGAACCAGTCAATCGGACGCCAGTCGAACTGGGCGAAAGCATCGATTGAATACTGAGAATGGTTGGTGTTGTCGGCAAACTGGTATGTCGTAAGATAGTCGTACATATAGTCCGCGCCGACAGTCAGTGTGGCGAGATTCCAGAAATGCGAGTAGAGAGCGTGGGCGATGTTCTGGCGGTTGCTGTAGTCATGGTCGTGAGTACGGGTGCCGCCGATGAAACGTGCCTTGTCATACTGGTCATAGCTGTAAGTCAACTCAAGGTTGTCAGCGTCGGAGATGTCCCATATGGCACGTAGTCCGCCTGTATAGTCATAATAATGATCGTCGTAGTTGGCGCGGTTGCTCACGCGGTTGAAGTAGCCGCCGCGCGCTACGAGACGGAGATTGGAGACAGGACGGAAAGTGAGCCGTTCCTTGATGTTGAAGACCTCGCCGCCGAACACCTGTTGGATTTTCGATTGAGTGTCGAACGCGCTTGTGAGGCGCACGGTGTTCGACTTGGTGTACAGCAGGCTGGTGTTCGAGTTCCACTTGCCGAGATTGAAGCTCACGTCGCCGCCGGCGCGCCATTCGTTGCCGAAGCTGCGGTAGCGCGAGTTGACATTGACATGCCAAGGCTCGGTGTGCTCGCTCGAAATCAGGTTTACCACGCCGCCCACGGCATTGGCGCCATAAAGGGCGGACGATGCACCCTTGACCACCTCCACGCGGCCTACGCTCTCAAGATTGAGCCGGTTGTAGTCCACGTTGTCCATGGTCTCGCCGGCAAGACGTTCGCCGTCGACAAGGAACAGCACGGCATTTCCGCCGAAGCCGCTCATGTTGAGCGATGTCTCCTGGCTCATGGCATAGCCGAATTCCAGTCCGGGCAGCTCTTCGGTGAGCAGGTCCTGGATGTTGGTCGCGTCAGTCTTGCGGATTTCGTCCCCGGATATGAGCCGGGTTACTACCGGCACGTCTTTCAGGGATTTCGGTGTGCGGGTGGCAGTCACCACCACGTCGTCAAGGTCAGCGAAATTTCCGTCTTCCTGAAAGACCGGAGCAACGCTGTCGGTAGCTGCGGAGGCTGCGCCGTCAGTTCCCGACAGGACCTCTCCCGCCGCCGGGGCGGGAGAGACCTGGGAACCGGCTGACAGCGCGATTGCCGCGAATATCGGAGTGATTATTCCGGTCGTCATCTGTCTGTCTTATTTTTTAGGTGCTGTGAACGAGCAGATCATAGGCATCGGCATAGCGCCATACTGCAGGTTGAAGTTGATTGTGAGCTGGTCGCCGGCATATGCACCGGTGAGAGTGACCTTGTAAGCCTTGCCGTTTTCAAGAGTACCCTCGCTTACAGTCTCGGGAATGCTGTATGTGCCGTCTGAACCTGATACAGAGAGATTCTCGACAACGATTTCGGGGAGCTGCATCGGAGGATTGCCGAATGAGGGGAGTGTGATGTTAACCTTCGAGTCGTCAACTGCAGTTACAGTGAAAGTCACGTCCTCGAACACATCCTCGCTGCCCATTACGGAGCAGGTCATGTCGCCCTCGTAAGTGCCGGCGATGCTGCGTGCGGCGGGGGTTGCAGGCTCGTCCTTGTCGTCAGAGCAAGATGAGAAACCGAAGAGACCGAATGCCATGATCATCATGGCTGAAAGAAGTTTGATTGCTTTCATGTTGTGTAGTGTTATTGATGTTTTGTTTGGGTTAATTTCTTATTTCGTGCGCGACGGTGTACGATATACCCCGAAATGAGTATAAGCGTAAGCAACAGTCCCGCGAGGAAGACGAAGAGGTCCGAGAGGGGGCCGAGGAACGGATTGTAACAGCGGCCCACGTGGAGCTCAAGAGCCGTGTTCCACAGCGACATCGGTTGCGAGGAGAGAAGCGCCCGGTCCGCACCGGTTATGTCGGCACCCTTGGAGTAATCGAACACCACTGCATCCGGGGTGTCAAGGTCGGAGGAATAGCCGGCTACCATTGTTGAAGCTACCGGTCGCGAGCCTCGTTTGCGCTCGTAGGGTTTGCCGGTTGTCATGTCGGTCACATCGCCGGTTGCCGGGTTCCAGCTGAAGAGTCCGCTGAAGGAACCGACTATCCAGTTGCCTGTGCCGTCCGCCTCGAATACGTTGACACCCATCGGGCTTACCGGGGGAGTCTTGGCTGCATCGATGGCAACCGGGGCGTGGCTGAAATTGCGGTCGGCTGAGATGAACCCGTCGGAGGTGGAAATCAGCCAGCGGTCGGCCGCGCTGTCGAAGCGTATTGCCCTCATGCGGTCGTGCCAGGGGTTCGGGTTGTCGAGCGTGGAGCCGGGGAGAGGTGCCGTCTTTGTCAGGACGAACGGTATCATCAGCGGCGGACGCAGACACATGCCTGTCACAGCAATAAGGAGAGTGAGAACCAGCAGCCAGTAGCCGAAGCGGTCATGCCAGTGGACATTCCATTTGAGCGACGAGCTGAGCCGGCGCGTTTTTACCTGTAGAGATCGCCGGGCGGCGCGTCTGATTGAATAGGGTAATATGAAGATTATTATTCCCGTTATCGAGAGAATGATAATGACAATTGCCACAATATCCACAACAATCTTGCCTGCAATTCCGAAGAGCTCACCGCTGTGGAGCAGCCAGATGGTCTTGAACAGAGAGACTTTCTCCGAATGCCCCTCAGCCTGAGCGAGTTCGATTCGTCGGGAATGTCCTTCGGCATCGACCTGATAGATCGCGCTGCGTGTAAGTACGGTCACGGAGGTGCTGTCGGGCGAGAGGGTTATGTCGCTGAGCCGCTCGGTGTTGCCGTCTAACTCAACCGGTCTCCATGAGCCATTGTCAAGACGGAAGAGGCCGAATTGAGCGGCGCACCAGAGAGAGCCGTCGTTGCTGCGGACGATGCCCCTTATGTTTCGACGGTCGGCTCCTGTGGGGAGTCCGCTGTTGAAGTCGGAGAACTGCGAGAATCTTCTGTCGGTGAGCCATGCGCCGTTGCAGCCATATGCCACAATCGAATCTGCGCCGAGCGCGATGGTGCCTTTTACAGAGCCGTTGTTGAAGTTCTCGATATGATATGAGGAGGGGAGGAGCGAGCGGCTGACGTTGCAGCCGGCGAACAGGTCGCGGTGGTTCAGAATGATACCCGACACACAGAAAATAAGCAGAAAGATTGCGAACAGGAGACCTGCCCACCTGTGGAATGCCTGCCACTTGGTTCTTTTTGCCATGCGTTTCTTTGATTCGGGTTACAGTTCGAAAAAGTTGAGCCGGAGCTTAATGCGGAAAACTCCGGCGGGATAAAAATGCGGAGAGAGCTTGTTGTCAGTTTGACGGTGCAAAATTACAACACATCTGTCCTCCGGTCAATACCCAAAAATAGTGAAACTGTCCCACCGGCCCGGATAGTGGCAAATGTGCAGTAGCAGCTAAACGCTTCTTTGGTGATTCCCGGCCGTCTGCGTCGCAAGAAGATTTATGTCTATAACAATACCTCTACTCCCTGCACATGGCCTGATTTTTGGATTGTAATCCAAAAATTCCTCCGTTTTTTTGGATTAGGATTATTTTTAGGTTAATTTTGCAGGCCAAACCAATAATTGCCCTTTGTCGGACATATTGACTTGCATAATCATTACTAACAATAATAACAACACATGAGAAAACTACTACTTACAATGTGCGCCGTGTGCGCACTCGGAGCAGTGGCTCAGACAACAGAGCCGGCTCCCGAAACCATTTATCTTGTGGGTACTTTCCAGGAGATACCCTGGACTACTCCTCTCGCCGGTGGCACGGATATTACGATGACCGACCCTGACGGCGACGGTATCTACACGCGTGACCTTGAGGTTCCCGCCGGTACGCTTCAATTCAAATTCTTCACAAGCGCGGATGGAGACTGGGATGATTCTTCTTACGGAACCTACAGCTCCGGCGGCTATCCGTTATATTCAAATGTCGAGTACACAAGCGCTGTGGTACTGAACGGAGCCAATTTCTCCGTAACAAACTGGAATGGTGGTACTCTCTCGATTTCGATCAACTGGAATACCATGGAGATAACCCTTGCCGGACCTGATCAGCCCGAGGCACCCGAGGCTTCGCAGCTGTGGCTGATCGGAGACTTCAACTCGTGGGCACTTCCCACGGCCGACAATGCCAACGGAGCGTTATCGCTTGGTGAGCCGGAAACAAATATGTCCGGGGCTAACTATTTTGCCACCGTTGGGGTTCCGTCAGGTGCGCGTGAGTTTAAAATCTATAAACTCGACAACAATGAGGCCGGCTCATATCTGGGTGTTGACTATCCTGAGTTCTGGCTCAGCACCTGGAAGGACACAGCGGGTGAACTTCGTGAATCGGGCGCATATATGACATTGATCAACTCGACTGCTTCTGATGACAATTCCATAAAGATCTCTAACTGGCATGGTGGTGAGCTTAAGGTTTCTGTTTCCATACCATACGAAGGAGCTCCAAATATATTCGTAAATTCAGCAGATGCTCCCGACTCACCCTTCGCCGACGCGACAGTGTATGTTATTCAGGAAATGGATGGCGAGAAGATGATAAAAGGGTGGAATGCCGCGGAATGTTATATGAGTATAATGACCGGAGCCGGTGGCAAGGACTGCAGTGTGATAATCACAACTGAGAACAGTCTGACCCCGGCTCCTGAAAACTGCTACGGTGTGGCACAGGATATAGATCTTTCAACCCTGTTGGAGGATGATGGTGTCAATAAGCAGGTTTCACTTGTCAAAGGTGGTAAGCCCTTCTCATACTCTTTCAAAGGGAAAGGTTATCTCAACGTCTTTGTTAATCTTGGTATAGGCGTTGTCGATGTCAATGCAGAGTTAACCGAGCCTGCCTATGATTCCCTGGAGGAGATTTACCTTGTCGGTTCGCCTCAAGGTTGGAGTGTAAGCGACGGTTCCATCGTTCTGAAACCGACTGAGCCGGGTGTGTTTGAGGGTACTGTACATATGGTTGACGACCCGAATTTCCGTTTCTTCCATACTCTCGGAGCGTGGACCTCGGAGAATTGCTTTGGAGCAAGTCTGGACGACTTCAGTGAGGTTTATGTCTACGTCAATGAGGATGACTGGAATGTGACTGATATAGTGAATCATGGCCTGGGTAACTGGGTTGTGCAGGACTGGGAGGAAGGAGACATGCAGATCAAGGTTGACCTTAACGCATGGAAACTTTACCTGAAGGGCAACGGTCACGCCGGTGTAGAGGGTGTGACAGCCGACGATAGTGAAGCCGAGGTAGAGTATTATAACCTTCAGGGTGTCCGTGTGGCTCCCGATGCTTCGGGTCTCTACATAGTCCGTCGGGGCGGCCGCACAGAGAAGGTGTTTATGAACCGTTAATCTGTTACTCGAAAGATACATGGTTTAAACCACTTACTTATAACTTTACCAATTGCAGAGGGGCTGTCTAACAAGTTTAGGCAGCCTCTTTGTTCTTAGTAGTAACCCCAAGCGGGAGACGTGCCGCTGCAGTATCCTTTAAGTAACTGTTATTATTCAGGTAATTTCAAAAAAATACTTGTAAGTTTGTGTAAGTCAGAAAGTATTTATAACTTTGTGGCTCAGACCGCCCGGAGGCCTCTGCTGAGGCGTGAGGGAGGGTTGTCACAGCGAGGAGTTGCTGTGCATTTAAAGTGAATGCGTTTACCCGACGCTATTCTTGACAATCGGAAATCTGGTAAATTTTCAATCTCAGTCAAGGATGTGGCAACGGTAGATGCCCTGTGGATATGTGTGAATGTCCCGGGTCTGCGTGCGAACGTCGGCCACGGGTTGCTTTGCATATTCTGCGTGAGGCCTCTGCGTTGTCCGTTCTGCTGAGATGGGCATACCAGAGCCTCCGGTTGCAGAACGGTCAACAGGTATGGAACCTCGCGCATTTTTTATGCAAAAGACTTACATATAACCAAATAATAACAACAGATGAGAAAACTACTACTTACAATTTGTGCCGTGTGCGCACTCGGATCTGCCGCACAGACGGCCGATCCCGTTCCCGAGACTCTGTATCTTGTGGGCACATTGTCGGGTGCCGACGTGGTTTATCCTTCCGAAGGAGGACCGGAATACCCGTTGACCGACGCGGATGGAGATGGTGTCTACACCGGCTCGTTCGATATTTCTGCAGGAGATCTCGCACTCAGAGTTTATGCAAAATTCGAGAACAGTGATTATAATTTCACTTACGGTTCACACTTGTCTGAAGCTGTGCCCATGTTCGATGGAGTCGAATTCGTGACATCAATTGTAGATGCCTTTTCCAGAGACCTTGCCGTTTCAAATTGGAAGGGTGGCAAACTTGACGTATCTGTGAGCTGGAAAGAGAAGGCAATAACTCTCACCGGTTACAACCAGCCGGAACCTCCTGCTCATCCTACAAGGGTATATCTTATCGGAGACTTCAATTCATGGCAGGTGCCTGAAGACGGCAATACGAATGGGGCTTTGGCGTTGGGAGAAGTCGAGATGTATCTCACTGGTATGGACACCCAGAGGGATGTGGTAATACCTGCCGGAGCATCGGAATTCAAGTTGTACACTATCTATTCCAATGGCCAGGAAAAATTCTGGGGAGCCGATTATCCGGAGTTCTACCTCACTACTTCCCATGATTCCAAGGGTGATATATATGTCTCGTGCGCTAATTTTGAGATTCAGTCGTCAAGCAAAATTGATGGTGTGAGTGCTTTCAGAATGAAAGACTGGAATACGAAAGGCATAGCCACCGTGAGGGCGGCTTTTTCATGGCCCGGTTATTCATGGTCAAATATTTCATCTGTGACCATGAGTTCCAAGTGGGCGCCACTGTCTCCGCTGGACCGCGAGACAATATACATTATCACAGAAACAGATAATGAAAAGACTATTCAGGGGCTAAATCTTTCCGATACAAACATGTATGCTTACTCAACGTTTGTTGGAAAGAAAGGGTCTATAATCATATCAACTGAAGACAGTCTGACTCCTGCTCCCGAAAACTGCTATGGTCTTCCGGAAGATGCGGATCTGCAAGACTACTATGATGAATCCTATTCGTTCAATTATTATCCGTTGGTCAAGGGTGGTAAGCCTTTTGAAATGGATTTTATGGGAGAAGGTATGTGTTATGTATTGGCCGATTTAGGAACAGGAGTTGCAAGTGTGTCAACCCAGTTATATAAAGTCGAGTATGAGCATCTGTATCTTGTCGGTACACCGCAGGGATGGGATATAAACGATGACAGCCTGTCCCTGAAACTTACTTCACCCGGTGTGTTCGAGGGGACTTTCCATATGGTTGATAATCCTGAGTTCCGATTTTTCTGGAAACTCGGTGCATGGACGACGGACTACAGCATAGGATCCGGATACGAAGATTTCTGGCATGATGAGATTCCTGCCGAATGGCTTGAGATAGGAGAATTTGAAACAGGTCTGACTAAAAATGGATTGGGTAACTGGTTGATTTCCGGTTGGGAATCCGGTGACATGAAGATAAAAGTTGACCTCAACGAAAACAGATTATGGCTCCACGGCAACGGTCATGCCGGTGTAGAGGGTGTGACAGCCGACGATAATGAAGCCGAGACTGAGTATTATAACCTTCAGGGTGTCCGTGTGGCTCCCGATGCTTCGGGTCTCTACATAGTCCGTCGGGGCGGCCGCACCGAGAAGGTGTTTATGAACCGTTAATCTGTTACTCGAAAGATACATGGTTTAAACCACTTACTTACAATTTTACCAACAGCATAGGGTGTGTCATTAATTTAGACACACCCTATGTTTTTTAGTAGTGACCGCAAGCCGGAGACCTCCGCGCCTATAGTCTTTACCGGTTATTATTCAGATGATTTCATGTGATTTGCGGTCGGGGCTTTTGCCATTGCCGGAAAAATAGTTATATTTGCAAGGCCAACATATTGTTGGCCGTAATTATAAACAACTGCCTGTGCTATGGTCGATGGTAAGGAACAGATAAAATATCCGATAGGTGAGCAGTCTTTCTCCGGATTGAGAGAGGGAGGCTATCTGTATGTTGATAAGACACGTTTTATCGAGAAGATTATCAACGGAGGGAAATACCTGTTTCTCGGTCGTCCGCGCCGTTTTGGTAAAAGCTTGTTCCTGTCTACGCTAAAATGCTTTTTCGAGGGCAGGAGGAGCCTTTTTAAAGGACTTTATGCCGATACGATTGACTGGGAATGGGACAGTTATCCGGTCCTGTATCTTGATATCAATATCGAGAAGTATAAGACTTGTGAATCCTTATATCAGGTCCTCGATAATAACCTGTCGATATGGGAAGAGGCATATGGCGTTGACCGTATATCAGGCAGCCTGTCCGTGCGTTTCAGCAATGTAATAAGATGTGCGGCTCAGAAGACTGGAAAACCGGTCGTGATTCTTGTTGATGAGTATGACAAGCCATTGGTCAATAATCTGCATGATGAGAAAATGGCAGATTATTTCCGTGATGAACTGGCGGCTTTCTATTCCAATTTCAAGAGTGGTGCCGACTATATCCGGCTTGTGATGTTGACCGGCGTCAGCCGTTTCTCCCAATTGAGCGTGTTCTCGGGACTTAACAATATCAATGACATATCTTTTGATAAGGAATACAGCGATATTTGCGGTATCAGCGAGGAGGAACTTCACCAGTCGTTACGCGATGGGGTGGAACGGCTCGGTGAGAAGCATGGCACGACATATCAGGAAACTTGCGCTGAGTTGAAACGCCATTACGACGGCTATCTGTTCACACTCGGAGGCAAGGAAATGTACAATCCGTATTCACTGCTTTCTGTTATGGATAAGGGTGAATATGGGAACTTCTGGATTGAGTCCGGGCAGCCGACTCTGCTGCTGGAGCAGTTGAAGCGTTATGACGTGGATTTACAGGAATTGTTTCAAGCCGAATGTGTTCTGAGCGACCTGAAAGGTCTTGATTTGAAACATTCGGGACCTGAAGCTCTGTTGTATCAGACCGGGTATCTGACAATAAAATCTTACAACCCGGCAACGACGCTGATTACCCTTGGTATCCCCAATCTGGAAGTAAAAGAGGGTTTCCTGAAATTTCTCCTTCCTTACTATGCCAATATGCAGGGTAAAAGCACAAACTTCAATATCATCAAGTTTACCGAAGACTTGTGTAAGGGCGATGTGGAAGGATTCATGGAACGTTTGCAAAGTATTTTCGCGGCGGTGCCATATGAAATGAATATGGACAGTGAGAAGAATGTCCACAATGCGTTGCTGATGCTCATAATGCTGCTGGGATTGGAAGTCCAGACCGAATATCGCACCTCAAGGGGACGCATTGACCTGTTTATCAAAACTGAAAGGTATTATTATATCATAGAGCTGAAACTCGACGGTTCGGCACAAGAAGCCCTTGCTCAGATAAATGATAGAAACTACTCATTGCCGTTTGAGGCAGATGATAGGGAAATAATAAAGGTCGGTGTGAATTTCTCACGTAAGGAACGCACTATTGAAGATTGGTTAATAGAATATAATTGAATTGACGAGGATGGAGATGGAGAGAGAAGAGATGGCAGCGGAGGGTGCGAAGAGGCCCGGGGTGATTGTACGGGTGTGGCGGTTCTATGCCGACGGGTTCAGGAGTATGACCATAGGACGCTATCTGTGGGCTATAATCCTGATAAAACTGTTCATACTCTTCGCTGTGATGCGGCTGTTCTTTTTCCCCGACATATTAGCGCGTGATTATGAAAATGATGCGGACCGCGCCCAGGCAGTCCGCACCAATCTTATCAATGACCGTTGAGTGATTCCCAACTGTCGTGTGCAGTCTTGACCGGTAGTCTATTCGCAGACGGCCGGTTTATTTCATTATCAGCATGGCGTCACCATACGCGCCGAAGCCGTACTTCTCCTTGACAGCCTCGTCGTATGCCTTCATGACGATGTCGTAACCGCCGAAAGCAGCCACCATCATAAGCATGGTGCTGTAAGGCATGTGGAAGTTGGAGACCATGCAGTCGGCCACAGTGAAGTCGAACGGCGGGAAGATGAACTTGTTGGTCCATCCCTCGTAGGTCATGAGGTGACCGTTCATGCAGACGGCGCTTGCAAGAGCGCGCATCACAGATGTGCCGACCGCGCAGACATGCTTGTCGGTATCCTTTGCCTTGTTGACCATCTCGACCAGCGGCTCTTCGACATACATCTCCTCTGAGTCCATGCGGTGCTTGGTGAGATCCTCGACATCGATTTCCTTGTAATTGCCGCGTCCGGAGTGCAGGGTGAGGAAACCGCGCTCCACGCCCTTGATCTCAAGGCGTTTCATCAGCTCACGGCTGAAATGGGTGCCGGCTGCAGGAGCCATTACCGCGCCCTCCTTTTCTGCGAAGATGCACTGGTAGCGTTCGGCATCCTCGGGCACTACCTTGCGGGTGATGTATTCAGGCAGCGGAGTCTCGCCGAGAGCGTAGAGTGCCTCCTTGAACTCATCGTGCGGACCGTCATAAAGGAAACGGAGCGTGCGGCCGCGCGAGGTGGTGTTGTCAATCACCTCGGCCACCATCGACTCATCCTCGCCGAAATATAGCTTGTTGCCGATGCGGATTTTGCGGGCCGGCTCAACGAGCACGTCCCAGAGCTTGTTGTCGGCGTTCAGCTCGCGGAGCAGGAAAACCTCGATGCAGGCACCGGTCTTCTCCTTGTTGCCATAAAGGCGGGCCGGGAAGACACGGGTGTCGTTGAACACCATTACGTCGCCCTCGTCGAAGAAATTGATGATATCCTTGAAAATGTGATGACTTATCTCGCCCGTCTTGGCATTGACAACCATCAGACGGCATTCGTCGCGGTTCTCCGAGGGATACTGTGCAATCAGTTCTTCGGGGAGTTTAAATTTGAATTGAGACAGTTTCATTATTAATTTTGTTTTGGGTAAATATTCTTGTCAGGTCAGTATTTGTTATCCGGGTAGTTCACTCCTCGTGGGGAAATGTCACTCCTCTTCGGGGAAGGTCAGTTCATCGTTGGCAATGTGCTCAAGTGCTTCGTCGAGAGTCCAGCAGCGGTCTATCGTCACGTCGCCCACACGCGTGCGGCGCAGTGCGGTGAGATGCGCTCCTGTCTCGAGTGCCTGCCCGAGGTCGCGGGCCAAGGCGCGGATGTATGTTCCCTTAGAGCAGAGAATGCGGAGAGTCAGCACCGGAGCCTCGAAGCTCAGAATTTCTATCTCGCGGATTTCGAGAGGCTTGGCCTTAAGCTCGACCTCCTTCCCCTTGCGGGCGAAAGAATAGGCACGCTTGCCATCGATTTTCACTGCCGAGAACACGGGTGGCACCTGCATGACACGCCCGGTGAAGCGTGGCAGAACACTCTCCACAAGCTCGCGGGTGACATGCTCATGAGGGTAGGTGGCATCAATCTCGGTCTCAAGGTCAAAGCTCGGGGTGGTGGCCCCGAGGGTAATCTCGGCCACATACTCCTTCATACCCTCCTGGAGCTCGGAGATGCGTCGGGTGGCACGGCCTGTGCAGATAATCAGCACACCCGTGGCAAGCGGGTCAAGAGTGCCGGCATGGCCAACCTTGAATTTCTTGACTTTCATGCGTCGCTGTATGGCTCCGCGCACGCGCTTGACGGCGTCGAACGAAGTCCAGCGCAAAGGCTTGTCGATTCCTATGATTTCTCCGCTGATAAAATCCATTTATTACAGTGGTTAGGTCAGATTACAGAGATTAAGTCCACAGCATGCAGATTATGCCCATTATTACGCAATAGAGCGCAAACCACACGAGCTTTCCTTTCTTCACGAGTTCAATCATCCATTTGCAGGCTGCACAGCCCACTACGAACGCCGATACGAAGCCGATGATAAGTGCCATGGCTCCGGTCTGTCCCATTGCCGCACCGTCACCGGAAATCATGTCCTTGACATCGAGGAGGCACTCGCCGATAATGGGAAGTATGACCATCAGGAATGAGAACTGGGCAATCTCGCTCCGCTTGTCGCCGAGCATTATTCCTGTGGCGATTGTGGTGCCGCTGCGGCTCAGACCGGGAAGCACGGCTACGGCCTGTGCGCAGCCGATTATGAACGCGTCGAGCCAGCTGATCTCACGGCCCTGCGAGGCGGGAACCACTACCGTAGCCCCGTTGGCAAGCTGCATGCGCTTCATGCCGCGCAGGTCAGTGAGGTATGCGAACGTGAGCAGGAGCGCGGTCACACAGAGGCATACACCCACCACAAAAAGACCGGATCCGAAAATCTCCTCCACCTGATGCTTGAAGAAGACGCCGACAATGCCCACCGGTATGCACGACAGCAGAATCTTGCACACATAGTCGAAGTCGCGTCCGCGCTTGAAGGTGAAGAAACTGCGGCAGAGTCTTGCGAACATCGGCCACAGCACCACGATTGTGGAGAGCACGGTGGCTGCATGTACAATCACGGTGAACTCAAGGTTCTCGTCGGCGGGAAGATCCACACCGAGAATCTCTTTGAAAATCTCAAGATGCCCGCTTGAACTCACGGGAAGGTACTCGGTAAGTCCCTGGACAATGCCGAGTATCAATGCGTCTAACCAATCCATGTTCTACTGTTTCTTGGAGCGTTTGGGTGTCCAGATGATTGCGAAAGCCATGAGCAGGAAGCCGAGGAACGTCAGTGTCGGTCCGACCACAATGCGCCGGGTGCTGAAAATCTCGGGGTTGAATTCCACATCGGTGGACGAGCCTCCTCCGCTCATGAGGAGGAAGCCGACAATGATGAGCAGCAGACAGCCCCCCATCATAAGGAAATTGGTTTTATTGAAAGGCATGCGGACGCGGCCACGGGGCTGTCCCTGTTCTTTCTCGGTGTTGATTTCGTTGATATTCTGAGCCATGATGACTTTGTTTGTCTTGGTTTTGGGATTTATGCCGTGGGGTGGTACCCCCGGTGCGGCATCAGTTGAAGAGCTGGGCGTAATCCTTGCGCAGATAGGTGTTGGCAGAAATGCACGAAGCGAGTCCGCAGAGCAGCAGTCCGGCCACAACGAGTCCGGCGGCTACTATGCCGAAAGCGGGCCAGCCCACATATGTGGCGATGTCGGGAAGTCCGGCCTCTTTTGCTCCTACCATCGAGACTGCGATTATGCCCGATGCGATTATTCCGGCAATCAGACCGGCAAGCATGTTGTTGAGAATTACCGGACGGCGTATGAAGCCGTTGGTTGCACCCACCAACTTCATGGTGTGGATGGTGAACCGTCGTGAGTATATTGTGAGATGTACCGTATTGTTGATTAATACGAAAGAGATGAGCAGCATGATTGCCGCGACCACTCCGAGCACAACAGTGAGACGTTGTATGTTGCGGTTCATAGAGTCAACCATTTCAGCGTCAGGACTCGACACGGCCTCGACCCCCGGCTTTTTCTCCAGTTCCTTCTTTATGCGGTTGATGGCGGCGGCCGAAGCATAATCGGCCCTGACACCGAATGTCACCTCCTCGCTGAGAGGGTTGACACCGAACATCTCCTGAAGATCCTCGCCTGTGTCTGCGGTCCAGTTGCGCAGGGCCTCTTCCTTTGAAATCACCCGGACGTTGATGGCATAGGGCGAAGCTTTCAATTCCGCGGCCAGTCCGGCTGTGGTTCCGGAGGGTATGGAGTCGTTCATGACGACACTCAGTTCAATCTTTTCCTTGAGTCGCCGGGTCTCTGTGTCGGCGCTTATCCAGATCAGGGCTATGATTCCCATCAGCACGAGAACCAGAGTCACGCTGATAATCGTGGTGAGATGGTGTGCCCAGTAAGATATTTTTACCTCTTTGTTTGCTTTCATAAAAAATCATGGCCAACGCCACAACGGGGAGAATCCTCGTTGCCGCGTCACCTTTTCGCGCGCAAAGTTAATAAATCCTACCCCCCTTTGTCAATAGTTTCTCTCTTTTTTTTCACATTTCCGCCAAATTTATGCTAATTTTGTAATATTTTAGGGGTGACGCAGCCTGTGCAAGCCCTTTAAATGCCTTTTATGACAGAGAATAAGACAATAGAGAATAAGACTATATTGAAAGCTGCGTATCATACGCTTGGTTGCAAACTCAACTTCTCGGAGACCTCGACCATCGGCAAGATGCTTGAGGCGCGCGGCATAACCCGTGCGGCCGAGGGTGAGTCGCCCGACCTCATTGTGGTCAACACCTGCTCGGTGACGGAGATGGCCGACAAGAAAGGTCGTCAGCTCATACGCCGTCTGACCAAGGAATGGCCCGGGGCGACGGTTGTCGTGACCGGCTGCTACGCGCAGCTGAAACCGGAGCAGATTGCGGCCATGCCGGGTGTGGCTATCGTTCTCGGCTCTAACGAGAAGCTGCGTATATCGCAATATCTTGACCGCTGGCTTGAGACCCGCGCACAGCAGGTGGAGGTTACTCCCGCGTTGCAGATACGGGAATTCATGCCCTCGTGCGAGCGCGGAGACCGCACTCGCTATTTCCTGAAGGTCCAGGATGGTTGCGACTATTTCTGCACGTACTGTACCATTCCTTTCGCGCGTGGCCGTTCCCGTTCGGGCAGCATAGCGGAGATAACCGATATTGCCCGCGGAGTGGCAGCCGAAGGAGGCAAGGAGATTGTGATAACTGGGGTCAATATCGGCGATTTCGGCCGCGACACAGGAGAGAAGCTGATAGACCTGCTCCGTTCGCTCGACGCCGTCGAGGGTATAGAGCGTTACCGTATATCGTCGATAGAACCCAATCTGCTCACCGAGGAGATTGTGCGTTGGATTGCGGGGGAGTCGCGTGCTTTCATGCCTCATTTCCACATACCGCTGCAAGCCGGATCCGACGCGGTGCTGAAGCTGATGAACCGTCGGTATGATACCGCATTGTTCCGCTCGCGCATCGAGCTTATACGCGACGTTATCCCCGATGCCTTTATCGGTGTCGATGTGATAGCGGGAGCAAGGGGGGAGACCCCTGAGGAGTGGCAGCGTGGCCGCGATTTCATAGAGTCGTTGCCGGTGACGCGGCTCCATGTGTTCCCCTATTCAGAACGTCCAGGTACAAAAGCCCTGATGATAGGCCACAATGTCAGTCAGGAGGAGAAGCACCGTCGCACGGCGGAACTTATGGAGATTTCCGAGCGGAAACATGCGGAGTTCGTACGGAGTCATGTCGGAGCGGCAGGCAAGGTCCTTTGGGAATCGCCTTCGCGTGGCGGCAAGCTGATGCACGGTTTTACCGAAAACTATATACGTGTCGAAGCACCCTTGCAGCCGGAGCTGATTAATTTCGTGACACCGGTGCTTCTGACCGAAGATAACATTTCTAAGAATCAATGAGATGGCAGTGAAGAAACTCGGAGTAATCATATTGAACTGGAACGGTAGAAAGCTGCTGGAACAGTTCCTTCCGGTCGCCTCGCGCCACACAGTCTGCGATACGGCAGATCTGATAGTGGCCGACAACGGCTCGACCGATGACTCGGTGGCATGGGTGCGTGCCAATCATCCTGAGGTGAAGGTCATGGTGCTTGACCGCAACTATGGCTTTGCCGAAGGATACAACCGGGCCATCGCAGCCGCCGACTATGAGTATGTTACCCTGCTCAACTCAGATGTCGAGGTGGGCGAGGGGTGGTGGCAGCCAATCCTGAAATTTATGGAGGGGCATCCCGATGTGGGGGCGGTGCAGCCAAAGATACTCAGCTGGCGCGATAAATCAAGTTTCGAGTATGCCGGCGCGGCCGGCGGATACCTCGATTCGTTGGGCTATCCCTATTGTCGTGGCCGTCTGTTTGATGTCGTTGAGAAAGACAACGGACAATACGACGGGCCGGCGGTCGATGTCGCATGGGCTTCGGGAGCCTGCCTTACAGTTCCCCGCGACCTTTACTTGCAGCTCGGCGGACTCGACCCGAAGTTTTTCGCGCATATGGAGGAGATAGACCTTTGTTGCCGCATCCATAATGCCGGGCGGCGTGTCTGCGCCATAACCGATTCAAAGGTGTACCATGTGGGCGGTGCGTCGCTCAATCAGGGTAATCCTCAGAAAACCTATCTCAACTTCCGCAACAACCTGCTGCTGCTTCATAAGAATCTGCCTCGGCGCCGGGGTAAGAAGGTGCTTTTTCTCCGTCGGCTCGCAGACACTTTGGCTTTCGGAATGTTTTTATTAAAAGGTGATACCGCCAACGCACGCGCTGTGCTCCGCGCTCATTCCGATTTCAAGAAGATGCGCGTGGAGTACACGGACTTCCCTGCGCAGGATGTGCTGTCCACGCTTCCGGGTGCCGGTCAGAACGCCGTCCTGTCGCGTTATCTGCTGCGCCGTCGCACGCTCGGGGCGTGACGGATCGTTGCTTTTTTCATTTGTTACACTCTAAAACTTTTAAAGATGAGACCACTGATACTTGTCAGCAATGACGATTCATATATGGCGCGTGGAGTGCATGCGCTTATCGACAGACTTGTGAAATTCGGCGATGTCGTGGCTGTATGCCCGCAGCATCCGCAGTCCGGACAATCCATGGCCATCACCGTAAACGAGCCGTTGCGCATCACCAGGCTTGATGATTACAATGGTGCCCGGATGTACCACGTTTCAGGCTCGCCGGTAGATTGTATCAAGCTCGCTATGCACCATATACTCGACCGTCGCCCCGACCTCGTGGTGACGGGCATCAACCATGGCTCCAACTCCGCCATCAATGTGCTTTACTCGGGTACGATGGGGGCGGCCATGGAAGGCTCGGCTTTCGGTATCCCCTCAATCGGGTTCTCGCTGACCGACCACTCGGCCGATGCAGACTTCACACCATGCGAGAAAGCGATAGATGTGCTTGTCGAGGCGGCCCTGCGTCATGGCCTTCCTGAGGATGTAGCCCTTAACGTCAATGTGCCGAACATCAGCGGTACTCCGGCGGAGATGCGTCTATGCACGCCCTGCCGCGGACGGTGGAATGACGAGTACAAGGAATATACCGACCCGTTCGGACGTAAATTCTATTGGCTCACAGGACGGTATGAGAATCTTGAGCCGGAGAACGAGAGTACAGACGAATGGGCACTCGCTCACGGCATGGTGTCGGTTGTACCTGTCGCCATAGAGCGGTCTTCAGACATATGCCGAAGTGTGTCGTGGCTTCCCGAAGCCATAGCCGCATATAATGGCTGAAAGAAATGATTGTGGGTTGATTTAACCAAAGTAATCCCTATATGACCAATTTTTAACAATTTTAACAGTCTGATGATTCGCAATTGTTAAAAAATGGGGATTGATATTTGGCAGAATCATAAGGAATGAGTAATTTTGCGAAGTCTACCGCAGTATCCGTGAGGATGGTGCGCTGACGGGATAATTAGCAAGGATTATCTCAGGATAGAAGAAAGTATATCGCATATATCGTTTCATTGACAATTTATTGTTGCATTAGTAAAGTTATGGATTAATAGTTTAATTAGAATTAGGACCCACGGTATTCTCACGAAGGATTTCGGGAGGTGCCGGAAAACAGAGGCGCAGTGATGCGCCTCTGTTTTTCTTGCAACACACGAAAACTTTGGTTATATTTGCGTTTTGATAGTAAGTGGCTGTTACAATTCAACTGTCGCTTATCAATAAATCGTTAATAGTACTGTTATGGCTCAGGTAAAATATCCGATCGGTATCCAGTCTTTCTCTTCAATTCGGGAGGGAGGTTATCTCTATGTTGACAAAACCGGTTACATAGCGGATCTTCTCAACTCTGCGTCGAAATTTGTATTCCTGAGCCGCCCACGCCGGTTCGGCAAGTCATTGCTGCTGTCAACAATCAAGGAATATTTCCTGGGCCGACAGGACATGTTCGAAGGGTTGGAGATAAGCCGTCGTGAACATGACTGGGTGAAGCATCCGGTGTTTCATCTCGATTTTACTGGTGCTAATTATAATGACCCTGTCGGTCTGACCTCAAAATTGAACAGCCGCCTTACTTCATGGGAAAAGGAGTATGGAATTGAAAAGGAGGACGGGGATTTTGGTGTCCGTTTCGAAACCATCATTAAGCAGGCTTATGAAAAGACCGGGCAAAAGGTTGTCATCCTTATTGACGAATACGACAAGGCTCTGTTAGAGACCGTCGATAAACCGGAGTTGCAGCAGAAATACCGCGACACATTGCGCGGAGTGTACGGCAATCTGAAACAGATGGATAAATATATCCGCTTCGCCATGCTGACAGGTGTGACCAGGTTCGGACATCTGAGCATATTCAGCGACCTCAACAACCTCAACGATATTTCCATGCGGGGAGAATATGCGGGAATCTGCGGTATTACGGGAGAGGAACTTCACGCATCTTTTTCGTCGGGAGTCAAGGCTTTTTCCGAGAAATTAGGTGTCTCGGAGAATGAGGTCTATGAAGAATTGCGCATCAATTATGACGGTTATCATTTTGCTCCTGAAAATCTTGTGGATGTATATAATCCTTTCAGTGTGCTCAATGCTCTATCCGCTCGGTTTTTCGGCCAATACTGGTTTCAGACCGGTACACCGACTTTTCTGATAAAGATGTTGAAGGCCCGTCAGTTGAGTCTGCGCACTTTGTCGGAATATGAATGCGAGATAGATGATCTTACCGACGTTTCGTTCGATTTGGGCAACTTTATTCCGGTAATGTACCAGAGCGGCTATCTGACCATCAAGAAATATAACAGCAGATTCCAGTCGGTTACATTGGGATTCCCTAACCGTGAGGTTGAACGTGCATTCCTGCGGCAACTGTTGCCGTATTACACCTCTTTGTCATCTCAGAAGACTGCATTTGAGATAAAACGGTTTGTGCTCGATGTGGAGGAGGGACTGACAGAAGATTTTATGGTGCGGTTGCAGAGCCTTTTCGCCGACTTCCAATATGATTCGTTCGAGCTGCGACACTTGGAACAGCACTATCAGGATGTTATATTCATCATCTTTAAGCTGATGGGATTCTACACCCGCACGGAATACAAGACCGCTTCCGGACGGATTGATATGGTTGTCAAGACCCCGGACTACATCTACGTCATGGAGTTCAAGATGGACCGCAGTGCCGAGGAGGCTCTGGCACAGATAGACACCAAAGACTACCTGTTGCCCTTCAAGGCCGACGGTCGCAAGCTGATAAAAATCGGTGCCAACTTCGACAGCACAAAAAGAACCCTCGCCTCCTGGATAATTCAGGAAAACTAATCTTTTTTATGAAAAGTTGGGGCGGTTTCAAATAAATGCTCTAACTTTGCGGTGTAATTCTACAGGTCTTGTTGTCAGGGAACCACGTGAATCCTCTTGATGGCTTTTGTCCGGGGTTCTTCTCAGGTCGCTTTGACAGAAAAACATATACGGAATGGAACTTTCGATTGCTGATATTGCCGCGTCGCTCGGCATAGCCGCTCCGGCAAACGCTGCCGTGATACGCCACCTCCTCATCGACTCGCGGTCTTTGGAGTCGGCCAAGGATACCCTGTTTTTCGCTATCCCCACCAAAGGCAATGACGGTCACCGCTTTGTAGCTGACCTCTATTCGCGGGGCGTGCGTAATTTTGTTGTGAACCGCGTGCCTGACGCACTCCGCGAATGTGCCGATGCCAATTTCCTCGTTGTTCCCGACACCATAAAAGCTCTCCAGCAGGTGGCCACTCGCCGGGACGGATTCACCGGACGGATTCTCGCCATAACCGGAAGCCGGGGCAAGACCACTCTCAAGGAGTGGATTTTCCAGCTCATGGAACCGCTGTCTGACATAGCCCGTTCTCCACGCAGCTTCAACTCGCAGATTGGCGTGCCGCTGTCGATGTGGGAACTTGATTCCACCACGCGTCTTGGAGTGATAGAGGCCGGTATATCGCGTCCGGGTGAAATGAAAGCCCTCGCAGAGTGTATAAAGCCCGACACTGTAATCATAACAAACATCGGAGAGGCGCATTCCGAAGGATTCGCCGGCGATGCAGAGAAAGCTACAGAGAAAGTTCTTCTTGCCTCGACCCCGCAGACAAAGACACTGATATTCCGCAGCGACTACGCGACAATCCGCGATGCCGCACGCATCTCGGCTCCGGGTGTGCGCACTCTCTGCTGGTCAACCGCCGACCCTTCGGCCGACATCTTTGTCGAGACCGAGAAAGTGAATGATGGCACGCGCATGACATATACATATAAGGGAGAGAAAAGCTCGTTCTACGCGCCACTTGAAAATGAGGCCGACATTGAGAATGCCGCCAACGCATTAGCCTTTATGCTCCTCAACGGCATAGATCGGGATGTTATCGCCGAGCGCTTCACGCACCTCCACAAGATAGGCACGCGCCTTAACGTGTCGGAGGGAGTGAACGGGTGCAGCGTTATTCATGATTCATATACCTCCGATTTCTCCTCGCTCCGTCCCGCTCTCGATTTTCTGCGCCGCCGCAAGACCCCTAACCAGTCCGCCACACTTATCCTGAGTGACATACATCATGAGTCGGCAGATACTGACACCCTCTATTCCAACATAGCGCGGTTGATTGTCAGCGCGGGCATAGACCGCCTGATTGGTGTCGGTCCTGCCATTACCGGCCATCGGGAGTTGTTTGGCGAAAACGCAACTTTTTTTGAGGATACCGCTTCGCTGCTCGACTCGCTCTCCACCTCCGATTTCTCCGACGAGGCGATACTCCTCAAAGGCTCTCCGGAGTTCAACTTCGACAGCATAGCCGAGCTGCTTGAGACCCGCAAGCATGAGACAGTGCTTGAGGTGAATCTCGACTCGGTTGTAAAGAACTACAACTATTTCCGCCGTCATCTCGCGCCCGGGACCGGAGTGGTGTGCATGGTCAAGGCTTCGGGCTACGGTGCCGGCAGCTACGAGATTGCGAAGACCCTTCAGGACTGCGGGGCGGCTTATCTCGCCGTTGCCGTGCTCGACGAAGGCATAGAGCTGCGTCAGAAGGGTATAACCATGCCGATTATGGTCATGAACCCGAAGGTCGTCAACTACAAGTCAATGTTTGCCTATCGCCTCGAACCTGAGATATATTCGTTCGATATGCTTCATGACGTTATCCGCGAGGCCCGCAAGAACGGCATCAAGGATTATCCGATACATATCAAACTCGACACCGGTATGCACCGCATGGGTTTTGTAGGTGAGGAACTTCCGGAGCTGATGGATATACTGGAGCGTTCGCACGAGGTGATGGCAAAATCTGTCTTCTCGCATCTCGCTACCTCCGACTGTCCGGACATGAACGACTACACCGAGCTTCAGCTCAGCCGTTTCGCGCAATATACCGACTATATGCTCACACGTTCATCGCATCCGATACTGCGCCACGTGCTCAATACCGCCGGGATACTCCGCTATCCGGAGCATCATTACGACATGGCACGCCTCGGCATAGGTCTCTATGGTGCCAACACATTGCCGCCGGAGATGGAGCGTCCGTTGGCGGTCGTGTCAACCCTGCGCACGGTCATCATCGCTATCCGTGAATGGGAGGCGGGTGAGACCGTAGGTTACAGCCGACGCGGTGTGCTGGCGCGTCGCTCGCGCATAGCAACGATTCCGATTGGATATGCCGACGGCATGAACCGCCATTTCGGCTGCGGTGCCATCTCGGTCAAGGTCAACGGTCAGGATGCACCGACCGTCGGCAACATCTGCATGGATGCCTGCATGATAGATGTGACCGGAATTGACTGCAAGGTAGGTGACACGGTAGAGATATTCGGACCCGAAGCACCGGTCCAGCGTCTCGCCGACGTGCTCGGCACCATCCCCTACGAGGTACTGACCTCCATATCTCCCCGCGTCAAGCGCATATACTACCGCGAATAACAGCCGCTTACATTAGTAAAACAAATCGGGATAAGTCTCACATCCGGAGACTTATCCCGATTTTTACAGGCCTATATTGAGGTCTCCGCTATCTGTCATAAAACTTTTGTGACAGATAGCAGGACTGTCGGTGTCAGAGCATTATCTTGGCATGGGCGTTCTTGTCGCCGGAAGTAGTTTTCAGTATGAACATACCCTTAAGACCGGATACATTGATTTCCTGACCTTCGGCCACGCGGACTCCCGCCATGTCATAGATTACCAATGTAGCGCCGTCGCGCGATTTAAGGATGTCGCCATTCTTCACGAAGTTTCCATCGGCTGAGAAGTCGGTTATTCCAACGGTCTCTGCATCGGCTACCAGGACGTTGGCCACGCGGACATCATAGCCCTCACCGTCAAACTGGTCATCTTCGCGGACAAAATGATTGGTTCTGAAGCCAATCCATAACTCACCATCGGCCGCTACCGGTTCAAAGTCGCACTTAACGGGAATCATCACACCGGATGCCTCATACTCGGCGATTACCGAGAAGTTGTCCGGGTGGTTTACAGAAGCGGCCACGAGTTGCAGACGTGTAGCAGGGTCATTTGTCGAGAATCCGTAGTCGAAAGCCACATGAACTTTCTTGGTTCCGTTCAGAGCTATTTTGGGTGATACGAGAATACCCTCGGCATGTGTGAGATTACCGATCTGACTGCTGTCATCACTTCTGAAGAGGTGCATGTCTGTCCCATCGGGAATCCACTGTGTGAATCCGGCTGACGGGTAATAGCTTTCCCATTCATTGCCGTTGACAGCGAAATCAGTCTTGTAGGGGAGTGCCTTTCCATTATCCCTGCGGTCAATGCGGATGCGGTCTATGAAAGTCTCGCCTGAACCGGTCGCGCTCACATTGTGGAATCCGAGATAGTATCGGCCGGCGGCGGGAATTGTCACATGGCAGTTGTACTTGTCGTAGGTCACGCCCGGCACGATGAAGTCGGTAAGCTCCGCGGCCTTGATGGTCATGGCATCGGCTGTCGGCTCGGCACCGAAGGCCACTTCGATGCTCTGACGGTACTCATCAGACTCCCAGTTGCGGTTCGTGCGGAAGAAGAAGGAGAGGTCATGCTCACCGGCCTCAAGCTCAAGGCACTCCGAGAATGCCCAGTTGTCTGAATTTTCTGTAGAAGACAATTTGTTCCTGTGCTTGAGAACTTTTGCAAGCGTGGGTACATACTCACTGTCATAACCGAGAATGGGAGTGTAGGCATCGGTACTGTTGGTTACAAACCACCCGGTGTTGTCAGACTCTGACGAGAAAGTCCATCGGTCGGCGATGTCATCTTCTGCGAAGTCGTTGAGATAGGGAGTGGTGCGGTTGGCGAAATGGCGTATCAGGTCACCCTGCATACTGTCGTTGTAGGTATCATCACCGACAACGGTAGCAATGTTTCCATAAAGTCTGTAGGGCTGTTCCGGTACTGAGATGTCGGCTTTTTCGGTGAAGGTGTAGTTTACGGTCTCGCCGGGATTAACGGTGCCTTCGAATGTCTCCTCAACATATTCGTCAAGGCTGTTCATGCCGTAGCGCACGCGGATGTTGCTCTGCGGATTCACACCATGATTCGCGATAGTCACCGTTACAGCGGCCTTATCAAGGTTATAGCCTGATTTGATGTCGGCTGTCACACCGTCGATGCAGAGGTCATCGCCCGCATCAACCGATATATTGTCAATGAGCACCTGGTCCTGGCTTCCGGTCAGATGGAACGCGAAATATCTGATGCTCTCCGTTTCGTTGTCGAGCAGCGCGTAGCCGTTCTTCCATCCGCTGCCATCTACATCGCGGTCGAAGATTACCTGCTCCATCTTGGCGATATCGGGAGTATCACCCATAAGCACTGACAGATGAGCACCACCGCCAATTCCGGCATAGTAGAAAGAGAGTCGGCTTTTCCCGGTCGGCACGTTTATTGCAGGTGATACGGCATAGTCATCGTATGTTCCGTACGACGATGCGAAACCGAGGAAATTATTCACATATCCACCTTCGTTCATAGTGCCTATTTCCCAGCAATAACCATTGCGGTTGTTGTCTATGAATTGCCAGAAAGAGTTTTCTGTCGCGTCATCAAACGATGTGAAGTAGGGGAATTCAAATGGAGCATAGACATACAGGTTCTCCAGGAAGACTTCATTGTTGGCAGGGTTGCTGTCGCCGTTTATGTCCACGCCGCAAGCGAGCGTCATTATATCATCGGCCTTGGGATCGAGCGGAGTCGTGAATACATAGTCTACAGTTCCGTTTCCGGTAACAGTCCCTGAATATGTCTCCTCCACACGGTTTACGGTGCCGTCATTTGAAGTTACGGTATAATAGAACGTCGGGTTTGTGACATCTGCGGAGGTCAGGTTCTCGTAACGCGCCGAGACTGTCATCGGGAGAGCCGGTACGCAGCCGGTAGTAGGGTTCAGGATTTGTACGGCGGCCATATCTGCACCGGCTTCCATCACTCCTATTCCCTTTATGATTGCGGATCCGAAGCAGTTGCCGTTGCCACCGGTGAGTGTCGCCTCGATGCCGAGACGCATCGGACCGTCGGTGTCGAATTGGATGGAAGTATAGACGTAGGTGCTTTGTGTGCCCTCCACGTCGATTGTGCCGAGGTCAATTACCTCCTCGTTTCTGTATCCGCGGAGAGTGAAGGTCACTTCGTCAGATACGTTGTACCAGAAAGAATAAGATGCCTTCCCGCTCTCCGGAAGATTGAAAGGAAGTTTGCTGGCGAGAACTTTTCCCACCCATTTGTTTTTGGATGTCATTATCCAGAAACCTTCGTATGCCGGCATCCATCCCCAGTTGTCGGGATCGTCGGTCAGCGACCTGAAATCGGTGTTGGAGGTAGACACGTCCCACGTGTAGGGGAACGGTAGCATCGAGTCATCTGCCTGCGCCCTGAACGAGGACATCAGGCTTGCGACGATGACAAGAACTGAAAGCAATAGTCTTTGTCTTTGCATAAGGCTGCGTTTTTGAAGTTGAAATTAAAATTGTTGCGGGCAAAGTAACAAAAACTCGATGTCTACTTCCAAATTTTTCCGCCTCTGATGATTCTGTTTTCTAGAAAATGAAATTAAAAGGGCTGTTTTATACCGTATAAATTGCTAACTTTGCGGCATGTTAGCGAAAAATATGATTCCGAAGGTTGCAATTCTGTTTTTAATTGCAGCCATCTCAACGACGGTTCTCCGGGCTTCGACAGCCGACAGCCTGATGAGAGCCGGCGTAATGTGTATGCAGCAGGAGCGTTTTGTCGAGGCCCTCGATTATCTGATAGAGGGTATGGAGCAGGCGGAGCGCGACGGCGACCGGCATACCTATATTTCATGTCTCGGCAACATCGGGTCTGTATATGGTGTGATAGGAAACTGGGACCGGAGTCTGGAATGCCAGAAACGTGTGTGCGAGTCGGCCGATGCCGAGGGGAACGATGCTGTCAAGGCTCAGATCATACTCAATATGTTCGGCTCATATATAGGAAAGGGTGATTTGCAGAATGCCAAAAGGATGTTTCGCGAGCAGGTTAGTCATCCTGTTTCCGACACGGCGATGGCACGTCACTATTTTCTCTACAATCAGGGAGAGATTGCGAACCTTGAGGGGAATATCCCTATGGCCGAATATTATTTCCGTCAGGTTGCCGACATCGCGCGGTCTCACGGAGATACAGCTCGACTTGTGTCGCAGCTGATCCGTCTCGGCGAACTCGCTTTGCAGCGTGCCGACAGGGTGAAAGCGCGGAGTTATGCTGATTCTGCTCTGAATCTTTCGCGTAATATAGGGATTGCCTCCAAGATAAGTTCCTCATATTCGTTGCTCGAAAACATATGTCGTCGTGAGGGGGATACCGTAGGTGCTGACCATTACAGAAAGCTCGGCATGGCGATAAACGACTCGATATTCGGCCTGGAGCAGATGAATATGGTCAACAACCGGTTCTCCGACTATGAGAAAAAAGTGGATAACCGTCAGATTTCGTCGCTCAACCGCAGGGTTCGCGGTCAGTTGCAGACCATTATCCTATGTGTGGCGTTGCTCATAGTTGTGGCCGTGGGTGCTTCGCTCGTATTTTACAATTATTACCGTCTCCGTCAGACGCAGAAGTTCCTGCTGCGCCGTAATGAGGAACTTGAACAGGCCGATGAGCGTAATGAACTTCTTCTGACAAGATGCCTTGCGGCTGTTGACGAAAGCGAGGCCATGCAGAAGGCAAAAGAGGAGGAGAGCGTTAAGTTGGACGAGCCTTCCACGAGGGTGAAGACTGCGCAACCGGTCATGTCCGCGCTCCAGACTGACCGTATATTGAGTGATATACTCCGCATTATGGACGACATACCGACTATAAGCCGTCATGACTTCTCGCTGGCTGTGCTGGCTAAAGAGATTGGCTCAAATACCAAGTATGTCGCGACCGTAATAAAGATGACCTATGGCAAGACTTTCAAGGAATTCTTGAATTCCTACCGCATCCGCGAGGCGTGCCGTCGCCTTGGTGATAAGGATACATACGGCAATCTTACCATAGAAGCGATATATCGGGATCTGGGCTATAACTCGGCAAGCGGGTTTATCGAGGCTTTCAAACGCGTGAATGGAATGACACCCTCCACATATCAGAAACTTGTGCTTGAGAAATAGATGGGTTCCATATCATATGCAGTAGTCAGAGCGATATCTGATTATGGCTTGGTGTGGTTATTGAACTGAAATATAGCATGGAATGTCAATTGGTAAATATGGCTCTGAAATGGTAAAATATGCTGCAAAGCATAAAAATTACCCTAAAAGTTTTGTTAATTGTGAAAAAGTGTTTAACTTTGCAGCCGAAAGATGACCGAAGCGGGTAAACTTTACCCGTGGAGGGTATGACAACCTACTATCAATATAAAGTTTAAACCCTGTTAAATTAACCTTGGATTCATTCCGGCGGAGCTTCATCACACGCATTGCATACGCTTGACAGAAGACACACATCTCTCCGGGGTCAATCCGCAAACACATCACAAAATGAAAAAGATTCTTACTCTTGCAGTAGTAGCACTCGCATCGGTATTCGGTGCAAATGCAGAAGGCGTTTATGTCGGTGGCAGCCTCGGCTTCCAGCACAACGATCAGGAAGGCGTAATGACCAACGAGTTCACAATCCTTCCCGAAATCGGCTACAACTTCAACAGCCGTTGGGCAATCGGTACCACAATCGGTTACGACTACACTCACTGGTGTGGAAGAGAGACAAGCCTTCACCTGTTCGAGTTTAACCCCTATGCACGTTTCACCTACTTCCGCACAAGCAACAACCTCGTGCAGCTTTTCGTTGACGGTGGTGCAGGCATCGGTCTCGGCTCGTTCGACTACGGTGATGACGACAGCGATACAGCTGTTACCTGGAACGTAGGTTTCCGTCCCGGTGTAGCCTTCAACTTCACAGACAAATTCTCAGTAGTAGCCCACATCGGCTTCCTCGGATATCAGGGTGCCAACAACGCTGCATACGACGCAGGAATGCCCCGCAAGGGAGGTATCTCGTTCGACACACGCGACCTCACCCTCGGCTTCTACTTCAACTTCTAAGAAGAAAACAAATCCAACCGGGACACCGATTACGAATCGGAATCCCGATTTCACACGGATTGAATATTCCGACCGGAACCACGGTTCCAGTCGGAATATCAACCCACAAACAAAGCGGACAGTCCCCCGACTGCCCGCTTCATTTGTTTCATAATATCTTCCATAAAATCTTAGTATATAGTCAAAAATCCTTTTGTTGTAAATAAAATTGCAAAACTTGCTCAAAAATTTGGCGGAGCG
>CAJTQV010000013.1 GCA_910578385.1 uncultured Muribaculaceae bacterium | reverse complement strand
TTTTGTTGATGAACCACACAAAAGAGAGGCTGCCTAAACTTGTTAGACAGCCTCCTTCATCTTGTCTGTAATTATCAGCGGGCCATCACCTTGGCGGTGTAACCCTGCGCGGGAACGGTCACTATGTATAGACCGCCAACGGGAAGTGTCAGACTGCGGGTTCCGCGTGCAACCTCTGCACCGGCCATGTCGTAGACAACCATTTCATCTGCAGTCGTGGCATAGAGAGTCAGTCCTTCGGCAACAACCGCAAATGCAGCATCAGCCACACCTTCCACACCTGTAACACCGGCGGTGCGCACATCAACCTCTCTCGAAGATGCCGAGTAAAGGTCGCCATCCTTGGCGCGTACAACGTAGCTGTAACCTGATCCGGGCTTCAAGCCTTTCACCTCGTGACTCAGAGCCTGACCTAAGCTTAGATCCGAATATCCCGAGAGCACATCGCGCGAATATGTCTCTCCATGCACGACCTCTATATCGTCTACCGTAACAAAACCTGTTGTACCGGTGCGCACATATTGCAGGGCGACACCGATGGTTTTTTCCGGGAACGATGTAAGTTCCACAACCGCACCTCCGGCCTCACGTTCAATCTCCACCTCTTCGAGCAGACGGCGACCGCCGGCCGTGATATAGTAAGCATATATCACGTCGTTGTCGTTAGTGTTGTTTCCACGATGCCAGAACTTTACAGAAGAGATATAGTCATCATATACGGGAGACACGACATCCGCCCCCGATGTAAGCTGGAGCGAGGGTGATTCCGCGCCATAATATCCCTTGAGTTTGTAGGTACGGCCCATGTCAGATGTCCATCCGTTGACATCATAGCCACCCTGGAATGTCGTGAAGTCGCACACATCCTTGGAACTGCCGGTAGAAACCTTGCTATAGACGGTGAGTAGGTAATCCTCCGCATCTTCGAGCGCCTCCCAGTTGGCGGTGAATGAATTCTCACCAATAGCTGTGGCATCGAGTGCAGACACTGCGTAGTCAGCAAATGTCAGCGAGGTTGTCTCTACCTGCTGTTCTGCCGAAGGCTCGGAGAGGAGCCAGTCCTTGAGGAACGCCACCGTATAATAATATGTGGTGCCGGGGTCAAGACCCTCAAGCGTAACCGACGATGCCTGACCTAAATTGCGGTTGCGGAATCCGGCCACATACTGCGGCTCGGCGGCGGCTCGTGCCGTCACACCTGCACCGGCTTCCGGACGGGTGTAGACATTTACGATAGCCTCGCTGCCCTCCACCGGAGTCCAGGTAATGGTAAATCCTTCTTTTCCGACATCTTTTGCATCGGCCTCGGCTGTGACATCGAAGGTGGCGTTGCTGCCTCCGAGCACATCAAAGGTTATGATACCGTTATTCTCCGCAATATTGGTTATGGGGAAATCCACGGCCACTCCACCCCATGTCTTCATGGCCGGATTTGTCGAAGATGAGAACTGGGTCCTCTTTGCGGTGCCGGGGAAGCAGTCACCCGAACGTGAATAATCGCTCTGCGAGCCGTCAGCCTCTTCAAGATCCACATACTGATGGGCGGCATTGTTGTTGACGATATTCTGTCTCCATATCATCTCGTCATAGTCAACGTGCCACACCAGCATGCCATGACCGGGAATATATGTATCCCATCCGGTCTGCTGGCGGTTCTCCACAAGGAAGAACTCTGTATCCTTGTCAGTGCGTATCACTCCGGCCACATTGTTGTCTACCGTGGGCAGCTCCACCGAAAGGGGGCCGTTGATTTCACGAGGCTTCATCCATCCAAGGGCATAGCGTTCGAACACGCCGTAGTTGGGAGGCGTCATGCCGTTGTTGTTGTACGGACCGTAATCGAGCACTGACCATGATCCGGGAGTGAACGAGTTTGTGTAGCTCGTGGCATAAAGGTCGGGAAGCCCCATCACATGGCTGAACTCATGTATGAACGTACCGACACCATCAGGGCGTGAGCCGGTCCATTCGTTCGTACATCCATATGTATGAACGCGGACACCATCGAAATAGAGGGCCGGATATCCGGCAGCTGTCATGTTCCATGAGTGCGGCCATACGCTGCTGGCAGATCCGCCCGAAGCCTCTCCTCGGCCGGCGTAGAATACGAATACGTTATCTACTATACCGTCCCCGTCGCGGTCATATTCCGAGAAGTCAACCTGATCGTTGAGAAGCTCGCACGCCTCCTTGACCATCTCGGCCGGACGCATGTCATTTCCATAAGAATCATTACCGCCGTAATATTTCATGGGCTGCGAGAGAGTCACCGGGCCGAACACGTCAAACTCCGGACGGAAAGCGTCTCCTGAATTGAGACGGAAATATTCAGCCGCACAGCCCGTGGCATTATAGTCGCTGAAACCATCCTCGTTGAGCATACGTGTGAAATAGTCGGCGGCATTGTAGCGGTCGCTGAATTTCACATCCTGATACTCCACGAGAATCACGATTGCCTTCTGCTCGCCATATGCCGGGAAGCGCAGCTCGGGGAAGAGTCCGTATCCTCGTTCGTAGGGAGGAGCCTCGTTGATTGAGGGTATTTTCGAGTTAGCCTTGCGCGGAGTGCTCACTTCGGCTGTCATTTCCGCCTGCATGGCAGCACGGCGTGGAGACTTGGCAGCCAGTTTGTTCAGGTTCTGTCCCATGACATTCATATCGAGGCTTGACACAAACGCGCTGGCCTCCGCGCTGCGCCGGCCCGCATCTGTCACCTTTATATCCGACACGCGGACATTGCCCGATGCATCGACATCGCCGAAATAGAAATTGCCGTCACGCTCGAAAATGGGAATGCCATCCTCGGTAAGATACTGATGGAAGAATTCGTCACCCACCAGCTGCACACGTAGTTCACTGCCGTCGGCGGTAGTAATCGTGTGTATTCCCGGTTTTGCCGGAACTGCCCATGCCGGGGCGGCACAAATGGCTGCTGCGGCTAACAGGGAGAGATTGATAAGTTGTCTTTTCATTTTGCGGTATATGTTATGAATAATGGATCCGATTGAAGTATAGCTGTCTTCCGGCCGATGTATGCTCAGATCACACCACAGATAGCCCGCGACATGAACTGACATTGGTGTCAAACCGGAATTAGAGAAACTATAACTATCATTATCTTCGCAAATATAAATCAAATCCGGCACACTTACAAATCAAGCATACATAAAAAATTAAAAAAAACAACAAACTGACACTATGAAACCACAGCCACAGTGTATCTAATACAATTGCGGCCACAATTTACTCATCATGACATTACAATACAGTTTTCGCTCCGGCTGAGTAAATGGAAAGTTGGGATGAAAGTTGCGAGTTCGCCAATTATGGTGTATATTTGCAGCCTGCAATACATATCAACCATGAAAGTCGTACTTTTTGATACCGAGGAAAGCTATCAGAATCTGCTTCCTCTTTCATATACCCGCCCGGTCGGCGCGTTCCGTGTCGGCATTGTAACAATCCGCGAGAAGTGGGAGCATTTCCTTCCGGGCTACTACTCGTTCTTGCCCAAGGAGTACCTGCGCGAGAAGTTCCCGATGCTTTGCGCCGACGATGAGGAGGCTCTGTTCATAGCGGGCGACAAGCTGCCCGACAAGGCAACCGCGCTCGAAGCCTCGCAACTGCGCCGGGGCGATGCCCTGCGCGACAGCAACGGCATATGGGCATTCCGCGGCTGTCCCGACGAGTTCCGCAAACTCAGCCCGGAGGCCGGACGCGAGAGTGCGAACGACTCACGCCGCATACGGTACGTTTTCGATGTCTTCGGAATGAACGCCGAGGAGATTGTGAATGACTTCGTATGGTACACCCGCGACCGTTCCGGCATAGCGCCCGACAGCTCCGCATGTATACTGGGCGACGCGAAACTGCCCAACGGCATGCCGGCCCTGTTTATCGAGGAGGGAGCCACCGTCGAGGCTGCCACAATCAACCTCAAGGATGGCCCGGTCTACATAGGCCGTAACGCTCATGTCATGGAGGGAAGCTGTCTGCGCGGTCCGCTCGCCCTCTGCGCCGACGCCAAGATCCGCATGGGTTCCAAGATATATGGAGGCTCCACCTTCGGCCCCTTCTGCAAGGTGGGTGGAGAGATTGACAACTCGGTGATGTTCGGTTACAGCAACAAGGCCCACGACGGATACCTCGGCAATGCCGTGATCGGCGAATGGTGCAACATCGGTGCCGGAACCAATTCGAGCAATCTGAAGAACGACTACTCCAAGATACGCATCTGGAACTACGCCAGCCAGCGGTTCATGCGCACCGACCTCCAGTTCTGCGGTCTCATAATGGGCGACCATTCCAAGGCCGGCATAAACTGCATGTTCAACACGGCCACCGTCGTAGGCGTAGGTGTCAACTTCCATGGTGCAGGATTTCCGCGACAGTTCATCCCCAGCTTCCAGAACGGCAGCCCCGAGGCCGGGTTCTCCGATGTCAGCATCGACACGTTCATGCAGGTCGCCTCACGGGTGATGAGCCGCCGTGGTCTCGAACTGACCGACATAGACCGCCACATCTTCGAGAACATCCATCAGTCAGCCTCAAAGTTCAAATAAGATTTTAAGATTCAGATAAAATTCAGGCCCCGCTCATAAAATCGAGATTTTGTGAAACGGGGCCTGAAGCGAACATAAAAACAAGCGCGGCGTCCGGTTTCACAATCGAGCGCCGCGCTGTGATTTTTTAGAAGCGTCTACTTTCACAAGCCGAACGGGGATCTTACTCAACCACTAACTTACAATTTTATATCACTATTACTAAAAGATTTTTGACTTGCCATCTTATTCTTACCGGATTTCTCCGGTTCTCTAATTCGATTGCAAATTTAATAAATAATATTCATACTTGTATACCCTGGTGCGATAAATTACCCCCCCCCGATGCCAAATCGTGCATAATTATCACTATTTGACCAATTCAACATTTATTAGGTTTTGTTTATTCTAAGCAAAGTATTAACTTTGCAACCGAACAGGATGACCGCAAGAGACCAGAAAGCGTCGTGCCCCGCCGCATGAATGATTTCAATCAGTCTATCCGCAAGAACTATAAATATAT
Organism: uncultured Muribaculaceae bacterium; assembly: GCA_910578385.1. Taxonomy (GTDB): domain Bacteria; phylum Bacteroidota; class Bacteroidia; order Bacteroidales; family Muribaculaceae; genus Lepagella. The sequence goes on along the minus strand of CAJTQV010000013.1, from coordinate 99,620 downwards.
AATGTACCCATGAAAAAAAACAAGGAATATCTCGACAGGCTCCGCAAGGTGATGTCGGAGAAAGGAATCGACGCATGTGTCATCTCCGGCACAGACCCTCATCAGAGCGAGCTTCCTCCGCGCCACTGGAGAGGACGTGAATGGCTGACCGGCTTCGAGTCGGAGAACGGCACCAACGGAACCGCCGTCGTCACTTCCGACGTAGCCCTCTGCTGGACAGACTCGCGCTATTTCATCCAGGCCGAGGCCCAGCTCGACGGCACCGGCTTCAAGATGATGAAGGAGGATGGACCCGGTGCGGTAGACCTCATAGACTGGCTTGTGGAGCACACCTCGGCCGGACAGAAAGTCGGCATCGACGGCATGACTTTCTCTGTGTCGTATGCACAGCGTCTCGAACAGGAGCTGAACGACAACGGCGTGACCCTCGACACAGACTTCCCGATGTTCGACTATATATATCCGGACCGCCCGGCACGCCCCACCAACAAACTCTTCATACACGACGAGAAGATTGTGGCCCAGACCGTAGATTCCAAAATCGAGGCTGTCATGACCGAGGTAAAGGCTGAGCTTGCAAACGCGATACTTGTGTCAGCTCTCGATGACCTGGCATGGATTACCAATCTCCGTGCTGCGGGCGACATCTGCTTCTCACCCATGTTCGTAGGCTTCCTCTATCTTGACGCTGAAAAGCGCGTGCTCTTCATCGACGAGGAGAAACTCACCGACGAAGTACGCGGCCACCTTAATAAATACAGAATCGAGACCCGTCCCTACGACGGAGTCAAGGAGTATGTGGAGAAGCTGCCGAAAGAGACCCGTCTTCTCATCGACCCGGCCAAGACCGCACGCGGCATCTACGACCACATCGGATGCACTACCGTGTTCGGCGGCGACGGCGTGGCCAAGCTGAAGAGCATCAAGAACGAGACCATGATCGCCAACCTCGGCACGGCAATGGAGAAAGATGGCGTGGCGCTTACCCGTTTCTTCATGATGGTGGAGCGCGAGTACCCTGCCGGCAAACTCACCGAAGTGGAGCTTGGCAAGCGTCTCCGCGCACTCCGTCTGGCCGACGAGAGCTGCGTTGACGAGAGCTTCTCCCCCATTCTCGGATGGAACGAGCATGGCGCGATCGTACACTACGAGGCTACAGCCGAGACCGACATCACAGTCGAGGGCGACGGCCTTCTCCTCGTCGATTCCGGCGGCCAGTATATATATGGTACCACCGACATAACCCGTACAGTGGCTCTCGGCACACCGACTGCCGAACAGCGTCATGACTTCACTCTTGTCATGAAGGGACACATCGCCCTTTCGAACGCCATCTTCCCCGCCGGTACAACCGGACACCAGCTCGACGTGCTCGCACGCCAGTTCCTCTGGAAAGAGGGCAAGGCATACTACCATGGCACCGGCCATGGCGTGGGCTACTTCATCAACTGCCATGAGGGTCCGCAGAACATCCGTCTCAACATCAACCCCACCCCGCTGGAACCGGGTATGATCACGAGCAACGAGCCGGGACTTTATCTTGAAGGCCGCTACGGAATCCGCTGCGAGAACCTGATCGTAACCGAGAAGTATGAGACCACCGAGTTCGGCGAGTTCCTGCACTTCCACCCGATGACTCTCTTCCCCTTCGACCGCAACCTGTTCGAGCTTGAGATCATGTCGGAAGAGGAAATCAAGTGGGTCGATGACTACCACAAGCTGGTGCGCGAGCGTCTCACCCCGCTGCTCACCGCCGAAGAGGCCGAATGGATGGCAGCCAAGACCGCACCCCTGCGCGGATAAACATGACACAATGCTGAGATAACCGTACGGTTATCTCAGCTGATTTTAACAACCAACAGGATACTAACCTTAGATAAATAACATGATCTGGAAAAGTGTAAGAGGCTTCACTCCCAAGAAGGGACGTGACTGTTTCATAGCCGACAACGCCGCCATCATCGGCGACGTGACAATGGGCGACGAGTGCAGCATCTGGTTCGGCACCGTGCTCCGTGGTGACGTGAACACCATCACCATCGGCGACCGTGTGAACATTCAGGATGGTTCCGTGCTCCACACGCTCTATCAGAAATCGACCATCGAGATCGGCAATGATGTCTCGATAGGCCACAATGTGGTGATACATGGCGCGAAAATTCATGACTACGCTCTCATCGGTATGGGCGCGATTGTTATGGACGATGCCGAGGTTGGCGAAGGTGCCCTTGTGGCGGCAGGTTCGGTTGTGCTGAGCCGCACCAAGATCGGTGCTCACGAGATGTGGGCAGGTGCGCCGGCCAAGTTTGTCAAGATGGTTGAGCCGGAGAAGGCCAAGGAGATGAACATCAAGATAGCCCACAACTATCTGATGTACTCCCGCTGGTTCACCGAGACTCCCGAGGAGGAGCAGCGCGAGAACGCACGCGAGGTCGCAGCCGAACGCGGCGAGTGACCTGCGACCGCGACCCGATAAAAATAGAGCCACCCCGCCGGGGTGGCTCTATTTTTATCGCGGTGATTTATCATGATAACTCATGGTTAATCATGATAAATCATGATGCATCACGTCGAAGCTTGTCGAAGCTTGATTTCAGCCGGTTATTTCTTGGCGGCCTTCTTGAGTTTCTTCATTTCTTTCTTGGCTTTGGCAAGTTGCTTCTGGAAGCCTTTGTCGGCGTGGAGCGAGGCCACGACGGCCGCTCCGACTATGCGTCCGGCATCGACATCGCTCTGGTAGTGCGCCCCGCAGATCACGCGGCTCTGGCCGAAGTCGTATCCGCGCTGTATGATCTCGGCCTGACGCTCCGGGTTGATTTCCGACAGCACAAGAGCCGTAGCCCAGCCAATTGCCGTGTGGCCTGAAGGATAGCTGCCGTTCTTGCGCAGACCCGGTTCGTCGTCGGGAGTGGCCGACGGTTCGTTGAAGACCATGAACGGGCGCGGACGCATATAGTGGTTCTTGGCGGTGCGGGTGGCGAGATCGCCGGCATCCTCCTTCATGTTTGTCATCAGCTTGTAGATCTCGGGAGCATTCTCAGGAGTAAGCTCGAAGCCGAATGCCTCGCTGAAGTCCCGGTCAAGCCATCCCTCGTTAAGATTGGCGTCGGTCACGGCACGACGGCCACGTTCGGTGCCCCGCATGGACTTGCCCCACGCGTACTGCTCCTTATCGTAGGCATAATGAGCCGACAGGGTGTCGGGAGGTGCAGGCAGGAAATGCTCACTGTCAACGACATCAGTAACCATGAGGTAATACTTGCCGGGATCGGTTGAATGGTCCTGCGACCAGGCGGGCAGTACTGCGCACAGTGCGACAGCCATGCAAAGTAATGATTTTTTCATAGTGGAATTGTTTTAGGGTTACACTAATAACGGTTTTACGGGCACTTTTGAAGTCCGAAAACCAAAATTTTTACGAAAATATTTTGTCAATCGCTTAACTTTAACTAATTTTGCACGCTGCAAGGCATATAGTGGCGGCTTCACCACGACAGCCTCGCGCAAGAGCCGGGAGAAATCTCCGGCTCCCCGATAACAGAATAATAAATAAAAAACAAAAAAAATTAATATTCACTAAACATGATTATCGTACAAGTTAAAGAGAACGAGAACATCGAGAAAGCCCTCAAGAAATTCAAACGCAAATTCGAGAGAACAGGCATCATCAAAGAACTTCGCGCTCGCCAGGCATTTGAGAAGCCTTCGGTGACTAACCGCAAGAAAATGGTGAAGGCGATCTACGTTCAGCAGTTGCGTCAGGCAGAGCAGTAATCCGCCTCTTTCACTTCCGACATAGCGAACATATACTGTCGGTACGACATCACGCCCGATGCCGTACCGATTTGTCGTGTCTTTAAATCAAGTTACCGAACCGGAGTCGCTCCTGAAACAAATCAGTCCTGAGTCCGGGTCAGATTACCAAAAGTAAATCATGGAGGGTCAGATCAAGCAATTCCTGTCGTATCTGGAGGTCGAGCAGCGTTGCAGCCGGCACACCGTAGGCGCCTACGGGCGAGACCTGCGGCAGTTCAACGCATGGCGCGACTCCGACGATTGCTCAACCGTGACCCCGGGCGAGATACGCGCATGGATCGGCGACCTTGCCGACGGGGGAATGGAGACTGCAACACTGCGCAGAAAAGCCCAGAGTCTCCGTGCGTTCTTCCACTGGAGGCAGAAAACGGCCGGGGCACCCTCCAATCCCGCTGCCGACATTGTTCTGCCGAAGCTGCGAAAGCATCTCCCCAACTTCATAAAGGAGGAGGAGATGGAGGCTCTTCTTGATACATCGCACGACACATTCGCTCAGGAACGCGCACACATCACACTCGCCATGCTCTACTCTCTCGGACTCAGGCAGGACGAACTCCTCACACTGACTGATGCCGACGTTGACTATCCGGGACGTGAGGTGCGTGTGACCGGAAAGAGGAACAAACAGCGGGCGGTGCCCTTGCCCGATCAGCTTGCAGAAGGAATCAGGCACTGGCAGGAGGTGCGCGATGCCCGGTACCCGCAGCTTGAGCGCCCGGCTGCCCTGATCGCCGGCCCGCACGGACACCTGTCGAAGACAGCTCTTTACGGAGTGGTGCGCGATGCACTCGCCACGGTATCGGCCGGACGCAAAAGCCCGCACACGCTCCGGCACACTTTCGCCACATCAATGATCAACAACGGAGCCGACCTCGACGCCGTGCGCGAGATGCTCGGCCATGAATCTCTGGCGACAACCCAGATATACACCCACCTCAGTTTCAACGAACTTCTGTCAAACTACCGGCACTCCCACCCCCGCGCCAGGAAGGATGAGTAGTCCAGCCAAATGAACGCACGACGCGTTCCGCCGACCCACGACAGACACACAACAGGCACTACATAGCCGTCCGAGTGTAAAAATTTTATCGGCGGAACTAACAAAGAATCCGGAATTTTTGTTTATCTTTGTAAACGGGACTGACCTCTCCGAGTCCTATAATCTCTAAAAACCTAAAGATTATGGAAGCAAAGATCAAAGCGATTCATTTCGACATCACCGACAAACTCGTGAGTTTCATCAATAAGAAAGTAGACAAACTGTCACGCCGTTTCGAGGCAATCACAGAAGTCGAGGTAACGCTCAAGGTCGTGAAGCCCGAGACCTCGATGAACAAAGAGGCCGGTGTGAAACTTATGGTACCCCCCGCTGCCGACCTGTTCGCATCGAAGACTGCCGATACTTTCGAAGAGGCCATCGACCTCTGTCTTGACGCACTGGAACGCCAGCTCGAAAAGAACAAGAACTCTTAATGGAAGAAAACAAGCCCGAACGCCGCAGTCGTAAAGACCGGAGTTCCGTTATAGGCTCGACACGCACCGGCAGGATGATGCTGTACATCCTGCTGGGGCTTGCTGTGTGCATAACCGTATTCATGGCGGTGCTCTACCCCATGGTCATGATTACCTCCGACAAGGAGGCCACCATCAGGATTCCGGCCAATGCCACCGAGCAGACCGTCCGCGACACTCTCAACAAGTATTTTGACCGGGACTACACCAACAGTATCCTGCGCATGTCGAAGCTGCGCCGTGTGAATTTCGCCACGCGTCACGGTTCATATACCATTCCTGAGGGAACCAACGCCCTTGGAGCCATGCGCAAGCTGACATCGGGTGCGCAGACTCCGGTGCGCGTAACAATAAACGGCTTCCGCAGCCTGCCGCTGCTGATCGACCGTGTGAGCCGCAAGATGGAGTTCCCCGCCGACTCGCTCACTGCCGTCCTGAATGACCGGCCGTTTCTCGCACAGTATGGTCTGACCCCGGAGAACGCCATGGCTCTCTTCATCGACGACACCTATGAGTTTTACTGGACGACATCGGCACGCGACATGGTCAAGAAGATAGGCGAGAATTACCAGTTCCTCTGGACTGACGCACGCACAAGCCGTGCAGCCGAGTTAGGACTCACCCCGGCCGGCGTGATGATAATCGCCTCGATCGTGGACGAGGAGACTAACGACCGCGACGAGAAGGGCACTATCGGACGGCTCTATATAAACCGTCTGAACAGCAACATGCGTCTGCAGGCTGACCCGACCGTGAGATTCGCGCTCGGAGACTTCACCATACAGCGCATCACCAACGCCGACCTGAAGAAAGAATCACCCTACAACACGTACCTGCACGACGGGCTTCCTCCCGGTCCGATACGCACCACGAGCGACGACACCGTGAAGCGCATTCTCGACAGCGAGCCAAGCAACTACCTGTACATGTGCGCCAAGGAGGATTTCTCCGGCAGCCACAATTTCGCTTCGACCTACAGTGAGCATATCGAGAACGCGATACGCTATCAGGCTGCCCTCGACAGGCAGGGAATAAAACGCTGATCCAACTGACATACAGACTGCTCATATGCCTTCTTTTACTGCTCCCGCCAGCCTTGGCGCGGGGCGGTTTCGACGTGGACACAGCTCTGGGACTCCAGCTCGACACGGAAGCTGACGCCATTCCCGCCGACAGCCTCAAAGCACCTGAGAGACTTGATTATGACTGGCGCATACTTGCCCTTACACGGCGGCTCGACATAAAAGACACTACAGTCAGGTATCCGAAATTCATAGACTTCTGTCTCCGCACATACCGTTGGGCAGAGCGTACTTTCAACACCTATGACCCGGAATACGTGAGCGGTACCGGCAAGCACGGCAAGGTCCGGCTCGTGACCGACAACTGGACAGACTCGTACTATTTCCGATTCGAGGATGGCAACCCTCTCTTCATGGTCAGCAACCTGTATTCGAATATCGGTGTCCAGGCCAACTACTCCATCCTCGGCATCAGTTTCTCAATCGAGCCGAACACTGCGTTCTCCGGTCAGGTTTCCCACCACAAGAAGATGGGATTCTCGTTTTCATGCGCGCGCCTGTTTGCCGAGGCTTATTACTGGAAAAACACCGGTGGGTCCGTGATACGCAAATTCGGCAACGAGGAAAAGAAGAAGTTTGACAACATCGCGTTCGACGGCCTCAGCTTCAGGGCATACGGTGTGTCGGGCTTCTATGTGTTCAATTACAAGAAATTCAGCTATCCGGCTGCATATAACCTCTCGAACTACCAGCTCAAGAGCGCCGGCTCCTGGCTGCTCGGCGCGTCGGGTACATTTTATTATTGTAATTTCGACTTCACCAAGCTCCCCGAAGAGGTGAAGGAACAGACAATTCTACCGGCCGACAACTACAGTCTGAACTACAATTCGGTCAACGTCATGGGTGGCTATTCCTACAACTGGGTTATGAACCGGCATTTCCTGTTCAACATCACAGCGCTGCCCGGGGTGGGAATATCATTCTCGTTCGACGATTCTTCGGAAGGACGGCACAACCTCATATCGATGGCCATGAAAAACATGGCGTCGCTCACCTACATAAACAGACAGTTCTTCATAACGGGCAATGCCAACTTCACGGGCAATTTCTATCTCACCAAAACCGTCGGCTTCATGTCGGGCATAGTGAACTTCCAGGTATCGACCGGAATACGATTCTGACTCGGGCGTCCGTTATCTATTCAGCCCGAAGAGCAATAAAATGTTTGCATATGGATAATTGTATCACAGACGAGAAATACATGAGGCGCGCCCTGCAGCTTGCAGCCAACGGCGCGGGCCACACTTCTCCCAACCCGATGGTCGGCGCGGTTATTGTCAGCCCGGACGGACGGATAATCGGAGAGGGATGGCACCGGAAATGCGGTGAGGCGCACGCCGAAGTCAATGCAATGCGCAGCGTGGCCGACTGCGACCGTTATCTCATACCGGAGTCCACGATGTATGTCACCCTCGAACCATGCTCGCATTACGGCAAGACTCCACCCTGCGCCAAGATGCTTTGCGAGCATCACATCCGCCGCGTGGTGGTCGGCACCGGCGACCCGAACCCGAAGGTGGCAGGCCGCGGCATCGGTATGCTGCGCGAGGCCGGAATTGAGGTAACTGAAGACTGTCTGCGCGACGAGTGCCGAGCAATCAACGTGCGGTTCTTCACGTCGCAGATACACAAACGTCCATGGATATTGCTGAAATGGGCCGAGACCTCTACCGGTGCCATGGCGAACCCTGACGGCACCCCGCTCGCTATATCCACACCTCTTACCTCCGCTTTCATGCACCGCGAACGCTCCATGTGCGATGCCATAATGGTTGGGACCGGAACTCTGCTGTCGGACAACCCCGCGCTCACCAACCGGCTCTGGCCAGGAAACAGCCCGAGACCGGTGCTGTTCCGTTCCGCACGTCTCGAAGACCCGGAGGTGAGGGAAAGGCTGAAAGTATTCGGACGCGACCCGATAGTGCTCGATCCGGGGAAAAGTCTTGAGGAGAACATGCACCTGCTTTTCAGCGAACATGGAGTGACATCGCTCATGGTCGAAGGGGGCCGCACACTGCTCGACAGCTTCCTGCAAGCCGGTCTGTACGACAGAATCCGCGTCGAGACTGCCTACCCGCGTCGCCATACTCCGTATTGCTCCGGGATAACCGCCACAACGGTTGACTGACAAGTACTGAAATCAGTGCTAAAATTCCTTAAAAAACATTTTCTATTGTATTTATAGCGACAATTTCACGGATAAATGCTAAATTTGCAAGTTGAAAAGAAACGGTCGTGACGCAAACCTGACTGCGGAACGTCCCGACGCTTATGGCGGCCACAGCGGCAAGTCCGCGCCAACCGTCTATTAATGAACATATTGAGACTGTGAAATATAAAAGTTTTCTTTCCATATCAGGAATAGCGGCTGCGATAATGTTTGCAGGCGCGTTTTCGTCATGTAACAAGGACTCTGACTCCGAGTCTTTTGTGGTCGCGCCGAATCTTGCCGTGACGGCATTCTCGCTCAAGGCTGACGCAAAGAATCCGGGACTCGACTCGGCCTATTTCTCAATCGACCTGGAGCATGGTGTAATCTTCAACGCCGACTCTCTCCGCAAAGGGACAAAGGTTGACAAGGTTGTTGCCACAATAACCTTCGCGAGCGAGGTCAGCGAGGCTGTGATCGAGATGTCGGGCGGAACTACCCGCGAGGGTGAGATTGATTACCGCACAAACCCGACTGACTCGATCGACTTCACCGGCGACGTGTTCCTGCATGTGAAAGCCGACGATAACAAGATGAGCACCACTTACCGTCTGAAGGTCAATGTACACAATACCGAGTCAGACATGCTCTACTGGGATGAGATGGCAAAGGCTACCCTTCCCTCGCGTCTCGGCTCGCCGCGCAGCCAGAAGACTGTTCAGGTGGGAGAGACGACTGTGTCGCTCATTGAGGAAAACGACGGCACATACACGGTCTCGACTTCAGATGACCTTGTGGCGTACACCTGGTCGAAGCATGAGGTGACTTTCCCCTTCATACCCGATGTCAGGACCTTGACGGCTACTGATGACAAGCTCTGGATTCTTGACACCGACGGCAATCTTTACAATACTCCCATCGACAATATGGCATGGACCTCAACGGGTGAGAACTGGATTACGATGATAGGCAGCTACACTGACTCGGTTATCGGACTCCGCTCGGTGAACGGCACTGTCTCGTTCGCCCAGTATCCTCTCACCAATCTCAACGAGAAGGCTATACCTGAAGGTTTCCCGGTGAGCGGCATGTCTAATTTCGTGACACTTGCCAACAAGTGGACCTCTTCGCCGGTAGCGTTCTTCGTAGGAGGACGTTGTGCTGACGGCTCGCTCGCCGATGCCACATGGGCTTTCGACGGTGCGGAGTGGGTAAAGCTCGGCGAAGGCGGACTCCCGGCTCTGGAAGGTTCGTCGGTGATACCTTATTACAACTACCGTCCGGCCGCATCGGGCAACACCATGATTGAATATGAGGTGTGGATGCTCGTCGGCGGGAAGAAGAGCGACGGTTCTTTCAACCGTACGGTCTACGTATCTTACAACAACGGTGTGAACTGGGCTGAGGGTTCCTCGTCGCTCCAGCTCCCCGAGTCGATACCGGCCATGACGGGCTGCGACAATGTCGTTGCAGACCGCAGCATGTCGGCAAACCTTTCGGACGCATGGACACGTGCGAGCCGTCCGCGCCGCATAAGCTATGAGCTTGACGGCGACATAATCAGATGGGGATGTCCCTACATATACCTCTTCGGTGGCGACTCGCCTCAGGGCGGTCTCTACGACTCGGTATGGCAGGGCGTGCTGACACGGCTCACATTCACTCCCATAATCTGATATGGCAAGCCGCAGCCTCGGCCAAGAGCCCGCGCATGACATAACAAACATAAGAACGGAGAACATAGACATTTGAGAAAAGCAATCAAGATACTCATGGTCCTCGTGGCCGCATTGGCCGGGCAGTCCCGGGCACTGGCGCAGGAAGACTACCGGTTTGACATCGGCGGCGGTATCGGCATGACCGGATACCTCGGCGACGCCAACTCGGCAAATCTGTTCCAGAACCCGAGCTGGGACGTGGAGCTGCTGTTCCGCTACATAGCCAATCCGCGCATAAACTGGAAGACCAACTTCTATGTGGGTGGCCTGCGGGGAGATTCGTCGCAGATGGACAATGTGTTCCCCGACGGCAACAACTTCAAGTTCTCGACCACATTCTACGAACTGAGCGAGCTCTTCGAGTTCCACTTCTTCAACTATGGAATGGGCGAGACTTACCGCAGGCTGAAACGCTGGACACCCTACATCACCGCCGGACTCGGTCTGACCGCATGGTCGGTCGACGGCAAAGGTGGCGCGGCGTTCACCATTCCTCTTGGAATCGGCTTCAAGTTCAAGCCCGCGCTCAGATGGAACCTCGGACTGGAGTTCCTGATGAAAAAGACATTCAGCGACCGTCTGGACGGAGCCGCACTCTCCGACCCTCTCGGCATAAAGAGCGAGTTCATGAAGAACACCGACTGGTATTCGACACTGACCCTCACCATAAGCTACGAGTTCAGCAAGCGTTGCGCCGTGTGCAACTACAAGGATTGACAACGCACCTAACCGACAGAACATGGACAGAACAGAAGAACTGACATCAAGACTCAACATGACGCGGATGCCGCGCCACGTTGCCATCATAATGGACGGTAACGGACGCTGGGCCCGCGAACGCATGAAAGGGCGCAGCGAAGGCCACGCGGAGGGCGTCAACAGCGTGCACAACATCACCAAGTACGCCTCTGACCTCGGCATAGGATACCTGACGCTCTACGCCTTCTCTACCGAGAACTGGAACCGTCCGGCTCCTGAAGTCGAGACACTGATGTATCTTATCGGCTGGGCAATCCGCAAGGAGACACCCGAGCTGGTGGCCAACAACGTGCATATAAATCTTCTCGGCGAGATTGACCGTCTTCCCGAGGAGGTGCGCCGCGATCTTGAGGCCGGACGCGAGGCAACAGCCCATTGCACCGGTCTCAACCTGAACCTCTGTCTGAGTTATTCGTCGCGATGGGAACTGACACGCGCCATGCGCATGATTGCCGAAGAGGCCGCACGCGGCGAGATCTCCGCCGATATGGTCAACGAGGAAACCGTCAGCTCGCACCTCTCCACAGCCGGGATTCCCGACCCCGACCTGCTCATCCGCACCGGCGGAGAGCAGCGCATAAGCAATTTCCTGCTCTGGCAGATAGCATATAGCGAACTATATTTCACGCCTGTTCTCTGGCCCGACTTCGGGCATGAGGCCTTTCTTGAGGCACTGGTAGACTATCAGGGCCGTGAGAGAAGATTCGGCAAGACCTCCGACCAAGTGAAGGAGGAGAAACAAAACTGATTCCGCACCACGAAACATCTATGAAACATATCAGGAAAATAATCCTTACCCTGGCTCTGCTTCCGGCCGTCACAGCCGCCGCACTCGACATCAAGCTGACCGACCCGACGGTACCCGTCGATACGGTCTATCATCCCGATGTCATCTATTCTCCGATTCCCAAGACCTACGAGATTGCGGGAATCGACGTGACCGGCATTCCGGAGTCTGACAATTATCTGATCATCGGTTTCTCCGGACTCTCGATCGGCGACAAGATCGACGTGCCGGGCGATGCCATAACCGATGCCGTGAAACGCTTCTGGCGCCAGGGTCTCTACTCCAAGGTGGAAATCAATGTGGTGAAGAGCGCAGGCGACAAGATATGGCTTGAGATTGCTCTCCAGCGTCAGCCCCGTATGTCGGAAATGACTTTCGAGGGCGTGAAGGGTGGCGAGAAGAAAGACATCACCGAACGTCTCGGCATGGTGTCGGGACAGCAGCTTACTCCCAACATCATCGCACGCGCCAAACAGATTATCGAGGATTATTATTCCAAGAAGGGTTTCAAGAACGCTGAGGTTAAAATAGTCCAGCAGCCTGACCTCTCGAAAGAGAACCAGGTTATTCTCAACGTGCGTGTGAACCGAAATAACAAGGTCAAGGTCCATAAGATATATATCGACGGCAATGAGGTGCTCTCCGACCGCAAGATCAAGCGCGTCATGAAGAAGACCAATGAGAAGAATGACATTCTCAAGATTTTCAGCCAGAAGAAATTCGTGGACCGAGACTTCGAGGATGACCGCAACCGTATTATCGAGAAGTACAACGAGCTTGGTTACCGCGACGCGAAAATCACCCATGACTCTGTTGCGAAGTACGATGACGGAACGGTCGATGTGTTCCTGACCGTAGATGAAGGAAAGAAATATTACATCTCCGACATATCATGGGTGGGTAACACCATCTACCCCACCGAGACGCTCAACACCCTGCTCGGCATATATCCCGGCGATGTCTATAACCAGAAATACCTCAACAAGCGTACGCAGGAGGATGATGACGCCGTGTCGAACCTCTATCTCGACAACGGTTACCTCTTCTTCCAGCTCGTGCCTATCGAGGAGAGTGTCAAGGGTGACAGCGTGGCCCTCCAGATGCGTGTCATCGAGGGTCCGCAGGCCCGCGTGAACCGTGTGATCATCAACGGTAACGACCAGCTTTACGAGAAGGTTATCCGCCGTGAGCTGCGCGTGCGCCCGGGCGAGCTGTTCTCTAAGAGCGACCTCATGCGTTCTGCCCGTGAGATTGCGGCTTCAGGCCATTTCGACCCTGAGAACCTCGACATCCGTCCTGAGCCTAACGAGAATGACGGTACGGTTGACATTCTTTTCAACCTGACTTCCAAGGCCAACGACAAGATTCAGCTCTCGTTCGGTTGGGGACAGACCGGTCTGACGGGACAGGTTGCCCTGTCGTTCTCAAACTTCTCGATGAAGAACCTCTTCAACCCGAAGAGCTACAAGGGTATCATTCCGCGCGGTGACGGCCAGACATTCTCGATCTCGGCACAGACCAACGCGAAGTATTACCAGAGTTACTCTATATCGTTCTTCGACCCGTGGATTGGCGGCAACCGCCCGAACTCGCTTGCGGTCTCGGTTGACTTCAGCCGCTCGACCGGTATCAACTCCCAGTTCTACAACAACCTCTGGTCGAACGCATATCAGAGCGCTATCTACAACACCTACTCTTACAACACCAACTATTCGAGCTACGCCATCCAGAATGCGTATGACCCGAACAAGGTGCTCCAGTTGGCTGGTGTGACTGTCGGTTTCGGTACGCGTCTCAGCTGGCCTGACGACTATTTCCAGTTCCAGGCAAGCCTCGGCTACCGCTGGTACTACCTCAAGAACTGGGATTACCTCTACTACATGCGCAACGGTACGTCGAACTCTCTCACTCTCGGCCTGACTCTGTCGCGTTCGAGCATCGACAACCCCATCTATACGCGCCGAGGTTCCTCTTTCTCGGTTGACCTGACCATGACTCCCCCGGCAAATCTCTTCGGCCGCAAGGACTGGAAGACACTGTCGGAGCTGTCGAGCTACAACAATACCGACTCCCAGTCACGCGAGGCCGCCCGCTCACAGCTGTACCGCTGGATCGAGTATTGGAAACTCCGCTTCAAGAGCAAGACATTCACCCCGCTCACCGACCCCGACGGCAAATGGACACTCGTGCTCATGACCCGCGCCGACTTCGGTCTTATCGGCAGCTGGAACAAGTATATCAAGACACCGTTCGAGACATTCTACTTCGGTGGTGACGGTATGACCGGTAACTATACCTATGCAACCGAGACTATCTCGATGCGTGGTTACGAGAACGGTCAGTTCACACCGAACGGATATGAAGGTTACGCCTATGGCAAGTTCACTTTCGAGCTCCACTTCCCGTTCCTTCTCCAGCCCTCGACCACAATCTACGCGATTGCGTTTGCCGAGGCCGGTAACTGTTGGACAAGCGTGTCGGACTTCTCTCCCTTCAACCTGAAGCGAAGTGCCGGTGTCGGTGCCCGTGTGTACCTCTCGATTCTCGGTTACCTCGGTATTGACTGGGCGTACGGTTTCGACAAGGTATGGGGACAGCGCGGCGGCAGCCAGATTCACTTCGTGCTCGGCCAGGAGTTCTAACCTTCTGCCCACAGACAGGACGGCAGCCACATTCACTTCGTGCTCGGCCAGAAGTTCTGATCCAAGGGTCACAGACGGGACGGCAACCCCGGAATCGTCCGCCAATAAACCTTTTATGCTTAATCCGTGTCTTATAGACAAGTGGAATTTAAAAATGAAAGATATGAAGAAAATATTCATAACGCTCGTTGTGGCTGTGGTGGCCACCCTGAGTGCCTCGGCGCAGAAATTCGCGCTCGTCGATATGGAGTACATACTCCGCAACGTACCCGCCTATGAGATGGCCAACGAGCAGCTCAATCAGGTAAGTCTTCGCTGGGAGAAAGAGGTCAACGAGGTCACAAAAGAGGCCGAGACCATGTACAAGAACTATCAGGCCGACATGGTGTTCCTGACCGATGACCAGAAGAAGAAACGCGAGGAGGAGATTGTGGCCAAGGAGAAAGAGGCCACCGACCTCCGCTACAAATATTTCGGTCCCGAGGGAGAGCTTTACAAGAAGCGTCAGGCTCTTATGAAGCCGATTCAGGAGGATGTCTACAATGCCGTCAAGGCCGTATCGGAAGAGAAGGGCTATCAGGCCATCTTCGACCGTGCCTCGTCGCAGAGCATCGTGTTCGCATCGCCCCGCATCGACGTCAGCAACGAGGTTCTCGCCAAGCTCGGCTACTCGAAATAACCCCGATTAACCGAGAGCAATCCCGATTAATCTCGATTACCCCCGGTAAATCCCGACAATAATTAATCTAACACATAAATTTAAAAATGTTAAAGAAAGTTCTTTTGGCAGTCGCACTCATGCTGCCCATGTTCGGTGCTTCGGCACAGACTCTGAAGGTTGGTCTCGTTGATACAAACGCAATCATCCAGGCCATGCCCGACACTCAGGAGGCTCAGAAGAAAGTAGCTGATGCTTCGAAGAAATATGAGGAGGAATACGCACGTCTCGGCGAGGAGATGCAGAGAATGTACGATGAGCTCTCCAAGATGGACCAGAACGAGCTTGCAGCTATCCGCGAGCGCAAGACCAAGGAGTTCCAGGACTATCAGGTGAAAGTGCAGAACTTCGAGCAGAGCGCACAGCAGGATCTCCAGCGCATGCAGCAGGAGCTTCTCGGCCCCATCTTCCAGAAAATCAAAGCTGCCGTAGAGTCTGTAGGCAAAGAGGGTGGCTACGGAATGATCCAGGACTACAACCCCCAGCAGACCCTTTACTTCGCAGACCCCGTGGTTGACGTAACCCCGCAGGTTAAGTCAAAACTCGGCATCCAGTAACATTGCCGAAGCAATAACTGCGGCCCGATGCAATGGCAACCGCCCACGACGAGCCGCAAAAACAAATATCAGAGCCGGAATCCTCGCAGATTCCGGCTTTTTTATTAACTTTGTTGTTTAATTGCTGAGGCCACCTGATGCTCCATGATTAATCGGGATCAATCGGGATTAACCGTGATTAATCGGGAGTAATCTTGTTTACACCTCGCCTCTTTATTTCAATCAAGACCCTATATGGAACACACTGCCGGAAAAATCGGAGTTTTCGACTCCGGATATGGAGGCCTGACGATTCTCAAGGAGATGCGCCGGGCTCTCCCCGATTATGACTACCTGTATGTCGGCGACAACGCACGTGCCCCTTATGGTACCCGCAGCTTTGATGTCGTCTTTGACTTCACGCGTCAGGCCGTGGAGGAACTTTTCCGCCGTGGCTGCCATCTGGTCATCCTGGCGTGCAACACGGCCTCGGCCAAGGCTCTCCGGTCCATCCAGCAGCATGTGCTTCCGGTCGGCTATCCTGACCGTCGTGTGCTCGGCGTGATACGTCCCACTGTCGAGGCTGTCGGCGAAATAACCCGCACACGGCATATCGGCCTCCTTGCCACCCCCGGCACTGTACGGAGCCATTCTTACCGCATGGAAATCGAGAAGCTGTATCCCGAAATGAAGATTACCGAGACAGCATGTCCCATGTGGGTGCCGCTCATAGAGGAAGGGGAGGCATACGGAGATGGCGCCGACTACTTCGTAAAGAAATATATCGATGCCATCATGACGGAAGACCCGGAAATTGACACCCTTCTGTTAGGGTGCACCCACTACCCTATCCTGCTTCCCAAAATCGAGAAGTACGTACCCGAGGGCGTGCGCGTCATAGCCCAGGGGGGCATTGTCGGCGACAGCCTGGCTGACTACCTGCGCCGCCATCCCGAGATGGACGCACGTTGCTCAAAAAATGGCACTGTCGAATTCCTCACTACCGAGAACGCTGCAATCTTCGACCGTCTTGCGTCGTTATTCATGGAGACACCGGTCGAGTCAACGCGAATCACGCTCTGACCACGGGAACTACATAAACGGATTCCTGAATCTCATCTGATGTAAAATCACGGATTACGTTTCTTAAATCAATACTTGGAAATGGAAACATCAATAAAAGAAAAAATAAAAGGCCTCACTTCATCTGAGGCCATAGAAATACTGAACGTGCATATCGAAGCTCATCCCGACGACGAGGTGGCCTTGACCATGCGGGGCATAAAATATTGGGGAGCGGGCAAACGAGCTCTCGCCATAAACGACTATCTCGCAGCCATACGCATCAACCCGGAAAGCAACGCGCGCGAGGCCCTCAAAGCTGCCAATGAAATTTTGGACTATCGCAACACTGATCTTTACAATCCCTGACCGTCGTTGCCGAGGAAAGTGCAGACGAACCAACCGCTGACGACGGACGACGCTCGCCGTAGAGCATGAAGGGCTGCTCATAACACCAGCCACGGGTGGCGTTGCGTATGTACAGACGTGTCAACCCACGCTCGCCACGTGTGCGCCACCGCAACTCGCCATATACCTCCGTCAGGTCACTGACATTGCAGAGCGAGAAATCAGCGATGGTGCGCCAGCCCTGCTGCATGTTGACGATGCGGACAAATATCCTGTCGCCATATCTGATGGGTCGTGCCTCACGCTGCACGGGCGCCGGACGACGTTGCCCGTATTCAAACGAGCGGCGTACCCCGGGAACACCTCCGTAATAATCTCTTCTTGCCGTTGCCGGCGCGGTTGCCATTCTTTCCATATCCTAATCCATTTATGTTTGTATTGCAAAATTATCAGGAAGCACTGCGGAATCTTGGCATCAATATATTAACAAATGTAAATAAAAGTAAAAATTTATTTAATCATGATTAAAAGCGGGCAATTATGATTAAATTTGCAATTCAAAATAGCACGGACACCAAGGGCGGCAGTTGAGCCGCTGCGGTTCCGGAGGTTTGCAGAAATGGTGGAATGGTAGACACGAGGGACTTAAAATCCCTTGCCCGATGAGGGCGTGTGGGTTCGAGTCCCACTTTCTGTACAAATCGCATGATCCTTTGCTGCCCCGGCGGCAGAGGATTTTAATTTATCGGCTTGTCAACAAGATCAGGCCTCACGCCTCAGTCACAATTCAAACTTTTGTTCCACAGATGCAGTCGCAGAATCTTGAACTCACACAGAAAATCGGCATCCGGCTCTCCCAGCAGCAGCTGCGCTTCGTGCGTATGCTTGAGCTGAACGCACCCGAGCTGGACGAGGCTGTGGAACGCGAGCTTGAGGATAACCCGGCCCTTGGAGTGACCGAGGAAACCACGGAGGAGGATACCCGCCGGTATCCGGCTTATGTGCCGCGCCAGCCACGCGATGACTACCAGTTCTCTCCCGCCGACGAGACTGAGAATCTGTATGACCAGCTGCTCTCTCAACTTTCGGAAAGAAAACTTGATGCCAAGGTCGAGACGGCCGCACGCTTCATAATCGGCAGCCTTGACTACAATGGATACCTGCACCGCTCTCTGCGCGACATCGTTGACGACCTGGCCTTCGGTCCGGGTGTCGAGGTATCTATGGCCGAGGCCGAAGAGGCGCTGAAAGCAGTCAGAAGCCTCGACCCTCCGGGAATCGGAGCGGCAGACCTGCGCGACTGCCTGCGGATGCAACTGGAGGCTATGCCCGCGTCGGAGGTGCGCGATAATGCCCTGCGCATCATCAACGACGCCTACGAGGCGTTCACCATGAAGCACAAGCACCGCGTGATGTCGCTTCTCAAACTCGACGCTGATGACGCCGGTGCCGCCCTCGACCTGATTCTGACGCTCAATCCTAAACCGGGAGCTGCGCTCGGCAACGATCCTTCGGCCGGATCGAACGTCATAGTGCCCGATTACGTTGTCAATATCGAGGATGGCGAGATAACTATCTCGCTCAACAATCATATACCGGAGCTGCGCGTGGAGCAGAGTTTCGAGCAGGCCATGCGCAATCTGGAACGCACCTCGCGCGGCAAGCCGAAGAAAGGTTCTGAATTTATAGTGACCCGCTATAACGACGCACGCGATTTCATACGCATCCTCACGCAGCGGCAGCAGACCATGATGCAGGTCATGACAGCGATTGTCAAGATTCAGGAGGAATATTTCCGCACCGAAGACGTTTATCGTTTAAAGCCCATGATGATCAAGACCGTGGCAGACATGACCGGACTCGACATGTCGGTCATATCGCGGGTCACTTCAAACAAGCATGTGGCTTTGCCATGGGGCATCTTCCCGCTCCGCTTCTTCTTCAGCGATACAATCGGCGAGGAAAAAGAGGGTGGCGACGCTGCGACCAACCGCAAGATCGAGGCCAGCATAGTCTCCCTGATCGAGGCCGAGGACAAGAGGCATCCCCTCTCCGACCGGAAAATCATGGAGGAGATGCAGGCTCAGGGCTATGACATATCACGCCGCACGGTGGCGAAATACCGCGACCGTCAGGGAATCCCGGTGGCGCGACTGAGAAAGGAGATGTAGAGAAGTCTACTCATATTAATTGATAAACTAACACATACGCAATATGTTGAAGAAAATATTCCAGGCAGTGGCGATAGTGGTGCTCACATCGGTGACAGCACTTCCTCTCGGAGCAGTGACCGACAAGGAGATGGAGGAAGCCCGCGCGATAACGGCGAAAGCCTATCTGCGTTACGCCAACGATGGTTCCGGCTATCTCGATGAGGTCTCGGCAAAAACAATGTCGGAGCTCAACTCCAAGCTCAAGGCGAAGGAGAAGGAAAATATAAAGGCTTTCAATTCGGTGAAGGTACCTACCGACTATGCCTCGTGGGACAAGGAAAAGCTCGTCGAGTTCTGGGCGGTGACTTTCTTCACCTCCCCCTCGCTCGATGCCAAGGGCAAGGCTGCCAAGAGCCGTGTGCGCAAGCAGATTTCGGCCATGAGCATCGCGGCTCCGGCCAAGAAAGAGGAACCGAAGGCTGAGGAACCGAAACCGGCTACCGAAGCTCCTGCACCGGCCTCAGAGGCTGATGCAGCCGTGGCAGGTGCCGAATCTGAAGTCGCCCCGACAGCTGCCGAAGCCGCACAGACTCAGGAGGAGATTCTTACTGACCAGAACGCCATCGAGAAGGATGCCGCCGATGCTGCCCCAACCACACCGGAGGAACAGAGCCACACATGGGTGTATGTGCTGGTACTCGCCATTCTGGTGGCAGTAGTTATATGGCTTGTGGTTTATGCTGCCAATCTCATGAAGCGCCAGCCCGGCTCTGACGAGGAGGGAGTGCAGGGTAGCGCCGACACTCAGGAACTCCGCGAACAGGCACGCAAGGCCATCGCCAAGAAGAATGAGGAGATTGAGGAACTGCATCGCCGTCTTCAGGCAGAGGAGAGCAAATCGGCCGACCTCGGCATGGAGCTTGAGCGCATGAAGCTCGACCGCAGCCGTCAGGAGGAGAAACTTGCCCAGCTCCGCGAGGAAATCAATGACTTGACGCGCCGCCTTGGAGCTGCATCTACAGCCGCTGCCGCACCACGCCGCGAACCCGTACGTGAACGTGAACCGGAGCGAGAACCGGTCCGCGAGACCGTGCGCCGCGAACCTGAGCGTCCTGTACGCCGTGAGCCCGCACCGGAAGAGAAACCGATTCTCAAGGTAATTTACTTGGGGCGCGCAAACGCACGCGGCATCTTTGTCCGTGCCGACCGACGCATAAATGCAGGCAACACCATATACCGTCTCGACACCAACGACGGCCTCGTAGGAACATTCCACGTCGTAGATGAGCCGGAAGTTGTGGATGTCGCACTCTCCAACCCCGCCGAATATCTGGGACATGGCTGTTCAGGAGAAGACCTTGAGGACACTGCCGGAGTGACCCGTATCGTGACCGAAAGCGCAGGAACCGCCATCTTCGAGAACGGTTACTGGAAGATACTCCGCAAGACAAAAATCCGCTACGAATAAACGCCAAGACCGTCCAATACAGCAATAACGGCTGCGAATAAGCGTTTTTATTTGGAAAATAGCGCGAAACTTATTAACTTTGCACTGCAAAGGCCCTGATGGCGGAATCGGTAGACGCGCTGGTCTCAAACACCAGTGGAGCAATCCGTGCCGGTTCGACCCCGGCTCAGGGTACAGAAACGACATGACTTTATTGAGTCGTGTCGTTTTTTTCAGATAGACATGCTTCATTACCCCGCGTGTCAGTTTTAAGGTAGAAGTAATCAATATGGCACATACAGCGATTGACAACAGTCAGAGACTTAAGGAACTTGGTACAGCACCGATTGGCAAACTCCTTTTGAAGTACAGTCTTCCCGCAGTGGTCGGGACGGTTGTCAGCGCGGTCTACAACATCGTTGACTCGATTGTGATCGGACATGCCATCGATGACCCGAATGTTGTGGCCGGTATGGCCATCACTTTCCCGGTCATGAACCTTGTCACCGCCCTCGGTATGCTCGTCGGAGCAGGTGCCGCGACACGCGTGTCGATTGTTATGGGACAGAATGACAGACGTGTAGCCGAGATTATTCTCGGCAACTGCGTGCAGCTCACCATAATCTTCGGTCTGCTCTACGTGATAGGCTTCTCCTTCTTTCTCGACCCGCTGCTCCGGGCATTCGGAGCTTCGGACAACTCACTCCCCTACGCACGCGAGTTCCTGCAATGGGTGCTCCCCGGCATGGTGCTGATGAACCTGACATTCTCCTACAACAATGTCATGCGTGCCTCCGGTTATCCGGCCAAGGCAATGTACACCAACATGATCGGTGCCGTGCTCAACGCCATCCTCGCTCCGCTGTTCCTCTTCGGATTCCACTGGGGCATACGCGGCGCGGCAATCGCAACCGACCTCTCGATGCTTGTGACCGCCACATGGGTCATGAGCCACTTCTTCAACAAAAACAATACCCTCCACTTCGCCAAAGGCACCTTCAAATTCAACTGGCCGATTATCAAGGGAGTGTTATATATCGGCATGGCGCCGTTCCTTATCAATGTGGCCGGATCCGGCATAAACGCCATAATCAACAACACACTTGTCAACTACGGCGGAGACAACGCCGTGGCAGCCGTTGTCGTGTTCAACCGATACATGACCGTATTTGTCTTCATCATCATAGGCATCTGCCAGGGTATGCAGCCAATCGTCGGCTACAACTACGGATCAGGACGCTTCAAGCGACTGTTCCGCACATTCTGGATGGCTGCCATTACAGCACTCTGCTTCACCACCCTCGGCTCACTTCTCAGCGTATTCAACCCCCGTCCGATAGCCGCGATGTTCATGCAGGATGAAGAGCAGATACAATGCGCCATCAACTGTCTGCGAATCACGATGCTGACATTCTGGATGGTCGGTTTCCAGATAGTTACCACCAACTTCTTCCAGGCGCTCGGCATGGCCGGCAAGGCGGTATTCCTGTCTCTGACGCGCCAGATAATCTTCATGATACCACTGCTGATAATACTCCCTCCCCTGATGGGCTTGAACGGAGTCTGGAGCGCCTTCCCGATCAGCGACCTTGCAGCAACCATCACCGCCGCCATCCTACTGAGCGTCCAGATGCGCCGCATCTCCCGCAAATCCGAACAGATGCGCACCCAGACCCCCACCCAGATCGAGCACGACCTCTGACCCCTCCCACCCTCCCATCTTCGCTAAAGCTCAGAACCTGAACAAAAAGCAAAGCCGCCCTTAATCGAACAAGCGATGAGCAAGAACTACCGGGCCAAATGGCATGACTACCGGGCAAGGTGCATCTACCACCTCACCCTGATGAAAAGCCCGGAGTCACCCTACTTCGGTCAATTGGCCGGTGACTGCAAGATTCCGATTGGCCAGTTGGGCAGTCCCTACGTCATAGCCTCCCCACTTGGAGCTGCAATCAAACAGACCTTGCGCAGCCTCAGAACCATTCACCCTGCTCTCCGTCTTTACCAATACGCCCTGATGCCCGACCATCTACACCTGCTGCTGAGTGTTGAATCGGAATTAGATGAAATCTTAGGAAGAAAAATCGCGATTTTCAAGCAACAGGTCCATTCCGCCACAGGTCTTACATCCGTGTTCGAATCCGGTTTCAACGACCAGATCCTAAAGCCCGACCGAAATCTGAATGTAATTTTCGACTATATCCGGGCCAACCCGTACCGTCTCGCGGTACGCCTTCAGAATCCGGAATTTTTCCGCCGCAACGTCGCCCTTGTCATCAACGGTATTCCGTGCAAGGCATATGGAAACACCCAATTACTGAGCAATCCCTTCATAGAACAGGTGGTCGTACACAGAGCTGACAACGATTCCACATTCAACAGCAGCAAGGAAAGATGGTTCCACACGGCAGCCAATGGAGGCATCCTCGTATCACCATTCATAAGCAAGCGCGAGAAAGAGATAAGAGACGGAGCCGAAGAACTCGGAGGCCGCTTCATACTGATAACCGAGCGCCCCTATTCCGACCGAGAAAAGCCCACAGGCCGAGACTTCGAATTATGCACCCAAGGCCGGATGCTGATAATATCCCCGGCCCAACCCCTGACCTTCAGCCGCGCCGCCTGCCTCCAAATGAACTCCCTCGCACAAGCAATTTCTTCCGCCAATACGATACAATTCATTTGAAAAATCGAATCATATCATAAAAAGATATTTAACGGAAGTAATATTCAGGATAGATATCATTTAGACTTTTGCCATTCTCATCTAACCATAAGGTTGCGCTTACAGTAGCACCTACCACATAACATGCCGCAGTTAATGCGGAACGACATTTAGTGTCTTTCTTTATCTTTATAAAGTTCCCTACTTGTATGCCATTCTTATCTATAATCCGATGCCTGTTTCTATAAGAAGATGTACCGACATAGTCATAATCATCCTGAATTGATATCAAGCTACCTTCACGGATATAAAAATTCTTTGTATCCCTTTCAAAGTATCCGAATGCTTTGCACCGTCCAGCCTTAATCAACCAGAAGATATGTTTCTGTGTATCTATAGTAGGCTTTTTAAGGGGTTGATTGACAATTATTCCATCGACCAATGATGTGATTTTTGAAGCCGTACAATTTATACTATTCTCCTGTTTTCTATTGGTATCAGAGATACCATTCCTACGTTGAATATCAGTTTCAGGCTTCTGATTTACTTTAAACGACTTATTATTATCATCGAACGGTAAACATTTGGGATTATACCTCACTCTCGGAGCAGTTATTATTTCCTGACGAAGACGGTTGTATTCCTCGTCGTTGGAGTCATACAGATTCGGATAAGAACTCACCCCAAATATTCTCTCATACTCAGCATCAATGGCATTCAACATGATTAACGTTGTCTCTTAAGATAATCAATTTTCTCTTTTGATACATCAATATTTCCAATAACCGGTACGATATGAATAAGAAATCTCTGATTGCTCATTTCAATTTCGCTCCAGGCTTTCTGAAATTCTATCTGATTTGGGTAAGTCTTACGCAAAGTATTGACATCAGGTACATTTCGAGGTACCCCCTGTTCTCCACTTCCTGAAATAATCAATTCGCAACGCGGAATTGCGTCTATATCAATTCCATTCTTCTTCCAAAACTCATTGAGATATTGGGCTCTAAGATATGAAAGCGTATAGTTGTTCTTCCATGCACTTTCATAAAAGCTAATCTTTGACGACTGTCCCTCGATAACAACAAGGAACTTGATATTACTATCAGCAGAGTCATTCGCCTCAATGCTCTGAATAGTTGATTTAACCAGATTACCAGCATCAATAATGTCTCGCCTGACTTTATTTGCCGCCGCCGGATCAGTTTCATCCAATTTCAGCTTGTCTATATGAAATTCTTTGGTCTGATACTCTACATCTACTGTAAACAAATGCTTAAGATACTGTTCATTGTAACCAAAATAACGAGTGGAATCTATTTTGCTTACGGTTGAATATACAGTAATAATATTTTCATACTCATCCACAAGTGTCTGAAGAATCTTATTACTCTCGCTGAGTTCCGTCTCCTTCATCTTGAAACGAGCAAATGACACCACGAACAATACCAACGTTATGGCGAACAGTGTAGTCATGATATCGACATAACTCGGCCAGAATGAACCATTATTCTGATTATCCATATACGACAGATTTAACGGCGTACCCAGCCAAATAAACCACCTCCTCCACCATCAATGCTCTTGGTGTTCTCATTAATGGATTCGAGTTCTGTCTTCAGAGACTTCAGCTGGACCTGAACTGATTTTATTTCTTTCTGTATATCTTTAACATTAGAAGTCTGCACAACCTTTGATATAATTTCTGACAGGCGCTTCTCAATCAGTTCCAATTTGCGCAAGTTAGTAAATTCTTCCCGTATATCCTCTACATTGAATTTTTCTTTCAAAGCATTGACAAACTGGCCATGCTGCAACTCAAGCTGCTCGGTCTGAGCCTTTATCATTGTCTCAAAACCTTCTATGTGTCCCTCGATAGCTTGCTTATACCTGTCATTCATGCGATCAAGGACCTCAGTCTGCCTTCGGAACAGATCTTCAAGTTTGCCATCGGCAATTTCGAGATACCTGTCTGCAATTCTACTTTTTTTAGAAATTCCCTGCACTTGTCTCTGAATAGATTCGATAACCTGATTACCAAGAATATCTCGCTCGTTCAAGACTTTTCCTGCATCTTTTACGGATTGTTCGAAAGTTGTCAATCTGTCAAGAATTGAATTTATCTTAAGAGCAATTTCCCTCGGAACACGCAACGAATCATTATACTTATTCTGGATTGCAATAGATTCCTGAGCGGCAGCAAGCATCATGCGCCGGGCTTCTTCGAATTTATCAAGAGAACGTGTGATATTCATAAACCGATTACCAGCCTCTATATACTTATCCAGCCCACGAACGATTTCGTCGCTTTTAAGTGTAGAGAGAACCATCTCCTGCAATCTGATATTCTCGTTGATTTTATCCATATTCTGCCCCATAACACTTACGGCGTCAGAGACAGCATTGACATGCTTTTCAAAATCTTCCCCAAAGGCTTTTGTACAACGGTCAAATGTATTTTGGAACCGATTGATTACCTTATCAAAAGCTGGTTCGAACTTGTCAACAGTCTCGTGTAGTTTCGTAATGGCGGCAACCATACTGACATCGAGAGAGGGCATAAGTTCAGTCTGCACGAAATCATAAAAAATATTCTTTTCTTCCTCAATCTTCTTTCGTGCTCCGCTGGCGTTGGCTGTACTGCAAGTTGTCAATAACAATCCCACAAGACTTGTTCCCATCGAAACCAACACACCTATCAGAAGATTTCGAATTGCAGCATCCGATATACCATTTACATTATCGAAACCAAATAGGAACATCAGGATTCCCATGAAAACTCCACAGAAAGTACCCATGAGGCCGATATAAGTTGGGAATGACAACCTGGCAACCGATTGATCATACCTCATGTTAAGTTTACGCTCTACCTTATTCTGAATTACAGAGAAGTCGGTTGTACCCTTAGTCTTCTCTATGTAATGGTTTATCTCACCTATCAGATTATTAAGGTCAGACTTAGGTTCACCAACTTCCTTAAGTTGCATTATCTCCTCACCACCGATAGTTTTGGTGAAAGTGCCATAAGAAGACTTCTTTTTGAAAAAATCCTCAAAAAGAAGTCTTAACTTACCGGTTTCAGAGAAATACTTAAACTGAAAACCGATAAATATACCTGCAACAATTAATGCCGATATTATAGTTATAGCCAAACTCATTTCAACATGTCCAGTTTTGTAAGTTCGAACACTCTGTCTTTAATTGGCAAGAAGAAGACTGAATCAAACAGACTTGCGTCATCATTCTTATATCTTTCCTTCACCTGAGACTGATAATAGGTTCTCAGCGGCGTATCCAAATCTTCCCTTGCCGCCGAAATGTATTGATTGATATCAGCATCGCTATCGATGACACTCTCAGCCCTCAACATCTTCAGAATTTCTTCATAAAGAGAGTTCATCCCGTCATATTTCCGTCCCAGCTCTTCACGAAGAGCGTTCATATTTTCATTTACATCTCCAACCGTAACGTATGAGTTCTTCACATCACCATGGTAAACCTTTGTCCCGGCAGCAGGTGCGTGCGGAGCTCTGTATAACCCACCATAACAAGTCGCTTCTTTTCTTTCTGACGGCAGCTCCACTTTGACATCCTGTGGTTCACCAAACACTTTTTCAAAGGTAAGATCAACGATTTTCTTGATAATCCTCTTGTCAGAACTTATGAAACTGTCAATATATTTGCTTCCGTTACCACTGAACAGGACCGACCGGGGAGCATCCAGCTTATAGTCCTGATACATCGATGCCATATAGAAAAGCAATGACGTCAAATGATATATGAACACAGGCTTGAAGTCCTTCTTCAGTCGTTTTGATATGTCACAGTAATTAGAATTGCTTAGCCAGAAGTTAATGATATCTTTTGTTTTGGCAGACTCAATGCGAAGGAAGTTGCTGTTTAAGTCCTCCAAATCCTCACGTTCAAACTTAATAACAGTTTCATAACGACGGAAAATACCATTTTCCCGCTCATTGTCAAACTCATTGTAACCATTTTCCCACAGCACATCACAACCGAAATGGACTGAATTAGCCATTACAGGTTGATTATACTTGAAATAAACGAAGTCTGTTGATCCCCCACCTATGTCCACGACTGTGACTATCTCCGTATCCTTGATATAATTTTTCTTTTTAAAGAAATAGTAAGGAGCTTCAGATTCAGAATAGCACGAAATCTGATTTTCCTGAATACTCAAGATTTTCTCAGCCTCGGTTGTCCATATTTCATTATATGTTTCCCTCGTGTTTGCCATAAAGCTTAATGGACGGAACCACACAAGTTGGGTAAGGCTTAAATCACCATTACGCTGCAACACATCAGCCTTAATTATGAGCAACAATTCACGTATGAACACCCGTAACATAGCTTCGTTGTCTTCCCATTTAAGATCAGTGTATATAATCTGATCTTCTTCCGGCAAGACTTTCTCATAAAAGAAAGCTATGTTATGATTGTCGAACAAACGGGGATTATTCCCCTTTCCTTTTTGGCCACACATCGCAGTGCGAATGGGGAAACTATAATCTCTGCCGTCAATAAATACAGGGGCAAACTCTGTTTTGACACGGCCTTGCGCGGGGGCGAATAAACCATTCTCAATACGATGAACCAATGATATTTGCGAATCCTCTGGAATCTCATGAAGATAATTCACCATAGGATGTTCCATCCTGAACATCTCAGGCAAGTTATCATTTCCATGTTTGCATCGGGAGATAAAGGTATTGGATGTACCGAAGTCTATGGCGTAAGTGAATGAGTCACTCGTCATTTCGCTTTTTTTGAACTTTGGCAGAAGTAAGCCCTTATGTCCCCGGATGTCTATTTCCAACGCATTAAAATCAGTATTGAATACTTCGTAGAATTTTGTTCCACACTTCTTGTCATTGGTACGTGTTACAGCCGGGCACACTCCGAATCTGGCATTATTTCTGCGTGGATCCAATTCTTTTATTTGTTCTTTCCCCTTATAGAATTGTACCGAAATATCATCAACACTGAATCCGTTGGAATCAGAATCATTGCATGCCCCTAAAAGAATAACCTTGAAATAGTTATTCTCATTATCTCTTGAAGAGAGAATATTGGGGAATATTCCCATATCAAACGATATAGAAACCTCCTTGAGATCAATAATTCTACCATCAGTTTCAGTCATGGGTTCTTTTGAATAGTTCTTCTTATATACCTTGCCATCATATTTAAGAAGAACAGTCACAGAATCACGGTTGATTTTGAGAGAGGATTCTATCTTATTGTCTTTGAACAGAGCAAGCACTTCCGGTTTAAACGGAAGCAGATAATCCTCATCCCTCTCCGCAAAATCATTCTCGTACACAACTGCTTCAAAAAGCTCACGAGATATTCTATAAGGCACCTTGATTATGGAAGGTGTAAAGTAACTGTTGACATCTATATCATTGTATGACAATATCCTCAGCCCATTCACCACAAGGTCTTCTTTCTGATCAGTTTTAACCGATCCAAGTCCCAACTTATAATCCTTACGAATTACCGGATCATTCTTGAAACTTCTGATATATTCTTTAATCGCTTTGAATTTCTCGTCGACTGCGTCCGAGCCAAAAACTTCATTGAACATGTAGTTTTTAAACTCTTCATCACGATCTTCAAACATCAGAGCGTCACTAAAATACTCTCCGCGGGACTTTCTCCGTATATGTAAATCTAAATACTGTTCGCCAACAATTCGCATAGATTTCGTACTTCCTTCTTCTACAAGCGCCTTGTCCATATCAGGAGGAGTAATAAATCCGGTGATAGGCGATGTACAAGCAAGAAGCAGATCCTTGCCATCTTGAGTAAATACGATGAAATGAAGTTTTTCCTCATTTACATCTGTTTTATAGTACTCATTGAGAGAGTTATATAAAACAGGCATCTTATTTCGTATCTCTTCGAGCTTGGTGTTACTATCCCACTCCCTTATTTCTATTTCTCTCTCAGTTCCCCAGATGTTCTTATGATACTTCAGATTAAACAACAGTTCGTACACATCGAGAATATCAGAAACCATCTGACGATAAGCGAATCCCGCCTCCGTTTTCCTGTTGATACGTTCTTCCATGGCACGACGGAAAGCCTCCCTTGCCACAAAAAAACGGGCAAAAGGAGTAGGGAGCGAATTTAGAGCACCACTATTATCTGTTTTTTGCTCCAGCACCTCATCAAGCTGTTGCGGAGTAAGACAGCCATCCTCTGCAATCCAATCCGTACCTTTTGTACCCCGGTCAACGATATTCAAGTCTATTCTTGCCATCTTATATTATTTATAAATCTTATTGGTGTAGTGGTCAATTGCTTCACCCGCAAATTGTAAGAAGAATCTGAATTTGTTGGAATGATCCTTGATTTTACTCTTGTTGCTTGCCTTGACCATTTCAAGCAAATAATATGAGTCATCCTTAGCGTCAAGACTGATTGTCTTTACCCACCCGCCCATTTTCTTAGGATTATCGTAGCTAATCGGTGCGAATGCACGCTTATTCTGAGCAAGCTCCGAATACCAATTATAATAAACCTCACAGAATCGCTCCAATGATTTAAATGCCGAATCATTGTAGAATGATTCGTTGAGCCCTCTGTTTATTTTCAATGGGAAACAACTCTCCTTGGGAAGTTCATCAACGAGTAAACGTAGAAGCATGAAATCGGCTACACTCTTTACTATATCCTTGTAACCAGATCCCAATGATATCAAATCCAATGACTCGACATCATCTTCTATTGCACGGGTTAGGAACTGCTGACGCTGCGGAGCCTCTCTCTTTAAAAAGTCAAAAAGAGCCGAGGCTGCGACGAGTTCGATGAAATTCGCTTTGTCATCTTGCTTCTTTTCATCATTCTCATATTCCTGCCTCAAATTCTTTTCTCCCACATAATATAGATAGTCTGCCAGCACTTTCTCGTGATAATACGCTAAAGCTGCTTTAGTCTTAGTATAAAAATTAGCGGAATCTATATCACTGCCAGTAGATACAGGATTCTTTAGTTTATAATATGGCAGTACGGAAACCGCACCTATGAGGGCGTTCTTTACGGCCGGTTCGTTTTCAGCAAAATGAATTTTCTTTTCGAGAAGAGGATAACCGGAAGCACCGGTTCCTCCAAAGATGGAACTGATTATAAAAACACGGTCTCCTTTGTCACAATGTTGCTTGAAGGATCTGAACCACTCCGCCCCCTCTATCATATCTCCAAGAACCACTGTCCCGACATTTGGATTTCCCTTGAATCCAACCGAGAGCGGGCTGTTAAGATTCTTAGTCGAAAATAATGTTTCGACCAGAAAATTATTTATATCATCCTTGCCAAGACTGCTGAAATTTATATACGAGCCGAATTTATCATTACTTCCAGCCTTTTCCTGCGTATCGTTAGTCTGGTTGTTCAAATCATCAATCGTCTGTATATTGGCGCCAAAGAAGCCCTTCAGAGGATTCAGAGTCTCAGAGCCGTTATTTACTGAACGGCGGTATATCTCCTGATATTCAGCTATAAGGGAATGTAGATTCTTTTTCTCTACCAAGTCAAGATGCGGATCAAGAATAACCGGAACAACGGCAAAACCATGCGTGTCCATTCCTCCGGCCATCAACATGATAATACTTTTCATCACCCTGATACCCGTGCCACCTATGCAGAAAACAAATACTTTTTTCATCTCTTTTTGAATTTCAATAAACGATATGCGTTAGTAGGCAATAGGTTACACCACACAACAGACATCACCAAATAAGCAATACAAGCATAAAGTGCGTTTCCCAATGCCAACATGATTTCTAAAACCAAGGTCCCATGTAATTTCGGCGCACAGAGTCCAATTTCAATACTCAGTGACACCACAAGTGTCACAATCAAAGCGACACCCATGAAAATCAGCCACCACACCGGACGGTAATGTCTACCAGGCTTGTTATTGAAAATAGTATAATAATAGACAGCCATACCAATTCCCACCACCAACATCACTATGACGATGGGCACAGTAATGGTCTCCAGATTATTCCAGAAATTGCGTGCTTGGTAGAAGAGCTGTTCGTTGTTCTGAAACTGCCCTGTCAGGTCATTTTGAGACCCGATAAACCATTTATAAAATGACAGCATACTTTATTCCTTTTTTGAAACGAGTATATAATTGGGTTTCATATCATGAATAACGATGCCTCCTTTGAACACACCCGTCAGAAAATCCAATACTGAATAGGATTTGGCGGGATCATTCTCCTCTGCCGCTCCTTCAAAGAATTCATTGAAGAGGGAATAATTTGTATCCGGCAATTCGAGATTCCATTCAATGACATCAGAATCAAGATACATATCGTAAATCTTAAGGTCAACCGTTGCAGTCGCTTCGCGGTTGAGTCTTTTGTCTGGCCCGGTAACATCCTTGACTTCAATATCAATATTACCGACCTTCACCTTCGAGCCATACAGCGGTTTAACTTTAAAGGCTTCTCTGAAAACTTCTTCATATTCCATAATCCAACGGTAATTCTCAAGAGGAACCTTCAGTTTTATTGTACAAGTATCCGTATCCGCCTCTTCATATCCCAGAAAAGATGGTTGATCCTCAAATTGATAACATTTATTAGATATTCCAAACGAATATGCAGGATGTCCATAATTGAAGCCACTGTCAATATTATCGACAAAACGACCTTTCTGCTTGAGCAACAATGAAATATAGTTCCTTATTTTGGCAACGTTTTCCTGTTTGCCGAGAATAACATAATAGTAAGGAGACCTGGAGCATATTACGTTGCCTGCATTATCCCGATAGTCGGATGTTGCGCAAATCATACTTATGGCTTTTCCAAACCTGCCCATTATACCATTGATATCCGTGACATATTGTGCCATTAACACAGATGGGGCCGCAGCTCCTACCGGACTATACTTCATGTCTGAAATCAGAACGGCCACCTCCCCTGCATCTGTGTTCAAGCTATCAATTATGGCGCTCAGCATCAACGGGACTTTTGTAGAAGCCGACGAAATAAATGAACCGGTATTCATATTAGCCCTGAAGTCATCCACAGACATAGTTGCCCCCCGCTCTCCGTCATCAGTCAGGATTGATACAGAAGGAGCAAGAGGAGATGAAGAACTCAAAACATGCCAGACATCCGACTTAAATTCAGTAGGCTCATTTGCTCTAAAAAAGCCATTCATACTGCCTGAAACCTCAACATAAAATTTGATTACCGATGGCAATTCTCTTTTAAATTCCAAATCTGTGGAATCTGTAATCAAATATCCATCATCAGTAAAAGCCGGGTAATTATTAGTATTTACATAACCGCCGCTACATTGAGCAAGAAACAGTACACAAAATATCAAGCACGCGGAAATACCGAACGTGTATATGGAGTTTTTGAGTTTCATCTTCGGTTATATTCCATTCCGATGAATCCCAGTTCGGATAAATTGACTTGATTTACTGTGGCATATAAAATAGAAACGTGGGATCCTCCTTATTTGCTCGTCCCACTCTAAGAGGCCTTGGCGTTGCCGTTCCAGTCGAGACGAGCAACGCAGAAGCCCACGTGAAGGTATATAGCGAAACCACATACCATAGGCAGGTATATGGCGGACTATTACCATCCGTGAGCGACCTTGCTGCCTCTGTCCTTTGACTGGAGTTTTGAAACCGCCAAGTTTCTTAGAGTCAAGAACAAAGCGCACAAAGACGCTCTATTAAAAATATGTCA
The DNA here is from genome assembly GCA_910578385.1 of uncultured Muribaculaceae bacterium. Classification (GTDB taxonomy): domain Bacteria; phylum Bacteroidota; class Bacteroidia; order Bacteroidales; family Muribaculaceae; genus Lepagella. Next base: position 66,486 of record CAJTQV010000013.1, on the reverse strand, counting down.
GCAATCCCACCCACATAACCCTTCGGACGATTGGCATTGTAACCAAATCAACCTTATCAGACTTCTGCGTAAAGGCACTGCTGCACAAAATTACAAATTATTTTCCTATTTGCAAATATACCGATTAATATTTTTTAATATATCTGATTGAATAATGGACTGAAAATATATTTTACATGTGACAAGCCCACGTTTAACGCTAAAGCGCTATAAACGTGGGCTTGTCAATTCTTTAATGGGGAATTAGTGGGTGAGTTCGACTTTGTGGGTAGGGGGCTGGTGGCGGTTGCGGTCTTCGACGGCGGTGACGACGTTGGCCGCGAGCTCGGCGAAGGCACGGGCCTCAGCATTGGCCGCCTCGGGGTCGTTCTCAAGGACGACGGCGACGGGTTCGCCGTTGTCGGCATGGCTCATGATGTCCATCACCAGCGGGATGCGGGCCAACAGATGGACACCCTCTTTCTCGGCAAGACGTACCGCTCCTCCCTCGCCGAAGATGTAGTATTTCTCGTCGGGATGCTGCGCGGGCGTGAACCAGGCCATGTTCTCCACAAGGCCGAGTATCGGCACGTTCACTTTCGAATCGGTAAACATCGCTATGCCTTTACGGGCATCGGCAAGCGCCACCTCCTGCGGGGTGCTGACCACAACCACTCCTGTTATCGGGAGCGTCTGCACGAGCGTGAGGTGTATGTCGCTCGTACCGGGTGGCATGTCGATGAGGAAGTAGTCGAGGTCGCCCCACCAGGCATCGGTGATGAGCTGCTTGAGTGCGTTGCTCGCCATGCCGCCGCGCCATAGAACCGGCTTCTCCTTATCTACAAGGAAGCCGATCGAGAGCATCTTCACGCCGTAACGCTCCATAGGCTCTATCCAGTCGCGCCCCTCTTTGCTGACCATGTAGATCTGCTCATCCTCCACGCCGAACATCTTGGGCATGGAGGGTCCGAATATATCGGCATCGAGAAGGCCGACCTTGTAACCGCGTGCGGCAAGTGCAACGGCGAGGTTGGCGGCTACGGTAGATTTGCCGACACCACCCTTTCCACTCGACACACCGATGATGTTCTTCACTCCCGGCAGGATATCGGGCTTCTTCTCCGGCTCGGTCTTGCGGTATTTCACAGCGATGTTGCCGCGCACCTCTACCTCGGGCGAGATGAATGTATTGATTGCAGTCTCGGCCGAACGCACCACGCTCTTGATGAACGGATCGGTCGGACGGTCGAAGATGAGGGAGAATGAGACCTTGTTACCGTCGATGCGGATGTCATCCTCGACCATCTCGTTCTCGACAAGGTTCTTGCCATTGCCCGGGTAGCGCACCGTGCGCAGGGCGTCAAGTATCAGATTCGGATATAGTGTCATTTGATTTTCTTTTTAGAGGGTTGCGGTTATGTTGGGACGCGGGATGGCCCGGTAATCGTCGCGGGGAATGTCGTCAGCCTCAGGCTCCCGGAGCTCACCCTCTGCCGGAAGGCGGAAGGATATGAGCTTGATTTTCTTGCCACGCGAAAGCCACTGCTGCTCGTAGTAGGTCTTGATTGAAGTTACAGGATCCACAAGACCCGACTCGTAAAGATCATCGGTACATGCCAGCACCTCGAAACCGTTGAGTTCCACCAGACGGCGGGTGTACTCGAACAGGAATGGCGAGTCGGTCTTCAGATTGACAACACCGTCGGGGCGAAGTATGTTACGGTAAAGACCGAGGAACCGCGTCGAGGTAAGACGCTTGCGGGTCTTCTGCATCTGCGGGTCCGGGAAGGTTATCCAGAGCTCATCGACCTCTCCTGGAGCGAAGAAGTGATTGATGTTCTCAATCTCGCAGCGGAGGAAAGCCGCGTTGGCTATCTGCTCCTCCTCGACCTGACGTGCGCCGGTCCACATACGGGCACCCTTGATGTCGATGCCTATGAAATTGCGCGACGGCTCACTCTTGGCGAGACCCACAGTATATTCACCGCGACCGCAACCGAGTTCAAGAACAATCGGAGCGGCCGACGCAAACACATCACCGTTCCACTTGCCGGCATGTGGAAACCCGAGACGCAGCAATTCCTCACGCGGATATTGTAGCACACATTTGAATTCAGCCATATCGGCGAATTTCTTCAGCTTATTCTTTCCCAATATATATCAGTTTTTCTGTTTACAACTAATCTCCACTTTCCCGGTCACCTCCCCCCTCATGCCTGCCTATTCCGCAGGAGCAGCAGACCGGTCACCGCTGCCACGTGAAATTCTTCTTCCGGCTCGAACGGTGGTCGTAGCGGAAAAAGAAATCTCCGACCGGACGCCAGAACCAGAACGGCACCACTCCCCACCACAGACGGACAGCTCCGAAACGGGCAGCGACACGGCGGTAATGGAATATCTCCATACCCCAGAAGAAGAGGAGCACACATAGAGCTGCCACCGCTGGCCATATCGACGGGAGTCCGAGCAACGCACCGACCACAAGAGAAGCCGGAACGAGCCACTGCAGTCCCATCATCACATTCGAGCGGACAAAAGGTGCCTTGGGCAGCCATCGCGCCGTGAAACTGTAGCGGGCCTTACGTATGCTCCAGACACGGTTGGCCGAATCGCCCCACTCGGTGGTCAGTATGCTGTCGCCATCGACAACCACACGGGTGTTGGCTCCGGTCGAAATCTCGTCGATGAAGAGATCATCGTCGCCGTTGTGCAGGTTGATGGTCTTGGCATAACCCTTGTGGGCAAAGAACACACTGCGGCGGAAAGCAAGATTATAGCCATCGCCGCGATAGGGTTTGCCCGCAGCCGCGTAACCTACCCAGAGCGCATTGGTGAGCACCGAGTCAAACTGACGGTACCATTTCCAGGGTCCGCGCATCTCATTGAAGTCAATCCTCGACAAGCCGAGCGAAACATCCACATGCCGTCCGCTCTCTCCGCAGAAAGGTGCCAGCAGACCGCGCAACCAACGCTCCGAAGGAATCGAGATGTTGGCCACAGTAGTGACCACCACCTCACCCTTGGCCGCCTTGATTCCGATGGTGTTCGCGAGCTTGCGGCGGCTAAGGTTATGCGAGCCGGGCTGCACGAATGTCACATGTATGTTGTCATAAAGCGCAGTCAACTTGTCGGATATAGTCTCGGCCTGACTGGCCGAAGCGTCACAGACCACCACAACCTCGAAGTCGGGATAATCCTGCTCCATAATGGCTGCAACCGTGGCTTCGAGGATATCCTCGTCGCTCTGGCTGTAGACTATCACAGAGGCTTTCGGGCACGAGTCCGGGTCATTATCCGGCAGCTCCGGACATGAGAAACGCGCGGCACGCGAATATGCACGCAGGCCGTAGAAGTACGCCGCCGAGACGGCCAATACCGCCACAGCGAGCAGAATATATGAAACGAGTGGTATATCTAAAGATAACATATCACAAAATTACGGAATTTTTCCCTATTTGGAGTCCAATTCATAAAAAATTTACCGCCAAATATCTTTTTAACGTTTTGAACGTTTTAAGTAGTAGGCCGGGGCATACCCCCGGGACCATATTGCCCATTATGAATTTTACACCGATTGCAAGACCTCTCTTTCTGCGCGAGGCGTCCCGCACCGACAGCTGGGACACCCGCACCGCCGACATTCAAGCCGGACTGCTCCGCAGCCTGACACGCCGTGCCACACACACAGAGGTCGGTAAGCGACATGCATTCGGAGAGATAGCCCGGTCAGCAGATCCCTACAGGCTCTTTACCGACCGTGTCGCACCCGTACAGTACGAGGATATCCGCGAGGATGTCATACGCATGGTCAACGGCGAGCGCGACGTGCTCTGGCGGGGACGCTGCCGCAACTACGCCCAGTCTTCCGGAACGTCAGGAGGCCGTTCAAAGTTCATACCCGTTACCCGCGACAGCCTGCACCGCTGCCATTACCGTGGAGCCTCCGACACCGTGGCCCACTATCTGCGCATGAATCCGAACTCGCGGATCTTCGCCGGCAAAGGCTTCGTGCTCGGCGGCTCTTTCGCCAGCGAACTGAAACCGGCCGACCCCCGCGTACGCATAGGCGACCTCAGCGCCACGCTCATAAACCGCATAAACCCGTTGGCCAACAAGTTCCGCGTGCCCGACATGAGGACCGCCCTCCTCCCCGACTGGCAGGAGAAGCTCCCGGCACTTGTCGAAGCCTCGAAATATGCCGACATCACCAACATGTCGGGGGTGCCGTCATGGTTCCTCACGGTAATCAAGGAGGTTATCAAGGCCCGTGGCGTGGAGAAAATCAGCGACGTGTGGCCCAATCTTGAGGTATTCTTCCATGGTGGCATATCGTTCGAGCCATACCGCGACATATACCGCGAGCTGACCGACCCGGACAAGATGCACTTTGTCGAGACATATAATGCCTCGGAAGGATTCTTCGCCGTTCAGAACCGGCCGGACGACCATTCGATGCTGCTCATCATAGACAACGACATCTTCTATGAATTCATAGACGTGTCGCGTCCCGGTTCAGACCCGCTCCCCATCTGGGGAATCGAGGCGGGGAAAGTATATGAGATGCTGATAACATCGAGCAACGGACTGTGGCGTTATCATCTCGGCGACACGGTTCGGGTAGACTCCATAAATCCGGTCAAGATACGTGTGGCCGGACGCACGAAGACATTCATCAACGCCTTTGGCGAGGAGCTGATGGAGGAAAACGCCGAACGCGCCATAGCGGCGGCATGTCGGCGTGCACGGTGCGCGGTGCGCAACTACACAGCCGCCCCCGTATTCGCCACCGACCACAGCAAGGGTCGTCACCAATGGCTCGTGGAGTGGCTGAGCGCGCCGGCCGACACCTCACTGTTCGCCACGATGCTCGACGAGGAGCTGCGCAAAGTCAATTCCGACTACGATGCCAAACGCTCCCATACCATCTTCCTCGACCCGCCCGAGATTGTGAGCCTGCCCGACGGCACATTCAACAGCTGGCTACGTTCGGTAGGCACCGGCAAGCTCGGCGGACAGCGCAAGATTCCGCGCCTGAGCAATGACCGCACCATCGCCGACGCCATACTCAGCTCCATAGGCAAGCAATAACGAGAGTGTCCATAAAATTTTCAGGGACATCGCACGTTGTTCATAAAGAACTATCACTATAGACAATATAGAATGAAAATAGCAGTAGCAGGCACAGGATACGTCGGTCTCAGCATCGCCGTTCTCCTGGCGCAACATAACAAGGTGACGGCTGTAGATGTCGTTCCCGAGAAGGTTGACATGCTCAACCGCCGCCAGTCTCCCATTCAGGATGACTACATCGAGAAATATCTTGCTGAAAAAGAGCTTGACCTGACGGCCACACTCGACGGCCGCGCGGCATATGCCGACGCCGATTTCGTTGTTGTAGCCACCCCGACCAACTACGACACCGACAAGAACCATTTCGACACTTCGCACGTGGAGGAGGTCATCGACCTCGTGCTTGAGGTCAACCCCGACGCTGTGATTGTGGTCAAATCAACCATACCTGTCGGTTTCTGCCGCAACATGTACTCCAAGTATTACCGTCGCGGCGTAAAACGTCTCAACCTGCTTTTCGCACCGGAATTCCTGCGCGAGAGCAAGGCTCTGTACGACAACCTCTACCCGTCGCGCATCATCGTCGGCATACCCAAGCTCATCACCAAGGAGGACTTCCACGAGGAGAACGAGGCAGTCATGGCACTCGCCGACATTCCCATGCTCGACGAGGCGGCCCACCATTTCGCCGACCTTCTAAAACAAGGTGCGATCAAAGAGGACATCCCCACCCTGTACATGGGACTGAAAGAGGCCGAGGCTGTCAAGCTTTTCGCCAACACCTATCTGGCCCTGCGCGTGAGCTACTTCAACGAGCTCGACACCTACGCCGAGGTCAAAGGTCTTGATTCCAAGGCCATAATAGAGGGCATCGGTCTCGACCCGCGCATCGGCACTCACTACAATAACCCGTCGTTCGGCTACGGAGGCTACTGTCTGCCCAAAGACACGAAACAGCTTCTCGCCAACTACGCCGACGTGCCGCAGAACATGATGTCGGCCATCGTGCAGAGCAACCGCACCCGCAAGGAATTCATAGCCGACCAGGTGCTCAAGATGGCAGGATGGTACGACTATTCAAGCGGCCGCGACTTCAACGAATCGGCCGAGCGCGGATGCACAATCGGCGTATACCGTCTGACCATGAAGTCGAACAGCGACAACTTCCGCCAGTCGTCAATCCAGGGTGTCATGAAGCGCATCAAGGCCAAAGGAGTAAATGTGATTATCTACGAGCCCACCCTTGAGGATGGCAGCACCTTCTTCGGAAGCCGAGTTGTCAACGACATCGAAGCCTTCAAATCTGGCTGCGACGCCATCATAGCCAACCGCTACGACGACATCCTCTCCGATGTCTCCGGCAAGGTCTACACCCGCGACCTCTTCTGCCGCGACTGACCCCGCCGCACCCGATTCGCCACAACATCATAACGCAACAAAGCTGCCGGAGACAACCTCACCGGCAGCTTTTATTTTATCACTTTCTTGAGTTTAAAGCCGCACGGCATCAGTCAAATATTTCTTATTATTAAAATTTAAATCAGCCGATTCAGGATACTCTCATACCATTTCAACTATATATTTGTCCGCTTTATCCATTTATCCTTTCACAAGACATAAACATATTATAATTTTGCATTCGAAAACAATGACCTATTGAAAACAATCTCAGTTATGAACTGGATTAACATCCTGTGTTCCAACTCAAGATTGTGTATTCAAGCATCATAAAACAAACTAACACTCAGTCATGAAAAGATTGTTAATTTTTATCACAATTACATTGGTGCCTATCTGCACTTATGCACAGAAATTCTACGGTGGAGTAGAAGCCGGCTGGAATATATCATATCCAACGGGCGCAACAAATGCCCGGTCCGGATTCAATGTCGGCGTATTCGGAGAAATGATTATCAACAAGCATTGGTATGCCGATGCTGCGCTGAAATTAACCTCAGCACCATGGGAAACCAAGGAACGATACTTCTTTGAAAATGGAAATGCTGACAAGGGAGTCGAACTGACTCAAAAAGCAACTCCATACTCACTACAACTGCCTTTACATGCAGGCTTCAGTACTGCGCTTGGAAATACCATAAACCTCAGAATAGCAGCCGGTCCATATCTTGGCATAGGACTATTCGGAACAGGGGAGTGCGAGTATATCACGCAATCGCCAACAACAGAGTCCGCTACTGAGAAATATTCAATCTCAAATATCTATTCAGATGAAACATATGCCATGAAAAGATTTGAAGTCGGCATAGACGGACGCATAGGAATTGAAATCAGCACTCACTATCTTATTACACTTGGTTACCAATACCAATTCAACACCCCTGTTAAAAACTTCACTCCGATAGGTCGCTCACAAGTATTTTCCCTAAATGTTGGATATAAATTCTAAAATAAAAAAAGAAAGGAATGATTTTCAAAACAGCATGTCTTGCACTTATGACCATTGTCTTTGCATCATGCACTAACGACATCCCCATTGAGGACTCACAATCAAGTCAATCACCTGTAAAAGTTGTCTTTGTAAAAGACGGGGAAATTGTTGAAACGACTCGGGCCAATGAACCCGACGCCACTCCCACTCTTGCTTTCTCATCAGAAAAAGCTCTAAACTCATACCAATCAGTGCTTGCTTCAATGGATTCTGAAGGGAAAAAAGAATACACCAAACTTGTGGGCATATCGAGTCTTGCGTCTCTTGAAGATATAGCAGATGCCGAACTCGACTCCATAGGAGAGGCTTCAAAAACCGAGGAGGAATTCAGATTTGCCTATTCAAAATTCGTTGAGAAATACGCAGGAAGACTAATCAGTAACTATCTCGACGAATCAGATCTTTCATTGTACGCGCCAACATCCTCATTAAAAGATCTGGAATACATCGCAAATAGAAATGGCGAGTATGTTGTCGGCAATAAAGTATGCAAATTAGAGGACTTCGATTTACCTGAAAGTGTAAAACTTCTTTCATCTATAGAAACGAAAGCTGCAACCAGAGCCAACAATCCTACTTACATAAACAGTTATGTGATCAAACCCAAACGACATAAGCGAGTAAAATTCACCATATCGAGAAAATATGACACTGTTCAAATCCTGATGAGAGTGGACAAAAAAATGTGGTATGGTTGGAAAATAGACCCCAATAGAGATCTAATATTTGAACCATATCTCGCAAATGTCACAAGATCAGTTACGTATTTTCCCAGATACTGGACTCACAAAAAGAACAAGATTGATATTATCTTCGGCCACGCAACTGGAGCATCAGTAACAGGTACTATTCACACATGGACAGACATGAGTGCCGAATTTGACGCCAACGACAATATTATTACGACAGTAATAAATAATTGCATAGTTCCAAAATGCGAATACAGCAAATCAACAGACGTTATCGTCAACTTACCGTATAATAAATAATAAGGACAACATCAACCAACTCAATACGAATCCATTCCAAAGAATCGCCGGAACAAATACCTGTGATTCTTTGGAATATCTCATTTACAAGCAGTACATACAGTTCAAAATACCACAAAATCAATTTGGATATTAGTCACAAAATTACTAATTTCGTATGTATGAAAACAGCTGAATGGATAAACGGGTCTGCTTTTCGAATGCAGAAATTATCTCACGTCATTGTGCTGACATTCATTTCGGTTATCATTATAAATATAACGGGCTTTTTTATTTTTGGAATCAAGCCAAGTATTAAACACGTATCTTGCCTGTCCCTACTCGCCGACTTCGCAGCAGATTTCACTTTCTGCTTAGCATTCGTACAACTCTCCATTCTCTTTTGCCACTGGTGCATGAAAATCATACTGACACAATACTCATTCGGTCGTATTCTCATATTCAGCGCCATATTACTTACAATCGAGAATGGTGCCGCCATAGGAACACGCATTCTTTTTCGATACTATTACGATTTAACCAACAACCAGATATTCGACATAAAAGGAATTTTTGGTTATGCTTTGGTTTCAATTCTCGTATGTTCATATTATGCGTGTACCGTTTTTCTAAAACGCAACAGGGATCTCAAAGCCCAAAGCCATCGAGCAGAAATTGAACTTGCCGAGCGACAACAACAGATACTCCAACTAAAATACAGCACCTTAAAAGAACAGCTAAGCCCTCATTTCCTTTTCAACAGTCTCAATACGCTAGCAGAACTCACAACATCCAATCCTGCTCTTGCGGAACATTTTACTGTTTCGCTGGCTGAAACTTACCATTATATTCTGCAAAATGCAGACAAAGACCTCATAAATCTATCCGAAGAAATTAATTATGCCTCCACATACTTCTCACTTATGAAAATCCGGCGAGGAGAACATATTTCATTATATATATCCGGCAAGCCTCAGGATAATCATTTATTACCTCCAGCCTCACTACAATTGTTAATTGAAAATGCCATAAAACACAATGGAGCATTTCAGGACAACCCATTAAAAATCAAGGTCTCCATAGAAGGCGAAAGGATAGTAATAACAAATAACAAAGTTCCCGTCACATCATGCCAATCAACAGGACATGGACTGTCAAATCTTAAGAACCGAGTTAGACTGGCTCTTGGAAAAGACCTTATAATAAATGAGTCCGAGACTCACTTCTCTGTAATTATTCCCATGACAAAGACTAACATATGAAAATTTTAATAATAGAAGACGAGAAAAATAGCGCAACGCGTCTTGCCAGACAACTTGGTCAAATCAATATGGATATAATCATGGATGGACCTCTGACAAGCATAGTTGAATGCAAAGAATATTTCTCAACACAGGATCTTCCCGACGCAATAATCTCTGACATAAGACTAATTGACGGATTGAGTTTTGAAGCTTTGGCTCTCATGCCTAAATTTATTCCAGTTATCTTCCTGACAGCATATGATGAATATGCCATCGAGGCATTTAACTTTAACGGCATATCATATTTACTGAAGCCAGTAAGCACAGAGAAACTATCCGATGCGGTTGGAAAAATTGACAAAATACGCTCAAGCATGACTCAGGACACCCTGCTCAATCTTGCTGAACAAATGTCCAATCGTCACCGAAAGTGGAAAGAACGCTTCTTACTACACTATCGAGACACTCTCATTTCAATTTCATATGAAGACATCTCATTGATAACTACCTTAGGCAAAGAAACTTCCATCTACTGCAACGATGGCACAATGCACACTTACAAAGCCACACTCGATAAATTGGAAAGCGAGCTTAATCCTAAGTATTTTTTCAGAACCTCAAGGTCTCACATTGTCAACATCAATCAGATTAACAAAATTTCTCTGTTATCCCCCAGAAAACTTAAAGTTTCAGTCAAAGGATATCCAGAAGAATTTGTAACCGTGAGCAAAGACCGCATATCTATGTTCAAACAATGGCTGGGGGATTTATAATGAACCTCGAAGAACATTCGGGTGTATTATGTATAGAACCATTGACCGACTGAAACGGGGGTTGCCCGGGCCGGTGGTCGCAACACTATACGCTATGAAAAAACTCGCCGCTTTTGTTCTCGCCGCACTGATCGCACTGCCGGTCGGTGGCCTCGCGCAGACTTTCACTTTCAGTACCAACTCGAACCCGGGCGTGACAATCTCAACAAACCCGTTCGGCACCGGTGTGGGTGTATCCACCCCTTATTTCAATACCGTCTATACGTCAGAAGGGTATTACGACGCTTATGGACATTACCACAAACGTCCCCACAAGAAACATCACAAAAAGCATAAACGTCAATACCGTAGCGGGAAAGCCCATCACAAAGCGGTCAAGGAAGCCCGCAAGGCTTATCACAAGGAAATGAAGAAACAACACAAGCAGGCCCGCAAGCATCACAGGCACCACAAGCGTTAAGCTTCGGCCGCTGATGATTTTTCGGCTGTTTTCTCCCTCGCCGGAGAGAGCAGCCGATATGCGTTGCAGCCTACGAAATTTCCGGCCACAATCGCCACATAGAACATGGCGATGTCTGCGGCATGTTCACCGAGATACTCACCCGGCAACGAAGCGATATAGAATGCGTCGGCCACACAGTGAGGGAAACCACACAATATAAAGGCCGGGATTCCGAAGAGAAGCGGAAGCCACTTGCCGCGTGCGGTGCCCTGCACGGCGAGGGTCATTATGAATCCGCAACCCACGGCCAACACTGCGTTGCGCAACGGAGACGAGGCGAGCCTTTTGTCAAGGATTGCCATCGCGCCCTCCTGCATGGCGGCGTTGGACATCAGCGCACCCATCAAGATGCAACCGATAATATTGAGCGCGAGAATAGAGAAGAGCCACACGTAGCCACCCTGTCCGAACTGATCCTCACCACGCAGCCCCCACACGAACTGGGCCTTTCCAGTAAAGAGATTCAGTCCGAGCGAGACAACGGCAATCAGGCCGAATGCGAAAAGCACCGCACCGGCCACACCGCCGACATTCAAATATATGCATCCGCCCATACCGACGCAGATTCCGGCCAAAATGCCGCGGGCAACAAAAGTCTTATCCTTCATTCTTACCGAACTTAAGAGTCCTTCTCATAAAACAGATACGGCCTGAGGCACATTCTGTCCAATACCGTCGGCAAAAATAGGAAAAAACATCCGTACGGGGAAATGGGAGAGGGTAAAAAGAGGAAATTTTAAATTTTTTCAAAAATTTTTCGCCGAAAATTTGGAGGTTTCAGAAAAAGGCATTAACTTTGCACTCGCTTTCGGGAAGGTAACTTCCGGCAAGCATCCCCGCCGAAAGACGAAAGTCAACAGGCAACGATCTCGGGGTGTAGCTCAGCCCGGTTTAGAGTACGCGTCTGGGGGGCGTGTGGTCGCAAGTTCGAATCTTGTCACCCCGACCGAAGATCAGAGAAAGGAAATCTGCAATGCAGGTTTCCTTTTTTCGTTTTTTTCGTTTCCGGAAATTTTTCAACCGCGCGAACATTTCGTTTGTACACGTCGAAAAAAATATGTAATTTTGCACATGGAAATGAAAGTGGTGATTTCACATACATACGAATTTCCCGTCCCGCAGCATCACGAGTCCCTCCGGGGAGTCGTGCGAGCCATGGGGCAGAGCCGCGAAGGTTCTCGCATTCAGCGTGCCCATAAGCGGACAGACATGATGGAATGAATCACGCGCGGGCGTCCGGTCCTGAACATGGACCGGACGCCCGCCGCTTTATCTATACTAAACATATACAGTTTTTTACAGGAATGAACATGAAAGTTGGAATTGTGATGGGATCAACAAGCGACCTCGATGTGATGAAGGGCGCTTTCGAGATGCTCGACAAGTTCGGCGTCGGTTACGAGAAGAAGGTGCTCAGCGCACACCGCACGCCCCACGCCCTTGAGGAATGGATTGACGGCGCACGCGAACGCGGCATAACATCTTTCATCGCCGGCGCGGGCGGTGCCGCCCATCTGGCCGGAGTCGTGGCCGCATTCACCACACTTCCGGTAATAGCAGTACCAATCATGTCAAAAGCCCTGCGCGGTCTTGACTCCCTGCTCGCCATGGTGCAGATGCCCACCGGAATACCTGTGGCAACGGTAGCCATCGACGGTGCCAAGAACGCCGCACTTCTCGCCGTAGAGATCATGGCCGTTACCGACAAAGGCCTGCAGGAGAAACTCCGCGAGTTCCGCGAGGAACAGGCTCGAAAAATCCTTGAAACTGAAATCTAAATCCACGAAATAGGTTATAAACCACTGATATAGCAATGACAACCCACCGTATATTTGTCGAGAAACGCCCGGAATTCCGCGTCGAGGCCGACAGCCTCCGCAACGAGCTGAACTCCAATCTCGGCCTCAACATCACAGACCTTCGTCTGGTCTGCGTGTACGACCTGTTCGGCTTTTCCGACCAACTTCTTGAACAAACCCGCTACGGCGTCTTCGGCGAGACTGCCACCGACACCGTGACCGACAGCATAGAGATGGAGGGTCTGCCCCATCTCGCAGTCGAGGCTCTTCCCGGCCAGTTCGACCAGCGTGCCGCAGCTGCCCGCGAGTGCGTGCGCCTCGTCAACCCTGAAGCCGACGTTGAGATTCTCTCGGCTCGCCTCTACATCTTCGACAAGGGTGTGACACCCGAACAGATGGAGCGCATATCCCGCTACCTCATCAACGCCGTCGAGGCGCGCCGCAAGAACCTTGACGTACTCTCTCTCCCCGAACGCGCGCACGCCATGCCGGTCGAGACTCTCGCCGGTTTCCGCGACATCACACCCGAGGAGGCCCCGGCATATTGCAAGGAGGCCGGACTCGCCATGAACGGCGACGACCTGATGGAAGTGGTGAGATACTTCACCGCCGAAGGCCGCGACCCCAACGAGACCGAGCTCCGCATTCTCGACACATATTGGAGCGACCATTGCCGCCACACCACCTTCACCTCCCGTCTGACCGACATCGAGGTAGAGGAATCATTCATAGCACCTGAAATCCGTGAGAGCCTCGGTCTCTGGAATAAGATGCGCGCCGACCTCGGACGCGGCGAGAAGCCCCTCTGCCTGATGGATCTCGCAACCATCGGTGCCCGCTGGCTCCGCGCCAACGGAATGCTCGATGACCTTGAGCAGAGCGAGGAGAACAACGCTTGCAGCATCTATGTGGATGTCGATGTTGACGGAGAGACCGAGAAATGGCTCCTCCAGTTCAAGAACGAGACCCACAACCACCCGACCGAGATTGAACCTTTCGGAGGTGCATCAACCTGTCTCGGTGGCGCGATACGCGACCCGTTGAGCGGCCGCAGCTATGTGTATCAGGCAATGCGTCTGACCGGTGCCGGCGACATATACCAGCCTGTCAACGAGACGCTTCACGGCAAGCTCCCCCAGCGTGTCATCTCACGCGGCGCGGCAGCAGGCTATTCATCATACGGCAACCAGATCGGTCTGGCCACAACCCACGTCCGCGAGGTCTACCACCCCGGATATGTCGCGAAGCGTCTTGAAGTGGGAGCTGTGGCAGGTGCGGTACGCGCCAAGGATGTACGCCGCGAGCGTCCGGCAGCCGGAGACGTGGTGCTGATGTTCGGTGGCCGCACAGGCCGCGACGGCATCGGCGGAGCCACAGGTTCTTCGAAAGAGCACACCGAGTCGTCGCTCGAAATGTGCGGCAGCGAGGTGCAGAAGGGTAACGCCCCCGAGGAGCGCAAGCTGTCGCGTCTGTTCCGCCGCCCGGAAGTGACAAGACTCATAAAGAAATCAAACGACTTCGGAGCCGGAGGTGTCAGCGTCGCTATCGGCGAACTTACCGACGGCCTCGACATATATCTCGACCGCGTGACCACGAAATATGATGGCCTCAACGCCACCGAGCTTGCCATATCGGAGAGCCAGGAGCGCATGTCGGCTGTTGTCGAGGCAAAGGACATGGAGGAGTTCATGCGCTACTGCCACGAGGAGAACATCGAGGTGCGCCACGTGGCCGATGTGACCGACTCAGGCCGTATGCGTCTTTTCCGCAACGGCGAGATTGTGGCCGACCTTAGCCGCGAGTTCATCGACTCGGCCGGCGCTCCCCACTTCGCCAAGGCCCGCATCGAGTCAGTGACTCCCTGCAATCCCTTCGGGCGCGAGGTGCCGGGCGAGAATTTCGACGAGAAATTCGTCAACAACCTGCTCGACCCCAACGTGACCTCGCAGCGCGGTCTCATCGAAATGTTTGACTCATCAATCGGTGCATCTACAGTGCTCATGCCATTCGGAGGCAAGACCAACGGCACAGAGGCACAGGTCAGCGTGCAGAAGCTCCCCGTAGGAAAGCATTTCACAAATACAGCCAGCATGATGGCATGGGGCTTCAACCCGTTCATCACCAGCTGGAGTCCCTATCACGGCGCGGCATATGCCGTGATTGACGCGGTGGCAAAATCAGTTGCCGCCGGCGCTGACTTCCGCCGGATGAGATTCTCATATCAGGAATATTTCGAGCGCATGAGCTCGGAGCGTGCATGGGGCAAGCCTCTCGCCGCCCTGCTCGGCACACTCCGTATGCAGAAGGAGCTGGGTCTCCCCTCAATCGGAGGCAAGGACTCCATGAGCGGAACGTTCGGCGACATCAGCGTGCCGCCGACACTCATCGCCTTCGGTGTTGCTCCCGTGGATGCCCGCGACGTGATCAGTCCGGAATTCAAGGCTGCCGGACACGGGCTATATCTCGTGAAGCACAACCCGCTCTCCTCGAAGATGCCTCACACTGCCGCCCTCATGGCAGCTTACGACGCAATCCACCGCGAGATCAAGGCCGGACATGTGGTGAGCGCCTATGCCATCGGCTTCGGCGGTCTGGCTGAGGCTATCGTCAAGATGTCGCTCGGCAACAGAATCGGTGCCGATGTATCGTACGACAAGAATGAGATTTTCGATGCCGCTTACGGCTCAATCATAATCGAGGCCACCGAGCCTATCGACATTCCGGGTGCAGAGTTCATCGGTTCGACAACAGCCGAACCGACCGTGATGATCGAGCACCATAAATTCGCGATTGAGGATCTTGCAGCGAAGGTGCGCGAGAAATTCAACTCAGTATATCCCGACACCGCCGCCACCACAGGCGAGGCTCCCGACGCAGCCTGCGACCGCAAGGCCGCTGCCTACGAGGGCGAGGCAGTGGAGAACCCGGTTGTATATCTCCCCGTATTCCCCGGCACCAACTGCGACTACGACATGCAGGCGGCATTCGCCAACGAGGGCGCCGAGGTACGCCTGAGCGTGTTCCGCAATCTCTCGGCTCAGGATATATCCGACTCATGCCGCGAGATGGCCGCCAACATCGACGCATGTCATATTCTGGCAATCAGCGGCGGTTTCTCCGCTGCCGATGAGCCGGACGGATCGGGCAAGTTCATCGCCACCGTGCTCCTCAACGCCGAGGTCAAGGCCGCTGTGGAACGTCTTCTCGCACGCGGAGGTCTGATTCTCGGAATCTGCAACGGCTTCCAGGCCCTTGTCAAGTCAGGTCTGCTCCCGTTCGGCAAGATCGGCGAGCTGACACCCGACTCCCCCACCCTGTTCCGCAACGACATCAACCGCCATATCTCGCAGATTGCGGTGACACGTGTCGGCACAACGGCATCGCCCTGGCTCGACAGCTTCGAGGTCGGTCAGCTCCACTCTATCGCCATGTCGCACGGTGAGGGTAAGTTCGTGGCCGACGACAAACTGCGTGAGACTCTGTTGAAGAACGGTCAGATCGCATTCCAGTATGCCGACCCCGAGACAGGACACGCCACAATGCTGTCGCCCGCCAACCCCAACGGCTCTACATGGGCCATCGAGGGCATCATCTCGCCCGACGGACATATCCTCGGCAAGATGGGCCACTCGGAGCGCTACCGCGAGGGACTTATGAAGAACGTGGCCGGAGACAAGTCGCAGAACCTCTTCCGAAACGCAGTAAACTACTTCCGCAAGGTAAAATAATTTCCGGTAACCGCAGAGCTGACACAGCCTGACAACTACCCTGAAAAGAAAATATTCAAAAAAACCAACTTCATATCTATTCAAGAAAATGGAAAAGAAAGAGATGCTCTATGAGGGCAAAGCAAAACAAGTGTTCGCAACCGATGATGAAAACCTCGTTGTAATCCACTACAAGGATGCTGCGACAGCCTTCAACAACCTGAAGAAGGCTACAATCGACAACAAGGGTGTGCTCAACAACGAGATCACTACCATCATCTTCAAGAAACTCAACGAAGCCGGTATCCCGACCCACTACATCGAGACTCTGAACGACCGCGACCAGCTCTGCCACAAAGTCAGCATCGTTCCTCTTGAGGTGATCGTGCGCAACATCATCGCAGGTTCGATGGCAAAACGCCTCGGCATCGAGGAGGGTACTCCCGCCCCCAACACCATCATGGAGATCTGCTACAAGGACGACGCTCTCGGCGACCCGCTGATCAACGACCACCACGCTGTGGCTCTCGGCGCGGCTACCTATGCTGAGCTTGCAGAGATCTATGACATGACTGCACGCATCAACGAGCTCCTCAAGGAAATCTTCGCCAAGATCAACATCCGTCTGGTTGACTTCAAGATTGAGTTCGGTAAGACCGCCGACGGCAAGATCGTACTCGCTGACGAGATCAGCCCCGACACATGCCGTCTGTGGGACGCTACAACCAACGAAAAGCTCGACAAGGACCGTTTCCGCCGCGACCTCGGCAACGTGATCGGTGCTTACGAGGAGATTGACAGCCGTCTCAACTCAATCAAATAAGAACCGGGAGATATGGCAAAAAGTTATGAGGCTTCGGGTGTGAACCTCGAAGCCGGATACGAGGTGGTGAGCCGCATCAAGAAGCATGTGGCTTCCACCGCTCGCCCCGGCTGCATGGGTGGCATCGGTGCTTTCGGAGGCATGTTCGACCTCGGCTCGCTCGGATACCGTCACCCGATTCTGGTGAGCGGCACCGACGGTGTGGGCACAAAGCTGAAAATAGCTTTCGAGCTTGACCGCCACGACACCATCGGTATAGACGCAGTGGCCATGTGCGTGAACGACGTGCTTGCGCAGGGTGCCCAGCCGCTCCTGTTCCTCGACTATGTGGCCGTCGGCCACAACCGTCCTGCGGTGGTCGAGGCAATCGTATCGGGAGTTGCCGAGGGTTGCCGTCAGGCCGGATGCGCGCTCGTCGGCGGCGAGACCGCCGAGATGCCCGGCATGTACGCGCCCGAAGATTATGATATTGCCGGCTTCACCGTCGGCGCTGTCGAGAAAGATGAGCTTATCGACGGCTCGAAGGTAGCCGAGGGTGATGTGCTTGTCGGCCTCCCCTCGACGGGCGTACACTCCAATGGTTTCTCTCTCGTCCGCAAGATTGTTGCTGATGCAGGTCTCGACCTCAACGCCAAGTATGAGGAGACCGGCGACAAGACTCTCGGCGAGATGCTTCTCACACCGACGGCAATCTACGTCAAGCCCGTGCTTGAGCTTATGAAGCAGGTGGATGTGCATGGAGTCGCCCACATCACAGGCGGCGGCTTCGACGAGAACATCCCCCGCATACTCGGCGAGGGTCTCGGCGTGGAGATTGAGGATGGTTCATGGACAATCCTCCCCGTCTTCGAGCTGCTCCGCAAGTATGGCAACCTGCCCCGCCGCGAGATGTTCAACATCTTCAACATGGGTATCGGCATGGTTGTGGCTGTAAACGCAGCCGAGGCCGACAAGGCTGTTGCATCGCTCCGCGAGTCGGGCATCAACGCCTCAGTGATCGGCAAGGTCGTGAAAGGCTCAGGTGTCGAGATCAAATAAATAACTGTCACCGCACCAGTAAGTATAACTGCATAAGTTTATTCTAACAGGAAATTGATGAAAGCTCTAATCAGCGTAAGTGATAAAAGAGGAGTGGTCGAGTTCGCCCGGTCGCTCAATGAAATGGGATGGGAGATAATCGCTACCGGCGGCACGATGAAGATGCTGCTCGACAGCGGTCTTGAGGTAACCGGCATCAGCGAGATTACCGGTTTCCCCGAAATCTGCGGCGGACGCGTCAAGACGCTCCACCCGAAGGTGCATGGCGCCCTGCTCGGTCGCCGCGACCTTGAAAGCGACATGCAGCAGCTCGCCGAGAACGGCATCGGTCTGATTGACCTCGTATGTGTGAACCTCTACCCCTTCGAGGCAACAGTGGCAAAGCCCGACGTGACTCTGGCCGACGCAATCGAGAACATCGACATAGGCGGTCCCTCCATGCTCCGTTCGGCAGCGAAGAACTGCAAGAGCGTGACCGTGGTCTGCGAGCCTGAGGATTATGACAACATTCTCGCCGAAATCCGCGAGAACGGCAACACCACAGAGGAGACCCGTCTCCGTCTGTCGGCAAAGGCCTACACCCACACCGCTCTCTACGACAGCCATATCGCCGAGTACATGCGCCGTCAGGCCGGTCTGAACGAGAAGATGTTCCTCGCCTTCGACAAGGTGCAGGATCTCCGTTACGGCGAGAATCCCCACCAGGCTGCAAAGTTCTACCGTACAGAAAAGGAATACTCATACAGCGTGGCTACCGCACGCCAGCTCCAGGGCAAGGAACTTTCGTACAACAATATCCAGGATGCCAACGCGGCTCTTGAGATCGTGAGCGAGTTCAGCGAACCTTTCTGCGTAGGTCTGAAGCACATGAACCCGTGTGGCGCGGCTGTCGGTGCAGACGTGCTCGACGCATGGACACGTGCATACGAGGCCGACAAGGTGAGCATCTACGGCGGTATCGTGGCGTTCAACCGCCCCGTCACCGGCGAGGTGGCTCTCCAGATGAAGCCTATCTTCCTTGAGATTGTGATGGCTCCTTCGTTTACCGACGAGGCTCTTGAGATTTTCTCCAAGAAGAAGAACCTCCGTCTGCTCGAAGTCAAGATGGAGGCCAAGGGTGAGAAGCGCCCCCGCTACGTGGGCGTGACCGGCGGTCTGCTCGTGCAGGATGCCGACACAGAGTGTCTGGAGATTACCGACGCGATGACCGTTACCGAACGTCATCCCGACGCACGCGAGCTTGCCGATATGGACTTCGGCTGGAAGATTGTGAAGCATGTCAAGTCCAACGCCATAGTGGTTGTCAAGGATGGTGCCACACTCGGCGTGGGTGCCGGCCAGATGAACCGCGTAGGTTCTGCCACAATCGCCCTTGAGGAGGCCAAGGCAGCCGGTGCCACCGAAGGACTGGTGCTCGCATCTGACGGTTTCCTCCCCTTCGACGACACTGTGGAGCAGGCTTCGCGCTACGGCGTGACCGCCATCGTGCAGCCCGGCGGCAGCATCCGCGACGAAGATTCTGTAAAGAAGGCCGACGAGAAAGGCATAGCCATGCTCTTCACGGGAATGCGTCACTTCAAACATTGATATTACATTAGCAAGAACTGATGGGAAAGAAAGTACTTGTGGTCGGCGGCGGTGGCCGCTGCCACGCCATAGTCGACAGCCTTTGCCGTTCGGCCGCAGTATCTAAAGTGTACTGCGCGCCGGGCAACGGTGGTATCGCCGCCCAGGCGGAATGCGTGCCTGTACCGGTATCTGACATCGCCTCGCTGCTCGACTTCGCCAAAGCCAATGATATTGACCTGACTGTCGTGGGTCCGGAGGCATCGCTCGCCGCCGGTATCGTGGACAGCTTCCGCGAGGCGGGACTGAAGATTTTCGGTCCGACCAAGGCCGCCGCACGCATAGAGAGTTCCAAGGAGTATGCCAAGGACCTCATGGCTCGCTACGACGTGCCGACAGCGGCCTACCGCACATTCAGCGACTTCGACGAGGCTCTCGCCTATGTCAAGGCCGGTCCGATTCCGGTTGTCATCAAGTATGACGGACTGGCAGCCGGCAAGGGAGTCGTGGTTGCCCTCACCCTCGGCGAGGCCGAGGACGCTCTCCGCGACATGTTGCTTGACGAGACATTCGGCAAGGGACGCGTGGTGATTGAGGAGTTCCTCGACGGTCCGGAGTTCTCGTTCATGTGCCTTGTGAACGGCAACAAGCTCTATCCCCTCGACATCGCACGCGACCACAAGCGCGCCTACGACCATGACGCAGGACCCAACACCGGCGGCATGGGCGCTTACTCACCGGTTCCGTTCGTGACCCCCGAAATCCGTCGCATGGCCCTGGAGACAATTCTCCAGCCCGTAGCCGACGCAATGGTCAAGGAGGGTGTCCCTTTCACCGGCGTTCTCTACGGCGGTCTGATACTGCACAAGGGCACTCCCAAGGTAATTGAGTTCAACGCACGTTTCGGCGACCCCGAGACCGAGGTTGTTCTCCCGCGTCTGAAGAGCGACTTCTACGAGCTTATCGACGCTGCTGTAGATGGCCGTGACTTCGAGACGGAATGGAAAGATGAATCTGTTCTCGGCGTGGTTATGGCCGCCAAGGGGTATCCCGGCAAGTATGAGAAGGGTTATCCGGTGCGCGGTCTTGATAAGATCGACAGCACGGTTTACCACATGGGTACCGCCAACCGCGACGGCAAGACACTTACCGTCGGAGGCCGTGTGCTCATGGTGCTCGGCGAAGGCGAGAATCTCGCCAAGGCCCGCAAGGCTGCATACGACGCAGTGAAGAAAGTGGATTGCAACGGATTGTTCAACCGCACCGACATCGGGGCAAAAGAAGCTTAAAATGATTATAAGTGGAAAGGATCTTGCAAAGAAGATCAAAGAAGAGATAGCCGGTAAGGTTCCGGCGCTTGTCGAGAAGTATGGCCGCGCGCCTCATCTCGCAGTTATTCTTGTGGGTGAGGATCCCGCAAGCCAGTCGTATGTGAAGTCAAAGGGCAAGGATGCCGAGCAGGTAGGCTTCAAGAGCACCACAATCCGTCTGCCGGAAGAGACAACGGAGGAGGATCTGCTGAAAATCATCGCCGACCTCAACGCCGACAACACTGTGGACGGTGTGCTGGTACAGCTCCCCGTGCCCAAGCATATCGACGAGGACCGCGTGATCGAGGCCATAGCCCACGAGAAAGACGTTGACGGTTTCCATCCGGCAAACGTAGCCTCGCTCTGGCAGAAACGTCCCTGCGTATATCCCTGCACCCCGAAGGGCATTATCCGAATGCTCGACGAGGCCGGTGTTGACATCCAGGGCAAGCGTGCCGTGGTAATCGGCCGCAGCAACATTGTGGGCCTACCCATGGCCAAGATGCTCCTTGACCGCAACGCTACGGTGACAGTGGCTCACAGCCGCACCCAGAATCTTGCAGAGGTATGCCGCAACGCGGAGATTCTTGTGGCAGCCGTCGGCCGTCTCCGTTTCGTGACCGAGGATATGGTTGCACCCGGCGCTGTCGTAATCGACGTGGGTGTGAACCGTGACCCCGAGACTGGCAAGCTCGCCGGCGACGTTGACTACGATGCCGTCTGCGAGAAGGCTTCAGTCATCACTCCGGTGCCGGGCGGCGTAGGTCCCATGACCCGCGCATGCCTGATGGAGAACACTCTCGAATGCTATCTTAACAACGTAAAGTAAGAAATGATTCCAAGATATTCACGTCCCCAGATGCGTGCCATCTGGACAGAAGAAAATAAATTCAACGCCTACCTCAAGGTCGAGATTCTCTCGGCCGAGGCATGGCGCGAGCTTGGCGTGGTTCCGGCTGAGGACATCGACAAGCTCTGGGCAAACGCCTCGTTCAACATCGACCGCATCAAGGAGATCGAGGAGCAGACACGTCACGACATCGTGGCGTTCACCCGCGCCGTCAGCGAGACTCTCGGCGAGGAGCGCAAGTGGGTTCACTACGGACTCACCTCGACCGATGTTGTCGACACCGCCAACGGTTATCTGCTCAAACAGGCTAACGACATACTGCGCGAGGATCTGCAGCGTTTCGCCGACATGCTCCGCAGCCAGGCCCTGAAGTACAAATATACTCCTTGTATCGGCCGCACACACGGCATCCACGCCGACATCACATCGTTCGGCCTGAAGTGGGTGCTCTGGTATGCCGAAATGCAGCGCAACATCAAGCGTTTCGAGGCTGCCGCACGCGGTGTGGAGGTCGGCAAGATTTCCGGTGCCGTGGGTAACTTCGCCAACATTCCCCCGTTCGTTCAGGACTATGTCTGCGACAAGCTCGGCATAGAGAGCGCTGACGTATCGACCCAGGTTATCCAGCGTGACCGTCACGCCTATTACCTCGCAACAATCGCGCTCATCGGTGCCTCAATCGAGCAGATGGCTATGGAGGTGCGCGGTCTCCAGCGTACCGAGGTGCATGAGGTGGAGGAAGCATTCGGCAAAGGCCAGAAGGGTTCGAGCGCGATGCCCCACAAGCGCAACCCGATCGGTTCGGAGAACATGTGCGGCTGCGCCCGTGTGCTCCGCGGATACATGGCCACCGCTTACGAGAACGTGGCTCTCTGGCACGAGCGTGACATCTCCCACTCGGCTACCGAGCGCATCATCCTGCCCGATGCCACAATGCTTCTCGACTACATGCTCAACCGCATGTGCAACATCCTTGGCAACCTCACAGTGTTCGAGGAGAAGATGAAGAGCAACATCTACATCACTAACGGCGTGATTTTCGCCCAGCGTGTCATGAACGCTCTCATCGCAAAGGGCTTCGCACGCGAGAAGGCCTACGACACAGTTCAGCCCGTGGCAATGGCTGCGA
Organism: uncultured Muribaculaceae bacterium; assembly: GCA_910578385.1. Taxonomy (GTDB): domain Bacteria; phylum Bacteroidota; class Bacteroidia; order Bacteroidales; family Muribaculaceae; genus Lepagella. Next base: position 43,279 of record CAJTQV010000013.1, on the reverse strand, counting down.
TGGCGGCAGGAGTACCCTATATCGACCTGCTCAAGGAGAACGAGGTAATCAAGGAGAATCTTACCGCCGAGGAACTCGAAGGCTGCTTCACGCTCGACTATTACATGAAGAACGTGGACTACATCTTCGACCGCAACGGTATAAAATAAAGGTTTCTCAAAACTAAAAAAAGATTGAAATGTCAGAAACACTTGTAGTTGTAGGTTCCCAATGGGGAGACGAAGGCAAAGGTAAAATTACCGACTACTTCGCTACGCGCGCCGATATGGTGGTGCGTTACCAGGGAGGCAACAACGCCGGACACACTGTGGTGTTCGGTGGCAATAAATATTCGCTCCAGAGCATTCCGTCGGGTATCTTCAACCCCGCTACGGTCAATGTGATGGGCAACGGCATGGTGGTTAATCCTGTCTCGGTATGCGCCGAACTCGACAAGCTCCACGACCGTGGCATAACCGACTACCAGCTCTTCATCTCGACACGCGCCGCCATGGTGATGCCCTGGCACGCGATGCTCGACGGTGCCTATGAGGCTCAGAAGGGCAAGGATCTTATCGGCACGACCAAGAAGGGTATCGGCCCGGCTTATTCAGACAAGTACAGCCGCGTCGGCCTCCGCATGGGCGACCTGCTCGAACCGGACTATTTCCGCGAGAGACTTGAGGCTGCCCTTGAGGTCAAGAACATGGAGCTGAAGATGCTCGGTCTGGAGACTCTTGATGTCGAGGAGGTCTATAATCAGTACATGAAACTGGCTGAGCGTCTCGCACCGATGATTGTGGACACATCCCGTCTGGTGAACGACGCTCTCCGCAGCGATGACAAGCGCGTCCTTTTCGAGGGCGCCCAGGGCATGATGCTCTGCATCGAGCATGGTACATACCCCTTCGTCACCTCTTCAAGTCCCTCGGCATCGTCTGTACCAGTAGGTGCAGGTATCGCGCCGAAGTGGATACGCACAGCTGTAGGCGTTGCCAAGGCTTATTGCACCCGCGTAGGTTCAGGTCCGTTCCCGACGGAACTTCATGATGAGATCGGCGACGGCATACGCGAACGCGGCCATGAGTACGGCACAGTCACAGGCCGTCCCCGCCGCATCGGCTGGTTCGACGCTGTTGTAGGCCGCTATACCGCAGAACTCGCCGGCATAACCCACTGGGCTGTCATGCTGCTCGACGTACTGTCAGGACTCGACACAATCAAGGTCTGCGTGGCATATGAGCTCGATGGCAAGCAGATTCAGAGCCCGCCGTCAACCATCGCCTCGCTGTCGCGCTGCAAGCCTGTATACATCGATCTTCCAGGCTGGAAAGAGGACATCACCGGCATCAAGAACTTCGGGGACCTTCCAGAGAATGCCAAGGCTTATGTCCGCAAGCTCGAAGAACTCACCGGAGTGCCCGTCGGCATGATCTCGGTTGGACCCGACCGCGAACAGACCATCATCGTTGACCCCGAACTGAATAAATTTTAAGACCCTACTGCATATGTCGTTTATTGAAGATAAAATAGCTCAGGAAGGTATCACGTTCGACGACGTGCTGCTCATCCCGGCGTTCTCAAACGTCACTCCCGACCGCGTTACTCTCGGCACCCGTTTCTCACGCAACATCCACCTCAACATACCGGTGGTTTCTGCCGCGATGGATACCGTGACCGAGGCTCCGATGGCAATCGCCATTGCACGCGAAGGTGGTATCGGTGTAATCCACAAGAATATGTCGATTGCAGCCCAGGCCGCTCAGGTCCGCAAGGTGAAGCGTGCCGACTCGGGTATGATCTATGACCCTGTGACCATCACCAAAGATCAGACTGTTGCCGACGCACTGCGTCTGATGAAAGAGAACCGCATCGGCGGTATCCCCGTGATTGATGGAGAACACCACCTGATCGGTATCGTCACCAACAGGGACCTCCGTTTCCAGCGCGACATGTCGCTGCCGGTAAGCGAAGTGATGACTTCTGAAAATATCATCACAACAACCAACGCCGATCTTGCCGAGGCATCACAGATTCTTCTGGAGAACAAGATCGAGAAGCTCCCCGTAGTTGACGAGGAGAATCATCTGGTAGGTCTTATTACTTATCGCGACATTACCAAGATCAGCGAGTTCCCCAACGCCTGCAAGGACTCGAAGGGTCGTCTGCGTGTGGCTGCCGGTGTCGGCGTTACCAAAGACACTCTCGAACGCGTGAAGGCTCTCGTGGAGAATGGTGTCGATGCAGTGGTGATTGACACGGCCCATGGTCATTCGGCCAATGTGGTGCGCACACTGAAAGCTGTCAAGGAGGCTTATCCCCAGATTGACGTTGTGGTCGGAAACATCGCGACTGCCGCTGCCGCTGAATTCCTCGTTGAGGCAGGTGCCGACGGTATCAAGGTAGGAATCGGACCCGGTTCGATATGCACTACCCGCATCGTTGCCGGTGTAGGTGTTCCGCAGCTCACTGCCATCTACGATGCCGCCACCGCCGCCCACAAGCATGGTGTGCCTGTTATCGCCGACGGTGGTCTCCGCTACTCGGGCGACGTTGTCAAGGCTCTCGCCGCCGGTGGCGACTGCGTGATGATGGGTTCGATGCTGGCAGGTGTCGAGGAATCTCCGGGCGAGACCATCATCTACAATGGCCGTAAGTTCAAGTCATACCGCGGCATGGGTTCTGTCGAGGCCATGCAGGCCGGTTCGAAAGACCGCTATTTCCAGGGCGAGCAGATGGATACCAACAAGCTCGTTCCGGAGGGTATCGTGGCACGTGTGCCTTACAAGGGTACTCTCGGCGAGACCGTATATCAGCTCATCGGAGGTCTCCGCTCAGGTATGGGCTATTGCGGTGCCCCCGACATCGAGACTCTCCACGATGCCAAGTTCGTACGTATCACCTCTGCCGGAGTGAAGGAGAATCATCCCCACGATGTGACCATCACCAAGGAGGCCCCCAACTATTCACCCGGTAATTAATAAATAACCCTGACGTGGTACTGACGGTTACGCCGGTGCCGCGTCAGAGCTATAAATTATTCTGATGGAAAAAATATTGATTATAGATTTCGGGTCGCAGTACACGCAGCTCATCGCACGCCGCGTGCGCGAGCAGAACGTGTATTGCGAGATTCACCCGTTCAACCACATGCCGGAGATTGACGACGACGTGCGCGGTGTCATTCTTTCGGGTAGCCCGGCATCGGTGCGCGACGAGGATTCTCCCCGCATCGACATGTCGGCGTTCAAAGGCCGTCTGCCCCTGCTCGGCGTGTGCTACGGCGCACAGCTCCTTGCACAGGAGTTCGGAGGCGAGGTAAAGGGTGCCCCGAGCCGCGAGTATGGCCGTGCCATGCTCACTGTCGTTGCTCCTGAAGACCCACTGATGAAGGGGCTCCCCTCTCCGACCCAGGTATGGATGTCGCATGGTGACACCATCACCTCTGTTCCGGCCAACTATGAGATTATCGGTTCGACCGACAATGTCCGCGTGGCCGCATATCACATAGGAGGTGAGATGACATGGGGTATCCAGTTCCACCCCGAGGTGTTCCATTCGACCGACGGTCCGACGCTGCTCCGCAACTTCGTTATCGGTATCTGCGGATGCTCGGGCACATGGAGTCCCGCTTCGTTCATCGACTCGACCGTTGCCGAGCTCAAGGAGAAACTTGGCGACGACAAGGTTATTCTCGGTCTGTCGGGCGGTGTTGACTCGTCAGTTGCAGCTGTATTGCTCCACAAGGCAATAGGCTCGAACCTCTACTGCATTTTCGTTAACAACGGCCTGCTCCGTGCCAATGAGTTTGAGGATGTGCTCGCATCTTACAAGGGCATGGGTCTTAACGTTACCGGAGTTGACGCGTCGGAGCGTTTCTACGCCGACCTGAAGGGAGTTACCGATCCCGAACAGAAGCGCAAGATTATCGGCCGCGACTTCGTTGAGGTATTCAACGAGGAAGCCAAGAAAGTCGAGGGCGCACGCTGGTTGGGTCAGGGTACAATCTACCCGGACGTTATCGAGAGCTGTTCAGTCAAAGGTCCTTCTGCCACGATCAAGTCTCACCACAATGTGGGAGGTCTTCCCAAGGAAATGAACCTGAAGGTTGTCGAACCGCTCCGTCTGCTCTTCAAGGACGAGGTTCGCCGTGTAGGACGTGCATTAGGTATTGACCAGGCACTTCTCGGCCGTCATCCTTTCCCCGGTCCGGGACTCGGCATCCGCATTCTCGGTGAGGTGACAGGTGAGAAGGTCCGCATACTCCAGCAGGCCGACAAGATATTCATCGACAACCTGCGTGAGTCTGGCTGGTACGACAAGGTATGGCAGGCAGGCGTGATGCTCCTGCCCGTGCAGAGTGTCGGTGTGATGGGTGACGAGCGCACATATGAGAACTGCTGTGCTCTCCGAGCGGTTGTATCGACCGACGGCATGACCGCCGACTGGGTACACCTTCCCTATCAGCTTCTGGCCAAGGTGAGCAACGAGATCATCAACAAGGTTCGCGGCATAAACCGCGTAGTCTACGACATCTCCTCCAAGCCACCGGCAACAATCGAGTGGGAGTAAACCACAACACACCATAAACAGAGCAAAGCCGGGCCTCAAAGCCCGGCTTTGTCGTTATTTATGAACGATTGTCTAAATAAACGATTGTCCGCAGCGAAGCATATTTGAACGATATTTGTGTCTGTCAAGATTGATAATTCGCCTAAATTGTTTATATTTGCGTTGTAAATAGAACGGGAGTTGTCACTTCAGGCAATTTCTTAAAAATCATAGTGACTATGGCTCAGATAAAATATCCGATTGGCATCCAGACTTTCTCCAAAATCAGAATGGGCGGTCTGAAGTATATTGACAAGACCAAGTATATATATAGTCTTGTAAACTCATCGCAGTTTGTTTTTTTGAGCCGTCCCCGTCGGTTCGGGAAGTCATTGCTGCTGTCTACAATCAAGGAGTATTTCTTAGGCCGTCGGGACCTGTTCGAAGGGTTGGAAATTAGTCGGCGCGAACATGACTGGGTTAAACACCCCGTGCTTCATCTTGATTTCACGGGTGCCAATTATAATGATTTTATTGGCATGACCTCAAAATTAAACAGTCTTCTTACATCTTGGGAAAGGGAGTATGGAATTGAAAAGGAGGACGAAGATTTTGGTGTCCGTTTCGCAAGAATCATAAAGGGAGCCAGTGAGAAGAGCGGACAAAAGATCGTCATCCTGATTGACGAATACGACAAGCCGCTGCTGGAGACCGTCGATAAACCTGAGTTGCAGCAGAAATACCGGGACACTTTGCGCGGTGTGTACGGCAACTTGAAACAGATGGACCAATATATCCGCTTCGCCATGCTGACAGGGGTCACAAAGTTCGGTCATCTCAGCATATTCAGCGACCTCAACAACCTCTACGACATATCAATGCGGAAGGAGTATGCCGGAATCTGCGGCATAACCACCGATGAGCTACATGATAATTTTGAGGAAGGTGTGTGCCGTCTGGCCGAGAACCAGGAAATCACTGTAGAGGAGGCATACGACCGTCTGCGCGTGCTTTACGACGGATACCATTTCTCTCCAACCGGATTTGTCGATGTCTATAACCCGTTCAGCATCCTTAACGCACTCGAGGCCCGAGAATTCGGTAAGTATTGGTTCCAGACAGGCACCCCGACTTTCCTCATAAAGATGATAAAGGCAGATAACATGCCCATTATCAAACTTGATCACCTGCATACAACGGTTGAGGAACTGACGGATGTCTCATTCAATCTCGGCAACTATATACCGGTCTTATACCAAAGCGGTTATCTGACAATCAAGGACTACGACCGGGAACTTGGCGAGGTCACACTTGGCTTCCCGAACCAGGAAGTAGCATCAGGTTTCTTGAATCAGCTTCTGCCGTTCTACGCCACAGTCTCGTCACAGGGTTCCGGCTTTGAAATCATACAGTTCATAAAGGATGTACGTGCCGGGCGACCGGAAGACTTTATGATTCGGCTTCAGAGTTTCTTTGCCGACTTCCAGTATGATTCTTTCGAGCTGCGACATCTGGAGCAGCATTATCAGGATGTGATTTTCATCATCTTCAAGCTGATGGGATTCTATACACGCACGGAATACAAGACCGCTTCCGGGCGCATCGATATGGTTGTCAAGACCCAGGACTACATCTACGTCATGGAGTTCAAGATGGACCGCAGCGCGGAGGAAGCACTCGCACAGATAGACACCAAAGACTACCTGTTACCATTCAAAGCAGATGGCCGCAAAACGGTGAAAATCGGTGCCAACTTCGACAGCAAAAAAAGAACCCTCGACTCCTGGATCATCGAACAAGATTGATATCCGGTTAAAAACATAGCAATTCTTTAAAACATATTGATTATGGCTCAGATAAAATATCCGATCGGCATCCAGACTTTCTCTTCTGTCAGGGAGGGTGGTTATCTCTATGTTGACAAAACCGGATACATAGCGCGTCTTCTCGATTCCTCGTCGAAATATGTATTTCTGAGCCGTCCCCGTCGGTTCGGCAAGTCATTGCTGTTGTCTACAATCAAGGAATATTTCTTAGGCCGTCGGGACCTGTTCGAGGGACTGGAAATAAGCCGTGTAGAACATGGCTGGATTAAACACCCTGTGCTTCATCTCGATTTCACCGGTGCAAATTACAATGACAATATCGGCATCAAATCCAATCTCAACAACCTTATTTCCCAATGGGAAAAGGAGTATGGAATCGCAAAGACGGATGAAGATTTTGGTGTGCGCTTTGGGAATGTCATAAAGGCTGCCTTTGACAAGACAGGAAAAGGCGTTGTCATACTGATTGACGAGTACGACAAGCCTCTGTTGGAGACTGTCGATAACCCTGATTTGCAGCAGCAACACCGCGACACGCTGCGGGGTGTGTACGGCAACCTGAAACGCATGGACCAATATATTCGCTTCGCCATGCTGACAGGTGTCACAAAGTTCGGTCATCTCAGCATATTCAGCGACCTCAACAACCTCTACGACATATCCATGCGGAAGGAGTATGCCGGAATCTGCGGCATAACCACCGATGAGCTACATGATAATTTTGAGGAAGGTGTGTGCCGTCTGGCCGAGAACCAGGAAATCACTGTTGAGGAGGCATACGACCGTCTGCGCGTGCTTTACGACGGATACCATTTCTCTCCAAGCAGGTTTGTCGATGTATACAACCCGTTCAGTATCCTCAATGCACTCGATGCCGGAGAATTCGGTGATTACTGGTTCCAGACAGGAACTCCGACTTTCCTTATAAAGATGCTCAAGACTCGCCGTCTTCAACTGCAAAAGCTGTCAAATTACGTTGCGAACGTCACCGACCTTACTGACGTATCATTCAATCTGGGAAATTTCATACCTGTACTCTACCAGAGCGGGTATCTGACCATAAAGGAGTATGACAAGAGGTTTGATTCGGTAAAACTCGGTTTTCCTAACCGTGAGGTTGAGAATGGCTTCCTGCGGCAACTGATACCCTATTACACTTCATTGGCACAACAGTCTACAGCTTTTCAGATACAAAGTTTTGTACTTGATGTCGAAGCAGGCAGGGCAGAGGAATTCTTGATACGCTTGCAGAGTCTTTTTGCCGACTTCCAGTATGATTCGTTCGAACTGCTACATCTGGAGCAGCATTATCAGGATGTGATTTTCATCATCTTCAAGCTGATGGGATTCTATACACGCACCGAATACAAGACCGCTTCCGGACGCATCGATATGGTTGTCAAGACCCAGGACTACATCTACGTCATGGAGTTCAAGATGGACCGCAGCGCGGAGGAGGCACTCGCACAGATAGACACCAAAGACTACCTGTTACCATTCAAAGCAGATGGCCGCAAAACGGTAAAAATAGGCGCAAACTTCGACAGCAAAAAAAGAACCCTCGACTCCTGGATTATCGAACAAGATTGACAGGCTGGGAATCCATGATAATATCTTCCACCATGCATACTGAAAGCCGCACTCAAAATTGAATGCGGCTTTCTATATGCCAGATGAAATCTATATGCAGATTGGGCGAGAAGCTACGACTTATCAGTTAAGCTTCAAGACTTTGACTACATCGCCGCTCTTGACCTTGACGATGACAATAGTGGTGGGATCGATGCCTGACATCTCGTAGCGGTCAACGCCGGGATTCGACTCATGGAGTGTCATACCGTTGAGCGAGTAAACGCCTACGAAATCTATCGGCATTGTGGAATCTACCGAAACTACATCCCCGTTGCGGGCAATAGTTATATCAACCGTGTTTACAGCTACACTGCCTACGCCGGTCTGCATGTTCTTTATGTCAAACAAACCCCATACGGGATGCTCGGCCCACTTGTCGTTGGTGTCTTTCGATACATTAAGTATGATGTCGTAACGTCCGTTTTCATTCTCAAGACCGGAAAATGACTCCGGAGCAACCTCCGGCATATTCGTTCCAAGGTCTGTAACATTGACCTGCGACAGTGCGGTCAGATTACGGAAAGCATGTGGAGCAATCTTTTTGACCGTCTCGGTCAATGTCACTTCCTGAACAGCCTGATTGTTGGCAAAAGCTGCGGTTCCAATCTCGGGGAAAGAAACAGACAGAGACTTTCGGCCTGCAGTAGATGCAAGCGCGAGATCGGGCAATACACCCTCCCAATTAGGAAGGTCCGCTATTGAACGGTTATTGAAGAACGCACCCGAACCAACGCTTACAGGTTCATCCATACCGATGATTACTTCCGACAGATTCGGCATGTCTGCAAAAGCGAATGCACCTATCGATTCAATGGCACGCAGATCGACAGTTTCAAGTCCGGCTCCGCGAAAAGCATAATCGCCGATGGCGGTCACACTCTCGGGTAACGCGGCAGTATATGAAGAGCATCCATCGAACATTGCCTCAGGAATCTCAGCTATGGAATATCCGAACGCCACATTTTTCAGAGCGCGGCAATCCTTGAACACACCTTTGCCAAACGATACAGTCTTGTTGACCGTGACATTCGCAAGGGCAGCACAGTTTGCAAATGCGTTGTCGCCGATTGTCTCTACCGTTGTCGGGATATCCAGCTGACCGAGTTCCGAAGCGGCAAACGCTGACTCTCCGATAATCCGGACTGTTGCCGGGAACTTCACTGTTGATATGCCGCTGCCTATAAGCATGTATGGAGGAATCTCATCGGCAGAAAAAGACTTGCGCCCCATGTAGTCTCCGTCGGAATAAGTATAGGCCACTATCCGCAACGCCGACATATCGAGCGTCTTTACAGCACGCGACAAATCGCGCAGCAACGCGAGGTCTGTTACATTCGCGCTTCCGGACAGCACCAGTTCGGTATCCGTTGTATTCCTCAGCGGGCCGATATTATCGGAAAGGGTACCCGGTTTGACTTCAAGTCTGAGAGCCGGTAATGCCTGACTTAACAGCACCACAGCCCCCAATGTGAATATTATTCGTCTCATGTTATGTTTTGATATTTTCTTCTTATCACTCTATTACAAGGAGTTTTGTCATCTTGGAATAGCTGTCGCTGTCGGGTCCGTTCGTAGCTATTACAAAATATACTCCTCCTGGAACGCGCTTCGCGCTCCGGTTAGTCACATCCCACTGCACGACACCTCCGTCAGCCTGACCGCACTCTTTGACAACATTGCCATACGTATCGACAATCTTGACCATAGCATCGTCGGGCAATCCGTCTATTGTGACATATCCATAATAATCCGGATTCACCGGATTGGGATAAGCCCTGACACCGGAGCCACCGCTTTCTGACGAAGAACCCGGCAGGAACAGTTCGGCAAGACCCTTGTCGGTCGATACCATAATCGAGCCGGCCGCCGGATTATAGCAGACATCAAATACCGAACTGCCGGGAATGTCAGAATTTTCAGGAGTATAAGTCCTTATAATCTCACGGCCATCCGAACTGGTGCAGACCAGCCCGGCACCATTTGTGGCGAACCATTTGCGACCGTTACCATCAGATATTATCCTGTTGACCTGCACATTGTCGAGCAGATAGTCGGCAAGATTTGTACCGTCGTTACGCGGCACCTTTATCCGGCGCACGGAAGTCGAGCCATTAAGGAATTCCTTGGGGTCGAACGTGAACAGACCGCTGCCATAGCTTACCCATACCAAGCCGGTCAACGGATCCTCATGCCATGCGTAGGCAGAGGTAAAAGTTATAGCCGTTCCATCCTGGTCACTGACACTGGCCAAATGCACGCTACGGTCATCTGCGGTGTTGGCGGGAGTACCGCCATTGTCAAGCACAATAAGTTCGGACTTGTTGCTGTTGCCATGATAAAGCACTATATTCTTGTTCGACCCGACCTTGAGAGGGAGCACCATAGCAGCACTACCCGTCTTGATGCCATCGAATCTTATTTTCTTCCATTCCCTGAAATTTGAGGGGGAGGTGGTAGCCGCTATGTCTGCGGCCGGCCATACCCACAGTTCCACATATGTAGCGACATATTGAGTATCATTGTCGGGGGAGGGATTGATATAAGCCGTCCATAGATTTCCTTGATTGTCAAATTCAGGAGCAATAAATGTACACTGCTCCTGCCATGCTACTCCACTTGGCACTTCCGGAGCCACAACAACAAAACCGGTATTGCCGTTACCTCCCAGAACATCTGTCGCCTTTGACATATGCAGGGATTTCTCCGGATTCGCAAGATCATAGCGGAGGAGTCCGGTTCTGGGCGAACCGCAATAAACATGGTCGCGGTTATTGGGATCTATTGCTATACCATTGGGATTCTGGAAAGCAAGACCCTTCATATCCGGTATTCGGTACGTGGCCGACAATGGTGTCCACGTCATGTCCTTATAACCTGAGATCAGGTCAGCGACATTAAAGTAGTTTTTCTTTGCGGAATTAAATATAAGGTCCATACTGTTGTTTCGGACCAGCATTCCGTAATCCGGATTATAGGCCATCGAACGGCAGGTGAAGGGATTCGCTGCATTAAGCATGAAGTTGTCAATCAGGGTAGTCCACGACGAGGAACCATCCTTCGGCACCCGGCGTCGGGCAACACCTTTGCGTTGATAGGCAAACCAGAAATCAGTGCCGTTGAGACTACCGGCTTTCGCTCCTTTGTCATCACCTGTCAATGCGTATTTATACGTCTTGCCATCTTTTGTATAAACACAGATTTCCACCTGATTGACGGTAAATACTCCGTCACGGTATGTCTCGAAACACTTCTCAGAGCGCACCGAGACAGATTCTCTGGAATACACCCCGGAAGACTTCTCGAATATACGGTTGCAATAAACTTCGTTGGTCGGACCATGGGTCAGATAAAGATAATCTTTTCCGACCGGGACCATACGTATCATGACAGAAACATCCTGAAACTTCTTAAGTTTCGAGAAATCAAACTCCTTTTCGCTCCCATAGTATATTGCGTTGTCGTCCGCAAACCATAGATTGCCCTTGAATGGAACCACCGACACAAGAGGCACATTGAATATACGGGAGGTCTCAATTTCCTTGAGAGCATCGTTGACTACGACATATCCGAACTGAGTGGCAAGATATATGCGGTTGCTGGCCGGATCGAAGTTTATATTGTTGACAGTCTTGTCGAGCGAAGAGTCTGCAAGTTTAAGACCGGGAATATTGACCACATCACCATTCTCATACAGGAGATCTATGTCTCCATCCTCATAAGCCACGACAAGATAATTCTTGTCATAGTTGAACTCTATGGAACGCACCAAGCCCCCTGAAAGAATATTGAGTTTGTTGAGGAACATCATCTCCTCTCCTTCCTTGTCGTAGCGGAAAAGCATTCCATCGAGAGTTCCGGTCTGCGCGGAACCACGGGTATAAGATTTGGCGGCACCGAGGAAATAGGTGTAGTTTGGAGTTTCCACCACACGCTCCATCTGACCGTTGTAACTCGGATGCAGACGCCATTCCGAAGCATTGGCTGCGAACGAGCAGACGGCAGTCACAAGCAGAGCTACAACGACTCCCAGAAAATCCTTGAGCCGGCGCATGGCCCGGCCACGGTGCGAGATGGCATTCTTGTCATCGGCGCTCATCTCGGCGAAGCATTTACCGGTCTCGTCGGCTATGAATATCGGGTCGTATCCGAATCCGCCATTGCCATGCGGCTCAGTTGCTATCCGACCTTCCACACGACCCTCGAAACAGTGTTCCTCACCGGCGCATATCAGCGCGACTGTCGTAGCAAAATGCGCACGGCGGTTTTCCTCCCCTTCGAGCTCGTGGAGAAGCTTGGCCACATTGTCGGCAGGAGAACAGTGCTCACCAGCATAACGGGCACTGTAAACGCCAGGTGCTCCGTCGAGAGCATCGACCATCAGGCCGGTGTCATCGGCAAAGCAGTCATATCCATATCGTTCCTTCACCCAACGCGCTTTTATAAGAGCGTTTCCTTCAAGTGTGTCGGCAGTCTCGGGTATGTCATCATGACATCCTATCTCGGCAAGCGACACAATCTCAAACCCGTCGGAAATTATCTGACGGGCCTCCTGAAGTTTATGGGCGTTATTGGTTGCAAAAACAAGTTTCTTGATTTTATTCATCTAATGCGCGAATTACGACATATTAAGTCTTATAATTAGACATATTAAGTCTTATAATTAACGGCGTGCGACGGCGGATATTGCTTGCGGAGATAGAGCGTCGCAAAGAGTAACATGGCGGTCTCGGCACTAACCCAGACCACCGAACTGCCTACGGCTCCGAAACGTGGCACCAACAGCAGGTTGAGCGCCACACCGACAGCCGCACCAACCGAGGCTGTCCATGTCACTCCACGGTCGTCACCCAAGGGTGTGAGTACCTGAACAACCACAAGTTGACCGAGCCCGAACACCGCAAAGAAAGGCACTATTATACGCACCGGGAAAATGGCACCCTCATAGCCCGGACCCGAAAGCAGCCACACGATTTCAGGTGCAAGCCACTCAACCACCGCCGTCAGAGGCAATGAGAACAATATCAAGGCTATGGCAACACGACGTGCGTACACACGCATTTTTTGACCGTCGCTTCCCGAGGCAAGCATTGTCATGCGTGGAATCATGACATTTGTGACCGACATTATGAGCGTGAGCAATATGCCGAAAAGTTTTGTGGCCGTAGTGTAGTATCCCACTTCAGTATCATCTGAGACAAATCCGAGAAAAGCGACATTGAGAGTGGTATAGGCAGAACTCAGCAGCATGTACAACCCCAGTTTGAAGAAAGGAGCGAGAAACCGCCGAAGACTGACACCCCCTTTCCAGACCGAAACGAACCGCGAAGCGTAGGACATATTGACCACCGCATTCGCCACAACAACCGTCATGGTCAAAAAGTAATATACAGGCGTATCTACAGGATCTCGGACGAAGATGAATACCGATACCACATAAAGTATCTTTATCGCGATGGTACGCAGTGTTATGTATCGGAATTCCTCAAGTCCCCGCCAGAACCATTCTATCAGGAACATGTTGAATATCAACTTGCACATTCCGATTCCCATCAGATCCGCATGATCGCGGAGCTGCGGAACCATCAGTGTGGCGGCAACCATTGCCACAAGTGCCACAATGGTTACCAGTCCGTTAAGCACCAACAGACTCCGGAATACTTCACCGAGCCGTTCCCGATCATCTGAAGCCGACGCCACCTCCCGGATGCCGAGAATCGAGATTCCCATCATCGAGAAGAGAATGAAATAAGTCGCTATACTGTCAATGAAACTCACCAGGCCAATCTCCGCAACGCCCAATACCCTCGACACATACGGATATACCGCCAGCGGAAACAGGTAGTTGGCGCAGACAAGCATGGTCGAGTATATGAAATTCTTCCGTAGAGTAGCCATCTTCAGACGTTATGCAATCGGTTTTGCGGTGGAGGGTTTACAGGTTACAGTTCGTTTGAGACTTAGTTATGACACTGTAAATGCAAAATTAATGAAAAAATTTAGTAATTTTGCATATGAAAGGGAAATACGCCCGCAAGGCAGTTCTTTTCCGTTCCGCAGCCCCCTTTAAGGGCACAAACCATGAATCAAATTCAAGACTATCATATAATGGAGTACAATCATCGTGACATCGAGAAGCGCTGGCAGGAGTTCTGGCGCGAGAACCATATCTACGAGGTCAAGGAGGATGCCGGGCGCAAGAAATTCTATGTGCTCGACATGTTCCCTTACCCGTCGGGCGCGGGCCTTCATGTGGGCCATCCGCTCGGATATATAGCAAGCGACATCTATGCCCGCTACAAGCGTCAGCAGGGCTTCAACGTGCTGCACCCCATGGGTTATGACGCCTATGGTCTGCCGGCTGAGCAGTATGCGATCCAGACCGGCCAGCATCCGGAGAAAACCACCAACGACAATATTGCACGATACCGCGAGCAGCTTGACAAGATCGGGTTCTCGTTCGACTGGAGCCGCGAGGTGCGCACCTGCGACCCGAAGTATTACCGCTGGACGCAGTGGGCCTTCATGCAGATGTTCAATTCCTATTATGACCTCGACCTCGACAAGGCCATGCCTGTCAGCCGTCTGACTGAACATTTCGCGGCTCACGGCTCCGAGGGTATCCGCCCCGCCGCCGGCAAGGAGATCCACTTCACTGCCGACGAATGGAACGCCCTGTCGGAAAAGGAGCAGCGCGAGCGGCTCATGAATTACCGCATAGCATATCAGGGCGAGACTATGGTGAACTGGTGTCCTGAACTCGGCACGGTGCTGGCCAACGACGAGGTGAGCGAGGGTCTGAGCGTGCGCGGCGGTTATCCCGTTGAGCAGAAGCTGATGAACCAGTGGTGTCTGCGTGTGTCGGCTTATGCCCCCCGGCTGCTCGATGACCTGGAGAAAGTGGAATGGAGCGACTCGCTCAAGGAGACACAGCGCAACTGGATCGGCCGTTCCGAGGGTGCGGAAATGCGTTTCGACGTGGCCGACTCAGACATCTCGCTTGAGATCTTCACCACACGTGCCGACACGGTGTTCGGCGTGACATTCATGGTGCTCGCTCCTGAATCCAAATATGTACCTCTGCTCACCACCGCGGATCAGAAAGCTGCGGTCGAGGCATATCTTGACGAAGTCAAGCACAAGACTGAGCGTGAGCGTCAGATTGACAAGAAGGTATCAGGTGTCTTCACAGGCAGCTATGCCATCAACCCGCTCACCGGAGAGAAGATTCCCGTATGGGTGAGCGACTACGTCCTGGCCGGTTACGGAACCGGTGCCATCATGGCTGTTCCTGCGCACGACTCGCGCGACTACGCTTTCGCACGTCATTTCAACCTGCCGGTCATTCCTCTCATCGAAGGAGCCGACGTATCTGAGCAGAGCTTCGACGCAAAGGAGGGCAAGATGATAAACTCCAAGGGTCCGAAACTCGACCTCAACGGTCTTGAGGTGAAGGAGGCTATCGCCAAGACAAAGAAGTTTATCGAGGAGAGCGGCCTCGGCAAGGTAAAGACCAATTACCGCCTCCGCGACGCTATTTTCTCACGCCAGCGTTACTGGGGCGAGCCCTTCCCTGTATATTATAAGGATGGTGTGGCATACCTGATGGATGAGAAGGAACTTCCGCTGCTTCTCCCTGCTGTGTCAAGCTACCTCCCCACCGAGGATGGTCAACCTCCTCTGGCACGCGCCGAGAACTGGAAGACCGCCGAGGGTTATCCCATCGAGGTCTGCACGATGCCTGGCTTCGCAGGTTCGTCGGCTTACTATCTCCGCTATATGGACCCGCACAACGAGGAGGCTCTCGTCAGCAAGGATGCCAACGGTTACTGGCGCAGCGTTGACCTCTACGTGGGGGGTGCGGAACATGCCACCGGCCACCTCATCTACTCTCGTTTCTGGAACAAGTTCCTCTATGACCTCGGTGCAGTGGTTGAGGATGAACCGTTCCGTAAGCTGGTAAACCAGGGTATGATTCAGGGAAGGAGCAATTTCGTTTACCGTATCAAGAACACCAACACGTTCGTAAGCCATGGTCTGCGCAAGGAGCATGACACGACTCCAATCCGTGTTGACATCTCGATGGTTTCTAACGATATTCTCGACACGGACCGTTTCCGCGCATGGCGTCCTGAGTTCGCCGATGCCGAATTCATACTTGAAGATGGCAAGTACGTCTGCGGATGGGCTGTCGAGAAGATGTCGAAATCGATGTTCAACGTTGTCAACCCCGACGATATCGTTGAACGTTACGGCGCAGACACTCTCCGTCTTTACGAGATGTTCCTCGGCCCTGTAGAGCAGTCGAAACCTTGGGATACCAACGGTATCGACGGCGTGAACCGCTTCCTCAAAAAGCTCTGGGGACTCTTCGACAAGGCAAAGCTTGACGATGACGCGGAGATGACCAAGGAGGAGAAGAAGGCTGTCCACAAGCTGATCAAAAAAGTCACTGCCGACATAGAGAACTTCTCGTTCAATACATCGGTATCCGCCTTCATGATTGCGGTCAACGAGCTGTCATCGCTCAAATCGAACAACCGCCGCGCCCTTGAGCTGGTGACACGTGTCATAGCTCCCTTCGCACCGCACATGGCTGAGGAGTTCTGGCACCGCCTGGGTCACGAGGGAAGCGTGGTTGACGCCGAATGGCCGGCATATGACGAGTCTGCCCTCGCCGAAGACAACGTGAAGTACCCGGTATCGTTCAACGGCAAGACCCGCTACATGATTGAGGTTCCTGCCACAGCATCGAAAGAGGAAGTGGAGAAAGCCGCGCTCAGTGACTCGGCTGCCGAGAAATGGATCGGCGACAAGACTCCGCGCAAGATAATCGTAGTCCCCGGACGAATCGTGAACATAGTCCTGTAAGTTTGTAAGTTTATGAAATTACGCAATGTCATGGCAGTGGTGCTCTCTGCACTCTGCCTCGCCCCCGCAGGGGCAAAGAAACCGGAAAGCGCACCTTTGGGTCATCTTCAGGCCGCATCGCCCGCTCCGGAGTGGCTGAACTCAGCCGTAATCTATGAGGCCAACCTCCGTCAGGGCACCCCGACACGCGACCTGAAAGGTCTTCAGCGGCAGCTGCCCCGTCTGAAAGACCTCGGAGCAGATATAATATGGCTTATGCCGATACACCCTATCAGCGTCAAGGAGCGCAAGGGTACTCTCGGGTCTTATTATGCCGTGCAGAACTACAAGGAGGTCAATCCGGAGTTCGGCACCATGGAAGACCTGAAGGAGTTTGTGCGTACCGCACATTCACTGGGAATGAAGGTCATTCTCGATGAGGTATGCAACCATACAGGTGCCGACAACATCTGGGTTGAGCAACATCCTGAGTATTACGCACGCAACGAGAAGGGTGAGATGTTCGGTCCTTACGACTGGACAGACACCTACAAACTCGACTACAGCAAGCCGGGCACACGGGCCGCCATGATCGACGCGCTCAAATTCTGGGTGAGCGAGGCCGACATCGACGGCTACCGCTGCGACGTGGCCGGTGAGGTTCCTACCGATTTCTGGGAGCAGGCCCGCACCGAGCTTCAGGCCATCAAGCCGATTATGATGCTTGCGGAGTCTGACAAGCCGGAGCTGCTTCTAAAGGCATTTGACATCGACTACGCATGGCCGATGAAGGATGTGTTCAACGCCATCACCCTCACCAAGGGTGTCAACAAATGGGGAGAGGAGCACAAGGAGAACCGTCCCAAGATGAACGCTCAGGACATCCCGGCTCTTCTCATGAAGCAGAAAAGCCAGTATCCCGAGGGAGCGATGCACATGAACATGATTACCAACCATGACCTCAATTCATGGGAGGGTACGGAGTTTGACCGTCTGGGTCCGGCTGTCGGAGCGTTCGCTGTTCTGAGCTACACTCTTCCGGGCAACCCGATGATGTACACCGGTCAGGAGGTAGGTTTCAACCACATGTTCGAATTCTTCGAGCAGGATTCCATCATGCCCTCTACCGAGGCCAACGAATTCACAGCCTTCTACGAGTCGCTCAACTCACTCAAGCACACCAACCGCGCCCTCGACGCACGTCAGCCGATAGAGTTTGTTGATGCCGCCAATCCCGACGTACTGCTGTTCACACGCACCGCCGACAACGGCAACAGCGTGACCGTAATCGCCAACCTCTCGAACGAGGAAGCCGCCTACACCATCCCCGCCGGCACCATAGACGCAGCCGCCCACGACTGGTTCAGCGGCACCACCCCCGCCCTCCCCGCCAAGCTCCAGCCCTGGCAATACTTCGTCCTCGTGAAATAACCCCAACAGGTATGCTGAAAATTATCTCCTGACGCAACACAAGTTAATGTTTATTCCGGCTGATTTTTGCTATGCCTTGTAAAAGTGGAAGAGTGAGCGTATATAGCGACCGATAAAACTTGACACAAGACATACAAAACACCGGAATAAACATTATCAGGAGAAGTATATGCTTTATCCGAAGCAAATAAAGAAGTAAATAAAGAAACAAATAAAGAAGCAAATAAAGAAACAAATAAAGAAGTAAATAAAGAAGCAAATAAAGAAGCAAATAAAGAAGTAAATAAAGAAGCAATCCTTATTTCCATTTTAGACGCAATCCGCGAAAATCCGGCCGTTACATATAATGAGCTGATGTCTAAATTGAAAATAGGATATACTTCTGTTTATAAGCGCATAAACAGCTTAAAAAAACAAGGTGTACTCCATAGAGTCGGCGGTCTATATGGTGGTCATTGGCAAATTAATGAATCACGTTATTCACAACTCTACGCACCTGACAAGTCAAGCACCTGACAATTAGTTGAGTCCGCTCTAATAAGCGGTTATTTTTGACAATCAATAATTGCTCGATAAAACATATTTTACATTCAAGCATCTAATGTCTGATGTATTTTGGAGAGCAAACATGGTTGCAACTTCGTTCTCCTGAAATAGGGCTTGAATTGCTATACAACAGGTTATGTTTTACGGCATAACCGATGGCTATCTCAAAAAATAGTTGTACCTTTGTAACCGTTGACTGTCTCGCAAAAGTATATCCATTGATTACGTGGGAGAGTGCAACAATCCACTCATAACTCAGATAACAATGACAACCGTAATTTTAAAAGAGTATCGAATGGTGTCGATGATTATGCTTATAATCATCTTGCAGATGTTTTCTTTTGCCTTACATGCTCAGGGAAACCTATCCACCCTTACAGACAAGAATATAGAATCGGCCACAGCATTAGTAAGCTACTCCAAAGATCTTCACGGATTCTGGATTAAGAAAGCGCCAAAAGAAATAACTGATAAACTGGATTTAAGCTCCTGTTATGTGATTGGCAAGAACAACAAAAACCAGTCACTATTTGTCGTTACCGACACGTCGATTATTGAGATTACACTGAACAAAGACAGTTACGAAGATTTTAAAAAAGACAAAAGAATCGGCAATCTTAAAGAAAAAGGATGGAAGGAACTCTACGATATTGAATCCGATAAACTTGCTCGAAAATTTCAACTGTCAAATCAAGACAGACGCAAGGAAATCGAAGATTCAATTGCCGAGGTTAAACGGATTGAGGAAATCAAAGCCCGCGAAATTGCCCGAAGAGAAGCTATGAGACAGGACTCAATCCGTGCGGCAGAAGCAGACAGGGAGTACCGCGAAACGCACCCAATTCATCGTTTGGATCTTAGCTCATTGAGAAAAAATCTAAGCTTAATTGAACAAGGGGAATTGTTGAAGTGCGTAATAGATGGATGCGACAATAGAATTACAGAATCGAGAATAATGCCTATGGGCCTAAAAAATGACACACTCATATATGGCGGAGTAACTTACCCTATATTAGATCTTGGCCTTGCTGAGTTTCATGCACTTGTAATGAATGAAAAAATCAAACAGGATCCGGAAATTAAAATGTATCTTCGGGCATGGAAAGATACTCTCACTCTTGATTCAGTGCAAGCAATGGAATATATAGAGTATTTTAATTATAAATTTCGTGATGAATACATTGACAAAGTCAAAAAAAAAGTACCAAACGGCTATGTTGAATCCTGGAGTTGGGATAATAAGTATGGACCGGCCTCTCTCAACATATCTTTCTGCAATACAAACAAAAAAACAATCAAGTACATCAAATTCTTCTTTTCTATATATAATGATGTCGGAGATGTCAGAGGCTCAGGCTCTGTTCAAGGCACAGGCCCGGTAGAAGAATTTTCCACGGGTTCATGGGATTTTAATAGAACTGGTTGCTGGCCAAGAGGCGATGCTACCAAAATGCAGATTACAAAAATATTAATAACCTATATGAACGGCTCCACTACTACTCTGACCGGAAATAAATTAATATTTGAGTAATCTTACGCATATGAACCGATTGGGCATCCTGCTTGAGAAACTGAGAAAATTGAACCAATTTGAGAGGCAATGAATCAAAGTCAATATAACCAACTATTCGCATTTATCTGGAACATCGCAAACGATGTTCTTGTGCATGTATTTGAGAAAGGCGATTACAAGAAAATCATCCTCCCGATGCTTGTAATGCGCCGTCTTGACATCTTGCTCGAACCTACTAAAAAGCAGGTTCTCGAAGCTAAAGAAACATTTGAGAGAATGGGATTGACGAGCGAAAACATTGCTCCCAATCTTATGAGAACGGCGGGCCTGCCTTTCTATAATATTTCCAGTTATACTCTGAAATCGCTTCGTGCGGAAACCAACCCCCAGCGACTTCTTCAAAATTTCCTTGAATACCTCGACGGATTCAGCACCGACGTTCAAGACATCATTGCCAAATTCGACTTGAAGCATCTTGCGGAGAAGATGAACAGTGTGAACCGTCTCGCTATGATTATCGAGAAGTTCACCGACGACCGCATAAATCTCGGCATTAAACCTATATTAGACAAAGAGGGTAACGAAATTGCCCCGGCTCTCGACAACCATACAATGGGCTTGCTTTTTGAACAGTTGCTCCGCAAGTTCAATGAAGAAAACCAAGTCACCGAGGCCGGAGAACACTTCACGCCTCGCGACTACGTGGAACTGCTCGCCGACCTCGCAGTACTCCCTATTGCCGACAAACTCCAAAATTCAACTTACGAAATCTATGATGGAGCTTGCGGCACCGGCGGCATCCTTTCTATTGCAGCCAAGCGCATGGACGAAATAGCAACGTCGAAAGGTCTTGCTATCAAGACACGACTTTACGGACAGGAAAACCAGGCCGAAACTTACGCAACTTGTAAAGCCGACCTTATG
The DNA here is from genome assembly GCA_910578385.1 of uncultured Muribaculaceae bacterium. Lineage (GTDB taxonomy): Bacteria > Bacteroidota > Bacteroidia > Bacteroidales > Muribaculaceae > Lepagella. Next base: position 22,030 of record CAJTQV010000013.1, on the reverse strand, counting down.
CTTTCCGCAGGTCTTGACTCAATGACCTATCGCCATGACGGCCACACTCGTCCACTTTTCGCTTTCGGCTCAACAATCAGCCAAGATCAACACAGCGGCAAGCACTTCACTTTCTGCATATCCAATCCTCCTTTCGGCACGCCATGGAAAATAGACCTTGAAAACTGGGGCATACACGAAAGCAATACCGACAAGCGCAACGCAAAAATCACTGACGAACGCTTCAAGCCGAATATCGGTGGTGAACTCGTCAGCTTCATTCCCGATATTGGCGACGGTCAAATGCTTTTCCTTGCCAATAATCTCAGCAGAATGAAAGATGGCGACGAACTCGGCACCCGAATCGTCGAAGTTCATAACGGCTCGTCGCTCTTTACAGGCAACGCCGGAGGAGGCGCAAGCAACCTCCGCAAATACATCATTGAAAACGACCTATTGGAAGCCATTATCGCCATGCCCGAAAATGCCTTCTATAACACCGGCATCGGCACTTATATTTGGGTTGTAACCAACCGTAAAGAGGCTCGACGCAAGGGCAAGGTGCAACTCATTGATGCAACTTCGTTTAAGACTTCTCTCCGTAAAAATCTCGGCGAGAAGAATTGCGAAACCTCAGCTGACGACCGCGCCCGCATCATGCAGCTTTACTCGGATTTCATAGACGATGGCCAATATTCCAAAATCTTCCCCAACGAAGAGTTTGGATATTGGCAGGTAACAGTGGAGCGTCCGCTTCGCTTATGTTATAAGAATCTTGAAATCACCGATGAAGTTCGTGAATCCGTCCAAGATAAGGGCGGCAAGAACCTCGACTTGCTCAATGCCATTGTGGTCGCTTACAACAAGGCATTCCCCATTGGCGAGGCCGTTTCAGAACCCCAACTCTTTGAGGCTCTGAAAAAAGCTCGCGTCAAAGTGCCAAAGACCAAACTCGCGCTCGTCCGCAAGAACCTTGCGAAAGTTGACCAAGACATGCCGGAGACATACGTTGATCCCTTCAACCCCGAAAGCGGTATCGCACCCAATCCTGACCTGCGTGATAGTGAGCAGATACCGCTCAACTATCCCGGTGGAATCGAGGCGTTCATGAACGCTGAAGTATTGCCATATAGCCCCGACGCATGGGATGCTGACGCGGTGCTTGGCTATGAACTTTCGTTCACCAAATACTTCTACCGCCCGGTGGAGCTACGCCCCATTGCCGACATACGCAAACAAATACTCGAAATCGACAGCCGTTGCGACGGTATTCTTAACGAAATCCTTGCCGACTAATGAAACGATACGATAGCTATAAACCAAGCGGTGTTGCATGGATTGGTGATATTCCAAGCCATTGGGAATTTCTTCGTGCTAAAAATATGTTTTATCGGGTTCAACGTCCAGTAAGACCCGAAGATGAAACAATAACTTGCTTTCGCGATGGCCAAGTCACATTGCGTAAAAATAGACGTACAGAGGGCTTCACAGAAGCATTGCAAGAGTCGGGTTATCAAGGCATCCGCAAAGGCGATTTGGTTATTCATCAAATGGATGCTTTTGCAGGTTCTGTCGGCGTTTCTGATTCTGACGGTAAAGGTACCCCTGTATATATTTGTTGTTTACCCAAAAGCGACAAATACATCAACTTTTATTATGCCCATGCTCTCAGAGAGATGGCTCGCACCGGCTTCATAAAATCCTTGTATCGAGGCATACGAGAGCGTTCTTCGGATTTTAGATATGAAACCTTTGCAGTGCAAAGATTACCTATCCCCCCGCTTGATGAGCAGGAGGCGATAGTTGAATTTCTTGATAGTAAAACTTCAAAAATAGATACGTATGTCGCAGAGAGAGAGAGAGTTAACTGCACTTAAAGAACTTCACCAAGCAGAAATAGCCCGTGCCGTTACCCACGGCCTTAACCCCGACGCGCCTATGCGCGACAGCGGCATTCCCTGGCTCGGACAAATCCCGGCTCATTGGAGTGAGTTGAAACTTTCGCAAGTTGCTACAGAATTTTTTAGGTCTAACAAAGATGTTCATCATCAAAATCTTCTTTCTCTTAGTTATGGTAAGATTGTCAGACGTGACATAAATGCAACCGAAGGCCTTTTACCTGCATCTTTCGACACATACCAAATTGTCGAACCTGGCATTATTGTTCTTCGATTAACTGACCTGCAAAATGACCAAAGAAGTCTACGCGTAGGGTTAGCAAAAGAAGAGGGTATTGTTACAAGTGCATATCTCGCGCTGAAACCGAGAGAGTCTATTCTTCCAGAATACTTATATCTATTTTTACACACAACAGATATTCATAAATACTTTTATAGTCTTGGTTCGGGTATTCGACAAAATCTAAACTTCTCCGGCTTACGCGACATAAAAGTGGCATTACCGCCAATCGAGGAGCAGCAGGCAATCGTTGATTACATCAACTGCAAGACCGCCAAGATTGACGGCTTGATTGCCGACCTCTCTGCGCAGATTGAGAAACTGAAAGAGTACAAGCAACGGCTTATCGCCGATGCTGTTACAGGACAGATTGATGTCCGCAAATAATCCTTACGCTATGCCGACATTTCCATCCGATACTTCCGAGCGTCAACTCGAAAATATAATAGTCAACTACCTGCGCGATGTCAACGGCTATGAGCAGGGTGTGAGCGACGACTACGAACCCGAATGGGGTTTTGACCGTCGCCGCATCGAAGCGTTCCTCTCTGCCACACAACGCGCAAAGGTTGAGCAGTCGGGCATTTTCAGCACGCCACAAAAACGCAAGGCGTTTTTTGAGCGTGTGCGTTCGGAAATCTCCAAGCGTGGAGTGATTGACGTGCTGCGCAACGGCGTGAAACATGGCATCGGATTTGAATTTACAATGTACTATCCGCTGCCCGATGCAGCCAATCCTACCGCACAGCAACAATATGCCGCCAACCGCTTTGTGGTTATCCGGCAATTGCATTTCAGCGCCAACCGCCCCGATGATAGCCTCGATGTGGCATTGTTCATCAACGGTCTGCCGGTAGTGACTATGGAGTTGAAAAATCAACTCACTCGCCAAGATGCCGAGTGCGCTATAAAGCAATATAGCGAGCGCGATGCGCGAGAGTTGATTTTCGCCCCAAAACGCGCGGCTGTACACTTTGCCGTTGATGATGAAGTGGTGATGATGTGTACCGAACTGCGTGGCGACAAATCGTGGTTCTTGCCTTTCAACAAAGGCTTGAAAGACCCTACAGACCACCTCGGCAGAGCCGACGGTGCCGGAAACCCGGTCAATCCAAACGGCTTGAAAACCGATTATCTTTGGCGTGACATCCTCACCAAACCACGCCTCTCAACAATTATTGAGCAGTATGCGCGAGTAATCAAGAAAAAGAATGAGCGTACCGGTAAAATAACCGAACAGTGTATCTGGCCACGCTATCACCAGCTTGACGTTGTTACACAGCTTGAAGATGAAGCCCGACACAACAACAATACCGGCCATCGCTATCTTATTCAGCATTCGGCAGGTTCGGGCAAGAGTAATTCAATCACTTGGCTCGCTTTCCGTCTTGCCGAAATCAAAGATGCTGACAACAATGGTTTCTTCAATTCCGTAATTGTCGTGACCGACCGCGTGAACCTCGATGGTCAGATACGCGCCAATATCAACGCCTTTGCCGACCCTAAAATAAGGTCGATCATAGGTGCGGCGACTTCAAGCAGCGAACTTAAAGACGCACTCGAAGCAGGGAAGAAAATCATCGTTACAACGGTGCATAAATTCCCTTACATTATGAAAACCGTCGGCACTGAGCTTCGCGACAAACGCTTCGCCATTATCATAGACGAAGCACACAGCAGCCAAAGCGGTTCGATGGCGTCCGCCCTCAACCGAGTTATGGCCGGGCTCGGTGCACCTCCTGTCGAGGGGAACATAGAGGATGATGAAGATGCTCTCAACGCGCTTCTTAAAGAGGTGATTGAGGGTAAACGTATGGCCTCAAATGCAAACTTCTACGCTTTCACTGCGACACCGAAGAATAAAACGCTTGAAACATTTGGAATCTCCTTCATTGAGGATGGCGAGACCAAATTCAAGCCTTACCACAATTATTCGATGAAACAGGCCATCGAGGAGGGATTTATCCTCGATGTGCTGAAAAACTACACAACCTACCACAGCTTCCACAAAATCCGCAAGAAGAATGAGGATGCCACAGGAGAGTTCGACCGCGACCAAGCGCAGAAGAAACTTCATTATTGGGTGGAAAGCCGCCCGGAAACCGTGGCGAAGAAAGCCGAGATTATGGTCGGTCACTTTCATGAGAAAGTGCGTAATGTACTCGACGGAGAGGCTCGATGCATGATAATCACATCAAGCGTTGAGCGAGCCATAGAATATTACCACGAAGTTAAGCGATTGCTCGAACAGCGCCAATCTCCATACAAGGCTATCGTTGCGTTTTCCGGCGATAAGACTATCAACGGCGTTACATACACAGAGGAAAGCCTTAACGGCTTCCCTTCTTCGAAGATAGAGGAAACTTTCGCCTCCGGCGATTATCGTTTCCTCATAGTTGCCGACAAATTTCAGACCGGCTACGACGAACCGCTCCTTTGCGCCATGTATGTTGACAAAGGGTTATCAAACGTGAAAACTGTTCAGACTCTTTCACGCTTGAATCGAGCCAAGCCAAAGAAGCGCACATTCGTGCTTGATTTCTTCAATACCACGGAGGATATTCAGAAAGACTTCCAACGCTATTTCCGCACCACCATACTCACCGGCGAGACCGATGTTAATAAGCTCAACGACCTTATAGACATTATTGAGGGAGCATCAATTGTTGAAACTGCCGAAGTTGACCGCTTCAATCATCTGTTTTGGTCGGGAGCAGAGCGCGAAACCCTCGACCCGATACTTGATGCTGTGGTTGAACGCTTCAAGGGAACTCTCACCGATGAGCAGAAAATCGAGGTCAAAAGTGCTATCAAAGGATTTGTGCGCACATACGATTTTCTTGTGACGCTATTGCCAAGCGGCAGCGTTGAGATGGAAAAACTTTACACATTCCTCCGCTTTCTCGTCCTTAAACTTCCCAAGTTGCCAAAGGAAGATTGGACTGAGGGCTTGATTGAGTCTGTTTCTTACAGCGCGTATCGCTCACAGAAACAAGGTGAGAACGACATCATGCTCGAAAATGAGAACGGAGAAGTAACCCCTGTGCCTACCGGCGCCGCGAGAGTCGGCATCTCTCAGCCCGACCTCATTTCTCTCGATGAAGTGGTTGATGATTTCAACCAAACATTCGGCAATATTCCCTGGCAGAACGAGGATGTTGTACGTCAGCAGGTTGCTGAACTGACTGACGCGGTCAGCCGAGATCAGACAGTAATCAATTCATCACGAAACAGCGACATTGAGGTCGCCGCACAAGATATAGAAGACTCTATTCTCAACAATATAGGCACTTTAAGCGGTGGATATACCGAGTTTTTTGAACGCTTCTATACAAGCGAGGACATACGACGTCGTGCTATCAGCCACATTACCGAACAGGTGCTCCGCTCAATCAATCCACCGTATGATGAAGCTGAGATTATTGCAAAGATGAAAACCGACCTTGAAGCCGACTTTTCTCAGCTTTGCGGTGTATATTTCGGCAATCTCGACGAAGTTCTCAATGTGATGTTCAAGGTCATCAACGCAGAAACCGTTGATAGCCTCGATGGGCTGAACTCCATACTTCGCAAGCGGTTCAATCTCATCTATCGTGCTGAGCGCCAAGAGGGCGACAATCGCGACCATTTCAACATTTTGCTCGCTCGCTACGAGGCTTTCTTGAAGAAGCTCTATTATCTGCGCGAGGGCAGAGAGTTTGAAAGTTCAAGTCCTCGCTCCGGCCTTGTTGAGATTGTACGGCAGTTCCGTTCTTTGCAGGGATTGTATCGAAATCTTGATGCCAGATATGCCAATTTCAAGCAATACTACGATATGCTTTATAATTGGCGCAATGAAGATACCCACACGGCCCCGGTCTTGGAAGAAACACAACTCCCGGCAGCTATCCACATCCTTGTGGCTATGTACGCCTACGCCACAATGATTTCGGTAACGGACATAGAGACTAATCTTGGAATTACCACCGTGGCCAGTGAATCTTTACCCCATTCATACGAAATTTATAATGAATCTCCAATTGCAGCTGAGCCATACGAGGTTTATCAGTGGGGAGACATCACATATCATAAACTTTCTAATTCGCCGGAACCTATAATGAAAAATACAGTCCTTATCGGCTGCTTCAAAAACAGGAAGCATCGAGAATGGATTCATGAAAAGGGCATGTACAATATCCGGATGGGTAATAGAAAGGGAACTGTCTTGGATAAACCGGAATGTTTCAATTATGTGTCAAAGTTATATCTGTATGATTCGAACCATCCGGAAAATGTTGAATTATTCAATATTGTTGACAATAAGGAAATGCTTGGCTCTGAACTGAAAGGAATGGGATACCCGAACAAATATCCGGGCAAGTCTTACATGACTTTCCGCATCGAGCCGGCCGGAATTGCCGATGCTACCCAAGGGGGTTACCCGAATATAAACGTAGCGGAGATTCTCAGAAACCTTAACAATCACATCAACGGTGCTCCTGTTTTCATAGAACCTGATGACAACCTACTGTATCATTAGGTCTGACTGTGAAAAAGTAAGATTTCCTAAGCCAAAGGTCGGCGATATAGCACGTCCTTTGGCTTAATTATGACATTATGCTGGATGCTGGATGTTACTTGAGGGTGGGGTTGGCGGCGACGGCGACGAGCTGGCGGAGGGCTTCGGCGCGTTTGGGACTTTTCTCGATGACGTGCTCGAAGACAAACTTGCGGTGTACGTCGGAACCGGTCAGGTTGATCATTCCTTCCTTGAGCAGCCACTCAACTTTCTTACGGGCGGTCTCACCGTAGCCTCCTATCAGCGAAATGTAGTTGCACTGGAAAAGGACTCCGCGGGACTTCCATTTCTTGTAGTCTTTCTCATCCATGTAGCGGTAGCGCTCCGGGTGCGCGAGAACCGGCGTGTAACCGGCCGCGAAAATACTCTCGATCATCGTGTCCATGCCGAACGGCGGATTAACATACGATGTCTCGACAAGCAGATGCTCCCCTTTCTCTCCTATCGGCAGAAAGTCATTGTCGCGCAGACGCTCCTCAAAGAGAGAGTCAAGCATATTTTCCGACGCAAGAGCAAGCTCGATGTTGCCTTTGTACTCCGCTTTCAAATTCTCGAACCGCTCGCGCAGACGCTCGGTTGTGTTGGGACAGTCCTCCATTACGTGAGGTGTCAGCCATACTTTCTTCACGCCATGCTCCTCGAAAGAGGCGAGCGTGGCGAGCGATTCATCCATGGTGCGTATGCCGTCGTCCACACCGGGCAATATATGTGAATGCCAGTCGGTGAAACCGTCAAGCAATCCTGATTTACTTAGTTTATCTACTGATTTGAATGGCCACATCAGATTGAAATAATTACAGGGTTATTCGTAAAGTCTCACACCGAGGTTGCGCTCCCTGACACGGATGGTATAGGTCAGAAGCATATTCATAGCAATCCAGAGGGCAAGGTCTCCGACTATAATCCATGTGGGATTTATAAACGGCGACAACCCGAGGTTGATGCAGATGAACAACGCGTCGGCAAACAGAATCGAAATCAACGCCTGCCACTGCCTGCATCCGAGAGCCAGAAGCTTGTGATGGATGTGGCATTTGTCGGGCAAGAACGGATTGTTTCCGTTGCGCACACGGTGAAAGAATACTCTTACAACGTCAAAACAGGGCACAATGATTGGTGCGATGGCCAAAACAAAGAGATTTCCTGGAATTTCCTGAACCACGGGATCAATGTTGAACACCTGGATAGACAGAAACGCGAGGACGGTTCCGATTGTCAATGAACCTGTATCACCCATAAAAATCTTGTTATGACGTTCGGCTGTTCCGAAAACGTTGAAGTAGAAGAAAGGAATCAGCGTGCCGAGGGTCGCTCCGGCCAACAGGCAATACGCGTATTCTCCTGCCTTATAAAATACAAAGCTGTAGAATACGAGAGCTATCGCACTGAGCCCCGAAGCAAGACCGTCTATGCCGTCAATCAGATTGATTGCATTCACGACATAAATAACCAGGAAGATGGTCATCACCCATCCTATTACAGCATACCACTGTCCTATCCCCAAGAATCCATACAGATTATGTATCCATGCTCCGGAAGTCACTATCAACGCTCCGACTATAATCTGGAAAATGAATTTCGAGCGGTAACGGACACCCACAAGGTCATCGGCGATACCAACCAGGTACATGAGCATCAGCGCACACAACAGGAACATGATACTCGTCAATGTAGTGTCGAGCATCTCGTCCATGCCAGATGTTCCCAGGCGCACATTGCACCCAACCACCGCAAAGAACGAGAATATCAACGCCGGAAGAAAAGCTATTCCTCCGAGCCGCGGAACAACACCGCGATGAATTTTTCTTTCATCAATCTCATCGAACAACTTACGTTTGAAAGCGATGGTCAAGATATTCGGTATTATTATACCGGCCAACACGATCGACAGAATGAAGCAAAGAAAATAGTTTCCAATCCAAAAAGCCATATGTTTTATTATACCTTTTAAATAATAGTGACACCTCAGATTAATCACAGTGACCCATTCGAAGCATCACCATCATCCGGGTGCAATCCCTTCAATCGGCAAAATTACAAAAAATTATCCTCTCCACAAAATAACATCACGTTTTTACCTACCAAATTGGCACTTAATTTGGCGAAAGTGCAATCAGAGGCCCGTTAAAACGGGCAACGCAAAATCTCTCTTTTGCCGTTTGCGAAAAAATGAGTAAATTTGCGTGCTGATTTACCGGTGCCCGCACAGAGCACCACCGGCGCATGAGAACTGCACCGGCCGATATTTGAAATTATACCAAAGTTATGTCTACAAACACGACAGACAATGCCCGCAAGGTCACCACGCGGCGCCTTGTCGAAATGAAACAGCGCGGCGAGAAAATCTCCATGCTCACCGCCTATGACTACTCTTCGGCCAAAATCATAGATGGCGCGGGAATCGACGTCATCCTCGTCGGAGACTCGGCCTCGAACGTGATGGCCGGCAATGTCACCACTCTCCCTATTACCCTCGACCAGATGATTTATCATGCCAAGTCGGTCATGAAAGGCACAAGCCGCGCACTCGTCGTGGTCGATCTTCCTTTCGGCTCCTACCAGGGCAACTCCAAGGAGGCACTCGCCTCGGCAATCCGCATAATGAAGGAGAGCCACGCCGAAGCTGTCAAGATGGAAGGTGGCGCCGAGATACGCGAATCAATCGAGCGTATACTCTCAGCCGGCATACCGGTGATGGGACACCTCGGACTCACTCCGCAGAGCATCAACAAGTTCGGCACATACAACGTGCGTGCACGCCAGAAAGAGGAGGCCGAGAAACTGATTGCCGACGCGAAGATGCTCGACGAGATCGGTTGCTTCGGCATAGTGCTCGAGAAGATTCCCGCAGAACTCGCAGCCGAAGTGTCGAGACAGATTACAATACCTACGATAGGAATCGGCGCCGGCCCCGGCACCGACGGCCAGGTGCTCGTCATGCACGACATGCTCGGCATTAACCAGGGATTCTCGCCGAGGTTCCTGCGCAGATACGCCGACCTTGCCTCGATAATGCACGACGCCGTCGGGCATTACATCGAAGATGTCAAATCGGGAGATTTCCCCAGCAGCATCGAGGAATCTTATTGAACAAGTCGCCCATGAATCTCAGACACGCTGATGATTCGCGGGCGATTTTTTCAGACTTATTTTCCGCGATAGCTTGGTCTAAATTTTACTATTTGACAAAAATTCACTAATTTTGCAAAGCAAAACAGAGAGATGGAACCATTAAAGCATGAATGCGGTGTCGCCATGGTGCGGCTCCTCAAGCCGCTGGACCACTACCAGCAGAAATATGGCTCTTGGATGTATGGCCTCAACAAGCTGTATCTCATGATGGAGAAGCAGCATAACCGTGGCCAGGAGGGAGCCGGTCTTGCCTGTGTCAAGATGCGCGCCGCACCGGGGCAGGAATTCATGTTTCGGGAGCGCGCCCTCGGTGTCAATGCCATCAAGGAGATTTTCGCCGCCGTCCATCAGAATTTCAAGGATCTGTCGTCAGCTGAACTAAATGACGCCGACCTTGCAAGCCGCCTTTTCCCATTTGCCGGTGAACTCTACATGGGTCACCTCCGATATTCGACCACGGGAAAAAGCGGCCTTTCTTATGTCCATCCCTTTCTGCGACGCGACAACTGGCGCGCCAAGAACCTCTGCATCTGCGCCAATTTCAACATGACAAATGTGGAGGAGATCTTCAGCCATATAGCCGTAAAAGGTCAGCATCCCCGCATGATCTCCGACACTTACATCCTGCTCGAACAGCTCGGGCACAGGCTCGACCGCGAATCGGAACGGCTCTTCAACGAAGCTGTGGGCCTCGGTCTGCGCGACCGCGACATCACGGAATATATCGAGAAGCACATCGACCTCTCGAACGTGCTCACCGATTCGGCCACGGTGTGGGATGGCGGCTATGTGCTCTGCGGAGTGACCGGCTCGGGCGAGATGTTCTGCATGCGCGACCCGTGGGGTATCCGACCCGCCTTCTGGTATATGGACGACGAGGTTTTCACCATGGCTTCGGAACGTCCGGTCATACAGACGACCTTCAATGTCGAGGCCGACAGCATCCACGAACTCGCCCCCGGACAGGCTCTCTTCGTGAGCCGCGACGGCAAACTCTCGGCCAAGCAGATAATCGCCCCGAAGAACTACGCTCCCTGTTCGTTCGAACGTGTGTATTTCAGCCGTGGCTCCGACCGCGACATATACCGCGAGCGCAAGGAACTTGGCCGCACGCTTGTTGATCCGATCATGAAAGCCCTTGACGGCGACATCGACAACACGGTCTTCTCCTACATACCCAATACGGCCGAGGTGGCATTCTACGGCATGGTGCAGGGGTTCAACGAATATCTCAACGCAGCCAAAGCCGCCGAGATAGCACGCTGGGGAAGCTACCTCCCTGTCGAGAAAGTCAACGAAATACTTTCGCGGCGCATCCGCACCGAGAAAGTGGCCATCAAGGACATCAAGCTCCGCACATTCATCTCCGAGGGGAACAGCCGCAACGATCTGGCCGCCCATGTCTACGACATAACCTACGGAAGTCTTCGCCCCGGCGTTGACAACCTTGTGGTGATAGACGACAGCATAGTGCGCGGCACGACCCTACGCGAGAGCATAATCCGCATACTCGACCGTCTGCACCCCCGGCGCATAGTGATTGTCAGCTCAAGCCCGCAGGTGCGCTACCCCGACTATTACGGTATCGACATGTCGCGCATGGAGGAGTTCATCGCTTTCCGTGCGGCTGTCGCCCTGGCCGAAGACCGGGGCCTCGCCCATGTCATAACCGACATATATGAGAAATGCCGCGCACAAGCTAATCTGCCCAAGGAGGAGATGGTCAACCATGTCAAGGAGCTGTACGACCTCTTCACCGACGAGGAAATCTCAGCCAAGATTGTCGAGATGCTCAAACCCGACGATGTGAAGGCCGACGTGCGGATAGTCTATCAGAGTCTCGACGGACTCCACCGCTCATGTCCCAATCATCCGGGCGACTGGTATTTCTCCGGAAACTACCCCACCCCGGGCGGCGTGAAGCGCATTAACGAAGCATATATAAACTATATCGAAGAAATATATTTCAAGAAATGAAGAAAGCCACTTTGGTACTTGACGACGGAACACGTTTCGAAGGCGAGTCTTTCGGTTACGAAGGCAATGTCGCCGGAGAAGTAGTGTTCAACACAGCGATGACGGGTTATCCCGAGAGTCTTACCGACCCATCGTATGCCGGTCAGCTAATGACGCTCACATACCCGCTGGTAGGTAACTACGGTGTGCCCTCCGACGAGAAGGGAGCCGACGGCATAGCCCCTTTCATGGAGAGCGACCGCATCTACGCATCGGGCTTGATTGTCGGTGACTATTCCGAGGTGTTCAGCCACTGGAACGCCCGCGAGAGCCTCTCCGACTGGCTGCGCCGCGAGAAAGTGCCCGGCATTACAGGCATCGACACCCGTCACCTCACCCAGGTGCTCCGCGAGCATGGTGTGATGATGGGCAAGATTATCGTGGAGGGAGCTTCCGAACAGCCTGCCGACATCGACTACAACAGCATCAACTACGTTGACCTCGTGTCAGTGCCTGAGATTGTGACCTACGGAGCCGGCGAGGGACGCAAGCGTGTGGTGCTCGTGGACTGCGGCGCCAAGAACAACATTGTGCGCTGTCTGCTCAACCGTGGTGTCGAGGTGGTACGCGTTCCCTGGAATTATGACTTCAACACCCTGCAGTTCGACGGCCTTTTCCTCTCGAACGGCCCGGGCAACCCCGAAGCCTGCTCCGAGGCTGTTGACAACATCCGCAAATTCATCTCCAATCCTGAGGAGAAACGTCCGCTGATGGGCATCTGCATGGGCAACCAGCTTCTCGCCAAGGCTGCCGGAGCGACCATCTACAAGCTCAAATATGGTCACCGCTCGCACAACCAGCCAGTGCGCATGGAGGGTACCGACCGCTGCTTCATCACAAGCCAGAACCATGGTTTCGCTGTTGACCCCTCTACTCTCGAAGAGGGTTGGAAACCATATTTCACCAATATGAACGACGGCTCCAATGAGGGCATATGCCACGAGTCGAAGCCCTGGTTCTCCTCGCAGTTCCACCCCGAGGCATCGGGCGGTCCGGTCGATACGGAATTCCTTTTCGACGAGTTCATAAATCTCCTCTAATCTATCCTCTCAACATTCACGACATGTTAAAAGACAGCAATATAAAGAAAGTGCTCGTGCTCGGCTCGGGCGCGCTCAAGATCGGCGAGGCCGGCGAGTTCGACTATTCGGGCAGCCAGGCTCTCAAGGCACTCCGCGAGGAAGGAATCGAGACAGTGCTCATCAACCCCAACATCGCCACGGTGCAGACCTCGGAAGGTGTGGCCGACCACATCTATTTCCTTCCGGTCACTCCGTTCTTCGTGGAGAAGGTCATAGCCCGCGAACGTCCCCAGGGCATCATGCTCGCTTTCGGCGGACAGACCGCCCTCAACTGCGGTGTGGAGCTGTTCCACAAGGGTATCCTCGACAAGTACGACCTGAAGGTGCTCGGAACACCCGTGCAGTCAATCATCGACACCGAAGACCGCGAGATCTTCGTCGAGAAACTTGACGAGATTGATGTGAAGACCATCGACTCCGTGGCCTGCGACAACAAGGAGGCTGCTCTCGAAGCTGCTGAAAAACTCGGCTATCCTGTGATTCTCCGCGCCGCTTATGCGTTGGGAGGTCTCGGATCCGGTTTCTGTGACAACGCCGAGGAGCTTACACGTCTGGCCGACAAGGCTTTCTCCTTCTCTCCGCAGGTGCTCGTCGAGAAGAGTCTCAAGGGCTGGAAAGAGGTCGAGTATGAGGTGGTGCGCGACGCTTTCGACAACTGCATCACGGTCTGCAACATGGAGAACTTCGACCCGCTCGGCATCCATACCGGCGAGAGCATCGTGGTGGCTCCCTCGCAGACCCTCACCAATTCGGAATATCACAAGCTGCGCGAGCTTTCAATCCGCATCGCGCGTCATATTGGCATCGTGGGCGAGTGTAACGTGCAGTTCGCCCTCTGCCCCGATTCGGAAGATTACCGCGTGATTGAGGTCAACGCGCGTCTGTCGCGTTCTTCGGCTCTTGCGTCGAAGGCCACAGGTTATCCGTTGGCTTTCGTGGCCGCCAAACTCGGCCTCGGCTACGGTCTGTTCGACCTCAAGAACTCTGTAACGAAGACCACCACGGCATTTTTCGAGCCGGCTCTCGACTACTGTGTCTGCAAGATTCCCCGCTGGGACCTCGGCAAGTTCCGTGGTGTGAACCGCGAGCTTGAATCGTCTATGAAGTCTGTCGGCGAGGTGATGGCTATCGGCCGCACATTCGAGGAGGCCATTCAGAAGGGTCTCCGCATGATTGGTCAGGGAATGCATGGTTTCGTGGAGAACAAGGAACTTGAGATTCCTGACATCGACGCAGCCCTCCACGCTCCGACCGACAAGCGAATCTTCGTGATCGAGAAGGCATTCGACAACGGATATACTGTCGAGCAGATCCATGACCTCACAAAGATTGACTGCTGGTTCCTTGAAAAACTGAAGAATATCCACCGCACCGACCGCGAGCTTCAGGCCACAGGCAGTCTGGAGGCTCTGCCCGCGCGTCTGTTCCGCCGTGCTAAGAACATGGGATTCTCCGACTTCCAGATTGCCCGCGCTGTCGGAATGGAGAAGGAGATGGACATCGAGAAGGCATGTCTGCGCGTGCGTGACCGCCGCAAGGCTCTCGGCATCGTGCCCTGCGTCAAGCAGATTGACACGCTCGCCGGTGAGTTCCCCGCAGCGACCAACTACCTCTACCTTACTTACGGCGGAAACCACAACGACATAAACTACGAACATGACCACCGCTCGGTAGTGGTGTTAGGTTCTGGTGCATACCGCATCGGCAGCTCAGTGGAGTTCGACTGGTGTGGCGTACAGGCCCTTGAAACCATCCGCAAGGAGGGCTACCGCTCGGTGATGGTGAACTATAACCCCGAGACTGTATCGACCGACTACGACATCTGCGACCGTCTCTACTTCGATGAGCTGACTTTCGAGCGCGTGCTCGACATCATCGACCTTGAGACTCCGCACGGAGTGGTTGTATCGACCGGTGGACAGATTCCCAACAACCTCGCCCTCAAACTCGACGAGCAGGGTGTGAATCTTCTCGGCACATCGGCGCTGAGCATCGACAACGCCGAGGACCGCGAGAAATTCTCTGCCATGCTCAACCGCATCGGCGTTGACCAGCCCGAATGGAGCGCGTTGACCTCGATGGAAGACATCAACGAGTTTGTCGACAAGGTAGGCTTCCCCGTTCTGGTACGCCCCTCTTACGTGCTTTCGGGCGCGGCGATGAATGTCTGCTACGACCGTGACCAGCTGGAGCGCTTCCTGACTCTCGCCGCCAATGTGTCGAAACGTCACCCGGTAGTGGTGAGCCAGTTCCTCGAACATGCCAAGGAGGTCGAGATGGATGCCGTGGCCAAGAATGGCGAGATCATAGCCTATGCGATTTCGGAGCATGTGGAGTTCGCCGGCGTTCACTCGGGCGACGCTACAATCCAGTTCCCGCCGCAGAAGCTCTATGTCGAGACCGCACGACGCATCAAGAAAATCTCAAAGAAGATTGCCAAGCAGCTCAACATCAGCGGCCCGTTCAACATCCAGTTCCTCGCCCGCGACAACGACATCAAGGTCATCGAGTGCAACCTCCGCGCTTCGCGCAGTTTCCCGTTCGTGAGCAAGGTGCTGAAAATAAACTTCATCGAGCTTGCGACCCGCATCATGCTCGGTCTGCCCGTCAGCAAGCCCGACAAGAGCGTGTTCGACCTCGACTACGTGGGTGTGAAGGCGAGTCAGTTCTCGTTCAACCGTCTCCAGAAGGCAGACCCGAAATTGGGTGTGGATATGGTCTCGACCGGCGAGGTCGGCTGTATCGGCGAGGATGCCCGCGCCGCCCTCCTCACCTCGATGCTCTCTGTCGGACAGCGCGTGCCTAAGAAGAGCGTGCTCCTCTCCACCGGCAACGGCAAACAGAAAGGCGACATGCTCGCAGCGGCCAAGCTGCTCCGCAAACATGGCTTCGACATCTATGCCACCGATGGAACCAGCCGTCACCTCAACGAGAACGGTATTGAGAACACCCGCGTCTACTGGCCCGACGAGGAGGGCACTCCCCAGGCCGTCGATATGCTCAACAATCACGAGATTGATCTTGTTATCAATGTGCCGCGCAACCATTCGGACAAGGAAGTCACCAACGGCTACCGTATCCGCCGCACGGCCATCGACCGCAACATCCCGCTCATAACGAACGCCCGTCTGGCCTCAGCTTTCATCAAGTCGTTCTGCGCCATCAGCCCCGACGACCTTGAAATCAAGAGCTGGCAGGAATTTTAAAAACGCACGGTCACGGCACGACCATTGTAGGGTCGCGGCATGCCGCGGCCAATGCAAGGGCACCATGCTGCGGCCAAATCATAAAATTGAATATGATATTCATTAAAAACGGACGCGTCTGGAACGGCGCGGAACTCGTGGAAGGCAACGTTCTGGTGACCGACGGCGTGATAAGCGCTGTCGGCGCCGACGTGACTCCCGGTCTCGGCTGCCGCGTGATCGACGCCGCCGGAGCAGCAGTGCTCCCGGGATTAGTGGATGTGCATGTGCATCTGCGCGAACCCGGTTATTCATATAAGGAAACAATCGCCGACGGCACCCGTGCCGCCGCACATGGAGGTTTCACCACGGTGTGCCCCATGCCGAACCTCAATCCCGCACCGGATACACCGGAGCATCTGCAAGAGCAGCTCGACCTTATCGAACGCGATGCCTGCATTGAGGTTAAGCCATATGCCACCATAACCCGCCTGCGCATGGGCAACGAGCTTGTGGACTACGATGCCCTCGCTCCGCGAGTGGCCGGATTCTCCGACGACGGCACCGGCGTGCAGGATGGAGAAGTGATGCGCCGCGCCATGGAGGGGATAGCAAAAACCGGAATGGTGCTCGCCGCACATTGCGAGGTCGACTCGCTGCTGCGCGGCGGCTACATTCACGACGGTGAGTATGCCCGCGAGCATGGCCACCGAGGCATATGCTCGGAGAGCGAATGGCGCGAGGTGGAGCGCGACATCGAACTGTCGCGTGCTACCGGCTGCCGTCTGCACATCTGCCACGTCTCGGCCAAGGAGAGTGTGGAGCTTGTGCGCCGCGCCAAGCAGGAGGGACTTCCCGTGACCTGCGAGACGGGGGCACATTATCTGGCGTTCTGCGACGCGGACCTTCAGGAGGATGGACGCTTCAAGATGAACCCGCCGCTCCGCTCTGCATCCGACCGCGAGGCCCTTCTAAGAGGTGTGGCCGACGGAACGATAGACTGTATCGCCTCCGACCATGCTCCCCATTCCGATTCGGAGAAGAGCCGTGGTCTGGAGAAGAGCGCGATGGGTGTGACAGGCATTGAGCTGTCGCTACCTGCCGTATATACCTACGCTGTCAAGCCGGGACATATATCGTTCGCAAGGATGATCGAGCTGATGGCAGACGCGCCTCGTCGCATTTTCAATATAGAGGGTGGTCTCCGCCCCGGCGACCGCGCTGACCTGACAGTGGTCGATTTCGATTCAAAATTCACCGTGGGCCGCGACATGTTCCTGTCGCGTGGCAAGGCCACCCCGTTCGAGGGCAAGGAGCTTTGGGGAGTGGTGCGTGCCACAGTGGCCGACGGCAAAATAGCTTATGTAGACAATGCCCAGAAGCAATGATACCAAATATGTGGTCGTGGACAACCGCTGGATCGGCAAGAACACGATGATGATGGTGGTCGAGGGACCGACCGACGAATTTTCGGCTCCCGGCCAGTTCATCAATATCGCTGTGCCCGGCTTCACGCTGCGCAGACCGATTTCGGTTTGCGACATCGAGGGTGACTCGCTCACCATCGTCTATGACGTGGTGGGACACGGCACGGAGGCCCTGTCTAAAATGACTCCCGGCCAGGTACTCGACATACTCCCCGCGCTCGGCAACGGTTTCGACATGTCGAAATGCGGCGAACGCCCCGTGCTGCTTGGCGGCGGTGTGGGCTGTCCCCCGATATACAGTCTGGCGAAGAACATGATTGCCGCCGACATACTTCCCACCGTGGTGCTCGGTTTCAATTCCGACGACCGCATGATCATGATCGAACAGTTCGAAAACCTCGACATCCCCTTCTATGTGGCTACTGTCGATGGGTCATACGGTTCGAAAGGTTTCGTGACCGACGTGATACGCGAGGAGAACCTCAACCCCGACTATTTCTACGCATGCGGACCGCTGCCTATGCTCCGTGCGCTGTGCAACGGTCTCGACATCCCTGGTCAGGTGAGCCTTGAGGCCCGCATGGCCTGTGGTTTCGGCGTGTGCATGTGCTGCTCTCTTGAGACCAAGAACGGCCCGAAACGAATCTGCAAGGATGGACCTGTATTTGAAAAGGAGAATCTGATATGGAAGTAAAAGAGAAGAACATCATGGCCCCTGACCTGTCGGTCGAGGTGGCCGGCGTCAAGCTGAAGAACCCTGTCATTCCGGCCAGCGGCTGTTTCGGCTATGGCTACGGCATGACCGAGTATTACGACATCGACATTCTCGGCTCCATATCATTCAAGGGGACAACCCTGCATCCCCGCTTCGGCAACCCGCTGCCCCGTGCTGCGGAATGCACTTCGGGCATGATCAACTCCGTAGGTCTCCAGAACCCGGGAATCGACGCTGTGATAGCCGAGGAACTTCCCCGTATGCGCGAGGCGTTCCATGGTCCGATCATCGCCAACATAAGCGGATTCTCGGTCGATGAATACCGCGAGTGCTGCCGCCGCATAACCGGTGAGAAGCAGGTGGAGATTATCGAGCTGAATGTCAGCTGTCCCAACGTTCACGGCGGCGGCATGAGTTTCGGCACATGTCCGGCCTCGGTGGCGGAGGTAGTCAAGGCTGTCAAGGAGGTCTCGGATCTTCCTCTTGTGGTGAAGCTCTCGCCCAACGTCACCGACATCGTTGAGATAGCCCGCGCTGCTGAAGATGCCGGTGCCGACGGCCTTTGCCTTATCAATACCTTGCTCGGTATGCGCATTGACCTGCGGACACGCAAGCCGGTCGTGGCCAATGTCATGGGCGGTTTCTCCGGTCAGGCGGTATTCCCCGTTGCCGTGAGAATGGTCTACCAGGTGTCGCAGGCATGCAAGATTCCCGTAATCGGCTGCGGAGGCGTCTCCACAGCCGAGGATGTGCTTGAGATGATGATGGCCGGAGCCAAAGCCGTGGAGGTCGGCACCGCCAACCTGCTCAGCCCCTGGGCCTGCCGCGACATCATCGAGGCCCTCCCCGCCGCGATGCAGAAATACAATATCAGTTCGCTAAGCGAATTAGGTAAATAATCAATACCAGCTGCCAATATAAATAAAAAAATCACTCTGCAATGAAAAGAGACGTCATAATAGCATGCGACTTCGCGTCGCCCGAGGCAACCTACGCGTTCCTCGACAATTTCAAGGATGAGAAGCCTTTCATCAAGATAGGCATGGAACTCTTCTACGCCGGCGGTCCGGAGATTGTCCGCGAGCTTCGCCGCCGTGGTCACAAGATTTTCCTCGACCTGAAACTCCACGACATACCCAACACCGTGCGCAAGGCCATGAAGGTTCTTTCCTCGCTCGATGTCGATATGGTCAATGTCCATGCCGCCGGAACAATCGAGATGATGCGTGCCGCGCTCGAAGGTCTGAAGGAGGGTCGTCCCGACGGCAACCGTCCTCTCATCATAGCCGTCACACAGCTCACCAGCACCTCGCAGCAGGCTCTCAACGAGCAGCTGATGATTCCCGGCTCAATCAACGATACCATCATAAAGTACGCTCAGAACGCACGCGAGGCTGGTCTCGACGGCGTTGTCTGCTCTCCGCTTGAGGCAGCTATCGTCAAAGAGGCCTGTGGTCAGGAGTTCCTGACAGTCACTCCCGGCATCCGCTACCCCGATGCCGCCAAGGATGACCAGAGCCGCATCACATCTCCGGCACGCGCACGCGAGATCGGCTCGGACTTCATCGTTGTGGGCCGTCCCATCACCGCAGCCGAAGACCCCGTGGCCGCCTACCGCCGCTGCTGCAAGGATTTCATCGGCGAGTGACCGGACCGACCTGCAATAGATTCTTACCAAGAGTCCGTTTCATAAAAAAATACACCTGTTATGGAAAAAGAAATAGCAAAGGCGCTGCTCGGAATCAAGGCCGTGTTCCTCAGCCCTGACAAGCCCTTCACATGGGCAAGCGGCATAAAGAGTCCCATATATTGTGACAACCGTCTTATCCTCACTTCTCCCGAGGCCCGCAACCTTGTCGAGAAGTCTATCGCCGACAAGGTCAAGGAACTCTATCCTCAGGCGGAGGTGCTGATGGGTACAAGCACAGCCGGTATAGCCCACGCCGCCATCGCAGCCCACCTGCTCGGTATGCCCATGGGATACGTGCGTGGAAGCGCCAAGGACCATGGCCGCAATAACCGCATCGAGGGTCGCCTCGAACCGGGTCAGAAGGTAGTAGTCATCGAGGATCTTATCTCAACCGGCGGTAGCTGCATCGACGTGGTCGAGGCTCTCCGCGAGGCCGGTGCCGAGGTGCTCGGTGTCATCTCAATCTTCACCTACGGCATGAAGAAGGGTCTCGAACGTCTGGCAGCCGCCAATGTCGAGAACCATTCCCTCTCAAACTTCGACACTCTCGTGGAGGTTGCAGCCGAGGAGAAGTACATCGCCCCCGACGACGTTGCCCGTCTCCGTCAGTTCATGGCCAACCCCTCCGACGAATCCTGGATGAACAAGGCGTAAGAGTCGGATAAAACCGGAATATAATAGACTTAAAACTCAGTATATATGCGACATCTGATTGACCCTACCGACCTTTCGTCGGAAGAACTTAACGAGATTATCGACCTCGCGCTCGATATCATCGGCAACCGTGAGAAGTATGCCGAGGCATGCAAGGGCAAGAAGCTCGCCACCCTCTTCTACGAGCCTTCCACCCGCACGCGTCTCAGCTTTACCTCAGCCATGATGGAACTTGGCGGCAATGTGCTCGGTTTCTCCGATGCCATGAGCTCGTCGGTGAGCAAGGGCGAGACTGTGGCCGACACCACACGTGTCATAAACTGTTTCGCCGACATCATCGCCATGCGTCACCCCATAGAGGGTGCGCCGTTCGTATCGGCTCTCAATTCACGCACCCCGGTCATAAACGCCGGTGACGGCTCCCACGCCCACCCGACTCAGACACTGACCGACCTGCTGACAATCAAGCGCGAGATAGGTCGTTTCGACAACCTCACCATCGGCTTCTGCGGTGACCTGAAGTTCGGCCGCACTGTCCACTCGCTCATCAAGGCTCTCTCGAAGTTCAAGGGCATCAATGTCGTGCTCATCGCTCCGGAAGAGCTCCGTCTGCCGGGCTACATGAAGCATGAGGTGTGCGACAAGTTGGGCGTTCCCTACCGCGAGGTGGAGTCGCTTGAGGAGGTCATCGACCAGCTCGACGTGCTCTACATGACACGCGTGCAGAAGGAGCGTTTCCTCGACGAGGAGGAGTATGACCGCGTGAAGGACTGCTTCGTGCTCACCGCCGACAAGCTGCGCAACGCCAAGCCCGAGATGCGCATTCTCCACCCGCTGCCGCGTGTGAACGAGATTGCGACCGATGTCGATGCCGACCCGCGTGCCGCTTACTTCCGTCAGGTGGAGAACGGAAAGTTCGTGCGCATGGCACTCATCCTGACGCTGCTCAAATGGGCCGACCGTGCCGACAAGCACCACGAGCTGCTGGGTGTTGACATCATCAAGGGTGGTCACCGCTGCTCAAACGCGAAGTGCATCTCCAACGTCGAGGCGCACGCCGTGGAGCCGCTCTTCCGTCCCTCGGCCGACGGCAACGGCATCCGTTGCGTCTACTGCGAACACCGTCCCGAAAAATAAACGTAATTCCACTAAGAGTATCTGACAAGGCTTCTCATGCAACCGGCCGACGGACATGAGAAGTCTTGTCAGCCTTCTTTACCCATTCAGACATCCCTTAAATTCCATAAATTTATGTCGGATGCAAATTTTTTATTGAAAATATTTGTGATTTACGCAAAAAAGCTCTAACTTTGCATCCGCAAAAGGGAATGACTCCCCGATGCAAAGCAAAGACCTTAAAATGGTGCGGTAGTTCAGCCTGGTTAGAATACATGCCTGTCACGCATGGGGTCGC